>JAAZBM010000013.1 GCA_012513815.1 Candidatus Sumerlaeota bacterium | reverse complement strand
GTTGCCTCTTCCATTCAGATTTCAAAGAACCAAATACCGACTGATACTTCAATCGGCGAAGTAACATATACGTCCCTACAAGAAACTCATTCAAAAAAAATCACTTTTTTTATCTTTTTTGTTTTTTTCGTCGGAAGACTCATTCAGAATCTGTTCGCCAATCAGTCTCACACGGCTCGAAACAAGCGGAAAACACAGCTTGAATGCGGTTCCGGTGTCCTTTACGCTCTGCACAGAAATCACTCCACCGTGTTCGCGAACAATACGCGCGACAATCGACAATCCCAGTCCTGTTCCGGTTGCTTTGGTCGTATAGAACGGCTCAAATACCCGTTGAATCATGTCGTGACCCATTCCGCAACCGTTATCTTTGACTTCAATCGTAAACTCATCATTCTCACACGAGGTCGATACCGTCACGATTTTCTCTGTTTTATTCGCGCCGCAAAAACCGTCCTCGAACGCATCAAAAGCGTTCTTGAGCAGATTAACGATGACCATCGAAATCTGACTTGGATCGACATTAACAAGCGGAATGTCATAATCCAGATTGTGACGCAAAGTAATCCCGCGACGCTGTGCTTCAGGCTGCATCAGGTCGAAAGCCTTCTCGGCCAACTCGCTGACCTGCACGAGTTCCATCATCGGAGACGTCGGACGCACGGCGCTACCAAACTCAGTAACAACCCTGTTGAGCCGATCAATTTCGTCATTGATAACAGACGCGATTGCTGACAACTTTTCCGGGCTAAGGTCGGCAACTTTTTTCTGTTGAATCTCGCGCTGCAAAACCTGAGCGTGCAACTTCATCGCATTGAGAGGGTTTTTGATTTCGTGCGCAAGACCCATTGACAACACATTCATCGTCTTGCTCTGCGCATTGAGATGGCGCTCCTGCTCAAGCTGTTTTTCCTGTTGATTATCACGAAAAGTCAGTACGACATACGAGTCCCCCGTATCGCCTGCGGCCCGTGTGCGGAAGCTGTTAATCACAATATTCCCGACCGCCTTGCCAAAGAACTGGAACTCGACATTACTCAGTCCTTTGCCCTCCAGCACGGTTTTGTCAAGGACCTTGGCAAGCTCCTTGCTCTTGACTACATCATGCAAATATCGCCCGACGATTGAGCGCTGATTCTTTAGCGAAAGATTCAGCAATTCTTTTGCGGCATCGTTAATGAAAATAACTTCGAGCGACGGCGAAAGAACAACGAGGCCCTCGTGAAGCGAATTGAGTACAAATTGAAGAAGATTCTTTTCCTGGAGCATAGAGGCAAGAAAAAACTCCACATCATTGCTGCTCATCTGCTTAAGCTTAGCAATGAGGCGGCTTTCCTGATTCTTCTCTGGCATTATCAATAGTTTTCCTTTCTGTCTCGCGGGACACAGCGACAACTTAGGGATTGGGCAATGCTAAACCAATTGTGTCAAAATATCGATGCACTCAAACGCCGTAGTGCGCAGATGTCCCAGTTGTTCCAATTCACTGATTTCGGGATGAACATAGGGATTACGCTGATGTTGCAATTCAATCAGTTTGTTGGCCAAATCGATGACCTGTGCGTCAGTCTCCAAACCCTTCAATCCCAACGGATTATTTATCTTGCGAACTTTGCCGGCCTTGGACCATTCGTAGGTGCGGCCGAAAAGCAAAATCAAAATACCCAGAGCCTTGAGTCCATCGGGTTTAAAGTGGGACTGGTGCTCGAGTAGACGCGACAACGTTATGCGCACATTGTCAACGGTAATATCCATCGGATGCTCCTGCAACATACGCAAAATGTACTGGTGATAATAAACCGAGATTCCACGCGCATTCGGCTCCAGCATATCGCGGATACGCTGAATATTCATCTGGTCAGCCAGAAACCGTTTAACCTTGCGTTGAGTGCGTTCTTTGGCTTCATTTTCGACGGCGAAACAGTACGAGAACCCGATGTTGCGTGAGAAGTCAAGAGGCAGCTCCGAGTGCGAGGCGCATTGAAACAGGAATTCCGCAATCATCAGACTGTCGCGAGTTTCCTGCGAACATCGATTCCATGCCGGCACCTGTTCCTGCATTTTCTTGGCATGCTCCGTGGGCGACTCTAGCCCGGGCAGATGCAGCGCCTGTTGGCGTGTGGCGAGCTGCGAAGACTGTTCCTTGAAAATCAGTTCATTTGCCCGCAAATACTGGTTCATCGCTTCCTGCCGCAAATACGGATGCAAATCCGTCTTTGCGGACAAATCCGCAAGCTCCGTCGCCGTCTCTTCACTGAGTGGATTCTCGGGTGTTTTGCCCTCCTCCTCCGCTTCCTGAATAGCATCAATCTGACGGCGAATCTGCTCGATATGTTCAAGCAACGACCGATTCTCGCGCTGTGCGGTGCAAGCCTTATCCAGAGCCTCAAAAAGTGTACACATATTTTCTTCAATCTTGGCTTTACTGATTACAGCCATCGCGCCCTGATTGACCGCGGACGCACCATCCTCGAGCGTCCCAATGGCGCTAATCATGATAACAGGCAGCAACGGCCATGCGTCACGCAACGTGTCAATCAGTTCGAGTCCTTCATGCTCGGTACGCATTTGCAAGTCGGTAATCACGACATCAGGCAAATCGCTCGCGATGCGTTCCAGTGCGCTTGCGGAGTCTTCAGCCTCGGCAACGACATAGTTGTTCAGCACTAATTGCCGTCGAAAGGCCTCCCGATAGAGGCGATTGTCATCCACTAACAAAACATAAGTTGGGTTGTCATCGGTAGACTTTGGCACATAATTTGTTGAGCACATAATGCTGAACGATCCTTTCAACTGTAACAAGATTCCGTATCTTTTATGAAGTTACATTTATAAATCTGAATTCATGAATTATATCACTAACTATTAGTTTCCGCTCCGCCTTGTAATGTTAACACATGGAGAAAAAAAGATGAGATTTCCCGAATACATCGCCAAACAGCTTTTGGCACAACAAGGCATCACGATTCCACGCAGTCGCGTCTATTCGCAAGAAATGGATTTACACGAGATGTGGTCAGACCTGACGAAGGACGGCACACAACCGGGCATCATCGTCAAAGCGCAAGTCCTGACCGGAGGCCGCGGCAAGGCGGGCGGCGTCAAGCTCGTGCGGAATGAATCCGACCTCAAGGCTACGTGCGACACAATCCTCGCCATGACAATCAAGAAAGAGAAAGTCATGGGTTTGTTGTTCGAAGAGCTTTTGCAAATCGATCGAGAAATCTATATCAGCATCGCGCTTGACCGCAAGCAGCGCAAACCAATCATCATGCTCAGTTGCGACGGCGGCATGGACATCGAAACGGTTGCGAGCAACACACCCGAGCGCATCATGAAAATGCCGCTGACGGAAGCAAGTTGCCTACGCAACTGGCAACTGCGCGAGCTGATTGCTTTCGCGCAAATCCCCCAAGAATGCAAAGATTCTTTCGCCAACGTTTGCCGTAAACTGGCGCTTCTTTTCCACGCGAAGAACTGCTCTCTCGTTGAAATCAATCCACTTGTCATTACAATACAGGGTCAGATTATCGCGGCTGACGCGAAGCTCGTCACGGACGATAACGCCACGTCAGGCAAAGATATTGCAGCGGAATTCGCCTACATGTCCCCCGAAGAAGATCCGATGGACAAGGAAGCGGCACAGGCAAAATTGAATTTTGTGCGGCTCGACGGAACGATTGGTTGTATGGTCAATGGTGCCGGGCTTGCGATGGCAACAATGGATGCGCTGTTGATGTCGGGTGCGTCGCCTGCCAATTTCTTAGACATCGGGGGTGGCGCCAAAGTCGAACAAGTCTCCGCCGCGCTTGACATCATCTCGCGAACCCCGGGCGTCAAATCAGTTTTTATCAACATTTTTGGTGGCATCGTTCGTTGCGATATGGTTGCGCAGGGGCTGCTCGACGCACTCAAACTACATCCCGAATGGTCATTGCCAATTGTGGTGCGACTGGCTGGAACAAACGAGACGGAAGCTCGCAAACTTCTGGCGCAACATCCGAAATTCAACCTTGCGGCAAGCATGAGCGATGGCGCGAAAAAAGCAGTGGAACTGTCCAAAGCGTAGAATTTAATGACCATGAATTTTCCATTGCCGTCGATTGCGCAGACATTTGGCAAAGAGTTTGAGCAGGCTCTGTTTGGCATAGAGCACCCCGGGCGCTACATTGGGGGCGAGTTCAACATCACCTACAAAAATCCCGCACAGGTGCGCTGCCGGATTGGGTTGGCGTTTCCCGACATTTACGATATTGGGATGTCATATCATGGATTCAAAATTCTCTATGAAGTCATCAATCAGTTCCCTGACCTACAGGCAGAGCGAACTTATGCCCCATGGGATGATTTCGAGAAGCTACTGAGAACAACAGGCACGCCGCTCTATCTACTCGAATCCAAAGAATCACTGCGTTGCGCGGATATTATTGGGTTTACGTTGCAGCACGAAACCACTTACACAAATATCCTCAACATGCTTGACTTGTCTTCCATTCCACTACATGCATCGGACAGAACTCAGGACGATCCTATTGTCATAGCGGGAGGCCATGGCGCCTACAATCCCGAACCACTGGCAGAGTTCATCGACGCGTTTTTTTTAGGCGATGGCGAAGCCATACTTCCTGAACTGATGCGTCAGTATGCCGAACTGCGCGATGCCCACGCGACACGAACACAAATCTTAGAACATTGGGCACGCAACACCGGTGTGTATGTTCCCGCGTTCTATCAAGTCCTCTACAACGACAACAAAACAGTACAGAGCGTCACACCTATCAATCCGAACGCGCCAGCCGTCATTCATCGCAATGTGTGGGACTTGCGTAACGACTCCCTTCCCATTCGCCCGCTGCTCTCGCTGACACGCATCATTCACGACCGCCTTGCCATCGAGATTCGCCGCGGATGCTCGGGCGGATGCCGCTTCTGTCAAGCCGGAATGGTGACGCGTCCTGTTCGCGAACGGTCGCCCGAGAACATCAAACAAATGATTCGTGATGGACTGCGCAACACCGGATGTGAGGAAGTCTCGCTACTATCATTGTCAAGCGCGGACTACACGCAGATTCTGCCACTGACAAGACAGCTCTGCTCGGAATTATCCAAGGACGCCATTTCAATCAGTCTGCCGAGTTTGCGCATCAATGCGTTCGACGTTGACCTTGCCGATGAAATCGGCCATGTCCGCAAATCGGGTTTTACCTTTGCTCCCGAGGCAGGCACGGACAGACTGCGCCATGTTATCAACAAAAAAGTCAACGAAGAAAAGTTTCTTCAGACCGTCGAGACGGTTCTGTCTCGCGGATGGCGAACCTTGAAGTTGTACTTTATGTTTGGTCTACCGACTGAAACAGACGATGACTTGCAAGGCATTGTTGACATCACGAACAAAATCATCAAAATGGGACGGAGCCATTATGGCAAGAGTTTTCAGCTCAATCTGTCCTTATCGCCATTCGTCCCCAAAGCGCAAACGCCGTTCCAATGGCATGCCATCCCCGACCTTGCGGAATTGAATCGCCGCCTCAACATCGTCAAATCGCAAATGGACAGGCGTTTCTCGCGTCTCAAACCTCATAATCTAGAAGAATGCAAACTGGAAGCTGTCCTCGCTCGTGGCGACAGAACAGTCGGCCGCGTGTTGGAGAAAGCTTGGCAAAAAGGATGCAAGTTTGATTCATGGCGTGACCATCTCGACATGTCGGCATGGGACGCAGCCTTTGAGGAGTGTGGCATTGAGCCAGCTTTTTATGCGAATCGTTCCCGTGACTTCGACGAGGTTTTGCCATGGGATCATCTGGATGCCGGCCCCGGAAAGAAGTACCTGTTACGAGAAATGAAACAGGCCGAAAAGGGCGTCATCACTCCTGATTGCAACGGCGAAATATGCAACGGTTGTGACGCTTGTGCCCCCAAACCGGGCAACATTCTCTCGGCGGATACAGATCCCGTTATCGAAGCGCCGCCCAACAGCCGGACACAGCGAGAATTACCGGTGGCAGTTCAACGGATGCGTCTACTGTTCACCAAAATCAACACACTGCGCTTTGTCTCGCATCTGGATATTGCCCGCTGCATTCAGCTCATTTTTCGTCAGTGCGGCATACAGGTTGGCTACACACAAGGCTTCACCCCACACCCCAAGATGCAATTCTCGTCACCGCTACCACTTGGTTTCGGTAGCAAAGCAGAGATTCTGGATGTCTTCCTCGCGCACACATACACCCCCAATGAGTTGTTAGAACTTCTCGGACAAGTTTCGCTTCAGGGGTTGCAATGGCTCGACGCCAAAGAGATTCCACTGAATTCGCCATCTATCGAGACGCAGCTCAAGAGTGCGTCCTATGTGGCGAAGCTCGATACACCCTGCGACTTTACCGCGAAAATCGCGGAGTTTCTTTCGGCCTCGGAGTATCCAATAACGATTGAAGGCAAAAAAGGCAACAAACAGCGCGACCTAAAGCAAAGCATCATTGCGCTACATCAACCCGACAGCCAAACCGTCAACATAACCGTCAGTCTTGCGACAAACGAATACGTTAATCCACTCAAAGCATTGTGCCACATTGTGGACAAAGAGTTGACAAAAGATGTCTACATGGAACGCGTAGCGCTAGAGATGGCATCCACGCACGACGATTAGAACAGCGCCCTAATGAGGTCAAAAATTGAGCGAAATTGCGCTGTGGGCGTGAGTTCGCCGGTCATGACATACAATGCTCCCCAGATGATAGCAAGCAAAATAAAAAGCGTGGACAAGTGCTTAATCCATGCCCACAAACTGAACCTGTGTTCGAAGGGGTTGGGCGCGTTCTCGCTCAGCCATTGCTGATACTCGTAAAAACTATCACGGCATGTCGTGGAACAGAAATCGCCTTTACCCTCAGGGCCGTGAATTGTGCAGCTCTTACAGATGGGGGCACCACATTCGCGGCATTCCGCAGAAGCTGGAATATCGGGATGTTTATAACAAAATCCTAAATCTTTCTCGATTTCTTTCACTGCAATTTCTCCGAAAATCGTTGATAAACATCCAACTGCATTTGCAAAATCTTTTCCAAATCAAACATCTCTCTGACGCGCTGCCGCGAGGCACTGCCCATCGCGACAGCCCTGTCTTTATCATCGAGTAGCCGCATCACAGCCGATGCCAACGCATCCTTATCATGCACCGGAATTAAGTATCCTGTCTCTCCGTCCACGACTTCCTCGCGGCAACCGCGAATGTTTGTCGCCACTTGCGGCAGCTCCATCGCCATTGCTTCGAGCATCGAGACAGGCATCCCTTCACGATAAGACGGAAGACAAAATACATCCATAATCGATAGATAAGGCGCCGTGTCCGGGACAAGCCCTGCCCAACATAGCGAGGCGTCAATACCGATTTCCTTAGTGCAATCAATCATCGCCTGTTTCTGTGCGTCATAATCACTGGGCAAAACATCCCCCACGATAAGGAATCGAGCTTCCGGATATTTCTCACGAATAGCCGCGGCCGCATGGAAAAACTCATAATAGCCTTTCTCACGCACAAGACGCCCGACAATGCCAATTACAGGCACTGCCGGCGCAATTCCCAAACGTTCGCGCAACAAGCGCCGATCATCAGCGCTAAAACGCGCCGGGTCGTAGTGGTTCATATCGACACCATTGCGAATCGTCAACATCTTCTCCGGCCGCATGATTCCCAACCGCGTAGCAGTCTCCTTATCCTCCGCGCTGACCATGAATATATAGTCCGTAAAACGCGCCCCAAACCACTCAATCATGATATGTGGCAAACGCTTATACCAAGGCATATTTTCGTGGAAATAAAAGCCATGAACCGTATAAAACACAACGGGGATATGTGCCAACTTCGCCATTGGACGCGACAAGAGAGCCGCGATGGGTGTGTGGACATGCAGAATCTGCACATGTTCACGCCGAAGCATCCGATATGTTGCGACAAAACTTTTGAGATGCTTACCCAACCGAAAGGCGCGACTAATATAGTTCGGCACATAACGAAATCCCTGCGCCTCGATTTTCGCGCAATCGTCTGACGGCGAGCACGCGAAGGACACATCGTATCCGGCATCCCTTAAGGAATGCATCAACGGAAGCAAAAACTGCCGTATCGTAAAATCGACCGCAGAAAGCTGCATGACACTGATTGTTGTGGGGCGTGTCATCTTGTCGTTCATCCGCCTACTCCAGCAAAATCGGAACAGCTTCTAAACCGCGATGTGTCGCTTCCCAGCGTGCGGTCGCGTCAAGCGACGTTTGCGAGAAAATCATCACGCCACTTGTTTTCTCGATGCACAGCCGCACAGCCCGCTCCCAATCCTGATCAGAAGTCAGATTTGGCACATACAAACCGGGAATAACACGCGTACTGAAATTGGTCACCTTGTTCACCAACTCAATGCCGCCTTCAATCGTATCATCCGGTTTATCCCGCTCGCCATCGGTTTTCAGTACCTGCGAGTAATAAACGCCCGGAATCAAAAAGTCCAGTATTTGCGCATACCCTTGTTTGTTCCACTCCGGCGTTGCCCATTCATAATCCTTCGTCGCGTCATAGCCATCCGTTCCCCAGTTCACGCCACTGGCCCAGTATTCCCCATACCAACCGCCGACATAATCACCAAACAGTTTGCTGTGATGCTTTTGCGAAATCTGTTTCTTTGCCTTCTTCATAAAATCGCAAATCACACTTGCCCGCCACGCAATCCACTTCTTATACAGCGGCCCTTGCTGGATTTCCGTATTCGCAAGCGCATCCGCCGGAACGTAAATATCTGCGGGCCAGTTCTTGACCTGCACATTCATATCCTTCTCAAAACGTCTGCGCGACAAATCACTAAAGTCGACTTTGAAATTATCGTACCGCCCACGGTCAAGGATAACGCCGGCGATATCATAATTCGAGAGTGCTTCATCGATGATATCAAGCTGTCGTTGTTGCACCTCGGGATTAGCCGGATTGACATACGTCAAAAGATTATTCGTCCACTTCCCCTCGGGCAACATCACCGTTGCTGTTGTCAGCGCCATCACCTCGTCCGCGTTCAGCGCCGACAGAATATCGATAGCAGCCTTATCTTCGCCCACAGCGATAAAACCGTTAGTCGGAATGGGCATCCCTGCGGGCGCAACACTATTTTCCTTAGTCACATCAGTGCGTTTACCGTTCGCGTCATAGGCAACAAACAGACCGGTCCCCCGACCCGTGACATTTGCCGTAGACTTGACGCGCGCGTCAAGCGCCACATTTTTACCTGTCGCTTCGTAAAGCTGAATTTCGTCGACACGCACCGGCGTTGGCGCAGAACTGTTATTGCTCATCCGCACGATGACTTGCGTCGTCTCGTCAAGATTATTCTCCAACACATCCCAAGACAGCGACAAACACGCATTGTCCTTGCACGAAGCCATGCGAGCAGAATTCCCATTCAACAACTCGATATTGCGCACCGGATAACCACGCACAAACAGAATCTTTGCGATATTGATTTTGACCGGAGCATTCCACTCAAAAATCAACTCGACAGCGCCCGTTGTTTCCGCCGACACCCAGCGCCCAGCGCTCTTTCCGCTCACGCCATCATTCACAGCCGCGACACCCTTACCGGGAATTACACTCCGCCGCCCATCTGCTCCATTAAACACACTGATACCTTTGGCCGCGCGTTCGTTGATTGCCCCAAGCGCATACGAATGCCCTGCGGAATCTTTCATCGAACACACCGTCTCATAGCCAACGGCCTGCCAATCGGGATTGTCATAAGCCAGCCCAACGCGGCCTTCGTGATGCACCGGCCCCGATCCTTCGCTAAAAAGATTCAACCCAGCAAACACAGGCATATGATGCTTTTGCGCGGCAGTAACGACGGTTTCCAACAAATCAAAATCCTGCGGATAGGGCTTGCCTTTCCACACAGTCGGAAGCGGAGTAATCTTGCTTTTGTAAAACAGATTCCCCATCATGTTCTTAGTGTCAAGTATCACTGTATTAAAGCCGGTTTCCGCGATTTTATCGACAAGCGCCTCGACTTCAGCCACCGTATCGAGGCTCAAAATGTCGGCCTCGCTGTCAATCCAGATAGCCTTGACTACACCCGGTAATCCCGACGAAGGCTGAGCGCTGATGCTACCCTGTGCGCACAGCAAACCCAACGCGAGACATATTCCCAACAATAATCTCATGCGAACGAACTCTGTCATTTCGTTTTACTCTCCTCCGGTTTGGTTTTCGTTACATACAACAACAAGCCATCAACTCGTGCAATATAAACGACATCACCAACAGCGGCAGGGCCGTCCTCACACATGGCATTCCAATAAGTTCCATCCCATTCGACTCTCCCACTCGGTTCGAGCGGTTCCATGACTTTCACACTCTTTCCCTCCATCGCTTCCTGACCGATGAATACCCGACGTCTAAACGCCCGAATCAGCAAATACACCAACAGAAGCATCACGGCGACAATCGAAAAAGTCACGGTAGCGATAAGCCCCTTTGCGATGCCCGGAAAACCGGGCGCCGTGTCCACAAGCCCGGAGGCACCAAACCACAGACAAACTGCCCCGAGGACAGTCAACAGGCCGTAGCTCGTAAACTTAATCTCGGCAATGATAAGCCCTATACCCAACAACAGGAGCGCTAGCGACGCGTAATTGATGGGCAAAATCTGAAAAGCAAACGCAGACATCAACAGGCAAATCATGCCGATGATTCCCGGAATAAGCATCCCGAAATGCGTCACCTCATACATGAGCATTCCGATGCCGAACAGAAAAAGAATATACGCCATACTTGGGTCGACAACCATATTGAGCCAGTTCTGAGTTCGGCTCATTTCAAGGTCGCGAATCACCGCGCCCTTCGTGTGCAAGACAGTCGTCGTTCCCGTATTCATCACGATTGTGCGACCTTCGATTTGCCCGAGCAAATCGCCCGTCGACGACGAAACAAAATCAATCACATTAAGTTTCAAAGCATTTGCCGCGACCAAAGACTCGCTCTTCTCGACCGCTGTTCGTGCCCAGTCAGCATTGCGTCCTCGCAATTCCGCGATGCCCTTGACCCATGCCAGCGTGTCATTCATAATCTTTTCGCTCATCACATCTTTCACAGCGTTCTTCATCCTTAACAAGTCGACTGTTTGCGTAGACACACGTTCCTCGAAATCCTTAGGCACCTCAGGCCAACTGCCCTTAACGTCCACCGGATGCGCGGCCCCTATATTACTTGCGGGCGCCATTGCCGCAACATGAGCCGAAAGCGTGATGAACACACCGGCACTTGCAGCGCGTGCGCCATTGGGCGCGATATAAACAATAATCGGAACACGACTTGCCAAAATCGATTTGACAATATCACGCGTCGAACGCAATAAACCACCCGGCGTATCCAGTTCAATCAACAGCGGAACGCCATCTTTCTCGCTCTCCTCGATGGACTGCGCGATGAACTGCGAAATCAGTGGGTTGATGGAAACATCCTGCAAACGAATGCGATTTATCATTGGCGTAGGCGAGATAGGATCAGCGACGCAATTGTTATGTTGGCAGGAAACAAACACAAACAATAACACGGCAAATATCATCTTAAAAACGTTCATAAGCCAGAACTCCCAAAGTAGTGTTGTATAGCTCTATCCTCAAGTAACAGTTCGCAGCAAAAGTTCTTGCTTTTTTACGCACATTTTGATATAGTAGTATCATCAAACCTCTTGTTGGAGATAGATTATGATAAATATTACACGCTTCACTGTGATTTGCTTATGTATTTTACTTTTTAATCTCGGCGTCGGCGCGCAGGACACAACATCTCTAATCAAGAAAGCAAAGGATGTAACTACTCAAAACGCCGATAAGCAAGCGACGCTTGTAGGCACTGTCGAAAACTGGTTGCCCTCCACCAAGGACGCTGCGCCAAACTCCTTTATGCTATGCGACGAGACAGGCAAAGTACGCGTATGCATCTGGTCGGACACGTTGATGAAAGTGTATGGCGTGGACAAAATGAAGAACGGTGTCAAGGTCGAAGTCACGGGTCTCATCAAGACTTTCCGCGGCAAAGCCGAAGTTCAAATTCGCGAAGGCAAATGGCTCAAGATTGGCAATGCGATTGGCATCCCGGACACTCCCAAAGCAACCGACAAGCCTTCTACCTCAACCACCTCGGCACAGCTCACCAAAATCAGCACCATTACAGCAGGCCTTGTCGGACAAGATGTCATCATCGAAGGAAAAATTGGCGGCGTCCGTGCCGCGTTCTCCGAACGTGCCCCTTGGACAATCAATGTCAACGATGGTTCGGGCATGGCCCTTGATGCCGTTTTCTGGAAAGAGGAAGGCGTCGACCTCCCCGAGAAAAAGCCCGTAAAGGATGAAACTTGGCAGATTTGCGGAAAGGTGAATGTCTACAAAGGTCGGGTTCAGCTGAAAACCAATTATCCCAAGGATTGGACGAAGAAATAGCCCACCGAAATACTATGGTTTTTCGTGGCGTTTTGTCTTTCATAATGTATAAATATATTGAGCAAAAATAAAGGAGTTTTGGCGTATGTCTTACATTGAAGAATCTCTCTCTAAGGACGAGAACGTCGTTGATGTTTTCAAGATTCACTGGCTATTTTGGGCAAACATCATTTTCTGGGGCGCCCTTATCTCCGTCTTAATCATTGGCATTCCCATCTTCATTTATTGGATTCTGAAATTTCGCGGCATTGAGCGTGGCGTGACCAACAAGCGAGTCATCAGCAAGTGGGGAATCATCGGACGCGAAACGGATGAAATGAAGTTATCGTCAATCGAAACGGTTGAGATAACACAAGGCATATGGGGACGCATTTTGAATTTCGGAACAGTACGCATCACAGGACGCGGTGAGAGTGTGTTGGTTCTTGACCATCTGGACGATCCAATGAAAGTCAAACGCACAATCGAAAGTGTTCGACCGGATACGGAGCCGGTTGAAAAAGACTCATCAATATAGGAATTTTGCCTTGTCTGACCAACTGATACAAATCCTTGATAACACACCCGAACTGCTTAAATACATTCTCGGAGCATCATTCGACAAAGTGTCCATCGCCGACAAAGAGAAGATTTCTCATGCCATTGACTTAACACGCGAGACACACAAAGGACAACTCCGAGCAAGTGGCGACCCATACTTCGTTCACCCGGTACGCACGGCGCAAATTCTCGCGGACTTCTGCCCCGATACCGATGGCATCATTGCCGCGCTGCTCCATGACACAATCGAAGACTGCAACCTCTCGCCCCAAGTCTTGCAGGATACCTTTGGCGAGACTGTTCTTATGCTTATCGAAGGCGTAACGAAAATCTCAAATTTGCATTTCTACTCGAAGCACGAAGAAAAATCTGAGAATCTACGCAAAATGATTTTGGCCATGGGCAAAGATTTGCGTGTGATTTTCATCAAGTTGGCAGATCGCCTACACAATATGCAAACGATGGAGTATTTGCGCGCCGAGAAACGCACTCGTATCAGCCAGGACACTCTCAGCGTCTATGCCCCACTCGCCAATCGTCTGGGAATGACGCGTATGAGATGTCAGCTCGAAGATCTGGCCATGCGCTGGGTTCACGCCCTCGAGTACCACGACATTGCCTCGCGCATCAGCGCGACTCATGATCGCGACGAAAAGGTCGTGACCATGGCACGCGAACAACTGGAGCATGAGATGCAGCAGGCCGGCATCAAAGCCGAAGTACTCGGCAGAACAAAGCACATCTATTCCATCTATCGCAAAATGCAAAAGCGGAATCTTGACTTTGACGAGATTTGCGATATCATTGGCGTCCGCGTTATTTGCACCGAACTCAAGCACTGCTACGACGTCTTGGGAATTGCCCATCAAATCTGGCATCCCGTCCATGGCATGTTTGACGACTACATCTCTGTCCCCAAAGAAAACGGTTACCAGTCACTGCACACAACAGTCATCGGCCCACTCGGTTCGCGCCTCGAAGTCCAGATACGAACAGTCCAAATGAACATCAACGCCGAAGAAGGCATGGCGGCTCACTGGAGCTACAAGGAAGGCGGACACTCGGACGAAAACATCATCGACCGCATCGCTCGCATACGCCGAACCGTCGATACACTGCTCGATGCCGGAGACCCGAACAACTTTATGGACGCCTTCACGAAGGACGTCTTCCAAGACCGCGTCTTTGTCTTCACTCCGCAGGGAGACGTCATCGATATGCCGGTCAACGCGACGCCGCTTGACTTTGCCTATTACGTTCACTCCAAGGTTGGCGACCACTGCCAAGGCGCAAAGGTCAACGACAAAATTGCCACGCTGAAACAGAAATTGCAGAATGGCGACCGAGTTGAAATCATCACTTCGCCACACACTCATCCCGTGCGAGATTGGCTACAAATCGCCAAAACCGCTCGAGCGTGGTCGAGGATTCGTCACTATCTCCGCACTTGCGAATATGAAATCAACTTCAAGCGAGGCAAGGAAATGCTTGCCCGAACGCTAAGGGTCAAAGGGTTGAATACGGATTGGGCCTCCATCGAGAGCCACATCACCCCACATATCAAAATTCTCCGTGTCACCAAATTCGAAAACGCCATTGCGGAGATTGGCCTCGGGACGCTGACAACAGCGCAGATTATCTCGAGATGCTGGGCAGAAGACTTGCAGGCGAAACAAGCAAAAACGCCAAAGGTTCCCAACAAAAGCATTCAGTCCGCAAAAGGAGTCATCGTCGGCGGCATCTCAAACGCGGAGATTCGTTTCGCGAAATGCTGCAACCCGCTCCCGGGCGAGGATATTGTCGGATATGTGACAGTCGGCAAAGGCGTGACCATCCACACAACGTCCTGCAAAAACATCACGAAGCTCAAGGGTCGCAGCCCTTCCGGACGCGTGCTTGTCGCGTCATGGGATCTCATGAATCCAACGACCAGAAGCGTTCAAGTGCGGCTAGAATGTAACGATCGCAAAGGATTACTCAGCGACTTGGCAGGCGTTATCGCCAGTGAAAACATCTCGATTTCCGGAGTCAATTCGGAATCGCGCGACAATGTTTTCCATGGCTTGTTTACCCTCGAAATATCTGGCTCCAGTCAATTGAGCAGAGTCTGCAAAAAACTGTCTCAGAGCAAAGGCGTCATTCGCGTGACACGTCTCAGAAAAAGTCAGTCGCTATGACAATTATGCAGGTCTTGATGTAATGATTAGGTTAGGAAGAACTTCGTTTTACAATGGATAATGCACCGGATAAAGAAGTTAACAACTTACTGAATTCTGCCAACTTGGCTTATAAAGATGGGGATTTTGCGGCAGCAAAAGCCATCGCTCAACGTGCATTGACGATGGATCCCGAAAATGAAGCAACGCTTCGTCTTCTCGCGATGATTAAGTTGGCAGGCAACCGCCAACGCAACAGAATACTACGACAAGACGAAGACTCCGAAGTCTTTGGTTCAACAGACCGTTATGGCCTCGGGACTTATGTCGCTACAAAATCAAATCAGCCCGTTGAGAGACCAGTGGATCAGCTTGCGCCATGGGAAGGCGGTGTTGACCCATTGCAGAATAAATCTGCCAGAAAAAACAAGTCCGAACAACAGCCGATGCCACAACAACCTGTTTACGACGCATACGCAGAACCCGTGGAGCAACAGCCCGCGTCACGCAGACGAAAAGCTCAACAAGAATACCCGCACATCGTGGACAACACAACAGGCGACGAGGGGAACGGAGTTCCCATGCCGATGTGGATTAACGAACCAACCGGGCAAGTCTCATATGATGACAACAATTTAGACAACGACAACACAGCAAACACCACACAACCGCGCAAAAGCAAATCCGGACGTAAAGCTCCGGCATTGACACCACGCGTAGATTCTTTTGGAGCAAAATTGAACCGAATCCTCAACATATTTCAAATTACGCCATTCCGCCTCATATGCTGGGCGTGTATGTTTCTGTTCTTCATCACTTGCATTGCAACCTGCTACGTCAAATTCAACACGAAGCCCACTCAACCGACGCTGTCGCCACAGGCAATCTCCAATCTCGAGCAACTGCTCAAGGACAAACGCTACGACGATATGCTCCGGAAGCTTGGCTCGGAGTTGAAAGATGTCAAACAACCGGAGAAGGATCCGAAGGCAAATCCGTATTACGTGAAAGCCTATATCGGCATTGGAACAATAACCCTCAGCACCAATACCGACAACAATATCGACAATGCAATCATGTATTACAAAAAGGCTCTGGATTGCAACCAAGACAACCCACAAAGCTGTCTCTATCTGGCAAACGCTATGTACCACAAGGGAAAACAGCTTAAGAAGGATGGCAAGAATAACGAAGCGAAAACGATTTTTGTCGAAGCGACAAAGCTCCTTGACAAGTCACTGAATTTGGAAGTGACAAAGGATGCATATACCTTAGGCGCCAGTCTCGCGGATGAAACCAATCAACCTGAAAGAGCGAAAGACTATAGAGAGCGTGCACAGAAATTCTTGCAAGGCAACACGGCGAAGAAGAAATGAAGATCTCGCAATCAAACAAATCAATGACCGAACCTTATGACTTTGCGCGCCCCATGCCCAACGAGACAGAGTTAGAACTGTCGCCATCGATTCTCAGCGCGGATTTCTCATCTCTCAAAACAGCGATACGTGACCTACGCCGTTGCGGGTGCAGATGGGTCCATTGCGACGTCATGGACAATCACTTCGTCCCGAACCTCACATTCGGAGCTCCGGTCATCAAGGCACTCAAACACGCGATGCCCGAGATGTTTTACGACGTTCATATCATGATAACAGAACCCGAAAAATGGGTGGACAACTTTATCAAGGCCGGAGCAAATTGCATCGTCTTCCACACGGAAGCATGCGCGACCATCAAGCAAACACTATCTGCCATCAAACGCGCGGGAGTTTTAGCCGGTCTCTCCATCAAGCCCAACACCCCTGTTAGCGCCCTACTGCCCTACCTCTCACAAGTCGACATGATTCTCATCATGACCGTTGAACCGGGATTTGGCGGACAAGGGATGCTGCAGCCATGCATTGATAAAATACGTGAACTCGCTGCGATTCGCGCCAAGAAAAAACTGAATTTTGCCATCGAAGTAGACGGAGGCGTCAACGCGCAAACCATTGCTCTGCCTGTCAAGGCGGGGGCTGATGTGCTTGTCGCCGGCTCCGCTGTGTTCAACGACAAAGCAACAATTGCACAGAACATCAAAGCGCTCAAAAAGGCTCTGAAGTGTCAAAGCCGACAACTGCGCGTCCATTTCAAAACCAACTCGAATAATCGAAAGGACTCTCATTCAAAATGAGACATTTTTGCCTGCTAATCTTACTCGCTCTCTCGCTCACAATCATTGACGGATGCTCGGCCATCTCCAACATGACCAACAAAAAGGAGAAAGCGCCCGAGGCCAAGGAACTCGTCATCCCGGATTTGCAAACCGCTAAGGATCAGTTTGCGTACGCGACTCGATATGAATCCATCACGCTCGGATATGTCAACCCCGACAAACACAAGAAGTATATCCAGATGGACAAAATCGCGCAGGTTCACAAAGCGGTCATCAAGAACTTTCCATCTGACCAGGAATACACACCGCTATCAAAGTTGACAATCGCGGATTGTGATGCTCGATTGGGCAACTACCATGCGGCCATCAGCAAATGGCAGCAAATCATGAGCGAGTATCCAAACAATGAATTGGTGCAATGCCGCGCCAAGTTTTCGATTGCAAGAGCCTACGAACAAGAGGGGCAATACGCGAAAGCCAAAGAGATCGACAAAGAAGTCGCGCTCAATTATGGTGGTTCTTCCAACCCACGCCTGCGCCAATACGCAGCGCAATCCGAATCGGCCTACTTGAAGACACGCGAAGAACCCAAGTCAACATCCCCCCAAGGAATCATGGACAAGCTGTTTAATCGCAGCTAAACAGTGGGAATTAGTCCATCAGTTGCGAGGGGACGGTTCTACCAAGACTGTAGATTTTCGGGAAGACCAGACCAACGCAAAGCATAATCATAATCAGGACGATGGAGCAAACATCCCACACACTCAGCGGGATAAATGACTCCGGGATAAAACTAATTTTGGGCAACATTCCCAGAAGGCTACGGTCAGCCCAACGCAAAACCCAGAACGCGACGCCCCCACCAACAATCCCGGCCAGTGCTGTTCGCAACAGTGTTTCCGACAAACACAAAATGGTCAGTGTGTGCCGTGTCGCGCCAACGCAACGCATCAAACCCAACTCCTGACGCCGCGCTTCGTAAAGACTACTGTACAAATTGTACAAACTCATGAGCGAAATGCAAATGACTGTCAACGCGAAAACCAGTAGCAACCCGACGAGAACCTGCGACGCAAAACGTATTTTCTCCAAGACGGCGCTGTTGCTCTCGACTGCGAAACCCATATCCGTGATTTTCTTCTCGACAGCCGAAATATTCTGCGGCGTTGTCTCGACAAAAACTTTGCTGTAAAAATCTTTATCCTTGCCATTCTTCTCATTAAGATATTTTGCGGCCGACAACGGGATATAACCGCCATTGACAAGATTCGCTGTCTTCGTGATTCCCACAATCTGGCATCGGAAAGCCGTCGCCGTCGTCTCGCCCGACGTGCCGAAAACATAGCTATCGCCACAATACAAAGTGAAGTGTTTGCCGAGGACATACTCCTCGTTCAAGCGAGGGAATCCCATCGACTCCGCATAGGCAAGATTGAAAATATCCGCGAACAACATCGGCAAAACCACCGGTATCGGCGTGTTCGCATCGTTCGCATCATACGTGAACTTCAGCGGAGATTTCACATCTCCTTTGACCAACTCTTCGTCAATCCCGAGCAGCGCGACATCCGAAACAGCCTGCTGCCCCATAAACTCCGCTTCGGCCTTCAGTGGAATCTTGATATTCATCTGAGCATGAACTTGCTTCACACCCTCCAACGCCTTGATTTCCACAAGGTTATCATCTCCGATTTTCCCGACCGAAAGTTTCAGAATCGAAATACTCACATCCTTCGGCGTGACGGTCAGCACCCCGGGTGGGAACTGCTCGCGCGCCTTATTGACACCGGCAAGAATACCCTTGCCCAAACCAACGGTCAACGTTGCGATGGCGACAAGAAAAGCAATAATCACAATCGCCTGAAGTGACAATCGTTTATATTCGGAAAACTGCACAGACAAAAGATAAAACAAAGCGGATTTTCGCAAGATATGTCAGTTCTCCTTTTCTGTCAGTAATGACCGGCTAATCCACTAAAAACTCTTCCAAGAATCCTGTGCCGAATGTTCCGCGAAGGAAAGGCTTGGACATCAATACATTGCGATAGAACGGCAAGGTTGTCGCGATACCTTCGATGTAAAATTCGTCCAGTGCACGCAACGCCCGGCGGACGCATTCCTTGCGGGTTGGAGCATGAATAATCAACTTGGCAATCATCGAATCATAATAGGGCGGAATCACATAGCCCTGATAGCAATGCGAATCGACACGTACTCCAATGCCGCCGGGCATATAGTATGTCGTGATTTTCCCAGGCGATGGACAGAACCCGCGCTCCGGGTCTTCCGCATTGATACGGCACTCAATCGCATGGCCACTTTGCTTGATATCTTCCTGACGGAACGGCAATGCCAGTCCACTGGCTACATGCAGCATCTCGCTCATCAAGTCAATACCGGTCACTTCTTCCGTGACGGGATGCTCGACCTGAATACGCGTATTCATTTCCATGAAATAAAACTCTTTTGTCTGCGAACTATAGAGGAATTCTACTGTACCAACGCTCGTATAATTGACGGCTTTGGCAGCCTTAATCGCGGCCGCGTACATCTTCTGGCGAGTTTCCTCGTCCAGAACAACACACGGACTTTCCTCAAGCAGCTTCTGATGCCGCCGCTGAAGCGAGCAGTCACGTTCGCCCAATGCGACAACATTCCCAAACTGGTCGGCGATAATCTGCACTTCCACATGCTTGGGATTGAGCACATATTTCTCGACATAAACAGACCCATCGCCAAAGGCTTTTTGCGCCTCCATCCGTGCCATGTTATAGGCGGACTCCAACTCCGCGCGGTCTTGAGCAAGCCGCATCCCTTTGCCACCACCACCGGCCGAAGCCTTGACAATCACGGGATAGCCGCATTCATCGGCGACGGTTGCAGCATCCGCCAGAGTCTCGCAAACCCCATCGCTACCGGGAATACAGGGAACACCGGCGGCACGCATGGTTTGCTTGGCTGTTGCCTTATCGCCCATATGACGAATCGCATTCGCGTCAGGGCCTATAAACTTGATGTTGCATTTCGCGCACAATTCAGCAAATCCGGCATTCTCCGCCAGAAAACCATACCCCGGATGAATCGCATCGGAATCCGTAATCTCGGCTGCCGAAATAATCTGCTGGATATTCAGGTAGCTTTGCGACGCCGGAGCCGGTCCAATGCAAACATGCTCATCGGCAAACTTGACAGGAACAGAATCCTCGTCAGCCTCGCTGTACACGGCAACTGTGCGAATCCCCTGCTCTTTACAGGCACGGATAATTCGAAGCGCAACCTCGCCACGATTCGCGATTAATACTTTCCGAATCATACTCACGATTAATCTTCAATTTCAAACAAGGGCTGATGAAACTCGACGGGTGTGCCGTCCTTGACAAGAACCTTCACGATTTTGCCTGTTGTTTCCGCTTTGATTTCATTGAATAACTTCATCGCTTCAATTAGGCAAACAACGGTTTCGGGGGTAACTTCGTCGCCGGGGGCCACAAACGCAGAAACATCCGGAGAAGGACGACCATAAAAAGTACCAACCATCGGCGCACGAATCAAACGAACATTAGGAGCACTCTTCGCCTCGGAAGCAGACGTCTTCGCCTCAGTGGCCGAGGAATCGGCAGGGGCAACACTGCTCAAGGCAGACGACGTGAGTGACAAAGAACCCGCTTGCGGTAACAGAACGGTCGCCGGAGCGGCGGCTGGCTGCTGATTCTTGCCGACGATTTTGATGCGAACATCGCCATGCTCCAAATCCAACTCGCCAATCTCATTTTGATTCATCAACTCAAAAATAGATTTAATGGCATCGACACTTAAGAGTGAGCTGAGATTCTTTTCATCAACAGTCACTTTCTCTGACTTTTTCGCCATGAATGCCTCGTTTACACACTGATAATTTAACTTAAAATACCGCTATTATGCCCGAAGTCTTCAATACTATTATATAGTTATTGAGGCTGAACCAAAACCAAATTGCCTTTTTCTGAGGTCTCGAACAAACGCCGAACCGGAGGCATAAGCTCCCCGGCACTTGTCATATAATCCCAAGTATCCGTCTTCGTCAGCAGAGCGCCATTCGGGTGCTCACGAAACCACGCCTGAATCTCGGGAATCGTGTTCACATACGGATACAGCTCATTGAGATAATAGTAGACATACGGCCGAGTTCCCATCAAATCATGAACCGCAACCGGGATGTTTTGATTATGGCGCAAATCATGAACAACCGTCGCGATCGTTTTTGGGTCAAGCTTTTTGCTGTCGACATGCCAAACAATCGGGAAGATGACCCAAGAGGACACAATCCATGCCACCACACCAAAGACAAGCACGAGTGGCGAACCCCCAATACGGCGATAGACTGTCATCGCCTTGCGCTCATCCGCAACCACACCACGCACCGAGCATAACCACTCACTGCTCAACGCCAACAAAATCGAAAAAGGCGCAACCAACCCGAGCATGTATTCCGTTTCTTTGGAGGTGTTCAGGCTCAAGAAAACCAACGAAAACAGCACCGTGCCGCTCAGATATGCCCACTCAAAATGCCGGTCGCTCTCTTTGCAATACTTCCAGAACGCGGGCATAAACAGCGCCCCTGCCCAAACAATCCACGGAATAAAACACACGATGATGCGTTCAACATAGTACCACGGCGGCCCACTGTTGATAGGCGTCGCCTTGACGAGATGCAGTTCGGCCTCATAGAGCCAGATATCCATCACCTGCTGCCAGCCCAAATCAGCAATCACAAGGTAAGCCCACACAAACACGGGAATGACGGACAAAACCACCATCAGCAAGCAGCTCCACCACCGAGCGTTTTTTATCAAAGACCACTGGCGCAAACACACCACTGTCCCGACCCACGCGACCGCGCCGAAGACAAACCCCACAGGGCCTTTATACAAATGCGAGATAGCCAGAGCCACGGTGCCAAGCAGCAACGCTCCGAACCAGCCTTTTGTCCCCTGCGCAATGCGCCTCAGAGCAATCATCCATGCCCAGAGACACAGCACAATAAACAGCGTCAGGGGAATATCAATCTGGCATTCGCGACTCTTGAACATGACAATCGCGTTTGCGGCGCAAATCACAGCCGCCAGAACGGACGTCTTGTTGTTGCAAAAACCCCGTGCCCACAAATAAGTCACGGCGCACAGCAACGCGCCACACAACACCATCGAGATGCGAGCGACAAACTCGCTCACACCGAATAGTTTATAGAAAAGGGCAACCTGCCAGTACACCATCGGAGGTTTCTTGAGGTAAACTTCCGCATTCAAACGCGGAACAACCCAATCGCCGCTACGCAACATTTCAAGCGGAGGAACAGCCCGTTGACCTTCATCGGCTGTGCGAATCAGAGAATCGCCCAGAAAGGGAAGATAGAGCAATACGACCGCCACAAAAATGAGCAACGCCCAGCCCATGCGCGTCGACGGCACGGGCAATGAACACACTTTTTTGTCGCGAAAAGTCACCGGCAAATAATTCATCAAACAACCTTACATTATGGCAATACAGGGAGGCTGTACGCTGACAGGCTCCCCATAATAAATCGACTTCGCTAAAACTACTTGGCTTTGCCCTGATTAGCAACTGCGGCCTGTGCGGCGGCAATGGCGTCTTGGTCACCAAGGTAATAATGCTTGATGGGCTTGAGGTTCTCGTCAAGCTCGTAAACCAGCGGAACACCCGTAGGGATATTAAGCTCGAGAATATCTTTTTCCGTCACCGAATCCAGATACTTCACCAAGGCGCGTAAGCTGTTCCCATGAGCAACGATAATGACATTTTTGCCACTCTTGACCTCGGGCGCTATCACTTTCTCCCAATACGGGACAACGCGGGCGACGGTCTCTTTCAGGCTTTCCGTAAGCGGAAGGTCCTTCTTGTCCAACTTCTGATAGCGGCGGTCATTGCCCGGATAACGAGGGTCATCTTCCGTCAGAGGAGGAGGTGGAACATCATACGAACGACGCCAGATTTTCACCTGCGCCTCGCCATGTTTCGCGGCTGTCTCGGACTTATTCAACCCCTGAAGCATACCATAGTGACGTTCATTGAGCTCCCAAGCACGAACCACCGGAACCCACATCTGATCAAGGTTTTCCATGGCAAGTTGCATGGTACGGATGGCGCGCTTAAGGACAGACGTAAAAACAAGATCAAACTTGTAGCCTTCCGCGGCCATAACCTTTCCGGCTTCACCGGCCTCATGACGTCCCTGTTCGCTCAAATCGACATCGGTCCAGCCCGTGAAACGGTTTTCGAGGTTCCATTCGCTCTGGCCATGCCGAAGCAAAACTATCTTATACATATCGTTTTTCCTTATTAAAATGAAATGGGCAATTTTCCCTCTGTTTATACACAGAGAGACCTAAAACCGTCACTAAATCTATACACTGAAGAGAAAATTCACAACATCGCCATCGCTCATGATGTACGACTTGCCTTCAAGCCTAACCTTACCGGCCTTCTTCGCGTTCGCGAAGCCATTATATTCCATCAGGCAGTCAAAACCGATGACTTCCGCTCTGATGAATCCGCGTTCAAAATCGCTATGAATCACACCGGCGGCTTGCGGAGCGCTCGACCCCTTGATGATGGTCCAAGCACGCACCTCGTCCGCTCCGGCCGTCAGGAAACTAATATACCCCAACAGATCATAGCTAAGGCGAATCATACGTTCTCCTGCGGGAGATTCAAGACCATACTCCGACAGGAACATGGTCCGGTCATCACCGTCAAGGCGGGCGATTTCCATCTCAACTTCACCGGCAAACCATTCAGCCATCGTCCCGGGATAACCGCCAACGGCCTCGCGAACCTTAGCGGCGAGGCTCGGGCCATCAGCCATACCGTCCTCGCCCACATTCACGATATAAAGCGTCGGCTTGGCTGTCAGGAATTGAAAACCGCGAATGGACTTTCCCTCTTCTTCGCTCAATTCGACACTACGCACCGGAAGATTGGACTCCAAAGCAGGCTTGATTTTCTCCAGAGCATCCTTCTCATGGACCATCATATCCTTCTCACGACCGGTGATTTTTCCAATCGACTTATCGATACGGGCCAGACGATTCTCCACCTTGGCCATATCACTGAAAACCATCTCCATATGAATCGATTCCGCGTCACTCACTGGATTCGGGGCACCCTGCATATCATCACTAAAGCCACGCACAACCGCAATCAGAGCATCGCTCTTGCCCACATGCTGCAACAAAGCCTCCGGTACACCATGCTCCGACCCATCGCCACCAATACCGGCAACATCCACATACTTAACGGTCGCATACGTGGTCTTCTTGGGGGTGTACATCTCCGAAAGTTTGCCGACACGCTCATCAGGAACCTTGACAATCGCGATATTGGGTTCTGCCTTCCCCGATGCAAAAGCCGATGTGGCAGCCGTGCTACCTGTCAATGCGTTAAAAATCGTTGTTTTACCGGATTTTGGAAGCCCCAAAAGTGCTATTTCCATCAATAATTCCTGACTTAGCTTAATCTATTTCTTGTTATCAACTTACCCCTGTAATGAAAGACTTTTCATCTATCCATGCATTCTCTTGTTGATTTTCACCGCGTTTTGTGGCAAAATGGAACAAGTAAACAAGAGCGAAAGGATTTTAATGTTATGCAGTGGGAAATGTTACCTTCACCGAATTTTAAGCAGGCCGTGATTGACGCGCAAAAGATATGCGTCCTGACGATGGGCGTCCTCGAAAAGCACGGTGAACACCTCTGTCTCGGTACGGACTATCTGACGGCGCATCGCATCGGTTGTCTGGCCGGAGAGAGAGAAAACGTTATGGTTTTTCCACCTTTCTATTTCGGACAAATCTATGAGGCAAGATGCTTCCCGGGCTGTGTCACGCTAGAACCATCCCTGACACTGCAAGTCATCCAAGGCGTTTGCGACGAAATCGGCCGCAACGGATTCCGAAAAATCGTCATCTACAACGGCCACGGCGGCAACGATTTTATGTTGAACTACTTCGCTCAAACACAACTCTGGAAACAGAAACCATACACCGTCTATGTCCAGGAAAAATGGATCCCCGACCCCGAACTATGGAAGCAATGGCTCGCAATTCGCGAAGCAAAAGACACTGGCGGACACGCATGCGAAACCGAGACAAGCTACACCATGTGCGATTATCCGCAGGGAGTACGCATGGATCAAATCGCCGAACCGACGCACAGTCTGGACCGTCTTAAGGCTTTCGAGACGGACGGATTTTTGGGCATCAAATGGTACTCGAAATATCCTGACCACTACGCCGGAGACGCACGAACTGCCAATCCCGAGAAGGGGAAAATTTGGCAGGAAATCCTCGTCAAAGGTCTGGCTGACTTCATCAAAAGAGTCAAAGCGGATGAAGTCGCGCCCGCACTTGAAAAGGAATTTTTCGAGAGAGAAAAAAGCATCAGAAACTTTGAGAAATAAATGAAGAAGTTTTCCTCAACTCTAGCATGGATATGCGGCATTTTGCTTTTCGTTTATCTTTTGGTCGACACGATGAAATTATCGGATGTCTTCACGAAACATGAAGTCGTGACCAAGGAGACTCCGATTGTTCTTGAATACTGGGAGAAATGGCAGAACTTTGAGGCCGATGCCATGCGCGCCATTGTCGACCGTTTCAACGCGGAAAAGATACGCAACAAAGATGGCAGACCCATTCAGGTGCATTTTTTCAGCGTAACAGAAATCGACCAGAAAATTCTTCTGGCGACTGCCGGAGGCATTCCGCCGGACATAGCGGGACTCTTCGACCGGAACATCATGACCTACAGTGAGCGCGGCGCACTGTTGCCGCTCGATGGACGCATGAAGCGCGACGGCCTAAGCCGAGACGACTATCTACCGCAAATCTTCATGTTCTGTCTACACGAAGACCGTGTCTGGGGTATGCCCGCCGTTCCCGAGGCGCTGGCGCTCTACTACAATAAAAAGCTGTTTCGCGAAGCTGGCCTCGACCCGGACAAGCCCCCCACAAGCATTGCCGAATTGGATGCCGTAGCGGAGAAACTCACCAAGTATGACGAGAAAGGCAACATCGTCCAATTGGGTTTTTCGCCTTGCGAGCCGGGGTGGTGGCTACCACAATGGCCGATGTGGTTCGGCGGAACAAACTGGGATGGCGAGCACCTGACCTGCGATTCGCCACAATCGATGCAAGCGTGGGACTGGATACAGTCGTATGCTAAAAAGTACACCATCAAAAAACTTAACCATTTCGGAACGAAGACGGTGCCGTTTGCATCGTCTCAGAACTACTTTATGCAAGGCAAAGTCGCCATGGAATTGCAAGGAGATTACTTCCTGCAATTTGTCAAGATATGTGCCCCGAACTTGGAATTGGGCATTGCCCCATTTCCGATGGTTGACCCGGCAATGGGCTGCGTAACTCAAACGGGATGCAGCATTCTGTCAATCCCCAAGAGCGCCAAACATCCGGATGAAGCATGGGAGTTCATCAAGTATGTGCAGCGCCAAGATGTGATGGAAGACCTGTGCCGACGCCAGTGGCGCTTCTCCCCTCTGAAGAAAACATCGCCGGATTTCTATACGAATCATCCGCATCCATACATCAAAATTTTCCGTGAGCTTGCCGAAAGCCCTCGCTCACAGGGATGGCCGCGCTTCTCGATTGCGACCGAATACGACGACGAACTCTTGCAAGCTATTGAAACACTATGGCAGTTGCAGGAAACACCTGCCGAAGCGATGAAGAAAGTCAAGACTCGCATTCAGCCAATACTTGACCGACGCAACGAACGATGGGCGAAAATCAAACAGTTGCGCCAAAAGGAATGGGACAGAGAGGATAATTGGCAGTGACAAAAACGGAAAAGTCCAACATCATCAAAGGTCTGCTGTTCACCATGCCATGGATTATCGGAATGTGTTTGTTCACACTCTACCCGACAATCATGAGCGTCTACTACAGCTTCACAGACTACTCACTCCTTAATGCGCCCGCACCCGTCGGACTGCAGAACTACAAGGATTTATTCGTGGATGAGGTCTTCCTCAAAACGCTCTCCAACACTTGGATTTACGCGGCGATGGCACTGCCATTCGGCATGATTGTTTCCCTGTTCCTCGCGATTTTACTCAACCAAGGCATCATTGCCCGCCCCTTATTTCGCACCATTTTCTTCCTGCCGTCACTCGTTCCCCTTGTCGCACTGGCGATTCTGTGGAACTGGTTATTCCGCACGAACGACGGCGCCATCAATGCGCTACTCGAGATGGTCGGCGTCACAGGCCCGGACTGGCTCGGCAGCACACTCTGGGCAAAACCGGCATTAGTCATTACGGGATTGTGGGGATGTGGTCAGGCTGTCGTGATATACCTTGCGGGCCTTCAGGAAGTTCCCCGCGATTTCTATGATGCGGCCCGTGTCGACGGCGCTAACTGGTATCAACAAATTCGCCACATCACCCTACCGCTCATCTCGCCCGTCATCTACTTCAACCTCATCATGGGTTGCATAGGCACACTCCAGATTTTCGCGGTGCCGTTCATCATGACAAACGGCGGCCCGCTCCGTTCAACGCTCTTCTACTCGATGTACCTATTCCAACAGGCATTCAGATACCTCAACATGGGCTATGCCTGCGCGATGGCCGTCATCCTCTTCTTTATGATTGCGGCGCTCACATGGGTCGCACACATGATATCACGCAAACATATCTATTATGGAGGCGCATAGAATGTCCGTGATATCATCAAGAAAAGTCAGTGATTTCATTGCGAAGATTCCGCTCTACATTCTGCTCCTCGCGTTCAGTGCTATCTTTCTCTTCCCCCTGTACTGGATGATTTGCACATCGCTCAAAGACATCGTAGAAGCAAACATGGCGCCCCCGACATGGTTTCCACACGAGTTGCACTGGAAGAATTACTGGGACGTCACGCAGACCATTCCGTTCTGGCGTTACACGGCCAACACCCTCTTTCTGTGTTTCGCGAGCGTCATTGGCACCACCATCAGTTGTGCCATGGCGGCATACGGATTCTCGCGGTTTGCGTGGCCGGGACGTGAGAAATTCTTTCTCCTGACCTTAGCAACGATGATGATTCCATTCCCGGTCATGATGGTTCCGCTCTATGCGGAGTTCAAGGCGTTTGGATGGATTGGAACGAATCTTCCCCTATGGGTCCCCGCGTTCTTCGGCTCTGCATATAACATCTTTTTACTCCGTCAATTCTTCCTGTCAATTCCCAAAGAATTGAGCGAAGCCGCCATCATTGACGGTTGTAGCGAGTGGGGAATCTTCTGGAAAATCATCATCCCACTAGCGCATCCGGCGCTGATGGTAGTCGGACTATTCTGCTTCATGGCCGTATGGAACGATTTCCTCGGTCCGCTGATTTACCTCATGGATCCCGAACAATTCACACTGGCTCTGGGGCTGCAACAGTTCCAGAACAAACACGGCGGAACAGATGTCACACTGCTGATGTCCGCGGCGACACTGATGATTCTCCCCATCATCATCCTGTTCTTCTTCACGCAAAAGTCCTTCATCGAAGGTATCAGCCTGACAGGCATGAAACTCTAAGAATACAAAAGCGGTCTTGCCCGCCTGAACGAGCAAGACCGCAAATTCTATTCTGTGAGACGCGATTATTCTTCGGTCTTAGGGGCTTCCTCTGTGGCAACAGAAGCAACTTCATTCTCATAAGACTCAGCTTCGGCGGCCGCCTTTGCCAGCATTTCTTCTTGATTATGTTTCAGGCATTCCATGGCAGAATCCTTGCTCCTAAAGATTTTGACCTTTCCGTTTGTGATTTCGTCGGTCGCGATCTTCACCATATCTTTGTTTTCAAAAAACAGATGACGGTGCTCGCGCTCGTAAAAATCAGCATGTTTTGCAATGGCATTAATCATCAAGTACAAACCCTTGCGGTTCTCTAAGAGTTCCTTGGGATTCTCTGCAGCTTGCTCAAAAATGTCTTTTTTCTCTGTCATGTATGTTTCCTTAAATCTTCGTCTGATAAAAACGAACAGATTTCTTATTTCAAACTGTTAGATACAGCCAAAGTGCGGATTTTATTATCCGTCATAAAAATATTCTCCAGACTATCAGCTTTCAAATCCGGCGTTTGTTCCAAACCGCGACGGATAACATCCGCGATTTGTGTGAACTTGATTTCGCGATTCAAAAACTGAGCGACGGCAACCTCGTTAGCGGCATTGAGCGCAACGGTCGCGACTCCCCCCATATCAATGGCGTCATACGCAAGTTGCAAACACGGAAACAACTTGAGATTTGGCTTGTAGAACGTCAGTTTTTCCATCATCGCCAAGTCAAGACGCGGCAACGGATTCGCGAGACGCTTCGGATAAGTCAGCGCATACTGTATAGGCAGATACATATCAGTACGGCCAAGCTGCGCAAGCGACAAACCATCAACAAACGTCACCATGGAATGGATGATACTCTGCGGATGAATGAGAACTTTTATCTGTGCTGCCGTCACCGAAAACAAATGCATTGCCTCGATGACCTCAAAACCTTTGTTCATCATAGTCGCGGAATCAATCGTAATCTTCCGCCCCATATTCCACGTCGGATGCTTTAGCGCCTGCTCGACGGTAATGGATTCCATCTGTTCCGGCGTATAGTTGCGGAACGGCCCGCCCGACGCGGTCAGCACAAGCTTGTACACATCAGACTGTTTGGTGCAGCTTTGCAAACACTGGAAAATCGCGTTGTGTTCGCTGTCGACCGGAAGGATTTTCACCGAATGACGCTGCGCCAAATCCATCACGAAATCACCCGCAGCGACCAGCACTTCCTTATTTGCAAGCGCGATGGCACAACCGCACTCAATTGCCCGCACCGTCGGACGCAATCCCGTAAACCCGACAGTCGCCACAAGAACTATATCAGCTTCGGCGCGTTCCACTAATTCCGACAATGCGTTTTCTCCCGTCAACAGACACGTGTTATGCGCCTCGATTTCGCCGCGTACTTGCTCCGCGGCAGCCGTATCCGAAACACAAACAAAGGGAACCTTGAACTTGTCGAGTTGACGCATAAGCAACTCGGTATTCGTATTTGTCGCCAGACCGGCAATCTCAAACAAATCGGGAAAATCAGAAATAACATCAATGGTGCGCCGACCAATACTGCCGGTGGAACCTAACAGAAGAATGCGTTTCTTTGACGACATCAGTTAATTCTTTTTACCGGACTGATCCTGCAAACTCTTCTTCAGATAATCAATGACACCGGCAAACTGCACCTCGTTGCTCGACACCAGATTACTCAACGTCTCATGAGCTTCCAGCATCATCGTTGTCATTTCAACCTTAGATAGCGTTTCCTTATCAGCGGTCTGCCACTTCATTTGAGCGGTGGAAGGATCCGCGACACGCAACTCAACAAAATGACTGACGCCAAGTGTGCTAAGCAGTTGTTGGCAATGGGGATTGAGATTACAGAGAACAATCTTTGTTGACGTATCTTTCTTTTGGCGTAACGCAATACCGGCCATCGCTCCCATAAAAGTCGAATCCATTGTCTCAACGTTTTCCATGTCAAAAATGAAAGAATATTTATCAGGACTTGTCAGCGACTCGGCCGACAGCTTTTGTGTCAAGGAACGCAAATCAGGCGTAATGGCATAATTCGCGCGACCGGATATGGCTATGACATAAACACCTTTGCCCAAATCCGCAAACACTATACGATCATCACCCGGCTCAAACTGTCCGTTTGTCATGATTGCACATCCTCTTCTTTTATTATGCTTACATATACTGTACGGTTGCGCGGCCCATCAAATTCCGAGAAATATATCCCCTGCCACTGCCCAAGAAGCAAATCGCCTTGCTCAATAATGAAAGTCTTGCCAACACCAAACAACGACGACAACACATGAGCATCGCTGTTACCTTCGGCGTGGTCGAATCCAAAATCTGCCGGAACCAATTTCCCGATAAAGCGTGTAATATCCGAACAAACATCAGGATCCGCATTTTCGTTGACCGTTATCGCAGCGGTCGTATGTGGGCAATAAACATAGCACAACCCGGAATTAACACCGGACCGACGGACAATATCACGCACCTGTGCGGTGATATTCTGCAACTGAACGCGTTTCTCTGTTGCTACACGAATGACCTGCAACATTATTATTCCTGCGTCAAACTCCCTGTTGTCGTCTCTGGTCTTTTTTCCGCTTTGCGCTTCAAGGCATCCCCAATCAAATAGTCACGCACCTTTTGGCGTTGGCTCATCGACAAAATTTTGTTTCGTTCCTCAGCCAAGGGAGCGACACTGGCCGTATTACCTGCCTCACGTGCCAGAATCATTTTGGCATCAATCTGTAACAGCTTAGCAACATCCGCCGAAGACAAACCGGCCGTCGTATAGGCATCACGCAACTTATGCATCCGATCCTCATGGCCTTCAGGCACCGAAACCATAATAGCGGTAATTGTCGTTTCGGGCGTATCGATTACCTTCATGATTTTCATCGGCTTGCCCAATCGCATCGTAGAGTCGGAGACAACAGGCATCGGCGCGGACTGAAGCATCGAGACCACCGAGGCGGTACTCTCATTCACATCGTCCACTGCTTCGATGGGAGTCGTCGTTTGCCCGCAAACAACACTACACATCAGACTCAAAAACGTCAAAACTATTTCTGTTTTCTTTCTCATTATCTTAATGACTTACCATGAAAAAAAAAGAATCCTCACCTTGCGCATAAGAAACCATTGTTATTCTTTTGTTCGCGCCCATTGTCGTCACAAAAAAGGAGCAATGCCCAACAAACGGACACTGCTCCACAAACGATAACATCAATCTCAATTACTTGATGTCGATTGTCTTGCCGGTCTTGGAAGACTCAGCGGCTTTCAAACCGACAACAACGCTCTTGTATCCATCTTCGAAATTCGGGATAGGATACTTGAAACAATTCTTTTTCTTACCGGCGACATAGTCGACCCATGCCTTTAGTTGGTATTCCCAACCAGTCGGTCCTTCAGCAACATTAAGTTTTTTATACTCAAGCTCATCCGCGTAGGACGGATTCGCGCTACCGGCGATGACTTGGAAATCTTGAGTCTGCTCATTGACAATAATGGTTCCTTTGTCACAGTAAATCTCAACACCGCTGAAGCCGGGCTTGGAAGTCCAACCGCATTCGATGTAACCAAGGCACTTCTTCTTGGGGCCAAAATCGCAAACGATAATCGCGTTATCTTCGACTTTGATTTTCTTGCGTAGTGTTGCCATCATCGCGGAAACACGCTTGACGGGGCCAATCGCGAAATGCATAAAGTCAATCGCGTGAATACCCATATCCATCAAGGCACCATAGCCACAGCGCTTGGGGTCATAGAACCAATCACTCTGCGCCCAACCGGGATAAGGTCCGCCATGAGCAAAACGAATACGAATCATGAACGGGTCACCGAGTTTGCCACTGTCAAGCAATTCCTTAGCAGCCAACTTTGGACGGCTGAAACGATGACTAAACGCAACCATATTCTTGACGCCGGTCTTTTTGGCAAGAGCGGCCAACTTCTTGGCATCTTCAATGTCAATCGTCATCGGCTTCTCGCACAAGGTGGGAATCCCGGCCTTGATGCAAGCGGTAGCGATTTCATAGTGATAACAATTCCATGTGCAAACGGAAACCATATCAAGCTTCTCTTTTGCTAACATTTCTTTGTAATCCGTATAGCGGCGTTCCGTAGGAACACCATACTTTTCACCCATCTCATCGAGACGAGTTTTGTTTAAATCGCAAATCGCATAAATCGTGACTTGCGACTTGCAATTGGTATAGCCCTGTAAATGAGCATTGCCAATGGAACCGGTTCCAATAACACCGGCTTTTAATTTTGCCATTTCTTTCTTCTCTCCCACATTTTGGGTTTTCAAGTATAATCAACACTCAGAACTTGGACTATTCTAAGAAAAATGGACATTCTCGTTTTTTTGTTAGCCCAAACTCACACTATAGGTCGGTTTCCCATCAAAATTGTACAAATTCTCCGTTTGAATAAAGTCAATACCGGACTGCGCGAGAGCCGACAGCAGACTCACAATCGCGTCATGCGTCAGACTTTCGCCCTCGCCCATAAAGCGACAACGCCAGTGGTCACAGCACAAACTGTACACACTACCATCAGGCCAAATCTTGATACCACGATTTTCGATGACGGACAATCGCAACAGCTTCGGAGTCAGATCCTGCAACTGTTTCGCGAATGCGTTGACATCCGCGTCAGGCAAATCGACAAACACATCCACGCCCACCAACATCTTCGTTTCGGTCGGTCTCGTGTAGTGATACTCGCTCATCACAGGTGATGCGGCATCCGATGCGCGATAGCACACAGGCGACATAATCTTCGGCGCGGAACCCAACCGTTCAATAACGGCAAGCGCGAACTCTTTTGTTCCAACAGCAGCCAAACGGGAAACATCGCTGTGATAATCCTTCGTATGGACGCCATCCTCGATGGCTCGCAACCACGCATTATGAATGCGTTCCGCGACTGGGCCTTGACCAATATGCACAAGCATCATCACGGCGGCCAACAACAAACCGGAGGGATTCGCGATATTCTGCCCAGCGATTGTCGGAGCGCTCCCGTGGATGGCCTCGAACATAGCGCACCCCGTGCCGATATTGGCAGACCCGGCCAGACCAACACTGCCGGCGATCTGAGCGGCGACATCCGAAATAATATCTCCGTACAAATTCGGAGCGACAATCACATCAAACATCTCCGGCAAATCCGCAAGAAGCGCAGTTCCGATGTCAATCAAACGATGGTCCTTCTCGATGTCGGGATACTGCTCGCCAATCTCCAAAAACGTTTTATGAAACAGACCATCCGTCAGTTTCATGATGTTATCTTTGCTAAAGCAAGTCACCTTCCGGCGATGATAACGCCGGGCATAATCAAAAGCATACTGAATAATACGCTCACACGCAGGACGCGTCATCAGCTTCAGTCCCTGCACACAATCAACCGTCTGCCTGTACTCAATTCCCGCATACAAATCTTCCTCATTCTCACGCACAATCACCACATCCAACTTAGGATGTTTTGTACTGACAAAAGGATGATAACTGACACAAGGCCTCACATTGGCAAACAGACCAAAGGCCTTACGTGTTGTAACATTCAAACTCTTGTAGCCACCACCAAGAGGCGTTGTGATGGGAGCCTTGAGAAAAACGTGTGTCCGCTTGAGTGATTCAAAAGCAGACGACGACATTCCCGTAGGAATGCCACTCTTATAGACTTTCTCCCCAATCTCGATTTCTTCGACATCAAGCGCGGCGTCTGCGGCATCCAAAACCGCCAAAACGGCGCTCATTATTTCCGGGCCGATACCGTCCCCACGGGCAATCGTAATCGGCACACTCTTCGCTGTCGACGCACAAGCCGATACTGATTCACTCATCATTAGTTACTCAATCACTTTATTCATCAATCGTCTGTCACCGGATGGTACAGTTAGGCATCAAATTCTTCTACGGACGAAATGATATGGATATTATTCTCTGTCAAAATCTTCTCTGCGGCATCAGGGTCCGAAAATCGGAACACAACCGCCGCCGCTTGCTTTTGACGATAATGACTGGCATACATATACTCAACATTTACCTTATTGTGCTCAAGGAGTTCGAGAACACTTGCCATCCCACCCGGAGTATGAGAAACCTCCACCGCGATAACATCGGTAATCTTGACCAAATGCCCGGCCTGTTTGAGGACATCACAGCCCTTCTCCCAGTCATCCAGCACCAAACGCAAAATACCAAATTGTTGTGTATCAGCCAACGAAAGCGTAAGGATATTGATTCCGGCATTGGCAAGAACACGACACGGAGCGCTGATTTGCCCCGGACGATTTTCCAAAAAAACTGACACTTGTTTGATTCTCATGACTCAATTCCTCCATAACTCTCTTATTTGACATCATCTTGCCGATTGTCGACAACACGCTTAGCCTTGCCCTCACTACGGACAATCGTATTGGGTTCAACCAACATAATCTTGGCACGGATGTTCACGATACGCTCGATACTGTAAGAGATTTTCCGGCGCAACTCCTCCATCCCACTGATGGTATCCGCAAACATTTCGCCCGTGATTTCGACCTGAACTTCCATCTCATCCAGTCCCTGATGTCGCGAGAGCACAATCTGATAATGAGGCAGAGTTCCCTCAACCGAAAGCAATGCCGTCTCAATCTGGGACGGAAAAACATTGACGCCACGAATGATGAACATATCATCGCTACGCCGACCGATACGGCGGATACGACGTAATGTGCGGCCGCAAGAGCACGGCTCGGGAATGATAGAAGTGATGTCGTGTGTGCGATAGCGAATCATAGGCATCGCGTACTTCGACAGCGTCGTCAGCACCAACTCGCCCTCTTCGCCATCCGGCAGCGGTTCGCCCGTTTCGGGATTCACGATTTCCACATAGAACAAATCCTCAAGGATATGCAATCCATCATGATTCACGCACTCAATGCCACAGCCCGGGCCGACAATCTCGCTCAGTCCGTAAATATCAAACGCCTGAATTCCCGCATTCCGTTTGATATACTGACGCATACCCTCCGTCCACGGCTCTGCACCAAAGATACCGACACGCAGCGGCAACTCCTCAAAACTGATTCCCAGCTCCTCGGCCTTCTCAATCATATGAACGAAATAGCTCGGTGTACAGCAAATAGCAGTCGTCCCAAAGTCACGCATCAGCATCAGCTGCCGATCCGTATGACCGCCTGAAACAGGAATAACTGTCGCGCCCAGAGTCTCTGCGCCATAATGAGCGCCCAGACCACCGGTAAACAGCCCATAACCGTAAGCGACCTGAACGATATCGCCTTTGCCCAGACCGGCCGCGGCCATACAACGCATCATGGCGCTTGACCAGACATTCAAATCTTCCTTGGTATACGAAACAACAATCGGTTTACCCGTCGTGCCGCTCGAAGCATGGACACGAACAACATCCGACATCGGAACGGCAAAGAGTCCAAAGGGGTAATAATCACGCAAATCTGTTTTCTGTGTAAAGGGCATACGACGCAAATCATCAATCGTCTTGATATCTTCGGGCTTGACACCGATAGCGTCCATACGCTCTTTATAAAGCTGCACGTTATTGTATGCAAGTGACACAATCTTCCGCAGCCGTTGACTCTGCAAACCACGCAATTGTTCTTTGGGAAGATAATCCGGAGCACTCACCGGATTGAACTCTAAACAGTTGCAGGATTCTTTTTTATCCGACATTTTTCTATCTCCATAACTCAGAATGCGTCTGCCTATTTCAAGCCAGAGGCACACTGACTGATGAAACATTACCCTCATTGTTCTTATGCATATACCGCGATGGGGTGTAGTAAATTTTCAGCATCGTTACAGCACAGATAGTCCCAAGCACTGTCACCGTCACGGCTTGTTCGAGATAATTCTGAAAAAATGTCGCCGTCATGGCCGTCACATAATAACCGCCACACGCCATAACCGTAGTCTTGCCACGCGCCCACGAACAATGGCGCAGATAACTACAAATTGACCACAGATAGTACCCGTGCATCGCGAACAGAGACAAAATCCCGGGTATACCCAAGGACATAAAAATCCACAAGAAGGAATTGTGAACATTATGGTCGAGCGCGAGTGTCTGGGTGCCACGCGAGGTCGGAATATGGAACGTCAAATAAGTGCCAAGCCCTGACCCCAGAATCGGATGAAGTGAGATTTGCCTAAACGCGGCATCATAGGACTGGTAGCGCCATAATACATTCAGGTCAATATTCGTATTACCGACATCGGCCTTGCGAGCGACTTCTTCGCCAAGGGTTCTGTTCTCGAAAATCTTCTGATCCCACAAAACAAACATCCCCATGACGATTACAAAAGCCACCGCAATCCCAACAACAATAAACTTTATCTTTTGCGCTCGGGGGAAGAAGAAGAACATACCCATAAAACCCAAGATGAGTCCCAACCAACTCGAACGGAAGTTAGCGATAATCGTAATCAAAATTCCAAGCAAAACGAGACTTGCCCACCGCTTGGTTTGCACGCCCGGCTGGTAGAGAAGATGAGCCACCCCATAGTAAATGGAAAAGGAGAGGAAGGTACACTGCATCCATGACAACACGTGCGCCGCATCGATAGGCGAACGAACATACCCCTTGCCCATCGCCAACTGAACAAGCCCGATGGGAATTGTCAGTGCCGAAGCAGTTAGCAGTACACGCAGCAAAATCTGCAAGTCACGTTTGTCGCGTATCAGATACAGTGCGACAAAGTAGTTGGCAAAATAAAAGAAACTGCGCCGATAGTCACCAAACACTTTATCGAACCGGTTGCCCGAGACAAACAAACCTAGATAAACGCCGAACAAACCGACGAGGAAAAACAGCACAACGTATTTATTGAACGCGATTCGTCGAAAATGCAGTTTGCCGTTGAACAAATCAAACGCCAGTAAGGCCGCGCAAAAGATAAAAACAAAATCCGCCAGATAGAGCTTCATGAAGCCCGCACCGACGGAGACATCCTCAAAAAACAGCGGCATCGCCATGGACACACCAATAAATGCATAGAAGACACGATGCGGAAACATCATGGCAAACATGATGGCGCTCGCACTGATAATGGCGAACGCGGGAACCCAGACATAATACTGACTCATGCTAAGCGGCATAAACTGATAGAAGAAAAACATGAGGACAAGAGATATCAGACTGACGCCAAACACCGCAAAGAGTATTCTGGCAACGGACCGAGCACGTTTTAGCTGCTCGACATCATCCATCTCATTATGGTCAATAGTCGTTATTTCAGAATTGCGTTCGTCCACTACGACTTCTTATAATCCGATTCCAAAGTCAATTTCAAAAGACGCGCCTTCTCCGCCACTTCATGATCTACCACATTACCGGCCTTCCCGAGGAATTTCCGCATAGTCGCACGCGTTCTGGATGTTTGGCGATTAATCTCATAATAAACATTGAGCGCCTCCATCCGAATATCGACATCCTCATACTTATCCAGAATCAGCGTTTCAAGGTCACGATTAATGGACGTCCCGGCGCCAATGAGTTGCGAGCGATACTGCGGGCTTTTCGACAAACTCTTGGGATCGACATACTGACTGCAAACACGCAACCGGCCGCGCAGCGTCGATTCGTCGCCATGGCTTTCCAGTACCGGAGCGTTGCGCCGCATCTCCACCGAATGCAAATCCAACTGGAAAGAGCCACGAGCGCCCTTCCACCATCTTGTGTACTTTTCCGCGATTGTCTTCCGCTTCGCTAGCGAAGTCACAGCCGTCAGCCCGAAGTCCTCGCCCGTCAGAATATAGATGCATCGTGCCGCCGCCGTCGACAGTCTCTTCTCGTCCGACCCGACCGCCGTAACAAGCCAATCAAGACCTTCGATTCCGCCCAGCAAGACAACCGAATTCGCAAACTGGAGCCGTGCCGCAGCGCTCTCTTCTCCGCGGAAGGAGGCCATCACCACGGGCAATGCCCGAGTATCGCCAATCAACCCAAGCGAAACGACAGCGTTATACTGGAAAATCTTCGTCGCTTTCGTCCGATACAATTCCCGTTCATCGCTCACCATACGCATAATATCCATCTCAATAAGCTGAGCCAGCCCGACCGGAATACGTCCTGCGGCAATCTCAATCAAAGTCGGAACAGACTCGGTGCACCGATGCACCCCAAACAACGCAATGGCATCAACGCCCAGTTGCGCGTGTTCCTTGGGCAAATCAGGGCTTTGTCGTAGCGACTGTCCCCCATTGAGTCCCTCGGTCATCCAACGCAACAAAGCCTCATCCGTCGTTGGCAAACCCGCCAAATCAAGACGACGCTCGATATCTGTTTTGTACGCTTTTGCTGGAACTTTGGCTTTCTTGCCTGCCCTTTTCGGAATATTACCCTTCGCCGAAGAACCGATTGGCACCCCGCGATGGAACGACTGCCCCTCTTGTGCCACTGTCGACGACGGACAAATCATCATCAAACACACTACGATTAGAACAGACAATGTCAGCTTTTCGACAAACGCCATGATATCCTCACCACCATCATATTCAATGTACTCATACAATACAAATCAAAACCGGCTTGTAAAACAAAAAGATATAATAAGTAGACAGGAGTATAGATGGTGTCTAAAATCAGAATCGGCATATATGGTGGCGCAAGCATCAGCGCAGGAAAGCTTATGGATATCTTGTTGAGACATCCGCAAGCGCAAATCAAATGGGCAGTCAGCGAGACTCAACCAGGCGCGCCTGTCTGCGACACACACACATTCCTACGTCATCGCACCGAGTTGACATACTCCGCATACAGCGACGAGTTACTGCAAGAAGTCGACATTGTCTTCTCATGCAAACGGCCCACGGACACTTTCGCCATTGTCGACCAATTAATGGACGCCGACAAAAAGCTTATTGACCTCAGCGCCGACTATCGCTTAAAGAACACCGATGATTTCGAGAAATGGTATGGCAAGCAGCACACTCACCCCAAGGCGCTTGCGACAGCCGTCTATGGTCTGCCTGAACTGCACCGGGCGCAAATCTGCAAAACAAAGATTCTGGCAAACCCCGGCTGCTACACAACCGCATCGATTCTGGCATGTGCCCCCTTCGCCAAGACGGGCCTCGCCTCGCAAGAGCCAATTATAATTGACGCGGTGTCGGGAGCCTCGGGAGCCGGGAGAACCGCAAAAGAAGAGAATTTGTTCATCAACGTCAACGAGAACGTCCGAGCCTATCGCATTGGGACGCACCAGCACACTCCCGAAATCGAGCAGGAACTGAGCCTCATCGCCAAACAGCCCGTCAAGACTCTCTTCGTCCCTCATGTTGGCCCGTTCTATGCCGGAATCATGGCGGATTGCTTCATCAAACTCGCGCCGGAGACCACCATGCCGACACTCGAAGACCTGCATCAGAGAATGACGGATTTCTACGCCGGAGAGCCATTTGTCCGCATCATGCCCCTCGGCAAATTCCCGCAAATCAACAATGTACTCAACACAAACTTCTGCGATTTGGGCGTAGCCATTGACGAGCGCACACACACAATCATTGCATTCTCCGCCATTGACAATCTGGTCAAAGGCGCAGCCGGACAGGCTGTCGAGAACATGAACATCATGTTCGGACTGCCCGAAGGTACCGGACTTATGTAATGAAAATCAATCTGGGACAAGCGGACACAATCCAAAAGAACTCAATGAAAACTTTTTTTTATGAGGATTTAGTCTTTTTGGTTGTGAATCTTGAAGGAAAGTATTTTGCCTACGATGGGCAATGTCCACACCGAAAGGCTTTGATTGGCTCAGGACAGTTGAACGGAAACATCGTCACCTGCCAATGGCATCAACACCAGTTTGATCTCAGAGACGGCAAATGCCTGACGAATCGGTTTATCAAATTAAAAGGATATACCGTGGTCATTGTTAATAATGAAATTGTAGTGGAAATGGAATAGGATAGTTTAGAATGGCGGATAAAGATTCCGATCAGATTATTGTGATGAAATTCGGCGGCTCATCGGTCGCTGACGCTCAACACATAAAAAACGTCGCAAAAATCGCTATCAGCGAAAAGGAACGCGGCAAGTCGGTCGTGGTTGTCGTCTCGGCCATGGGCAAGACAACAGACGGACTCATCAAACTTGCGGCAGAAGTCACAGACAATCCGCCCGTGCGCGAAATTGATATGCTGCTCAGCACGGGCGAACAAGTTTCAATTGCCATGTTGGCCATGACCATTGAAGCCATGGGATACAAAGCAAAGTCAATGACGGGATGGCAAGTCGGCATTAAAACGGACGCTGAACATACACGGGCGAAAATCCTCAATGTGCGCGACAAAGTCATGCGCGAGGAACTTAGGGATGGCAACATTCTCATCGTCGCCGGTTTCCAAGGAATCACGGAAGACGGCGAGATTACCACTCTCGGAAGAGGTGGCTCCGACCTGACCGCTGTCGCACTGGCAGCCGCACTCAAGGCGGACTGTGACATCTACACCGATGTCGATGGTGTCTACACATGCGACCCCAGAATCGTCCCGAACGCACGCAAACTCGACATTATCAGCTACGATGAAATGCTGGAACTGGCAAGCCTCGGAGCGAAGGTCCTGCATTCGCGTTGCGTTGAAGTCGCAAAGAAATTCAATGTCCCGCTTCAAGTACGTAGCAGTTTTCACCCGGATGTTCTCGGAACTAAAGTTATTAAAGAGGTAAAAGAAATGGAAGATATCGTTGTCAGCGGAGTCGCGTTCAATCGCAATGTCGCTAAAATCTCCGTATTAGGAGTCCCGGATAAACCCGGAATCGCCGCTAATCTGTTTACGGTTCTCGGCGAGGCCGGAATCATCATCGACCTCATCATTCAGAATGTCAGCAGAGACAACATCAATGACATTTCCTTCACGGTATCCATTGACGATCTCAAGAGAGCCATGGACGTTCTGGAGAAGTTCAAGAATGAGAATAGCGCGGCACGCATCGTCGCGGACAATGAAGTCGCCAAGCTTTCGGTCGTCGGCGTCGGAATGAAAAGCCACGCCAATGTGGCGGCAACAATGTTCCAAGCCCTCGCTGAGAACAATATCAATATCGAAAACATCGGCACCTCCGAAATCAAAGTCTCTGTACTCATTCGCGAAAAAGACCTCGACAAAGCAGTCAGGGCGATTCACGAAAAATTTAATTTGAGCGAAGGCCACTAAATGATTGATCCACCAAAGAGAGCAGACCTTTCGCAAGTCAAAACATATTCTGTCCAGAACCGCCCGACCAAAGTAGATCTGACGCTGATGGCACGTGTGCCGAATGTACACTTGCCGCTGGCGGACTTTTTTGATTCGCTGCCAAATGTCCTCAAAGCATACGAATTGCGTTATGCCGGACACGCCATCGCGCAAGCATACAACAATCATCGCTCTGTCGTGATGATGATGGGTGCTCATGTCATCAAATGCGGACTGAGTCCGCTTGTGGTGCGCATGATGGAAGAAGGATTGATTAGCTGCGTCTGCATGAACGGCGCCGGAACAATTCACGATTTTGAGCTTGCCTCCTACGGACACACAAGCGAAGATGTCGAAGCCGGACTTGAAACGGGGATGTTTGGCATGGTTCAAGAGACCGCCGAAAACATGAACCGTATTATCCGCGAAGGCGTCAAGGTTGGATGCGGACTCGGCGAAGCGCTGGGACGCGGACTGCGTCACATGCAAGCCCCCTACGAGCGATTCAGCATTGTCGCCAACGCGCACAGGCTTGGTGTGCCGCTCACCGTCCATGTTGCCATCGGCACAGACACAATTCATCAACAAGTTTCCTTCGAACCGGACCTGTGCGCCAAAGGCTCGCACCGCGACTTCCGCCTGTTGGCAGGGATACTACCTAACATCGCGGACGGTGGTGTCATCCTGAATGTTGGTAGCGCGGTCATACTTCCCGAAGTATTCCTCAAGGCGTTGACCGTCGCGAGAAATCTCGGCTCAAGCGTCCGCAACTTTACCGCCATCAACATGGACATGATTCAGCATTACAGACCAAACACAAACGTTGTGAACAGGCCAACAAAGACCGGCGGACAACCAATCTCGTTGACCGGACATCACGAAATCATGCTGCCGCTACTCTATGCATGCGCGAAATCTTATTTGCGTGAGACTCGCTAAACATGAAACTCAAGATTGCCCTCATCTGTGCCATCGTTGCATTCGTGCTATCCCTCGCATTTCTTGGATGGGCATTCTTCTTCGTATTCAACACCAAGTCGCCCGACAGCCCGATTTTCCCCAAACCAACCTATACCCCGGCACCTACGAGTCACAGCCCAATTTTGGCGGATGCGCAACCCACGGAGTTCATCGTTTTTGACCTGAAAATGAAGCCGATTGCGAACGCCATTGTCGAGGCATTTATCACCGGAGCACATGGCGAAAAGCCCGCGGCGACAGGAACGTCGGACATCAACGGTCATCTTACATTGAACCTGCCTCACAGCAAGCCAATCGCCTCGGTTAAGACATGTGCCACAGGTTACTTGCAAAACATCATCTCACAAGTACCGCTTGACAACGGAGCAATCGAGATTTATCTCGACCCCGAAGTGCAACAACCTGCCGAGGATGACAAGACGACAACACCCAACAATGACACAAGCGTCTCGAAAGCGCAACCGAGTGGCATCAAAGGATTAATCTATTACATTGCGGACAACGGCGAACGCACATCACTGGACGGAACGGTTCAGCTCGCGTGGTATGAAGCCCGCACTGCTCCACAAACGGGGCAAAGACAATGGCACATCGCCTCGAAAGCGCAAACCATCGAATCCTTCACCGATCAGGAAGTTGACCTGCCCGAGATTGCGACGAACAACCCGCTTTTACTTGTCGGCGAATGGAACGGCTTCATCGCCGAATCGGAAGTCATCACCGAAGGCAAAACGCCAGCGCATCCCATCGTGTTGACATTCCGCAAACCCATCGAATTCACCATCAACGCGACGGCGTCCAAACAAACGGAGATTCCGAATCTTATCGTCAAAATGGCGCGCCAACGTTGCCCACGCGATTTCAACTATAGCTCCGTTTTTCAGGGAATCAATTCACTGGGAACGCAAGTTAAGCTTGATATCCCTTATGGCGATTACAAGCTCGAAGCCGGAGCGCCGGGATACACAACAGTTTCGCTCACCGTCAAGGTCGACACGAATTCCCCGAACGCGGCTCAAGTGCGCCTGCGCCGCCAGCCGCCGGGAATTGACATTTCGGTTTCCGAAGATGCGATGCCACTTGCCAACGCGCCTATGGTGTTGACATCACGCTACAACGCGGATATCAAATCGCAGTTTGCGACATCATCACCCGAGGGCAAGTTCCACTTCGAGAACCTAGCCCCCGAAACAACCTACACAATCACGGCAACTCATCCCAAGAATTCCATGCGCCAGAAGTCGGCGAACATCTTCTACGCGACGGCGGAATCCTCACTCAGTGCGGAAATTGCCTTCGGCCACACCGTCCGTATTGGCGGCGACGTCAAGCAAAAGAACGGTTCCCCGACTGCGGCAACTCTCTTGCGCTTTATTCCTCGCGGAAGCATCGAACCGGCGGCGGAATGCAAGATTCAGAGCAATGGCATTTGGGCTGTTGAACTCGAATCGGGCGAATATGTTGTTCAGCATGATGGGCCTGAGACTGATTCGGAAATAATCGAAATCAAACCCATGCAAGAACAAGGCAAACACTACAATCTGGTATTTGGAAAATGATTAAGACCCTCATCTCGGACTTCGACGGAACAATCTCGGCTGTCGATTTCTATCTGACAATTCAAAAACTACACATGACAGCCCCTGATTGCATGAGGTTTTGGGACGATTACATTGCCCACAAAATCACTCATTTCGAAGCGATGCAGGGAATCATGGGCACAATCGACAAGACCGAAGACGCGATGGACCCTGCCTTGGATATGATGAAACTGGACCCCGATTTTGCCGAATCCTTTGAAAAGATATCGATGGCCGGTTGGTCGCTCGCCATCGTTTCCGCCGGAGCCGAATGGTACATCCGCCAGCATCTCAACCGAGCAGGCATCCCGATGACAACCACCCTCGACGAGATGCGTCCCGGTGTCGCCTACGTTGCGGCAAACACGGGAGGCTTCATCTCGGGGAAACCCGGACTGCATCTGACCCTCCCCGAATCTTCGCCTTTCTTCTGCGTCGAGACAGGCATCAACAAAAAGCAGGCAACGCAATATTTCATCGGCGTGTCTGACAGTTCCGCGTTTGCCGGAGATGGCCGCCCCGACCTACAATCAGCGCTGCTCTTGCCGCCCACCAGACGCTTTGCGACAGGTTGGCTCGCTGACGAATTAACAAGCAGAAATGAACCGTTTGTGAAGTTCACAAGATGGAATCAGGTTGCAAGTGAACTGTTGCGATAGACTTTTGTAATACATTACGAGGTGTTTACATCATGACTTTCAATGATTTCATCAGCATTCCATCAGTTGTTCGCATCAAGAAAGGCGCCATTGACAGACTCGGCATCTATCTTGCGCGACCGCAATTCACCAAGGTTTCCTTCTTCTACAGCCCCGGCATCGATTCGATTATCGACCGGGCACGCCTCTCACTCAAAGATAACAACATCACCATTTTGGACGAGCTGCTTATCACCGACGCGTCATTCGAACATGCAAGCGAATTGTTCACTCATCTCAGCAGCGACTGCCACGCCTGCATCGGAATCGGTGGCGGCAAGGCGCTCGACGTTGCACGCTATGTGTCTTTCCTCGCAAACAAGCCCTTCTATTCCGTTCCGACCGCCCTATCAAACGACAGCTTTTGCTCGCCCCAGAGTAGCCTGACCGTTGGCGGCAAGCGTCGCAGTTTGCCCAGCAAACAACCTTACGCTGTGGTCGTCGACACCCAGATTTGTCTTGACTGTCCCGACATCATTTGGTTCGCGGGAATTGGTGATTTGATGGGTAAAGTCAGCGCCATTGTCGACTGGAAAATGGCATTCCATGCGGTTAACACGCCGGTTAACGATTTGGCGGCGCTCCTGTCAGACGCGACAGTATTTCAGTTTATGGCATGCCCCGAGCGTACACTCGAAGGAATCAAAATTCTGGCGACGGCTCTGATGATGAACGGCGTCGCGATGGAAATCGCCGGCTCCTCAAGACCCGCCAGTGGCAGCGAACATCTCATTTCGCATGCGTTGGATCGCATCTCACGCAAACCTCGGATGCACGGCCTACAAGTCGGCGTCGCGACATACGTGTGCTCGCTCCTACAAAAGCAGACAAACGACCGCCTCGGCGAACTCTTCGAAAAAATCGGCTTCTGGGACTTTATCGCGCAAGAGCCATTTTCAACAAGCGAATGGACAGAGGCAATTCAGCTTGCGCCATCCATCAAAAATCATTACTACACAGTTCTCTCGTCACGCGATTGCGTCCCAGAGTTCCTTGAACTGGTCAAGACAAACAAGTATCTCAAGCGGTGCTTTTCCTAGCGCCACACAATCATAGCAGGAAGGCAGTAACTATGCATAACAAAATGCAAGGTGGGTTTCATCTTCTTCTCGCGACTCTTCTGTTTGTCGTGCTTATTATCATCGGATACTGGTTTTATTGGGATGCAGCAAGCCTTCCATTCTCACTGATTGATGATGTCTCGATGTTTGACCATGGCAAGATTGTCCTCTCGTCGCTCGAACAGGGTGGCCCCGTAGGGCTATTCGCCGATGCCGACCCGCGTTTCGCGAACAGCTATCGGCCAAGCATAGACCTCGTGAGCGCAGGCCTCTACCTACTCGCTAACCTCCGCATGGCTCACATTGTTCATTTGGCGTTACTTGCGCTGACCTGTTTGTTTATCATGATGATTGCGTATCGCGCGACCGGAACCCGTCAGGCACTCGGCGCGCTCATCGGCAGTTGGATAGGCGCCGTGCTGTTCTTGACAGCCGAGATTCCGGGCGCCACAGACTTCCAGTCCTTGCAGGCCAACTGGTTCAGACTCTTCACAACGGATTCATACGCAGTCTTTTTCGCCTCGGCCGGGTGCTTTGCCATCCTCTGCGCATGGCGGGCAAAACGGTGGTGGAGTGTTTGGCCGCTCATGCTGATTGGCGCCCTGTTACTCATGCTCGTCATCTTCACCAAACTGATTTTCGCGCCCATCGCCCTGATTCTGCTCTGGGTCATATGTTGCGCCGCGCTCATTCGCAAGCGCAACGCGGCATGGTCGGCGTTTGCGTCACTCATCCTCATCGCATCGGTCATCTGTTTTTACGCAGGCAAAACGGACTTGTTCTCAAAAGGTATTCAGGGCCAATACACAAGTCAATACGCCGACGCCACATCAAATTGGCTTGGCACACTCAGCCAGTATTCCACCCTTATCATTGACCAACTATTCGGCATCATTTTCTTATGGATTATCCTCACCCTCTTGCTCCGATACAATAGAACCATTCACCTACACCCATCAAGATTTATCGCCGGTTTTTTTACCGAAGGTATGCTCATCATTGGTGCGGCGACATTTTTCGTCGGCTACTTGGCATGGCCGCACATCTATGCCCGCTACATGCTCGGGACAACGATGTTCCTCTGCGCGCTGATAGGTGTACTTGCATCGCAACAACTCCAAGCTGTCTTCGCCGGGCGGAAACTGACAAACATTCTGCGCAATTTGCTGTTCATCCTTGCAGGTATGGCAGTCGTCCTAATCTGTCCGACGCAATACATCATCATCGTCTTTGTCCTCCTCATTATCACACTATGGCGTAGCTACGGCAGACAGGCTTTGCACGCTTTTCTCTTGGGCATCCTACTACTCGGCACGGCTTACATCATGAAAACGGGGCAAATCTCTAGTCGAGCGCTCAAAGCTGATTATGTCACTGCCGAGCATCTCCGCGACACCGCCGTAATCCCCCATATTTACAGTCTCTGGAACGACGGCAAAACAATCGGCGTCGCGGTTAAGACTGACAACAACATCAAAAACGAGGTCATTGCCTCCATCGCTGATTATGCCCGACAAAAAGGCATTGTTCCACGCCTAACCCCCATCACGGATTTATCCACATCGGCGACAAAATGCGATGTGTTGCTCCACACCTCCGTCCTCTCCCCTGCGAATTTGCTCCCTGCCACAGACGAACATTTGACCTCGGGAAGCGCAATCTTCGCCTTGAGCAAAAACGAAGTGGCGATACCGGTTTCGTTTAGTGTTTGGCGAAATCGCGTGCTAAAATCATGCGGAAAAAATTACTCTTTAATTGAAAACAAACCAATAAATGACACGTGGGGATTCTATTGTACTAAATAGAACTCGACAGTAATGATTATACCGAAACTTGGTCTTCTAAAACTCTGCATCCTCTTCGAGCAAAAAAGCTGGCATTGCATTCGCCTGTTTTTTTTGTTCACTCTCTTGGTCAACTGTATCGGGCTAACATACGCGCAACAAACATCCGTCCCATTGTCCATTCGCGTCGGAGTCATACCATCGGAGAATCTTTTCGAAGAACACCAAGCCGACAAGAACGGAGCGGTAACCTATTCCGGCTATTTCTATGACTATCTCGCCGAAATATCAAAACACACCGGGTGGCTTTACAGTTTCGTCAAGTGTGATTCAACTGAAACCCTCCGTGAAAAACTTCGGAATGATGAAATCGATATCGGCTGTGACCCGTTTACGGAGGAAAATGAAGAGACGACGGCATCGGAGTTTATCACCTATCATGCCGGCACAAAATGCATCGGCATGTATGTACCCAGTAACCGCCCCCAGGTTTTCCTCGATGGAATGAACATTGGCTTCGTCAAGAACTCCGGGACTTTGGAAAAGTTCGAGACATACAACGAAAAGTTCGGTTATGATTATGTTCCATTCATCTATGAGAACATTGCAAATGCGCGCCAAGCCCTCAAAGATAATGAGATTGCCGCACTGTTGACCTCCAATTTCCAGAAGACACCATCATGCGATTCCATCATGGTTTTGTCGCCACAGCCGTTCTTCTTCCTCCTGAATACCAATATCACACTGCGTCAAGACTTCAGACTTGCGCAACGCAATATTGCATTAGAGATTCCTGAGTTTTACGACATGCTCTCCCAGCACTACTTTGGGACTGATTACGAAATCGTCAGCGAATTAACTGCCGAAGAACAAACTCTTTTGCAATCCGGCGGCATCCGAACAGTCGGACTCGTCAATAACTCGCCGCCGTTCTCCAACTGGAATCCGGAAACTCAGCAAATCGAAGGCATCTTCCCACAGATGATTGCATTGCTTAATAAGAACAATCCTTCACTTCGCCTACGTTGCGTTGTTTTCAATTCGGTCGAAGACTCCGTTAAGGCGTTCAAAAACGGAAAAGTAAACATCTTGCTCACAGCAAACTATATGCGTGGCAGTGGCTTTCTCTACACGCGCCCACTACTCATTTCGCACGACTCAATCTGCGGAGAACGGAACGCCTTACAGAACAAGAACCCAATCATCACGGTTTACACCGACAGAATCAACAAGATTAGGTACCTCCAACACAATTTTCCGAACATGTTGATTCGCAGAGTCTCGACACAAAAAGAAATGTACGACAGCTTCATCGACGGCAATACTGATTTAATCATGGACATTCAGCTTTCTGTGGACTACCACAGCCGCAGTGCTATTCTGCAAAAGCGCCTTAATGTCCTCCTGACCACTCCCATCATGCAGTATTTCCGTCTGGCAATTGGCCCGAACGAACCACCACAGATGGTCACCATCCTGAACAAATGCATTAGCTCAATTCCCAACAAAACAGCTGCCGACATTGCGTTGGATAACACATTCAACATCAAGACACAAAGAACGCTTTACGAATTCGTCCACATGTATTTTACGCATATCATCTCGGCACTGTTCTTCATCACAATCACATTCTTGGGCTTTTACATCCGCCATTTGCTCAACCGCAACAAACGCCAACAGCAGCGCCTGATGACGGACTTTGTGCTTGGTATCGGCAACCGCCTCGCCCTTTCCCGCAAAATGGACGACCTTAACGAACGCGAGGCTCATGGTGCAATGATTATGTTTGGCATGAATGACTTCAAGAGCGTCAACAGCGCATACGGTCAATCGAACGGAACGGCCATATTGCAGGAAGTCGCCAAATGGCTCAGAGAGAACTACGGACAAGATAGCGTCTTTAGATACGGAGGCGACAAATTCTTGGTTTGCGCCGAGGATATTGACGAAGAGGAAGCATACGACAAAGCCCTCACCATTATCGAACGATTCAGTTTCCCATGGTTCGTGAGAAACGTTTCGTACATCGGAACCATCTCGACAGTTATCATTCTTTTCGACAGCAAAAACGAACAATCCTTCAAAAACATCACCAGCGAAATCGACTTCTCCTATACGGAAGCCAAGCGCACCGCAAAGCCATTAGTCTTCTGCGACTCGACCGTATCGTCGAGATTCACAAGACAAGTCGATATCATTGAAGTCCTGAAAAACGCCCTTAGCAATGACAGCTTCACGCTACTTGTTCAGCCTCTTTTCAGCGTCAAAAAACAAAAGTTCTGCGCTGGCGAAATTCTCCTCCGCCTCAACGACAAAAGGCTTGGCAACATCTCGCCGGGAGAGTTCATTCCCATCGCCGAACACACGGGCCTCATCAATCCGATTGGCCTGATGCTCATCGACAAAGCATGCAAACAAATGCGAGAATGGATTGATGCCGGTATCGACATCGACCGCCTCAACATCAATGTCTCTGTCATTCAGCTCATGCAAATCGACTTCGTAAACAAAACGCTCGAAATCCTGAACAAGTACCATCTGCCGATGCATTCGCTGTGCATGGAGATTACGGAATCCGTTTTGGCGGACTCCCCCGCGCACATGGTCGAGGTGCTATGCGAACTGCAAGACGGCGGTATCCGTTTCGCGATTGATGACTTCGGGACAGAGTATTCGAGCTTCAGTATGCTCCATCAGCTCCCCGCGAGTTCCATTAAACTCGACAAAACCTTCATTCAGAAACTCGACAACCACCAGCGAATCAAGCCAATGATTAAGGGCATCATCAACATGGCGCACGAGTTGGGTCTGGCGGTGATTTCGGAAGGCGTCGAAAACAAGAAACAGCGCGACTTCCTTGTCAACGAATGCGGCACGGACTTAATTCAGGGTTTCTATTATTCCGAGCCAATACCCTTCTATCAGTATGAACACATCCTGCGCATGCAAGACGAAAAACAGTTCGAAATAACACACTAACCAACTTCCGGCGGGCGGGTGCTACATTATTCCCGAGAGCGAATGCGAGCATTGGCATGACGCTCGACAATATGGAAAATCACAAACCACAAAACGATTTGCGAAACCGCAATCAATGCGCCGGGCAACGCCAACGAGCGAAGATTAACTGCACCAACACCAACCGCCAGCGACAGCGCCCACACCATCACGACAGCGCCCGTGCGACTAAAACCCAACGCTTCCAGACGGTGACTGATATGATTTCGATCCCCCTTCATCAGCGGCTGACCTGCGCGATATCGAATCCACATCACACTCAGAGTATCATAAAGCGGCACGGCCAGAATGATTAGAGGCGACAGAACAGGGAGCGCCGTTGGCAGCGCGACTTTGTAATAGGACACCAAAACGCTCAGCGTCCCCAACATATACCCAATAAAAAGTGAACCGCTGTCACCCATAAAGAGTTTGGCTTTCGGGAAATTGTACGGTAAAAATCCCGCAATCGAACCGGCGAATATCGCGAACATCGCCATCATGAACCATTCGCCACTCGCCGACGAAATCAGATAAAAACAGAAGCAAGCGATTATCGCAACACCAGCGCTCAGCCCATTCATATTATCAAGCAGATTGAAAGCGTTCGTGATAAGCAAAACCCAAAATATCGTCAGAATCCCGGACAACACCGCAGACCCCAAAAAGCAATTGGCGGTTATGCCAACAAACGGCAAGGGGACAATCGCAACGAGTTGCCAAAACAGCTTGACCCGGGGCGACAACAATTTCTTGTCATCCCACAAACCGGTCGCGAACGCAACACACGCGCCAAACAGCAAAGCCGCAATTTTGGGCATCATCAACCCAACATTAGCGATGTAAACTTTCAGAGAACTCGGAAACAAATCCATATCCTGCACATACGGCAACGCCAACAGAACGCCGACAAAGGAGACAAAAAACGCGAGCCATATTCCCACGCCACCGCAACGAATGATCGCCGTGCTATGAATTTTGCGTTCGCCGGGTTGGTCCATGAACCCAAAGCGGCGACCGAATACAAGCGCAATCGGAACGGTCAATAGTGCACACAAAAAGCTGCAAAGTGCCAATAATATGTAAGCTATGTTAATTGTCATGACCTAACACAAGACAATCGAGATGAGTTTTAAATCATCCCGGAACGCTTCAAGCTCTCGGTGATAGGAACCTCGTGCGGTGTACCAATCTTGAGCAACACGACTCCATGCCCGGGTACATCCAGCGTAATGCCGTCTTTGAACTCCCCGAGATCCCGGCATTGCCAAACGTCACGCACAGGCTCCGCCACTCCGCCCGCTCGCCCCAGCTTCGCAAAATCGGCGCACACTTTCCTCGACACAATATCGCGATTAAACAAACCCACAGCGATCGTCCCATCCGACAATTCCTTTGCCCAAACCTCGCCAAACCCGTCCCGGTCCACTCGGTCGGCCTGCCGTCCCAGAACATCCTGATTGATATCAATGACTTCGCTATGCGTCAGCAGACTGCGTGTAAAGTCATCCATCTTCGTCAAATCGCAACCAATCATCAGCGGTGCAGACAACAAACTCCACAGTGAGATATGCGTCAGTTGCTCATTGGGTTTTAGTAGCGATGGATGCAGTTTCCTCGTGCAAGCAACCCACCCCACCGTCAGCATATCCGGGTCATTCCACCCGCCGGGACATGCCCACTGTGCCTTGTCCTTCTGGGCAAAACCAATCGTACTCATGCACCCCCATGTATCGATAATATCGCCGGTCGTGCGCCACAGATTTCCCCCGGCCTCGGTACGTCCCCACTCCCAAACGCTTCCCATCCCGTATTGGCACAAACTAAAAACGATGTCGCGCGACGTCGAGTGCAGACAATCCGACATCAATTTGTACGGCTTGATAAGTTCACCCCTCGAGAAATTCGGAACAACCTTAGAGTACCCGCACCAGTCATATTTCAGATAATCAATCCCCCATGCGGCAAACTGATCGGCGTCCTCCTGTTCGTGCTGATAGCTTCCCGCGAAATTCGCGCAAGTCGTCGCCCCCGGCGAACTATAGATGCCAAACTTCAGCCCCTTATCATGCAATGCATCTGCCAGTCCCTTCATATCGGGAAACTTTTGCTTAGCGGCACACAAAGCGCCCGTCGTTGGCCGCACTTTATCAGCCTGCCAAACATCATCAATCACCACATACTGATACCCGTGAGCTGCAAGCCCGAGCGTCTCGAAGCAATCAGCCATCTCGCGCACAAGCTTGTCATTGATGGCCCAGTGAAAACAGTTCCACGAATTCCACCCCATCGGCGGCGTCAGCGCAAGCCGATTCGGCCGAGCAACAAAGGCATACTCACGCTCTGCCGAACCGCGATTATTTGTCACGACAACATGCGCAAGATGCAATCCCTCAGACACGATGCACCCACTGATAATCCCCGTTGCCGCATCAAGCGTCAATCCATCAGGCAAATCCTCGCACCGATAAGTCAGCGGAGAATTTCCCGTAGCCGGAACACGAAACAAAAATGGTTTCCCCGGGGAAGCCCCAACCACCTGCGGCCCATGAAAACGCGGTTCATCACCATCATCACAAACAATAACTGGCGTCGTGACGTCATCCATAAAGCACAACGACGGGCTTGTCTTTGCCTCGTCCTTCATCACAAACTTCGCGTCCGCCCAGTCAAAATGACAATTCGCGATACTTGTTCCCGTCGTATCGACAATGAGCGCCAGTCGCTTCGCGTCATTCAGCGCTACAGACACAGGAATTCCGTTCCCCGCCCCCGTGATTCGTTCGGATGACGTCAGCAGACGGTCGTCGCTCCAAATCTCAAAAACCACCGCCCCACGCTCACCAACAGAATCGTCAAGCCCCACAACCGCATCAAAGCGCTCAACATCTCCGGACAGCCGCACAAATATCTCACTGCGAGCATGAACCCCAACGCCCCGCTCATAGACCTGACCCCCCAACGTCATCGGAAAATACTTCCGGTTGCCGTCCTTATCGCGTTCCTTGTAATTCGTCGAAACCCGAGGAGTAACCAGTCCATGAGCGCCATGCTCAATCCTGTCGACATTGGCCAGTTCATCCAGCCACACCGACTGACCACCACAGCAAAACAGCCCGGGACACATAAACATCATCGCACCGGCGATATAGACGAAAATTCTCATAAAGACTCTGTGACTCCTCTAAATGCGTTTTATTATACCGTAACAGAAATCCCACCACATCTTCAACAGTCATGATTTTTGTTTTCATCGGAATTCAACACTATTATATGAGTAAAAGATATTGATTATGGAAACAACTATCATAAAAAACGGGCGAATCATTGACCCCGCGAACAACCTTGATACAATCGGAGACATTCTTATTGTCGACGGTGTCATCGCTAAAGTCGGAGTCATCGACGATTTCCCATCAGACCCTGTCGTCATCGACGCAACAGACAAGATTGTCTGCCCCGGATTCATTGACCTACACACTCACCTCCGCGAGCCGGGGCGTGAAGACAAAGAGACCATCAAAACCGGAACAATGGCAGCGGCGGCTGGCGGCTACACGTCCATTTGCCCCATGGGCAACACATCCCCCGTTTGCGACAGTGCGGCAGTAGTCAAGTTCATCAAAACACGTGCGGACATCGACGCGATTGTCAATGTTTACCCGATGGGGACGGTCACCAAGAACCTCGCCGGGGAAGAAATTGTCGAGTTCGGCGATCTCTATTATGCCGGAGTCAAAGGATTCACTGACGACGGTAACCCCGTGATGAACGCCGAAATCATGCGCCGCGCGCTCGAGTACTCTACTATGTTCGGCTTGCCTATTCTTGACCATTGCGAAGACAAACAACTCTCCGATGAAGGCGTTATGCACGACGGATTGGTCAGCACAAGAATCGGTTTGAAGGGCATTCCGCCTCAAGCCGAGAGCATCCAAGTGGCACGCGATGTCGACTTGGCAGCCATGACCGGCGGCCACATCCACATTCAGCATGTTTCAAAAAAAGCCTCACTCTGCCACATTCGGCAGGGGAAAAAACAGGGAGTCAACATCACGGCAGAAGCGACTCCTCATCATCTCTGCCTGACGGATGAAAAACTCGCGGACTTCAACACAAACGCGAAAATGAATCCTCCGCTCGGCTCGGAAGAAGATCGCCAAGCGCTCATCGAAGCCCTCATCGATGGCACGATTGACTGCATTGCGACTGACCATGCGCCGCACACGGACATCGAGAAAGACATGCCCATCACACTTGCGCCATTTGGAACAATCGGCCTCGAAACTGCCTTCCCCGCGTGCTACACCTACTTGGTCAAAACCAGCAGGCTGTCTGTCTCGATGCTCATCCAGAAAATGACGCAAGCACCAGCGGACATCATCAAGATCGCCCCGCGTGGTTCGCTCTCTCTTGGAGCGCCCGCGGACATCACCATCATCGATCTCAATAAGTCGCAACTCATCACCAAGGATTTTTTCCACTCCAAAAGCTCGAACAATTGCTTTATCGGAGAAACACTCTGTGGCGTCATCACGACCACTTTAGTCAGCGGAAAAGTGGTTTTCCGCCGCGATGACCCCAAAATAACATGAACGGAAAGACCATCGCATCATGAATAATGACCTCAACGCAATCAAACACAGTATCGGAGCGGGTGCCGCTGAAGAACAGAGTCTGACCGGAACCGGGAAAATCACGCAGGAGCGATTTCTCGCCCTCTTGCGCTATCACCTCCGCTACACTCTCGGACACCAGTGGGGACACATCAGTGACGAAGACACTCTGCGCGCCGTCAGCCTGACTGTGCGTGACCTGATGGTCGACAGAATGTTGGAGACCGAATTGCGTTACACAAACGCAAAAGCAAAGCGCGTCTATTATCTGTCGATGGAGTTCCTAGTCGGCCGAAGCCTCGGCAACAATCTGACAAACCTCGACTGCCTCGAAGTCGCCGAAAGTGTCATGCAGCAACTCGGCTATGACATCGACAATCTGCGTGACCTCGAAATCGACGCCGCCCTAGGCAATGGTGGTCTGGGGCGTCTGGCTGCCTGTTTCCTCGAGAGTTTGGCAACCCTTGACATGCCCGGCTTTGGCTATGGCATCAACTACGAGTACGGCATTTTCAGACAAGAAATCGACCCTGTCAACGGACAGGTGGAACGCCCGGACAACTGGCGTACACAGGGAACGCCATGGCTTGTCGAGCATCCGGATGAATTCGTAACGGTCCCCACGCACGGACGTCTCGAAATCGCCACGGACCGCAACGGCGAAAGCAAAGTCGAGTGGCTCGACTGCAAGTATATCCGCGGAATACCGGCAGACATGCCAATCATCGGCTACGGCGGCCACACCTGCAACTGGCTCAGGCTCTACAGCGCGACTTCAACGCACGAATTCGACTTGATTCAGTTCAACGAGGGGGCCTATTTCAACGCAATCAGCGACAAACTTTCATCCGAGAACATCTCGAAAGTTCTCTATCCAAGCGATGCCGTCGACGCCGGACGCGAACTGCGTCTGCTTCAGGAATACTTCTTTGTTTCATGTGCCATCCGCGACATTATGCGCAGAACGATTAAGAACGACATTAAGGTCACGCACCTTCACGAGTATGTCGCCATTCAACTCAATGACACGCACCCCGCGCTGGCAGTGGCAGAGCTGATGCGCGTGTTGATTGTAGAACATCACTGCACAATCGACAAGGCATGGAAAGTCACCACCAATGTCATGGGCTACACGAACCATACACTGCTACCCGAAGCCCTCGAGACATGGAGCGAGTCACTACTCAAACGTGTCCTCCCATTCCATCTTTATATCATTCAGCAAATCAACCAGCGCTTCCTCGACACAGTCCGCAAATTCTACCCGAACGATGAACAGCGCATCCGTGCAATCTCCATCATCGAAGATGTCTACGGACAAAAGATGGTACGTATGGCGCACTTGGCAATCGTCGGCAGTCACGCAGTAAACGGCGTTGCGGAGCTACACTCGCAACTCGTACAGACAAACCTCGTCCCGCAGTTCTACGAGATGACGCCCGAAAAGTTTTCGAACATAACAAACGGCGTCACCCCGCGTCGTTGGCTGCTCAAGGCAAACCCAGGACTTGCCGAGCTTATCACGAAGACCATCGGCAACGGATGGATTACGAACCTCTACAAACTCCGCGACCTCGAACCGTATGCACTCGACGAGCAATGGGTCGAGGACTTCATGAACATCAAGCGTAACAACAAAACCCGTTTCGCGAAGTATGTACACGATACGAAGGACATCGTCATTGATCCGGATTCGATGTTTGACTGCATCGCCAAAAGAATTCACGAATACAAACGCCAGCTGCTCATGATTATGCGTGTGATTCACGAGTACCTCTCCATCATCGAGGATGATAAAATTCCTGATGTCAAGCGCACCTACATTTTCTCGGGCAAAGCGGCGCCGGGATACTGGGCAGCGAAGCAAATCGTCCGACTCGCGAACGACTTGCAGAATCTCATCAAGGACAACCCCAAAGTCAGCGCATACATGCAAGTGCTTTTCATGAGGGATTATCGCGTGAGCTTAGCTGAACGCATCATGCCCGCCACTGACCTCAGCGAACAGATTTCGACTGCGGGCAAGGAAGCATCAGGAACTGGCAACATGAAGTTCGCCATGAACGGCGCGTTGACAATGTGTACATACGACGGTGCGAACGTCGAAATGCTGGCGGAAATCGGAAACGAAAACATCTTTGTGTTCGGTCACAGTGATGCCGAAATCCACACGCTCAAGACAACCGGACAGTATCGCCCGTGGGATATCTATCACGCAAATCCAGATTTGAGAAGAGTTCTCGATGTTTTCAACAATGCGGAAAAGCTCTTCCCCGAAGACCCCGGACGCTACCGTTGGGTGTGGCAATCAATGCTCAATCAGGGTGACCCCTACTTCCACGTCGGCGACTTCCAGCTCTATCTCGACGCGCAGAATAAAGCAGATAAACTCTTCCTCAACAAAAAGGAATGGGGACGCAAAGCCGTGCTTAATGTCGCTCGCATGGGCAAGTTCAGTAGCGACCGAGCCATCGAAGAATACGCGCGCGACATTTGGAACATTCAACCCATCCCCTAAATCCAAATGCCTCGCAGGCAATCAATCAATTGCATATCGCCGTGGAAACTCGAGTCTCGCGGCGATTGTTTTTTGCCTAATAAAATCCGTTTTCGCCTCAGTATATCCGTTGCGGTCATGCTCATAAGGCTTATGCAAACTCAATTTCAAACTCCCATACTCCGCCGCGACATCCGAATGTGCAATCAGATAATCCCGAAAATACAACTCGTCCCAATCGCCCAACCGACGCACATGAAGATGATACACACGCTCCGCGAAACCCTCCGGTGTATAACCCTTATTGTACACCTGCTTCAAGTCCGGTTCATAGACACTCGACATCAACAACCAGCCATTATCCACGATATCCCGCGAGGCGGCCGCAACCGAATAATCAGCGGTTAACTCAAGCAGAATATCCACTGTCGGTTTAGCCACCAAACCGGCAACAGCAGTGCTCCCGATATGACTGATCCGCGCCACAGCATCAGGCGCAAGAGACGACAGTAACGCCGTCCGTGCCGCATCATACCACTGCGCGTACGCAGGATTATGCGGACACAAAATAATGGGGAACAGCATCCACAACTCTTCCAAATTCATCTCTGACAAGGGCTTGCTATTCACAACAACTCCACCCATTCGCCAGTCGAGCCAAGACACATTGGCAGCTCACGGAAAACAGTTCAAAATACAACATAAAACAGTGCGACAGCAAGACTACAGTTTCAGACTCTTGACCCAGTCCATAAGGTCCGCCGTCGACGGATTGCCGTTGAGCATCCGCCCCGGACGCCACTTCACCGTGTCGGGACAAATCTTGTGTAAACCGGCTTCGGTCTTGCCGAGTCCACTGCTGCCTGAAGTAGCGAATGGCACGATAGTCTTGCCCGCGAAATCATAGCTTTCAAGGAAAGTGTTGATGATACTTGGTGCGATGTACCACCAAATGGGAAAGCCCAAATAAACAACATCGTACTGCGACATATCGGAAACTCGACCATCAATCGCAGGGCGGCAGGCGGGATCATTCATCTCAAGAGTACTGCGACTCTTCTTGTCCATCCAATCCAAATCCGCCTTTGTATACGTATCAACCGGACGAATCTCATACAAGTCACCGCCGACAGCATCGGCCAACGTTTTGGCAACGCGCTTCGTGATACCACTGCAAGAGAAATAGGCTACCAAACTTTTCTTATTACTCATATTTTCCTCCGTAGTTTTACTAATACCTAACCAACTGAACTGCAACTATTCTGTAAAGTTGGCGTTTAAAAGAACGAAATATGACCACCTTAAAACTCCAATCTTTCTTGCAGTGTTTTAACATAACACTCCGGATTTTCACACACCATCATCGAACTCATAAGACAAGCGCCCGCCGCGCCTGCATCCCGAATTAATGTGATATTCTCGATGCAAATTCCTCCTATTGCATAGACGGGAATGTCAACGCCCGAGCAAACGCTTTTCAAGAAATTCACCCCGCGCCCGAGCTGCCATCTTTTACACGCGTTAGGAAAGAGATGCCCTACTATAACATAATGACATCCCAGTTGTTCCGCCTCCTGTGCCTCCTTCAACGAATGGCATGACGTCCCAAGCAAATCAAACTCCCTCATTGTGTTTTCTGAAAGACTTCGCAAAATGGGCATAGGCAAATGCACAGTCCGATAGTTCTGTTCTTTTGCGACATCAACGAAGCGATGAAGCACACAAAGACAATCACTGCTTTCACAGATTCGACAGACTTGCGCCGCGAGAGCGCGATACTCATTTTCCAACATATCTTTCTCGCGCAGAATCAACCCCGACAACATCCTGCACTCCACAAGGTTTCTGATTCGCGTCAGGTAATCGCCGTGACACACATGTCGATTTGTAACACAAAATATCTTAAACATAAAGATAATCATTCAGTACCGGCTGAAGACCTTCGCGCGCGATATCGCGGCGCATCTCTGCCATACTTCTCGAATCATTAATCTCAAACTGTTCGTCACCCTGCGCTTGCTCGCTATTCTTTCCCGTGTACTTACTCTCATGGTCGCCAACGCCCGTCGAGACACTCGCAGAAACCTTAGTCGCCGCAATTTTGACAATACCATTGCGAAACGACGCCTTCTCACGGGACGAAACCGTAATCCCAACAAAAGGCAGAAAGATTCGGTAAGCGCAGAGTATCTGGCATAGCTGTCTTTCGTGAACATCTTGCGGATTGATTCTGCTATTGTTGACGATAGGACGTAGCCGCGGACAAGAGAGCGACATCTCCGCATGAGGATACTTCCGTTGCAAATAGTAAACATGCAACGCACCCGCCAACGCATCCTTGCGAAAGTCAGACAACCCCAGCAACGCGGAAAAGCCAACGCCTCGCATCCCGCCACGCAAAGCACGCTCCTGAGCATCAAAACGATAAGGCCAAACACGTTTATGCCCACACAAATGCAATGCTTCATACTGCACTGTATCATATGTCTCCTGAAACACCGTCACATAGTCAGCTCCACATTCATGAAGAAAGCGGTAGTCATCCGTATTGACGGGATAAACCTCAAGCCCAACCATACGGAAATACTTTCGCGCAAGCTTGCAGGCCTCACCAATATAAGTAATGCTACTCTGTACATGACTCTCGCCCGTCAAAAGAAGAATCTCCTCAATATTCTGACCGGCGATAATCTCCATCTCATGTTGAATTTGCGCCATGGTCAACTTGACACGCCTGATTTGATTGTAGCAATTGAACCCGCAATAAACGCAGTAGTTCTCGCAATAATTCGCGATATACAGCGGCGTGAACAGATAAACAGTATTACCAAAATACCTACCGGTAATCGCCTGCGCCTTCCAGCACATCGCCTCCAGATAGGGTTCGGCCGCAGGCGACAGCAGCGCCATAAAATCATCAATGGAGCAGTTCTCGCTCAACAGCGCTTCCCGAACATCGCGCTCAGTATAGCGAGCATAGTCAAACCGTGACACTTGCTCCATAACATCCCCACACACATCAGAATCAATCCTCTCCATCCCAGGCAAATAATCCATGATATTTTTCCGAGCAGACGGGTCGTTTTCCAGTCGATGTTTCTTCTCAATTATAGCCTGCGAAAGAGACTCCGAGTCGAACAAATAGTGATTTTTCATTTCTGTTTCACTCCCTAATCACGCAAGAATCCCGTCAATGGGTCAGACGCCACAGCCCCACGGGCAACCACTCTGCCTAGCCCGGCAAGATATGCCTTGCGCCCGGCTTCGATGGCCATACGGAATGCCGATGCCATAAGCGAGAGATTCCCCGATGTGGCCAGCGCGGTATTAGCCATAATTGCCGCCGCCCCCATCTCCATCGCCTCGCACGCTTGCGAAGGTCTGCCGATACCGGCATCCACAATAATCGGCAAATCAATTTCATCAATCAAAATGCGAATGAACTCACGTGTCGCCAAACCTTTGTTCGAACCAATGGGAGCAGCCAAAGGCATGATTGTCGCGGCACCGGCATTCACAAGATCGCGCGCCGCATACAAATCAGGATACATATAGGGCATGCACACAAATCCCTCGCGTGCAAGAAGCTCAGTAGCGCGAATCGTCTCCGCGTTATCCGGCAGCAAATACTTCGAGTCTCTCATGATTTCGATTTTCACAAAATCCCCGCACCCCAACTCGCGCCCCAGTCGGGCGATGCGCACAGCCTCCGCGGCGTCTCGTGCTCCCGAAGTGTTGGGGAGCAATGTAACACCCGACGGAATATAGCTCAGAATACTGTCCTTCTCTTTATTGTTGGCTCTTCGAATTGCCAACGTAATAATTTCCGCGCCGGCATCACGGATTGCCGCCTCAAGCAGCTGCATCGAGTACTTGCCGGAACCCAAGATAAACCGCGAATAAAACTCATGACCACCAATCACAAGTTTGTCGTCATTTTGCATAGTCTATGTCTCTCCTAAACTATCATGTTCCGCGATAATGCGGATAACTGCATGAGCCTGATGCAACGCGCAAAGCATCACACGTGAAGCAACAAGCTCCAGACTATCACAAACATCACTGACAGAATCGCCGCAAAGATAGAAGTGCGGCGTAATCCGGCGAGTTTGTATCCGGTTAGCGTCACCAAGACCGGCGATTCCCGAAGCCGCGACAAAATACGTACCTCGCACATTCTCCAAAACCACCATTGACAACATCGTCTTCGCCTCCGCATCATCAAAGGCTTCACAAACGATATCGACGTCTCGCAATAGCTCCTGACTGTTGCCGGAATGCATCTTAATCGTATGCGTCACGACCTCGACAAAAGGCGCAATCTCTCCAATATTCTCGGCAAGTGCTTTCGTCTTAAGCATTCCGATTTGCGCGACCTTATATTGTTGACGATTCAGATTCGACAACTCCACACGGTCATAGTCAATCAAAACCAAATGACCAATGCCCGCACGCGCAAGGGCAACGGCGATTGTTGAACCTAAACCACCCAAACCGCAAATCGCCACCGTCGCAGCAGACAACTTCCGTTGCAAATCCCGCCCATGGTGCTTCTCCAACGCCGCGAGCAACTCATCCTTCGTCGGCATCATCTCACCCACCCCCCACAAAGCGAACGACTTCGACAACATCACCATCCTGCAATAACGCCTCGGCATAAGTGCCCTTCGGCACAATCTCGCCATTGCGCTCGACAACGATTAGCCTCAAATCATAATCAGCTAACGCAAGATACTCCGCAACTGTTTTGCCTTCGGCATCACAATCTTCCCCGTTTATCCTTACCATCCAATCACCCACAAAAACAAATTTGAGCAACCACCGATTCAGCTGTTGCTCAAAAGATTTTGTCTTCGACATCCCTCCGTTGGCATTATCCAAATCAGGTTCAAGGGTCGAAGGTCGAACCTTCCTCTCAGCCTGTGCCACACAAGCTCCCCGTTGTTCAGGTATACTATACAGACAAAAACAAAGAACTCAATAACAAGTTGTGCAATCTATTGCGATTTTTGACACAAATCGCAGCGTCTACAGATACTGCTCCAAATGTTACATATCCGAACGCAACCCCTCAAGGAATCTCTCGATGTGATAACCGTCCGTCGTTGCGTGATGACACGTCAGCGAGAGCGACATTAGCACGCGCCCCTCACGCTCAACAAACTTCCCCACCTCAACCGACGGAAAATAGTACGGCTTATTCTCGCAGCTGTGAACCGCGAAATGCTCGAAGCTCACCCACGGAATACACGACACCGTATCGGCATTAGCCGGAGGTGGCGTCTGCGGTTGACCCAAAACGCCATGACCGCGCCAAACCGGCGCTGATTCTCCAGATAAACGCGATAAAAATCCGGAAATAAAGTCCTATACGCCGTCCACATCAACATTCACGATCATCGAATAACCAGTCGGAGGCATCTTGGAAAAGTAATAAAACATCTGACCGCGAGGCCAGCTACGCAAATCAATCGGCGTAAAGTTCACTATTAATCATTATCCAAATTCTTTATTCTCAATTATCACCAAACGGCGCGATTAGTTTCCGAGCGGCTGACACGTTGTACAATAGTAAACAGAACCACCCATATACGCCTCCTTGCGAATCAGCGTCCCACACGTCGGGCAGCCGCAACCAACCGTATGCTTCGACATCTGCGTCCGATACTGCCCAGCATTACCAAACAAATCCTTCTCGGTATCGCGACCGCCGCCATCCACCATCGCCCGCAGCACACTGACCACGCATTTCCGCAAACGATCGCCATCGTCCACCTCCAACGTGCCCAGCTTCCGCTTAGGGTGAATCCCCGCCGCAAACAAAACATCCTGCACGACGCCATTCCCAATCCCCGGAAAGCGTTGCTCCGTCGCCAGAAACGCCTTAGCGCTCATCGTCGGCTTACACGATTTCAGCAGCGACACAAAATGCGCCTTAAATGCCTTATCAAACGGCGACATCGCCGCACGGCTCTTCTGCCAATACGTGTTATCATAATCCTCACGGTGCAAAACGATGCCTCCATACATCGCCACCGTCAGCACAAGCGCCGTCGCGTCCGCGAACTCAATCAACAACTGATAATCCTTAGGGGCATTCGCGACCTCAATCAACCGCACATTCACTCCGTCATTGACACACAACGACAGCCCATTATCAAACTCGATTTCAACAAAAATCCCGAATCCTTTAGCGCCGACAATTCGCGCCCCACAAAGTTGCGGAGCATAATCGGCAGGCTCGCCCGACCACCAACAAAACTTATGCGGTTTCGTCGGTGGCAATACACCTCGCACGGTTTTCCCCACAACAGCTTCCGACAGCTGCCGCGCCAACGTAAGCGCTTCCGGCAATTCAATCATAGCAAAACTCCCATCACGACTCTATAGCAATATCAAACGGAACAGTGGGAATCCCCTCGGCAGTAGGCACATCATCAGGGAAAGCCCACCCCGAAAGACGCGTCGGATGGAGCAAAACAAACTCCGATCCACGTCCGCCAAAAGCCACACCCTCAGCGAAAGCATCCGGAAACTTTGCGCAATAAGCATCACGCAAAACGCCATTCTCAGGCAGCATACACCCATGCAAAAACTCCGCAGTTGCTTCCGCGAAAAATGGTCCGACAGAAACACAACACACCGGATTCGCCGCCAATTGCCGATACTTCCTCGAATCGGCGGCCGTAAAAAACAAAATCCCCCCATCATACAACACCGGACTGACCACCCGCATCGACACCACGCCATCCGCCGCCGTCGCCAGCGCCACCGTCACAGCCTCCCCCACCGCAACATAAAACTCATCAACCTTTCCCATCATCACATCTCCATGAATAAAAATACAACCCAATATAATGTATGATACTATAGACAAAGAACCCTCCCGTCTTATCCCACCAACAAGGAACACCCAGTGCAACAAAAAGAGATTACGACACAAGAAGACCTTTTCACCGTACTAGACCTAATAGAAGCCGCCGGCATACCCTACTGGCTCGACGGCGGTTGGGGCGTCGATGCGCTATGCGGCCGCCAGACGCGACCACACCGCGACATAGACATCGACTTCGACGCGACGTACACACAACAACTACTTGACCTACTAACCGCGCACGGCTACAAAATCACAACCGATTGGCGTCCCGTCCGCATCGAGCTATACCATCCACGGCTGAGCTACATCGACATACACCCGTTCCAAGTAATGCCCGACGGAACGGCATCACAAGCAGACCCCACCGGAGGTCGCTACCAATTCCCCGCCGACTACTTCACCACCGTCACCTACGCGGGACGTACCATCCCCGCCATTTCAATCAAAGGACAAGAGGCATTCCACACGGGCTACGACCTCCGCGAGACAGACAAACAAGACCTACAGAATCTGAAATCCCTCTCCCCAAACTCAAACTAAAACAGCCCTAATCCACCACGCCACTCTACATAGTCACCCAGTAGACACTAGTTGCCCTACTCATTCTCTTAGTTGCCCTATTGGGCTTATTGCCCACTGTCAACTATTCCCACTCGATTGTAGCAGGCGGTTTGCTGCTCACATCATAAACAACGCGATTGACACCGCGGACTTCGTTGATAATTCGCGAGCTGATTTTCCCGAGGACTTCCCAAGGAAGATGCGCGAAATCGGCGGTCATGGCATCAGACTGTTACTATATTGAAAAGCGACATCGCTGGCAAATGATATAAGATATCGTCTTTTAAGGATTGCGCAATATGCTGTTTGAATCGTTAAGTGAAAACAGTTTATTTATGTTTTAAACTACAGCGAGGACAATATGTGGCACAGATAGATAAACAGTTTGGTGATATCCTTAGAAAAATACGTGAAGCTCGCAATATGACGCAAGAAGCATTTGCTAAGTTTTGCGGGATTAGTCGTGCTTACTATGGTCGTATCGAGCGTGGTGAACACAGCATAACATTAGAACAATGTCAGAAGATTGCAGAAGCTACAGGACTGTCTATGGCCGAATTATTTAAGGATATTGTTTAAAACGTCATATATGACGTTGAATATTATCAAGACACGGCAATATGTAATTCTGGATGGCGATGGATATCGCGTATCCAAATATAATGTCTTGAAAGACAAGGAGAAATATCATGAATAACGAAGAAAGCAAAACTTTGACATTCAAAGTGGAATCTTTCCGAAAAATACCAAATCCATATCGCAACTCAGAAACAGGCGAAATGCATCCTGCTGAGATGTACTATGCAATCTGCGACGTGAAGAGTATTCCAGACAATATTCCAATGGAAACGAATCCACGTGAGCAAAAGATGACAACCAATGTTGTGAAGAAGATCAAAGATTCTCTTGCAAAGACCAGCGAGTCAGACTTTTATCTACTTAACCGTGGGTTACTTCTTTCTGCTAAAGACGTAAAATACAATAATTACGCTAATGAACTTACTATTACGTTCGAAAATTTTGAGTATCATGGCAATGTCGATGGTGGTCATACTTATAGAACCATTTTAGAAAACAGACAACAGCTTGAACCAAGAGAGCAATATGTTAAATTGGAAATCCTCACAGGTGTTGAGGATATTTTTCAAGAACTTGCTGCGGCTCGAAATACATCTGTCCAAGTTCAGGACAAGTCTATAGCCGAACTCGAAAACCGGTTTGATTTGATTAAGAACACTCTTGCGAACGAACCGTACATGAAGAAAAAAAGGGTATTCTTTAAGGAGAACGACTCCGGCGACATTGATGTATCAGACATCCTTGCTATTCTTAATATGTTCAATCTTGATAGATACACTGACATAGACTCCTTGCCCATTAACTCCTATAGCTCAAAAAAGAAATGTATTGATCTTTACATAGCCGATCACAAGGAACACGGTAAAGATGCGAAAAACCCCTATGTGAAGATGCGTGAAATTATGGCAGATATTTTCATGCTGCATGACAAGATCGAGGTAAAAATGAATGATTTTTATACCGTAAAAAACCCAAGTGAAAGATATGGAGCAATAAAGGGGGTCTCGATGCCAAAGAACGGGGAGACATTCAAGTCTAAATTTATGGAGAATGAAATGAAATATAGATCTCCTTCTGGCTTTATCTACCCGATCCTTGGTGCTTTTCGCGCTCTGCTTGAGGAGAAAGACGATTGTTACTGTTGGAAAACTGATCCGTTTGACGTTTTGGAAAAGGCAGGTCCGAATCTCGTAGATTCAACAGTCTCAATGAGTCGCGCTCTCGGGAACAATCCACAGTCTGTCGGAAAAGACCCAAACATATGGAAGACCTTGTATATGACGGTTGCTTATTCAACCATGTCGTAGACAGATCTTTCAAAGCTTCATAATAAAGAGAGCTAACTGACTTAGTCAAAATCAGTTAGCTCTCTATTTCGAATTTTGATGTAACGGATCTATCGTCGAAATACCAGTGTGGACAGGCTTTTTCAAATTCCTAGCCTATTCCCACTCAATCGTCGCGGGCGGTTTGCTGCTCACATCATAAACAACGCGATTGACGCCGCGTACTTCGTTGATAATCCGCGAGCTGATTTTTCCAAGGACTTCCCAAGGAAGATGCGCGAAATCGGCGGTCATGGCATCGACGCTTTCGACCGCGCGCACCGCAATCACATCGGCGTAAGTGCGGGCATCGCCCATCACGCCGACGGCCTTGACGGGTAGCAGAACGCCGAACGATTGCCAGCATTTTTCATAAAGCCCGGCCGCCTTGATTTCTTCAACGATAATCTTGTCCGCTTGCCGCAAAATATCCAGCCGTTTGCGGGTCACCTCGCCGAGGATGCGAACCGCCAATCCCGGCCCGGGGAAGGGTTGCCGCCAGAGCATCTCGTGCGGAATCCCAAGCTTGGCGCCCAACTCCCGCACCTCGTCCTTGAACAGCTCCTTGAGCGGCTCGACGACACGGCCTTGCTCCATCAGCGCCAGAATTTCCGGCACACGATTATGGTGCGTCTTAATCTTGGACGATGGCCCCTTCACATTGACCGACTCAATCACATCGGGATACAGCGTCCCTTGCGCGAGGAAATCTTTTTCGGACAATTCTTTCAGGAATACATTCACGAATTCGCGACCGATAATCCGGCGTTTATTTTCCGGTTCAGTCACGCCCTGCAACAAATCAAGAAAATGATCCGAAGCATCGGCAAAAGTCAGTTCGATTCCCAGTTTTTCGCGAAAATTTTTCCGGACACTTTCGGCTTCATCCATACGCAAAACGCCGTTATCCACGAATACGGGCAAGAACCGGTCGCCCGCCGCCTTATGCAGCAGCGTCGCCAGCACCGTGCTATCCACACCGCCGCTGGTTGCGCAGACGATGCGCGAGCCGGGATGTCCGGCCAGCAACGCACGAATGTCATCGCAGGTTTTCTCGATGAAATCTTCCAGTTTCCAGTCGGCTGCGGCCTTGCACACATGGAAGACAAAATTCTTGAGCAGTTGCGGCCCGCAAACGCTATGATGCACTTCGGGGTGAAACTGCACGCCCATCAGCGGCCGCGAGGTATGGCGCACCATAGCCTGTTCGCAGCTGTCCGTACCGGCCAGCGTCAGCCACTCGTCGGGCAGTCGCACCGCGGCGTCGTTGTGGCTCATCCAGACCTTCGAATTGTCCGCGATGCCGTCGAGTAGCGGCTCATCCGACTTCCTCGGATGCAGGATTGCCGGGCCATACTCGCTGCTGTTCTGCCCGCGCACCTCGCCGCCCAGCATATGCACCATCAGTTGCATTCCGTAGCAAATGCCCAAAATCGGAACACCCAGTTCGAGCACCGCCGGGTCAATCCGTGGCGACCCATCGTCCGACACGGATGCCGGCCCGCCCGAGAAGATAATGCCTGTCGGGTTCAGTTTGCGAATCTCGTCGATAGGTGTGCTAAAGGGGATAATCTGTGAATACACGCCAAGGCCGCGCACTTTGCGGGCGATGAGCTGTGAGGTTTGGCTGCCAAAATCAAGAACTAAAATCATCGTTTCGTTTTCCAAATTAGAGTGTTAAATTGAATTGAGCAGGCAGCGACTTTTTGTTGTTTCGCCCCGCCTGCTCATCATTTCATCATCAGTTGCAATCAGCCTCTGCGCCTATTTGCACATGCCGATATTCTGTGCCTTCTGGAAGACCTTTCCTTCGGTCTTGATTGCCGGAGCAATCACAAGTTCGACGCGCTGCATCTCGCGAATATTCATCGCGCCGACACTGCCCATCGATGTCCGCAGAGCACCAATCAGGTTCTGGGAACCATCGTCCAAGTGCGCCGGGCCGAAGAGAATCTCTTCAAGCGAGCCGGTTGTTCCAACGCGTACACGTGTACCGCGTGGCAGGTTGGCGTGTGGTGTCGCCATGCCCCAGTGGAATCCACGGCCGGGAGCTTCCTTGGCCTTCGCGAACGCGCTGCCAACCATCACAGCATCCGCGCCGGAGGCAAACGCCTTGCAGATGTCGCCGCCAACATTCATGCCACCGTCGGTGATGATGGGAATGTAGCGTCCCGTGCGCATATAGTACTTGTCGCGAGCGGCCGCGCCATCAACGGTTGCCGTCACTTGCGGCACACCGATACCAAGAACGCCACGGCTCGTGCAAGCTGCGCCCGGACCAACGCCGATGATAACAGCGGCAGGCTTGCATTCCATCAACTCAAGCGCGACTTCGTAGCTGACGCAGTTGCCAACCATCACGCTCATGCGGGTGCTCTCGACTAGCTTTGCCAAATCAAGAGTCTTGTATGCACTGGAAATATGCCGCACGGTCGAAACGGTTGATTGAACAACAAAAATCTCGCAACCGGCTTCTTCGGTCAACTTCGCCAGACGCTCGGCCTTTTGCGGAATCGCCGACACAATCGGCGTTACGCCCTTGCTCTTAATATACTCAATGCGCTTCGAAATCAAATCTTCGCGAACTTCAGGCTCATACAGCTTCTGAACAAGCTCGGTGGCGCGCTCAGGTGTGGCTTGGGCAATCTCCGACAAAATATCGGTCGGGTCGTCATAGCGGCTCCAAACACCTTCAAGATTCAACATCGCCAGTCCGCCCATTTGTCCCATCAAAACGGAAAAATCAGGGCTTACAACGCCATCCATCGCGGCGGCGATAATCGGAATTTCAAACTTCTTGCCATTCAGTTCCCAAGAAACATCAACCTCATCCGGATTGATTGTCACTGCACCCGGAACAATCGCTATTTCGTCAAATCCATACGAACGGCGAGCTTTACGACCGCGCCCTATCCATTCACCCATTAGAAAAACTCCTCTTGCCTATCAAGATAAAATAATTTGTCTCTGACATTGGCACAGCCGTGCGAGCTTTCGTTCTTGTGATGAACCGAACTCGCCCCTAAGAATCAAGCGACCTCTTTGTCAATTTGCTTTAAGTAGTGCGGGACGCGCATTTGCTTCATCACAAAATATTTTTTTCACGAAACCTTCACGATTCAAACTAAAAATAAAACGTTGCGTCGGGAAGCTTGTTTCCGATAAGATTCGGATTCTCATTCTCAATCACCCGCAAATAGTCCTCGATTTCGCGGCGGCAATCCGCTGCGCGTTCAGGCTGCGGAGGCGCAATCCCAAGCGATTGCCCAAGCGCGTCAATATCGAGCGCTGTTGTGGGCATATGACGCGACGGCAACAGCGCCGCCTCGTGAGGATTCTCCCGGCACCAACGTGCGGCATCCGCGTAATCCGACACAAACTGTCGAAGGCGAGCATCGCTGACACGATCCCCGACGGCGGCAATCCCCGCGAAGGGCAACCGCGACGGGCCACCAAAAGCCTCGCTCCATAACTGCTGAACATCGAGGCTGCGACGCATACTACCGTTCGCCTTGTGCGACTTGACAAGCAAGCTGGACGCCACCGGTTCGGGCAGCATCGCTAGATTCGTTTTGCCGCCAAGCAGCCAGTGGGCGAGAGACACCGACGATGGCGCATACATCAGCGTCATGCCGTTGTTGAGTTTTTTCTTTAGTGTCGAAATCAAAACATCGGGTAAATCGCCCTTGAGAGGCACACCGACTTGCAGCCCCGACAAACCGGCCGACGTCAGTGAGGCGTTATCGGCCGTCCCGACAAGCCAAAACAACTTCCACAACGTCACATTGAGCAACCGCACATCCGCCCCACGATTCGCGAAATTGGCAGCCACATTCACATGGCAAGCCACAACATCAGCGCGACGAGACGAAATAAGCGAACGTAATTGATCCGGCGTCTTCCATTCGACGAACTCGACGTCCGAACCGGAAGTCGTCTCAATCATGCGCAAAACAGGCAACGACAATATGCCCTCGGGCGGACCGGCAAACACAAGGCGCTCGGTAGGCGTCGTCTCCTGTGCACAACACACGGCCGACAACGCCATCACCAAAAACAAACACAAGCGCTTAAACATCGTCGCAGTCAACCCTACATCGAACTGCTGAGATACTTGCCACGCACCAAATCGCCATTACTCATGGTGCCATTGGACGGGTCATAGAAACCAAGCTGCAGAGGGCCAAGAGCCGGCACCTGCGGAGGCGCAAGGTCAATGCGGTCGCCATCAGGACCACACGCCCAGAACACATACGGCCCCAACTTCTCCAGACGATACGCAGGCGCGGAATTCGGCGGGAACGCCGCTGGGAAACGACGGGCTTCACCCTCCAGATACGAGTAATAAATATAACGTTGCTCAACCGAGGCATTCTTCTCGAAGAAAATATCCGACAGCAAACTGTTCACATACGAGATAGGCGTCGTCACCGCAGGCGGCAAAAACTTATTCGTGTATCCACCCAGTGCCTGACCGGGAATATGCACCACACCGGCGGCAGTCACACCGCCCGGCGCTGGATATGCATTCCAATCAACCGCATAAGATTCAACAGCAGTAACAAGAGTCCGCATATCACTCGAAGCGCGTGCCACCTTAGCACGAGTCTGAGCCTCCAGAAAATTAGGAACGGCTATACTGGCCAGAATAGCGATAATCGCTACGACAATCAACAACTCAATCAACGTAAATGCTTTCATTTTTACTTACCTCACGAAAGAAATAATACCAAATAAGTCCTTTATTCACCCCAAATTTCAATTAAGCAGCTTTTAGTCCACCACTCCACTCTCAACTCTCCACTCTCAACTCTATTTGAAGCTCTCCACTCTGTTTAGTCGCCCCAGTCGTCCAGTGGCCTTATTGGGCTTAGTGCCCTATTCCTTAGTTGCGTATTTTGTCGATGGCGCCTACCCCCGCCGACCCGGACTCGCTATATTTTAGGATAGGATTCTACCAGAAGAGGATGTAGAATATCGCTGTCAAGACGATCACAAAGCCGCCTGCTCATTGAGCACCACGCGATGGTGTCAAATCTAGTTGGTGTTCGACTTGAACTCCACCGGTGTCGGCAAATGCTTGACCATGCCAATCAAAGTCATCTCTCTAGTACGACTAAAATCGTTTGTTTATGTAATATTGTATTGCAAAAAACAGAATTTAGTAAAACTTGAAGAAGGAACAATCCCATGAAAGCGGTTTCGGCCATTGGACTAGCGTTGTTGGCGGCCGTATTCTACGCTTCAAGCACTCCGTTTTCCAAGGTTTTGCTCTCTCATATCGAGCCAACAATGTTAGCCTCGTTCTTATACTTTGGTGCTGGTATAGGAATTGCGATTGTTTATCTTTTTGTTCCCCATAGATTTAAGCAAAATGAGAACAAACTTAGTAAAAAGGATTTGCCATATGTTCTCGGCATGATTTTGCTTGATATTACAGCTCCGATTTTGCTTATGTTCGGGCTATCAAAAGCACCTGCAGCCCATGTGTCTCTACTCAATAATTCCGAAATTGTCGCGACATCTATCATTGCGCTGATTGTTTTCAAAGAGACCATCTCCCGAAAACTCTGGATTGCAATTACCCTAATAACCTTGTCGAGTGCGTTACTCTCCTTTCAGAATTTATCATGCCTTCAGTTTTCTTTCGGTTCTATTTTTGTAATTTTGGCATGCATTTGTTGGGGGTTTGAAAACAATTGTACACGGAAAATCTCCGATAAAAACACCTACAAAATAGTCATCCTAAAGGGCATTTTTTCGGGACTCGGGTCATTTATTGTAGCGCTGATAATCGGTGAAACGATTCCCTCAAACACATGGTTTCTCTTGGCGCTTATACTTGGCTTTGTTGCCTATGGGTTGAGTATTTTTGTATATATCCGCGCGCAGAAAGAACTTGGCGCGGTAAAAACAAGCGCATACTATGCGGTTGCTCCGTTTATCGGTGCTATCCTTTCTCTTGCCGTTCTACGCGAACCACTGACGGTTACATTTGTAGTTGCGTTGCTCATCATGTTCGTCGGAACCACCTTGGTGGTACTGGATACGTTATTAACGCATCATAGCCATCTGCATACACATACGATTAAGCATACGCATGACGGCACAACCCATACACATACATTCACGCATGACCATATTGGTAATGGTATGGAGCATCATCATTCTCATAATGGGACAGAGCTATGTTGATATAGACATATTGACCATACCGCGTTCATCATATGCTCAGAGAGAAAAGCAAAATTTAAATCTTTCACCAACAGAGAAGAATTCGGACTTCGCTTTTCCCCAAGAACACTTTCGTCCCCCATCTAAACTAATTAAACAACCACATTCCACTCTACCACTAACAGCCAAGCCAACTAAGCCAAATAGGCCCAATATTTAATATATATAGCTTTTAGTCCACCACTCCACTCTCCACTCTCAACTCTGTTTTTTGGGTCTACCAAAAACATAAAAAAGAAATCCGCCTCACACAAACTCATGTGTGGTGCGGATTAAACTATGGTGGAGGCAAGGGGGTTCGAACCCCTGACCCCAAGACTGCCAGCCTTGTGCTCTCCCAGCTGAGCTATGCCCCCATATGGTGACGGATTGTACTTACTGCAATGGCGACGTTTTATTTATTTTCTTCACGCACTTTTTTACGCAAAACTTCACAGGGATTCACCGATAGAAATTCCATATCAATCGTATTGATGATTCAGACCTCATCTTATCGGGGGTACTCTATTTTGGAATGTTGGCAATGAAAACAGCACTCATCAGTGTTTACGACAAAACAGGCCTCGAAGACCTGGCAACTTTTTTACACAAACAGGGCGTACAGCTTCTGTCTACCGGTGGCACTCTCAAGTTTCTGAGGGACTGTGGTCTTCCGGCCTTATCTGTGGCGGATTACACGGAACAACCGGAGATTCTTGATGGACGCGTGAAGACTTTGCATCCGAAGATTTTCGGCGGAATCCTTGCCCGTCGCGCCAATCCCGCGGACATGACCACTCTGGCTGACGCGAAAATGGCCGCCATTGACTATGTCATTGTCACGCTCTATCCCTTCGTCGAAACGATGAAGTCGGCCTCAGCGACGGAATCAGATATCATCGAGAAGATTGATATCGGCGGCGTTTCGCTGCTCCGCGCGGCGGCGAAGAACTTCCGCGATGTGGCTGTGGTTGCCCAACAGAGCGACTACGAGGCCCTCAAATCGCTGTTTGATTCTTCCCTCGATGACAACGCCAAACTCAGCATCCGCAAGCATCTCGCGGCCAAAGCCATCGCCCACACCTCCGCCTATGACGCGGCCATCACGTCGTGGCTCGGCAAGGATTTTGAACCTTATCCCGACACATTCAGTGTCGGCTTCAGCAAACTGCAGGATTTGCGCTATGGCGAGAATCCGCACCAGTCCGCGGCTTTCTATCGCGACCCGCTCTGCTCCGAGACTTGCGTCGCGAACGCCAAACAACTTCACGGAAAAGAACTTTCCTATAACAATATTCTCGACCTCGATGCCGCGCTGGAAATCGCCCGCTCGTTCCCCGAGATCCCGACAGTGGTCATCGTCAAGCACAACAATCCTTGCGGTGTTGCTTGTTCGGAGGATTTGGTCGAGGCGTGGAACGCGGCGCGTGCCTGCGACCCGACAAGTGCCTATGGCGGAATCACGGCGGTGAATCGCCCTGTCACGGCCGCACTAGCCGAGAAGATGGCCGAGATTTTCCTCGAAGCGATTATCGCGCCGTCCTTTGAGCCGGACGCGCTGGCCATTCTGGAAAAGAAAAAGAATTTGCGCCTCCTCGATTGTGGCGGAGCTTTCACGGCGCCCAACAATCAGAAGATGGTGCGCAGTGTCATCGGCGGCGCGCTCGTCCAAGACCGCGACATGGGCAGACTGACACGCGACGACCTGAAGGTCGTCAGCAAAGCACAGCCCACCGAAGAGGATTTGCAAGGGCTGCTTTTCGCGTGGAAAATCGCGAAGTTTGTCAAGTCGAACGCGATTATTTACACGAACAAAAATGCGACAATCGGCATCGGCGCCGGCCAGATGAGCCGCATCGATAGCACGAAGATTGCGGCAACCAAAGCCCAGTCGCCCGTGCGCGGCGCCTACATGGCCAGCGACGCATTCTTCCCGTTCCGCGACAATGTTGACCTCGCCGCCGATATCGGTATCAAGGCCATCATCTCGCCAGGCGGAAGCATCCGCGACGAAGAAGTTCTCGCTGCAGCCGACGAACATGGAATCATCATGGTCTTCACCGGCATGCGCCACTTCAGACACTAACCTCTCGACCGCCGGAAGGAGTAGCCATGAGAACAATCAGATTTCGCCACGCAATCGCCGTCGCGTTATGTTTGATGCTCAACACGACAATCAATGCTCAAGACAAGGATTTAGCTATGACAAAAGATAACAGCACTACCGACGCGAGCATTCCGCGGCCGGAGCACCCACGCCCACAGTTCGAGCGCAGCGAATGGCTGAACCTGAACGGCCAATGGGCATTCGAGATTGATGAGGCGAATTCGGGAATCGACCGCAATTTGCCTAAGGCAGAGAAACTCAAGGACACGATCACGGTGCCCTTCTGCCCCGAAAGCAAGGAGTCGGGCGTTGCGCACACGGATTTCATGAACTCGGTCTGGTACCAGAAATTCGTTCAGATTCCGTCGGAATGGAAAGGCAAACGAATCCTGTTGCACTTTGGCGCCGTCGACTACATCGCGACGCTCTATGTCGATGGCAAAGAAATCGCCCGTCATGTCGGCGGCTCCAGTCCGTTTGATGCGGACGTCACGCAGCAGCTTGGCGACGCGCAACCGCACAATGTGGTGTTGCATGCCGAGGATTATTTGCGTGATGGGCATCAGCCATCGGGCAAGCAAAGCACTCAATTCAATTCTTACGGCTGCTTCTATACGCGCACGACAGGAATCTGGCAGACTGTCTGGATGGAAGCCACGGACCGGACCGGACTCAAGAACGTGCAGATTATCCCCAATTTCGACAGCGACTCTTTCTCGTTCATCCCCGAGTTCTACGACTGTTCGTCATCGCACACCCTGCGTGTGACCGTCACTGACCCGGAGACGCACGCGAGCGCAAAACAGGAAAGCAAGCAGGCCAATGGCGCCGTGCTGACTGTTGCCATCAAGAATCCCAAGCCATGGGAGCCGGGACATCCGTTCCTTTATGACGTGGCGTTTGAGGTCGTGGACGAAAACGGAAAAGTCATCGACACGGTTAAGAGCTATGCGGGAATGCGCAAAGTCCACACCGAAAACGGCAAGGTCTACATCAACAACAAACCGTTCTTCCTGCGACTTGTCCTTGACCAAGGATTCTATCCCACTGGGATCTGGACAGCCCCCACCGACAAGGCACTGCAAGAGGACATTCAGATGTCCATGAAGGCCGGCTTCAACGGCGCACGCCTGCACCAAAAAGTCTTCGAGGAACGCTTCCACTATCACGCGGACAAACTCGGATATCTGACATGGGGCGAAATGCCCAGTTGGGGCACGCGCCCTGATGACGAGCTTGGCGCGCGCAACATGCTGGACGAACTTGGACAGGTGATTCTGCGCGACCGAAACCACCCGTCAATCATCGCATGGACGCCATGGAACGAACACTTCATCAGCAATCGCGAAGCCTTTGCCCGCACCATGGAGAACTCCTATGCGCTGTGCCACGCGCTCGACCCGTCAAGACCGGTCAATGACAGCAGCGGCTGGATTCACGTCAAGACAGATTTGTATACCGCCCACAACTATGAACAGAACCCCGGGAAACTCGATGAGGAAATGGCGTGGAACGACGAGAACGGCGGCGTCTATCGCAACTATCCCAATGAAAATGCGGCCTACGCGGGACAACCCTACATTCTGGACGAATTCGGCGGCATCAAATGGGTGCCGGAAGACAGACGCACGGCAGACTCGAACGCGTGGGGATATGGCGACGCGCCCCAAACCATCGACGAATACTACGAGAGACTACAAGGCATGGTCACGGCGCTCAACAAACATCCGCACATCGCCGGATGGTGCTTCACCCAATTGACCGATGTCGAGCAAGAAAACAACGGCATCTACAACTACGACAGAACCCTCAAATTCGACATGAAACGCATCAACGACATCTTCTCGACGCCCGCCCAAGCGTTTGACATGAAGGATTAGCCGCCTCCCATTGTAAAACAACATGACAATTTGCGTGCGGGTGTGGCGGAATTGGCAGACGCACTGGATTTAGGTTCCAGCGGGAAACCATGTGGGTTCAAATCCCACCATCCGCACCAGAAAAATCAATCCGAATCCCTTCCCAACCCGAAAGAGATTCGGATTTTCTTTTTCCCCAAAACACCTCGCCCCAATTCAATCAAATTAACCAACTTTTAGTCCACCCTTATCTCCACTCTTTACCTATAGTTGAAACTCTCCACTCTATCCGTATTAAGTATGACAAACATACCGACTTACATCTCGAACACAGTCGACTTCTACTCTTCAGGTCACACTCCTACGCGGGGCGATTCAATGTGATTCTTATAGTGCAATAAGTATCAATATTTCAATCCACGCCCCCCACGCGGGGGGCGACGCGTGGCCGAACACACTATCATCCCGATGATGCTCATTTCAATCCACGCCCCCCACGCGGGGGGCGAC
>JAAZBM010000012.1 GCA_012513815.1 Candidatus Sumerlaeota bacterium | reverse complement strand
TTTACAGGGTATTGATAAAAGCAAATTAATTTCTGGAACAGCACAACCGCAGATAACCAGAACAAATATGAAGGACTTTCAAATTCCAATTTTTCCGAAAGAGGAACAGCAATGTATTGTCACACGCATTGAGGAGTTGTTCTCTGAACTGGACAAGGGTGTGGAAACGCTGCAAACCATCAAACAGCAGTTGGCGGTGTATCGGCAGGCTGTACTGAAAGAGGCGTTTGAGGGATGTAAAACAGTAAAAGCATCTTATGTCTGTGAACATATTACTGATGGCGATCATATGCCACCTCCAAAATCAGATCAAGGCATTCCGTTCATAATGATTTCAAATATTGAGGGAAATAGAATCAATTGGGAGAGCACAAGTCATGTAGGCTTAGTATATTATCAATCAATTGGAGAAAAGAGGACTCCCCAAAAAGGTGATGTGTTATATACCGTTACAGGCTCTTATGGAATCCCTGTCAAGGTAGACTTTGAAAAAGAATTTTGTTTTCAGCGTCATATTGCTTTATTGCGTCCAAATAAAAGGATAATACAGAGTTTTCTGTACTATGCACTACAGTCCCATGATGTATATTTGCAAGCAACAAATAGAGCAACCGGAACTGCGCAGAAGACAGTTGGTTTGGGTGTTTTGAGGGATATAGATATTCCGTTTTTCTCAGATTTGCAAAAACAACAAAAAGTTGTATTTTTAATCGAATCCCGTCTATCTGTCTGTGACAGTATTGAGCAAACTGTGGACGCGGCATTGGCGCAGGCAGATGCCATGCGACAGAGCATCTTAAAACAAGCCTTTGAAGGAGGGTTTACGGAATGAGTGAGCTAACATCGGCCATCGTGTCAAAGGTTTGGGGGATGTGCAATCCGCTACGGGATGATGGTGTTTCCTACGGAGATTATCTGGAACAACTGACTTATCTCATCTTTTTGAAGATGTCGGACGAGTACTCCAAACCGCCGTACAAAAAGAAGACGGGGATTCCTGCCGGATATACATGGTCGGATATGAACACGCTCAAGGGCGCGAAACTGGAAGAACAATATAAGGCGACTCTTGAGGCGCTGGGCAAGCAAGGCGGCATTCTGGGGAAGATTTTTATCGGCGCGACTAACAAAATCAGCAGCGCCGCCATTCTGTATCGTGTGGTGCAGATGATTGACACTGAAAAGTGGGTAGCCATGTCCTCAGATGTCAAGGGCGAAATCTATGAAGGTCTGTTACAGAAGAACGCTGAGGATATCAAGAGCGGCGCCGGACAGTACTTCACGCCGCGCTCCCTGATTAGCACAATGGTCAAATGCGTCCGTCCCGAGCCGCTGAAAACCATCGCCGACCCATGCTGTGGCAGTGGCGGTTTTTTCCTCGCGTCGCAGACATTCCTCGCCGACCCGAGCAATTACACCCTCGACCGTGAGCAAAAAGAGTTCTTGAAAAACGAGACGTTTTATGGCAATGAAATTGTCTCTACCACCTATAAGACGGCGCTCATGAATCTGTATCTGCACAACATCGGGGATATTTACGGTAATGTTCCCATTACCTATGGGGACGCGCTGCTGACAGACCCCGGGTATCGCGTGGATTATGTGCTGACCAATCCGCCTTTCGGGAAGAAATCTTCGCTCACCTTCACCAATGAGGAGGGCGAGCAGGAGGAAGAAGACCTCGTCTATAACCGTCAGGATTTCTGGACGACGACCTCAAACAAACAACTGAACTTTGTGCAACACATCAATACCATCCTCAAAGCGACGGGCAAGGCGGCAGTGGTTGTGCCGGATAATGTATTGTTCGAGGGCGGCGCCGGTGAAATAGTGCGCAAGAAGCTGCTGGAAACCACCGATCTCCATACCATTCTCCGTCTGCCGACAGGGATTTTCTACAAACCGGGTGTCAAGGCCAATGTCATCTTCTTTGACAAATGCCTTGCCAGTGCCAAGACGCAGACCAAGGAAGTGTGGATTTATGATTTCCGCACCAATGTCCACTTTACGCTGAAGCAACATCCGATGACCGAGGCAGACCTTTTGGATTTTGTCGAGTGCTACAATCCAAAGAATCGGCACAAACGCACGGAAACATGGTCAGAAAACAATCCGGACGGGCGTTTCCGTCGGTTTGATATCAAGGACATACTGGCGCGAGACAAAACCAGTCTTGACATTTTCTGGATTAAGGACAAATCCCTTGCCGATCTCGACAACCTTCCGGCGCCGGATGAATTGGCGATGGATATCATCGAGAATTTGCAGAGTGCGTTGGAGAGTTTTCAGGAGTTGCAAGCGCGGTTGAGCTGATTTATGGCAATGGTTTTGTCGGATGCCCGCATGAGGGCGCGTATTTGTAATTCTATTTCCCAAAAATGAAAAAGTATTGACTTTGGGAAATAGAACGGGCACAATAGATGCCGGTGATGTTCAAGAAACTGATAGATAGGGACTCCGGATATCAAAGTGATTACAGGGGTCAGGCGAAGCACAGCGGCAGGTCAACGGTAGCTGGGTCGGACTATCTTTCTCACACCGCATTGTAGAGAGGGCATATGGCGGAATTCCGGGCGACTAATGTTCAGAAAGAATACATAAATTGTAATGCTCTCGCGCTCGAATAAGAACGAGTTGTTCGTGATAAAGGTTCGCGAGTATAGTATTAGTTAATAAATAAAATAGGACTTGTACTGCAACATCATTTGTGGCACAAGTTCACAATCATGGAGAATAGATATAAAGATGAAAGTCGTTATTTGGGGTGACATGGAAGGCATCAGCTGCGTGACTCGTTGGGGTCATGTGAATCGTGGTCATTACCTTTACGAGACGGAAGGTCGCGCGTTGTACACGGGCGACATCAATGCGGCCGTTCGCGGCGCCAAGCGCGCAGGCGCGGACGAGATTGTCGTGGTTGACGGTCACGGCGCGGGCGACGATTCGAGCTTCAACAGCTTGATTAAGGAGCGTCTTGAGCCGGGCGCGAACTATGTGTTCGGTCACCGTTGGGGCTGCTTCGTCAAGCCGTTCCAAGAAGGCTATGATTGTTTGATTTTGATTGGTACGCACGCCCGCGCCGGTGTGGCCGATGGCGTTCTGTGCCACACAATGAGTAGTGTTTCGTGGCACAATGCGTGGATTGGCGACCGTGTGACTGGCGAGATTGGCATTTCTGCCGCCATCGCCGGTGCGTTCAACGTTCCGTGCATCATGGTTTCCGGCGATGCCGCTGTAGCGCGTGACGCCCGCGACTTCCTTGGCGAGAACGTCGTCACGGCGCAGGTCAAAGTTGGCTGCAATCGCGAGAGCGCCATGTGCATGCCGCCCGCCGACAGCACAAAAATGATTGAAGACAAAGTGGCCTCGCTGCTCCAGAACAAGGCGTCGTGGGTCAAGCCCTATGTGCCACCCACAGACAAAGACGGTCTGCTGCGCTTCACGGTGGAATTCCTGCAACCCGACCGCGTCGAGTCGTTTATCGGCAAAGAAGGCGTGACGGTGGACGGACGCAAAGTGACCAGTGTCGGCAAGAACTTCTGGGAAGCTTGGGATCGCTATTTTCACCACTAAGATAAAAAGGATAAGACAGAGATGGCATCGGAAACAAACCCCGACGAGGGGCGCAAAGTGCAAAGAGTTCTGGTCATGCAGGGTCCGAATCTGAACCTGCTAGGCACCCGCGAGCCGGGCACCTACGGCAATATGAACATGGACGAGCTGCACGCAATGATGAGCAAAATGGCGCTCGGTTTTGGTTTTACTCTGGAATTCTACCAGAGCAACCACGAGGGCGGCCTGATTGACCGCTTGCAGTCGGCGGCGCGTGGCGCCCAACCGGTCGATGCGGTGATTCTGAACGCCGGTGCCTACACCCACACGAGCGTTGCCTTGCGCGACGCGATCGTCTCGGTGCGTCCTTTGCCCGTGATAGAAGTCCACATCAGCAATGTTTTTGCCCGCGAGGAATTCCGTCACACCAGCCTGATTGCTCCCGTTTGCGCGGGTAGCATCAGCGGTTTCGGTCTGCGCGGCTACCTGATGGCGCTACTGAGTTTGACCTTGCCCACAATGGAAAAGTCAGGCTCGGACGAAAGATGACAAAAATGCGACAATATCCAAAGTTCGGAAAAGTCCTGAAAACTTTGGGTTGTTGGGCGTATTTAACTAATTGGTATAAAACAAACGGAGTTTTGCTCCGAGAATTTAAATATATATAAGGAGAAGCAAGTGGATACTGCTGCTTTGATGCAAGGCGCGATGCCTATCATGATCGTTGTTCTTGCTATTTCGGTTCTCGCTTTGGCGATTGCTGTTTATTTTGGAAAGTGGGTTCTTGCGCATGATACAGGAACACCCGAAATGAGAAAGGTTTCCGACGCCATCAAGGCCGGCGCCGAAGCATTCCTGAAGCGTCAAAATACGACGATCTTCATGTTCGCGATTGTTGTCGCGGTTCTTATCGCCGTTGGTTACTATTTTGCCAAAGGCACCGAAGTTGCTGTCCAGATGACAGTTTCCTATATCGCAGGCGCTCTCTGCTCGGGCGTTGCCGGTTACATCGGCATGTGGGTCTCGATTCGCTCGAACATCCGCACCGCCAGTGCTGCTCGCACCTCGCTCAACGACGCCCTTCGCATTGCCCTTCGTGGTGGTGCCGTTTCCGGTTTGTTCGTTGTTTCCATGAGCTTGCTTGGTGTTGGTCTGCTTTTCCTGTGCTTCGGTGGTGCTTCTGACGCAGAAGCCGCAAAGAACATTCCTCTTCACATCATCGGATTTGGTTTTGGTGCATCCTTCGTCGCTCTGTTTGCGCAGCTCGGCGGTGGTATCTACACGAAGGCCGCTGATGTCGGTGCCGACCTTGTTGGTAAAGTCGAAGCCGGTATTCCCGAAGATGACCCCCGTAACCCCGCCGTCATCGCCGACCTCGTTGGTGATAACGTTGGTGACTGCGCCGGCCGTGGTGCCGACTTGTTCGAGTCGACCGCCGCTGAAAACATTGGTGCGATGATTCTTGGTATCGCCCTGTTCCCCACCTTCGGCATCAAAGGTATTCTGTTCGCGTTGTTCGCTCGTGCCTTGGGTCTGATCGCCTCCATTATTGGTATTTGGAGCGTCAGCGTCAAGGGTGACGAAGACCCGATGAAGTCCCTGAACCGTGGCTACCTCCTGACGACCATTCTGGCCACCCTTGGTTTTGGTATCGCCTGCTACATGATGTTTGGTCACGCCGACCCCAACGCGTGGTGGAAGTTGTTCCTCTGCGGTTGCGTTGGTATCATCACCAGCTTCATCTTCGTTTGGATTACACAGTACTACACCGAATGCAAGTATCGCCCCGTGCAGTCAATTGCTGACAGTTGCAAGACCGGTCCCGCGACGACCATCATCAGCGGTTTTGCCGTTGGTCTCGAGAGCACCTTCTATCCTGCGATCGTCATCAGTGCCGCAATCCTGATTTCCTACTGGCTTGGCAGCACCGCCCTGAAAGATGGTGGCCTCTATGGTACCGCCGTCGCGACAATGGGTATGCTCTCCACAGCCGCCTACATTCTGGCCATGGACACCTTCGGCCCCATCACCGACAACGCCGGTGGTATCGTCGAAATGAGCAACCAGCCCGAAGAGATCCGCGATCGTACCGACCGTTTGGATGCCGTTGGCAACACCACAAAGGCTCTGACCAAGGGTTATGCCGTTGGTAGCGCCGCCTTGGCCGCCTTCCTGCTCTTCTCGTCCTACCTTGATGAAGTCTACTATTATGTTAAGAACCTCGGTGTCCCCGACATGGTCGATGGCGTCAGCCTCAACGCACTGGTTCGCGACATTGATATCGGCAAGCCCGCTTGCTTCGTTGGCGCGTTCATGGGTGCCATGTTGGTCTTCCTGTTCAGCTCGCTTGCTATCCGTGCGGTCGGCAAGGCTGCCCAGACAGTTATCGAAGAAGTTCGTCGCCAGTTCAAAGAGAACCCCGGCATCATGCAGGGTACCAGCGAACCTAACTACGGCGAATGCGTTGACATCGTGACCAAAGGCGCTCTGAAAGCCATGATCGCTCCGGCCATCCTGCCCATCATCTTCCCGCTTATCGTTGGTCTTTTGATTCGTTTCATGAACAGTGAGACAGGCGTACACGCGCAAGTCATCGGCGCACAGGCTGTTGCCGCGCTCCTGATGGTTGCCACCATCGCGGGTATCCTGATGGCACTGACGCTGAACAACGGCGGCGGCGCATGGGATAACGCGAAGAAATTCGTCGAAACAGGCGCACACGGCGGCAAGGGCAGCGAAGCACACCGTGCAGCTGTCGTTGGCGACACCGTTGGCGATCCCTTCAAAGATACAGCCGGTCCTTCGCTTCACGTGTTGATCAAACTCCTCAGCACACTGACGCTCGTGATGGCTCCTCTGTTTATCGGCAAATAATCGCCCAACAACAGAAACACATATCACAAAGATATCGGAATCCCGTTTGCGCCCGAACGCGCAGACGGGATTTTTTTTATGATAAAGCGAAAAAAAGCCCGCTAAAGAAAAAATGCGACATAAGTCACTATTCCTCTTGACAGAAACATAGTAAATGTGATATAGCATAAATAATGCTAAGTTTTAGCATATGATATACAATTGTTATACCATATACATATGTTATCATCCTCAGTCAATACAGGTGTTTCCACAGGGGCATAGAACCGGTGGGGACAACTGCTTGGCGCACATTATAAATAATTAAAGGAGTAGAATTAAACTCAAATGTTTAATTATAAATATTTATTAGCGACAACAGCAACCGTCGTCGCACTTACCGCCAGTGCCGGCGCCGCCGGATATACAAATTTCACATCGTTGAAGACCATAGCTTTGCCAACAGACTATAGTGGAACTACCTATGCAAGTTATATTCCTCAACGCATTGTTACCAACGCCGATGGTGATGTTTTCATTCTCGCGCACAATTCCACGGCACAAATGGCCCTCGCCGGCAAAATCACAAGTGCTCAAATATTGGCTGCCATTAAGAATGACACTGCGATTAGCAGTCTTGAATTCGTTGGAACAACAATGAGTACTAACGCTCCGCTCGGTCTTGCCGCTGCAGGAGACTCATGCTATGTTGTGGCCTATAGTAATTATTGTGACGTTTACAAATATAGCTATGTGAAGTCGACTTGGGCTTTAGATACGGCTTGGGCCACGAATGGTGTGTATGCGGCGACTAGTGCTCAAAGAGCCTGCACGGTACTTGGCGATGGTAGACTTTTGCTTGCGTCAGCAGGCGCTGGTTTTGACGTTCTGAAAACGGATGGAACCAAAGAAGGTACAATAAATCGTTCTGCCAATATCACAATATCGGGATATCCGCGCAATGTCTGCTCTTTTGGGAATAGTACAAATACGTTCTATTCCTTTGTTAGTGGAGCAGCTGCTAACGCGGTTCAAAAAGTCGAATTTAATGCATCGACACTTGCATGCACACAGAATTGCAAACAATTGCCCGCCGCATTATCTCCAACCCCAGCCTCTACCGGCGATATTGTCTATGCCGAGAAGAATGGATATGGAACTGTTGTCATAACTTGCAATTCAAGTCAAACAGCATATGTTTTTGATGAAAATCTAAACACATTGCAAACGATTACTGATCTTCCTGCTACCAACTTAAAGGGAACTGCAGTGATTGACGATGGCGCAGATGGGCAGTACTTGCTGTTTGTTGGCAACGGGAATAGCATTTATGTTTACAGCCGTGCGACTGTTCCTGTGACACTGTCCGGCTTTGAACTGGAATAGTTTATTTTAGAGTGGAGAGTTGAGAGTGGAGAGTGGAGTGAAGGACTAAGGGTTGGTTAATGGCCCAATAAGCCCAATAGGGCAACTAAGCCAACTAAAGATTAGTTAATTGCTTTTAGTCCACCTCTCCACTCTCCACTCTTCACTCTGCATTCTCAGCTTTGACTTCCGGGGCTTCGCGTTGTGCCGGTTCTTCGTTGAGGGTGATGAGTGGGAATTCCTCGAGGACGGCGAGTTTGGCAATGAGCCCGATGGGGAATTGCAAGATGCGGGCGTTGTTGTTTGTCGCGAATTCATTGTAGTAGTTGGCGGCGAGCGCGATTTTGGTTTCGGTGTTTGCCAGTTCTTTTTGCAGTTCTAGGAATGCCGTGTTCGCTTTCAGGTCGGGATAGGCTTCGGCGAGCGCGATGAGTTGTCGTGTGCCCTCCTGCTTGTTGATTGACTGGGACACTTGTGTGCCGAGGGTGCGCAACGCGGTGACGGTTTCGAGCACTTTTTGTTCGTGGTCGCGGTATCCTTTGACGGTTTGGACGAGGTTGGGGATTAGGTCGGCGCGGCGTTTGTATTGGACGTCGAGGTGGGCGTAGCCTTCGAGGACACGTTGGCGCATGTTGATGAGGCGGTTGTAGCTAATCCATAACCACGCAAGGAGCGCCACGCACAGCAGCGCGATGATGGTGACGCCGAGGCCCTCGTTGGTTTCGTTTTGATAGCGGAAAAATCCCATTGCAAGGATGGCGACGATAATGCTGCCCCATTCGTACATGGTGAATTCGTCCTTCAAATCTTTTTCGGTGCCGGTCGAAATCTCGTACATGGGCAGTGTTTTGTGGTAGGCAATGTAGGGTTCGGACATGTCCTCGCTAATGTGGGCGTAACCGAACAAGAAGGTGGGGACGTCGACTCGAATCGATGTCTCGATGAAGCGGCGTTCGTGGGTGGTGTCGTCGATTTCGCCCGCGCTGCACATCCCCCAGTACAGGTCGCTGAAGGGCGTCACGGTTTGATTGAACAGAACGTTGCCGTGTATGGTTGCGCCGTCTGGATTAACGGCGATGGAGCCGGTGTCGTCCTCGAGCGTGAACCACACGTAGCGGGAGTGTTCCTCGATTGTTTCCCATCCCTCCTCGACGCGTCTGTGGGTTTCGCCGTCATCGTCTCTCTCGATGACCACGCGGTAATAGTGTTCCTCGACCGTGTAGCTTGTCCAGACGCAAGGCTCGTTGCTCAGATACCCGAGTGTGGGTTCGTCGCAGTGATTGACACCCTCCAGCTCGACGCGGCCGATGAACACGCCCTGAACTTTCGAGGTCGGGGTGTCGATGATGATGGTGTGTTTGCGATAGTTGAAAAAGTAGACACCTTCGCAGATGAGGCCGATGATTGCGGCGATGATGTAGTCGCCGTTTTCATAGACCTTGTAGCCGGTGATGCCGATGATAATGAGGAGCACCAAGATGGTTCCGCCAAGGATGAGGGGGCCGTTCTTGCCGGCGGTTGCTGTTGGTTGAGGCAGGGCGAGGTTGGGGGTAGTTGATGTGGTTGGCGCGAAGCTGTTGTCTTGATTCATGATTACGATTCCTGATATGACAGTAGCGAAAAAATCCCGCTTAATGTGTATTACTGAAAACGTTCGCGAACGTTTCTCAAAAAACGCTCATTGAGGGAATGGATAAATATTTGAGTAAGGAGCACGGAATAGGAATTGCATTAATGGCAGGGATGTTGCCATGTTTTGACTTGAGAAAGTGATGTATTGATGGGTGTTGCCGCCCTTTTTCCGAACAATTCTGTTCGCGAGTTCGATATAGCTTTCCGTTCCGGAAGCTTAATACTGTTTTATTGGTAGATTAATAGAGTTGTATTGACTTCCGCTTTTTAGTTAGGATTTTTGAAATGAAACCATGGATTATCTCGTGGATGGAGCGCTTTATTGCTGTCGTTCGCGATGCCTTTGAAGATCGCGTCATCTGTATCGGCCTCCAAGGAAGCTACGGTCGTGATGAAGCGACAGAATCAAGTGACATTGATGTCGTTGTCATTCTTGACAAAGTAACAATTGAAGATTTACGCTATTATCAAAAGCTCATTGCCCCTTTACCTGAGCGGTCGCGCGTCTGTGGCTTTGTTTCGGGTAAAGAGGAATTGATTTCTTGGGAAAAGTCTGACTTATTCCAGTTCTACCATGACACTCGCGTCATGTACGGGACACTCAATTTCCTCAACCACATCATTTCGCCGAGCGACGCCAAACGCGCCGTGCTGATTGGAGCGTGCAACATCTATCACGCCTGTGTGCACAATGTTGTCCACGAGAACGACCTCGGTATCTTGCGTAGCCTGTTTAAAAATGCCTATTTCGTGTTACAAGCCAAGAACTTCTGCGATAATGGCAACTATTGCAAAAACAAAATCGAGTTGCGTAAAGCGCTCTCGCAGAGCGACCGTTCCATCATTGATGCGCTCTCGCCGACGGTGGATAATTTTGATTCGCTCTCGGAGGAACTTTTGCAATGGGCGGGCAACATCATCAAGTCCTATAGTATCTGATTTTTCTCGCGCAAAAAATACTATCATCAAACCAAAAACCAAAACCTTTTTCTGTGATAATTGTAACTTTTGTCATCACAGTTAACGAGGTTACTTTTCATGGCTAAATCAAAAGTTTATTTTACTGATTTTCGTGTGCCGCTTGGCATGAGTTTGCCGGAGAAACTTAAGAAGGTTTGCAAAAAAGCCGGTATCGGCACCATCGACATGAAAGGTAAATTTGTCGCCATCAAGATGCATTTTGGCGAGCTTGGCAATTTGGCCTTTTTGCGTCCGAACTATGCTCGCGCGGTGGCCGACCTCGTCAAGGATTCCGGCGGAATTCCGTTCTTGACGGATTGCAACACGCTCTATCCGGGCAGCCGCAAGAACGCAATCGAGCATCTCGAATGTGCCGCCCTCAATGGATTCAATTTCATCTCGACCGGATGCCAAATCATCATTGGTGATGGATTGCGGGGCACAGATGAAATAGATGTTCCCGTCGTTAACGGCGAGTTTATCAAGATGGCGCACATCGGACACGCCATCATGGATGCCGACATTTTCATCAGCCTCAACCACTTCAAGGGTCACGAAGCAACGGGCTTTGGCGGCGCAATCAAGAACATCGGCATGGGCTGCGGAAGCCGCGCCGGTAAGATGGATCAACATTCGTCGGGCAAGCCGATTGTGGACGAGAAGCTGTGCCGCAGCTGCAAGCGCTGTGCCCGCGAGTGCGGCTCGCAAGCCATCTCGTACAGCGCCAAAGGCAAAGCGCATATCGACCCTGACACCTGCAATGGATGCGGCCGCTGTATCGGTGCTTGCGCCTTTGACGCAATCAACGTTCAAGACTGGGATGCCGGTGCGAAACTCGACAAGAAAATGGCGGAGTACGCGCAGGCCGTTTGCCACGGCAGACCGCACTTCCATGTTTCGCTTGTGATTGATGTCTCGCCCAACTGCGATTGCCACGGCGAAAATGACGCGCCGATTCTGCCGAACATCGGAATGTTCGCGAGCTTCGACCCGGTCGCGCTCGACAAGGCTTGCGTTGATGCGTGTCTCGCGGCGACGCCAATGCCCAACAGCCAACTCAGCGATAACCTCGACAAACATGACTGGCATCGCCACAACGATCACTTCTTGGATAGCAACCCGAATGTTGCGTGGAAAGAGACGCTCGAACATGCCGAGAAAATCGGCTTGGGAACGCAGGACTACGAACTGATTAAGGTCAAATAGCACGCAATTGTAAAGAGAGATAATGATGAAAAAAATCATTCTCGATTGCGACCCCGGACACGACGACGCGTTGGCAATGATGCTCGCCGTTGCCTCGGATGAAATTGATTTGTTGGCAGTGACGACATCCGCCGGAAATCAACGTCCCGAGAAAACGCTGCACAACGCGCTTGCGTTGCTCACGTTGATGGGCCGCACAGACATACCCGTCGCCGGTGGCAACCGGAAGCCGCTCATCAATCCACTCATGATTGCGGACAACATCCACGGCGACAGCGGACTCGACGGCGCGACAATCCCGCAACCCGCCTTCGCCCCTCAACCGATGCACGCCATCGAACTCATGGCCAAAACCTTGCGCGAGAGCACCGAGAAAATCACGCTCGTCGTCACCGGTCCCATGACCAACGCGGCACTCTTTTTGAGCGTCTATCCCGAACTAAAAACCAAACTCGAACGCATCGCTTTCATGGGCGGCGCGATGGGCATCGGCAACTGGCAACCATCAGCCGAATTCAATATTCTCGTTGACCCCGAAGCCGCCAAAATCGTTATTGATTCCGGTGTCCCCGTTACCATGGTCCCGCTGAATGTCACACACAAAGCCCAAATCATGAGCAGCGAAATCGACGCCATCGGCAGTATCGGCAACCCAGTCGCGACCGTCTTCCACGACCTACTCAAATACTTCGCCATCTACCACACCGACCCCAAATGGGAATTCGACGGCCCGCCGTTACACGACCCATGCACAATCGCGTGGCTCATCGCGCCCGAGATATTCGTCAGCAAAACCCTCGCCGTCGACATCGAACTTCACGGTGCCCGCACGCGTGGCGAAACCGTCGTCGACTACTACCACCTCACGCCGTCGTCCCCCAACTGCCAAATTCTCCTCGACCTCGACCGCGAAGCCTTCATCAACCTCATCCACACCTCCCTACGCGCCTTCAGCAAATAAGCCCCTCTGCCAAGGCAAACAATTACAAATATATAAGCGCGCGAGCTGTTTGTGGCAGGTCGCGCGCTGTTTGTTTTGTCGGTTTGTTGGGGGCGTTTAGTTTGTGCCCATTTCCCATGAAGAGAGGTATTTTTTCTGTTCGGGGGTGAGTTTGTCGATTTTGACGCCGAGTGTCGCGAGTTTGAGTTTGGCGACACCTTCGTCGATTTCTCTTGGCACGTCGTAGACTTGCGGCGTCAGTCCCTTGGCGTTTTTGACCATGTATTCGGTCGCGAGCGCTTGGTTCGCGAAGCTCATATCCATCACCATCGCGGGGTGTCCTTCGGCCGCGCTCAGGTTGATGAGGCGTCCGTCGGCCAGCAGGTTGATGCGTTTGCCGGACTTCTTGAGTGTGTATTCTTTGACGAATCTTCTCACGGGTCTGACTTTCGAGCTGAGTTGCGTCAGCGCGTTGATGTTGAGTTCGTCATTGAAGTGTCCGCTGTTACAGACGATGGCGCCGTCTTTCATGACCTCGAAGTGTTGCTTGTCGATGACGTTCAGGTCTCCGGTGAGGGTGCAGAAGATGTCGCCGATTTTGGCAGCTTGCGCGATGGGCATGACCTGATATCCGTCCATGACGGCTTCGAGCGCGCGCAGCGGATCGACTTCGCAGACGATGACTTTGGCGCCCATGCCGCAGGCTCTCTTGGCGAATCCGCGTCCGCACCAACCGTAGCCGCTGACGACGACGGTTGACCCGGCGATGAGGCTGTTGGTCGCGCGAACGATGCCATCCAGTGTGCTCTGTCCGGTGCCGTAGCGGTTGTCAAACATATGTTTTGTCATGGCTTCGTTGACGGCCATCACGGGGAAGGCCAGCACGCCGTCTTCTTGCATTGCCTTGAGGCGAATGACGCCGGTGGTTGTTTCTTCGCAGCCGCCGATAATGTTGGCGTAGACCTTGGGCTGTTCGGCCTTGGGTAGCGCGGTGTACCATTTCTTCAGGATGGGGTGCAGTTGATTCAGTTTGCCGAGTTTCATGAACAGCAGTGACGAGACGACGTCTGCGCCATCGTCCATGGTGATGTGTGGACGGTGTTCGATGACGGCCTTGATGTGGCTGTAGTAGGTGTTATTGTCTTCATCTTTGATCGCGAATACGGGGACGCCTGCCGCGCACAGGGCTGCGGCCACATCGTCCTGAGTGCTCAGGGGGTTCGATGCGCAAAGGCGGATGTCTGCTCCGCCGGCTTTGAGTGTGAGGATCAGATTTGCGGTTTCGGTTGTGACATGCAAGCACGCGCCGATGCGGATGCCCTTGAGCGGCTTTTGCTTGGCAAAGCGTTCACGAATCGAGCGCAGAACAGGCATATTGCGTTCTGCCCATTCGATGCGCAGTTTTCCTTCTGACGCGAGCGCCATGTCTTTGACGTCGCCTTTCGCAGCTGCGGAGGCAGGCGTTTTCTTGGTGGGTTTAGAGGTATTAGCCATGTGGGGCAGTAATCCTTTACGATAAAAATATAATGAGGTAATTCTGGAAATCTCGCAGAGTGACAAATCCAAATCCAATGACTTAATTACACGGGTATTGCTTCGGAATTCGTCACAGGAGTTCCATGCGCTGTTGTTTCTCCGTGACGTGGCAGGTTACTTGTGATTGCTTCCGGCGATGTATGGGAAGTCCGGTCGGCCGATGGGCGCGGCATCTCCATCAATGTAAAGTTGCTCGATGGTGTTGATGTTGGTGGTGCTGTCAATCCATTTGAACTGAAGACTAATGTTGTCGCTGTTGATGCCGAGCGCGCTACGTGGCACGACGACCATGATTTTATTTCCATTGGTGGCACACGGAATTCGCGCAATGTTTTCGAAACTATACTCCTTGCCGTCCTTCATTGCCTTGGCTAGCGTCGTCGTACCGGGTTGTTGCCATTCCTTGTTGATGATATAGTCGTACCCGTACCATCCCGTTTGCTTGTTATCCGTGTTGACAAGGACTTGCATCCATGTTCCCTGTTTCTTCGGGTCGCCGCCTGCACCTGCGCTTGACAGCGGATTATGCGCCGTCGGCGTAGTCAGCGGGGCGGCGGTTTCCGCATAGAAATAAATGTTGTTGTCGTCGTGAGCCACTTTCGCGAGCGTGATATCGTTGCGTCCGGTGTTATTCGTAAGCGTCGTGCCAAAGGCCTTGGCGTTGCGTGGCGTCGTGTCGCCGCGATAGTCGTGGAACGTCGTCGTGACCTTCTGCCATTGTTGCGTCCAATTCGCGTTCGTCGGGTCAATCGTGATGTTTTGCGTGTCGGTTGTCAGCGGCGTTATTCCCTTATACTTGCGGACGTTCGCGATGAGTTGAATGTAGTAGTTATCAAAATACTTTCCGCGCGCGGGTTCGATATCCCGGCTGTATTCGGTCGAGGCGCAATCGACAAACGAAATCGGTTTATCCTCATCGAGTTTCATGCGTCCCGCGACCCATTCGTTCCATCCCGTCACAAGGACATACGGAACATTGACGGCCATTGCCCTGTCCCATTGTTCCTGCACATTATAGCCGAATTGATAGGCGTTCTCCGACACGCCCGGCGCCCCGTTGTGCCAGCTACGGCCGCGGTTTGTGTGGTCGCCGTAAAAAGCGGAGTCACTGAATCTGACTGTTCCGGCGTGTTGCGCAACCGACACATTAACAACTTCGGGGTTGCCATTGCTATCCTTGAACACTCGCTGCGGCCGCGTGAAATCCATCCATGGCCACGCATTGTCGCGTGACGCTTCGTTGGGCCATTGTGGTTCGCGCACAGCGAAGAACTCGCGGAGCGCGGGCGTCATCTGATCCAAATACGCAATGATGAGCGGCTTGCCGTCAATGCTGTACCATGTGTCCGGGCAATATTTGTTCGCGTAAATCTTATCGTAGAGTTGCTGGGCAACCTGTCCGGATGCGGTGTTGGTGTAAAATACAATTTGCGGCGCGCGGAAACCCTGCTCGTTGAACTCGTGCATAATTTGCATCAGTTTCTTCGCGTTGTTCTCATAGATAAAGGTGTTGGTCACATCGATGTAGAGGAAGTCGATATTCGCGTTCGTAAGCTCCTCGATATGTTTGCGCATGACCCATTCGTCACTGCTGTAATAGTAGCCGTAGAGCGGTTCGCCCCAGAAGTGTTGCGCGCCCATCGGTCCCCACGCCGGATGATTCGCGTCATGGATTGCCTCGGGGTGTTCCGTCGTGATGCGCGTGTTATCGTGCGGGCCTGTCTCGCCGTGTTCACCAAGCCACAGGAAATAGAAAAGCCCGACGGTGCGCGATGTCCGACTTGTGTCCGTGGTGGGCATCGTCAGCGCGCGCCCGAGGTCGTCCATCGCGACGACGGGAGGTGTTGTCCGCGCCGCGTCCGCGTTGGTGTTCAAGAGCATCATCGTTGCCGTGATGGTAATCATTGCCGAAAGCAGTTTCATATTATTTTTTATCCTTGCGCCTCACACCTATGACTACAGTTATCATCGAAAAACCCCACGCATGGTTTCGTCTTCATGCGCGGGGCGTGTGATGCGAAATGTGTTTGCCTGCCGCTTAGTACAGCGAGCTATCGTCGATGCCTGCGGGCGGGTCAGCAACGAAGCTAAAGTTCAGTCGGCCGATGGGCGCGGTGTCGCCGTCGGTATACATCTTTTCCATGGTGTCGAGCGTGGAAGTGCTGTCTCCCCACTTGAACTCGAATTTCAGTGTTGTCGCATTCGCGAGACCAAGCTGCTCCAACGGAACTTTTATCATCATCTTGTTGTCCTGAATTTTGTAATCCAAATCCGCGACGACGATAAACTGATAGGCGTTGTCGAGCGATGTTGCTTTGGCCAACGTTGTCTTTCCGGCTGACTTCCACTGATAGTTCGCGATGTAGTCATAGCCGTACCAGCCCTGATTGTTCTCGTCCGTGTCGAGGAAGAGTTGCATCCACGACGAGGCGCTGTCCGGCGTCGTGATGGTTCCCGTTGTCTCGACATAGAAGTAGAGATTCTGAAGGTCGTGCGCGACCTTCGCGAGCGCGATATCATTGCGTCCGGTGTTGTTGGTCAGTGTCCGGTTGCCCCATCCCTGTGCGTTGCGCGGCATGGTGTCGCCCATGAAATCGTTGTACGCCACCGCGACGCTGTCCCACTGGTCAAAGCTTCCGTTCAGGTCGATTGTTTTGCGTTCGTTTTGTTTGACCGTCTCGGGCGCGCCCTTGTACTTTCGGATAGACGAGATGAGTTGCATGTAATAATTGTCGAAATACTTGCCCTTTGTCATTTCGATATCGCGGCTATATTCCGTGGACGCGCAATCGACAAAAGTCACGACGCCGTTCGCATAAGTGAATCGTTGCGCGACCCATTCGTTCCAACCCGTGACGAGAACATACGGCACATTGACCGAAATTGCCCGTGTCCATTGCTCGGCAAAGTTGTAGCCATTCAGATAGGAATCATTGGTCACGCCGTGCGTGTTGTTGTGCCAGCTGCGGCCGCGGTTCGTGCGGTTGCCATAGAACGCGGAGTCGCTGAATCGGATTGTTCCGGCGTGTTGCGCCACCGAGACACTGATGGCCTCGCCCGTGCCCGACGCGTTATAGAAAACGCGTTGCGGCCGCGTGAAGTCCATCCACGGCCATGCGTTATTCTTCGCTGTTTCATTCGGCCACTGCGGTTTGCGGATTTCAAAGTAAGACTTTTGTTCCTGCGACATACTTGTGGGGTCGGCGACAATCACCGGTTTTCCGTTAATCTTGAACCATGTGTCGGGGAAAATGTTTCGCTGATAAATGTACTGATAGAGCTGGTCCGCCACATAGGCCGAGTTCGTGTTCGTGTAGAAAACGATCTTCGGCGCGTCCCATCCCTGTTGCAGGAAATCGTTGATTGTGGACATGAGCCAGTAGGCGTTGCTGAGGTAGGTGTATGCGTTCGTGACATCAATATAGAGGAAGTCGACATTCGCGTTCGTCAGTTCTTCGATGTGCTTGCGCATGACCCAAACGTCGCTACTGAAGTAATAGTCATAGAGCGGCTCGCCCCAGAAGTGGAAGGCGTTCATCGGCCCCCACGCCGAGTGATTCGCGTTGTTGACCGCCGTGGGATTTGCCTCGACGATTTTGGTAATATCGTAAGGGCCATCCGTGCCGTGTTCGCCCATCCACAGGAAATAAAACATTCCCACATAATGCTTGCCGTCAAACGCGATTGTTTTCGACTCGCTTGCCGTCGGGAGTTTCCGTCCCAAGTCATCCATCGCGAGCATCGGTCCCGAAACATAGTTTTTGCTTGTGGGTGACTGCGCGACCGCCGGTGTTGGCGTCATCGTCATGAGCAACATGGTTGCGGCTGCCATGACAGGGATATGATAGTTGAACAACATTTTCTTCTCTTTTCTTTATGTTGGAATCTCGTTTAGACACATCTGCCCCGTGTGGAAATTCGGGTACGTGATATTATCTTTTGTCCGCCAACATAATCTCGTTGAGCACCTCGGCGAGGGCGACAGGTCGCTGCGCGTTGTCGAGTTCGATGACGGCGCAATAGCCGGTCAGCTTCTCATTCGGTGGCGTCTTGAGCGTCCACACTTGATGCGGATTCAGGTTGTGGCAGGCGCTGATCCACGCGTTATAGAGTGCCAACTGATCGCTTTGGAAAGCCTTGCCCGTCGCGGGATTCCAGATTTCCTTGCAGGTCAAACATCCCAGCGAGGGCGTATTCGGGTACCATGGCATCCCGAGATAATAGTCGGGGTCGATGGTGGTTCCGTGACTATACATGTAGCATCTACCGGCTTTTCCGGCGTACCACGCCAGTTGCGTCGGCCAGTAGTTTTGCCATTCCGTGGGCAGCATATCCGTGTAGAGCGTCATTGTCCACGATGTGTTCTCGTACTTAGGTTCGTGGAAAAACTCCGCCGGTGTTTTCTCGATAGGTAGCGCCGTTTCGATATATGGAGTACGCCCGATGTAAGGGTTCGTCTCCTGTCCGACGCCCATGATGGTGTGGATGCCTTGCGGTGTGCTTCCGTTGGAGATAAAGCCGGGCAGCGCGCTATTTGACCGGGTGAGTTGCGGCACGCTCCAGATATTCCCCTCCGCGTTGCGAGCAAATCTACCATCGGCGCGGCGGATGACGACGAGTCCCTCAAAGTCACGGTTGTTGCGTTGGAACGAATAAATGACAGGTTTGCCGGGCATGAATTGTTGTCCGAGAATCGTGCGCAGCGGCGGTGGTTGGATGGGTTCCCGTTGGTCGCAGATAAGCGAAAGTGCCTTGAGAATCGGCTGCTCTTGCCATTCAGGCCAGCGTTTCTCCATTTCGGGGCGGAACCTCTCCCATGTTTCTTGTTCGGTTTTATCAAGCCGCCGCAGATAGAGCACCGCCGACGCGAAATGCTTGGGGTACTTTGTCGTGAGCGCGATACTGGTCACTTCTTCTTTGAAGTCAAACGCGAAAAGTCCGAACGTCAGTTCGAGTGTTTTCTTGCCGAGGTCTTCATCCAGCAATTCATATCTTGTCAGGAGCGATTGGAGCGCGTTATGCGCGCTCTCCATGGGGATTTCGAGCAGCCCGCAAGCCCACATGCCGCCCTTGAGTTTGCCGCGTACCGTTTCCGAAGTGATATCTGGTTGCGCGTCCTTGAACGATTCATTGACAAGGTCACGCAGATTTTGCGCTGCTGTCGCGCGGTTCTGCGCTAACGCGACCGTGTTGCTCAAGTCCGACAGCCTAAGCGGAAAAGTCGTTCCAAGGTCAGGAGATGTTGTGGGTGCCGCCGACAAGATTGCGGCAGAAAAAAAAATAGAAATAGAAAAGATTGATTTAATCATTTTTAACCTTTTGGGGTGGCTGTAATATATTATAAATTATAGTACATTATGAAAATAAAAACAAGAATAAGCATCCTCAGTTTTTTGATAACGATGTTCCCCGTCGTAGCGGCGTTCATCATGGTGATCTACGACTACTATAGCCGCACCGAACAACTGCAACTGCAAAGTATTACCGGATGGCTCAAAGAGAACGAGTCGTCGGTCAACGAGTTCATAACTTACCAGAAAAAGCAGATGGAGTTTTTCGAGGATGTTTATCATATCCCGATGTTTATCAATGCTGTCAATCAAGAATCGACACAAACTCTGCGCACGATTTTGAGTTATTTGCCGGGCGATGTGAACATGACTAGCAACACGGTCTATTCCTCCGGAACGACAAGCGCGACCTTGAAACCCCAAATGGCGATTGATGATTATGTCAACTTGTTCATTAACAGTTTCTGCCAATACTCGCACAAACACAGCAAAGACATGGACGGGTATTTCGTCTTCGATATTCATGGTCATCCTTTTGGCAAAACCGGTGGCGATAATATCACGACAGACATCCTCCAAGCCATTGTCAATCCCGCGACTGGGCATTTCTATTACGACTTTGTGTTGTGGGACAAGGGCGACGGCTCCGAGCTGCAGAGCAGTCTGTTCATGGCCAAGGTGATACTTAACGAGAAATCCCTGATGATTGGCGGCATCGCGGGCTATGTTCCGCTGTCGAGTCTGGACAGATTCCTTGACACCCGCAAAACATATCCGGGGCAGTTGTCAATTTTCTCGCGTCATGGCGACTATCTGTTTTCGGACAAAAAACACAACTTGAAAAACATCACCCAATTGTCCGAGACAAACGAATACCGCATCCTTGTGCAGACGGTGCAGAACTCCATGGATACCATGGAAGGTAACGCCAGTTTCAAAAACAAAAACGGCACCGAGGTCTTGTTCAACTACATCAAACTTCCCTTCTCACAATGGCTCATTGTTCACTCCGTCACGGCACAAGAGACGGGCATCTACAGCAAGTTCATCACGTGGAAGTTCGGCGCGTTGGCGGGCTTTATCGTTCTGTTGATATGGTTCGGCTTGTCCTACATCAATCGCATTTTGTTTGTGCCCATTGACAAAATCATCAGCGAGTTGCGCCGCATTATTGCCGGCAAAGGGACCCTCCATGTCTACAGCGTGGGCAAGCGCACCGAGCTGACGGTCATTACCGAAGAATGCAACAAAATTCTGGATATCCTTCGCCGTGAACGCGAAGCGGCCGAGGTTGACCACTTGCTGCGCGAGATGTTCCTGAGCAAACGTAGGGCTTTGCTTTTTGAGATGGACTGGGAGAAGCGCATCATCCACATACAGTACTCGAAGTATTTTGGTATTCTTGGCCTGAAAGAAATAATGACGCAACTCGAGTTCGAGCAGGCGATCCATCTGTCGGCCTATGACATGAGCAAGATTCGTCATCAGCAGGAAATCCTGATAACCACCGGCAAGCCCGCGCATGGCGAGTTTATAATTATGGACGAAGATGAAAACAAAGCTTGGTGGAATTACAACATGGTCGCGCGTAAAGACGCGGATGGCGTTGTCCGTCGCATCATTGGCATTTGTATTGATACGACTCTTGAACGGCGCGAACACAAGCGTTTGAAGATGTTGAAAGACGCCGACATAAAGAACCACGTTTTGACCAAACCGGTTTTCTTCACGAACATGAACAATGCCATTGCCACGCTCAAGAATACCAACGACATTGGGGCGCTGTTCTTTATCGGCATCAACAACTATCGCTCCCAAAATACAAGCTTCGGCTACGAGTTTGGCGACCAGATGATTGCCTTCATCGGTCGTTCCCTGTCCGAAATTATCCCCGTCAACGTCGGTTTTATCGGTCGTCATGGCGGGGGCGAATTCTATGTTTTCATAAACGATAAATATCAGGTTTCCTACGAACGCTTAACGCAGTTTGCCATTTCGATTCGCGAGCAACTCAACTCCGGATTCAAGGTTGCACGTTCCTCCGAGCTCGTCTCCGTCAAGTGCAACATCGGCATCGCCATTTTCCCCGACGACAGCGAGGATTTCAACGAGCTGTTCTTGCTAGCGAACAAGGCGATGCAACTGGCAAAAAACAAACATCGCACCGGAATCGAATTTAGCCGAATCGACCAAGAATCGTGATAAAAGGCGAAAAGTCGGCGCATATTATTTAAACCCGCCATTTATTATATGTAGAAGTAAAACATCTATATCTTGAGGGATATTTTCTAGTTCCGTGAAGATAAAGAACGCGTTTAGGTTTTTTAGCTGCGCTATAGTAGCACTTCCGCTGATGGTAACAATCGTTATTGGCTGGTACTACTATCTTGCTCAAGCGTATGAAATTCAAACACAGGCGACCGAAGCTCAGGTCATCAGCTGTCAGAGCGATATTCAGGAATATCTGATTTTCTACTCGAATCAACTTTCTTTCTTGGAGAACACTTACAATCTTGCGGGACAGATTCAGGAAATCTCGCAAACATCGACAGATGCCTACATGATTCAGCGTCAGAAAAACTATGACACTCTCTACTCGGCACTCAAGACCATCGACAATGTTTCCTCCAATACACTGAATTTTTTTGAAGCGTTTTTCCTGCCACAACAGTTGTTATATTATCGCAGTCCATCGTCCAATATTGAGCAAATTGTGGTGTTCGATCCGAACGGCAGTATTTATCCGGGACAGAATTCCGATGTGCCCAATTACACCGAGCGCATTCCGGCGGATATCTTGTCCGTCATCCTGATGTCTCAAGTTCCACAGATACACTATCTGGCTGCCCAGAGCAATAACCCCAAGGACCATGACCGAATTCTGTTCGCGAAGAATATCGTTATTGACAATGTGGGAATCATCGGCGGCGTCGCGCTGTTTATCGACGCAGATGTTGTGCGTAATGTCATCATGAAAAAAGACAGCACCACGCCCGGCCGCATCACGCTGTTTAGCTCCAAAGGCGAGTACATCTACAAATCATCGGAACATATATTTACCTCGATTTATCAGCTTCCGCCCAACAACGAATACCGGAGTTATGTCGAGAATGTTCTGATGCAAAACGGCGATGCCATTCCCAATCGGCCGACCTATTTCCATAATCAATCCGGCCAAGAATTGATGCTGTATTTTCGTGGAATCACAAACACCGACTGGCTGATGACGCATACCGTTGCCACAGAGGAAATCGCGACCGGCATCACAAGCCCCGTCTGGTATCTGCTTGGGCTGACCGTGTTTATGTTGTTGATGGCCATGGCGCTTAGTCATCAGTTCATGAAGTATGTCTTCATTCCACTCGAACGCATTACAACAAAGATTGGACGCATTCGCAATGGCGAGCGATTCTTGCGATTGTACTATCCGCACAACAACGAGATTCGCGATCTTGTGACCAACTTCAACACGTTGGTCGATGAGTTCAATGCCATGCAGAAAAAGGCCGAGACGAGACTCAGTCAGAGAAAAATTATCATGGACAAATCCGATATCGTTCTGTTTGAGCTTGAGTTGGATTCCATGATTATCACCTTTGACGATTCGATGTTTATCAAGACACATGGCATTCCGCAAATCATCCATGTCAACGCGTATATGAAGGCGATGAAGTATTCTGTCGAGGATAGCGAGAAACTACGAATCGCGCTCAAGCGCCTGAGAGAGAAAGGCACAGCGCAACACATCGAAGTTTGCATTCAGCCCGACGGAATGCCGGAGCCCACGTGGTGGACCATCGACTTTTTGCCGGTAAACGATATCAATGTCACGCACATCATCTCGGGTGTGACCATCAATGTAACCGCAATAAAGCAGGAGCAAATCCGCTTCCAATCGCTCGCGGAGTTCGACACACTGTGCAATATCTACAACCGTTCGACGCTGTTCGACAAGATGGACAGGTCGCTCGAAAACGCGGCAGAGAACTGCGAAAAGGTCGCGTTTATTTTCATCGATATCGACGACTTCAAACAGTTCAACAACAAGTACGGCCATGAATTCGGAGACCGCATCATCAAGTTTATCGGCCGCGTGATTCGCTCCGAGGTGACAGACGACATCGGCTACGCGGGACGCTATGGCGGCGACGAATTCATCTTGTGCATCACCGACCAAGATTTAATCAGTTGCGAGAAATTGCTCGAAATCGCCGAAATCATTCGCAACCGTTTGCAGGTGGGCATCAAGACACGCGAAAAAACGAGCAACCTGCCGATTCTCTGCTCGATGGGTATCAGCATTTATCCCGAGAACGGATTCCTTGTCGAGACACTGCTCGACCGTGCGGATAAGGCGATGTACCATGTCAAAGAAACGGGCAAGAACGGCATCTTCTTCGCGAAGGTTTAGTGCCCGGCACTCGGCGCTCGGCGGCATTGATGCAAATCAGATTGAGTTTGAATTTGTAAAAGAAGAGGTTCTGTCAGATGATGAAATTCACCGTTTACTTCGCGACGATTGTTACCGCGCTATCCTTTGCCGCGCTGTGTTGCGACGCTGGGGCGAAGGCCGCGAATCCCGAGATTATCGCGCACCGTGGAGCGTCGTATTATCATCCCAATCCGGCAGTCACTTCGGGGACGCTGTACGCGCCGGAGAATACGGTCGCGTCAAATCGCTTGGCGTGGGAGATGGGCGCTGACGCGGTAGAGTGCGATGTTTATCTGACGGCTGACAAACGGGTCGTGGTCATTCATGACCGCAACACCAGCCGCACCACCGCAGGCAAGCTGTGTCTGGATGTGACGAAGAGCAAGAGCGAGGATATCCGCCGCGCCGATGTTGGGTCGTGGTACGCGCCGCGCTACGCAGGCGAGAAGGTACCCTTCCTCGAAGAGATTGTGGCACTGGTGCCGCCGGGCAAACGGCTGTATGTGGAGATTGAATGCGGCGCGGAGATGGTGGAGCCTGTGCGCGAGATTTTCGACAAGTCCGGCAAACGTTCGCAGATGGCCATCATCGGTTTTGGTCTCGAAACGATGAAGGCGTTCGCGGCGGCGATGCCCGATGTGCCGGTGTACTACATCCGTTCCAAAACGACTGACGCCGCGACGGGAAAGGTCGTTCCGCACAGCATGGACTATATCAAGAACGCGCGCGAGGGCAAGCTGTCGGGTATCGACCTCGAATGCTATGGCTACACGAAGGAGTATTGCGACGCCGCCAAGGCCGCGGGACTGGATGTGCTTGCGTGGACGACGGACGAACCGGCGGAGGCAAAGCGACTGGTAGAGATTGGCGTGCGTGGCATCACGACAAACCGCTGCGACCTGATGTTGGATGTCCTGGGACGCAAGGGGTGCAAGTAAACGGCGCTATTCACTCAGCTTTGTCTGGGCGTAAAACAGATAGTGGTCGGAATGGTCATTCTTCCTTATGTCCGTCGAGATAAGCTCGAAACCTTTGCTGAGGACGATATTGTCAATCGGCATGGAAGACCCGGGGAATGTCGGCAGACTGTGCTGGGCGTTGTTGGCCAACGTGGCGCCTTTGAATACGGCGAACTCCGCGAAGTCCGACGTGTTAAAGTCGCCCGTGACAATATAGCGCTCGCACTTCGCCGTCATGTCAGCGATGGCCGCGAATTGTCCGGCGCGCACCTTGGTGGATTCATACGAGAGATGCGTGTTAAAAAAATCAAGCCTTTTGCCACGCACCCTGAGCACCGCATGCCCGACACTGCGCTTCTCGTGTTTGCCCGATTCGAGCGCGACTGTTTGATACTCCTCGATGGGGAACTTGCTCAAGATGGCCGTCCCGTATCCGCCGCCCTTGAGGTTGATTGACTTCGAAAAACGATAGTATTTGTAGCCTGCTTTTTTCGCCATGATTTCGACGGCATCCACACCGCCGATGCGTGTCGTTTTCATGTCCACCTCTTGCAGTCCGATGATGTCCGGGTCAACTTCGGCGATGTCCTTGGCAAGCACGGCATAGTCGCAATTGACTTTCGCTCCATGCAGGATGTTATACGAGGCGATTTTGATGTTGATAGGTTGTGACGCGGTTGTCATTTCCGATTTCGTTTCGTCTTTAGCGTTGGCGGGCATCGCCAAGGCAAGTAGTGCCGCGATGGTAGCAACGGCAGATGATATTTTCTTCATGATTCATTTCCAGTGGATATCATTGATGAGAGTTATCTCAGATTTGTTCTCGGGTCGTCAGGGCCTGGGTACGGGTGTTCGACGTAGTCCCACGGGCACTTGATTTCGTCAATACTGCGAATGATTTTCGCGGGATTTCCGGCGGCGACGACACGTTGCGGGAGGTTGTCGACGACGACACTTCCGCTCCCGACGACGGTCATGGCACCGACAACGACATGCGGCAGAATGACCGATGCCGCGCCGATTTTGGCGCCGCGACAAATGTGTGGGCCTTTGATGCATTTGGCGACGCCGTGGCACATGGGGTGCAAAACGTTGGTGAACACGACATGCGGCCCAATCCACGCATCCTCTTCGAGGACTGTGTATTCGGGCAGGAATGCGGCGCTGTGAATGCGGACGCCGTTGGCGATATCGAGATGATGTTCAATGACCGTGTGCGAGCCGATACTGACGTTATTGCCGATGGTGTTCTTCTCGCGCACGAGCGCTCCGTGTCCCGTCTGGAAGTTGTCGCCGATGGTGTTGCCCGCGTAGATGACCGTGTGCGAGCGAATAACCGAGTTGTCGCCAATCACTGTTTCCAGTTCGCCTTCGGCGCATCCTTTGGGCGGCTCGCCGATGATGACCCAGTCACCGACAACGGTGCCCGCTCCGAGTCGCGTATTTGGGTAAATACGCGCTGTCGGGGCAATCTTGATGGCGTCGTCGTTCATACTATTCACTCAATTTGGGTTGCGTGGGTTTCCCGGTCGGGGAATTCCAGAGCTGGTTAAGCACATAGCCAACGATGGCGATGCTGATGCAGCAGACAGCGGTGAGTACCCAGAAAAGTCCGATGCGACCATAGAGTAAGTTGCCAACCGCGAACAGCGCCGTGAGAACCATCGAGACACCGGCCATCCATCCAAGGAGCGCCATGGGGATGTTCTCGCGTGTCATGGCAGCTTCCTCGCGAGAAATACCGGCTTCCTCGCGAACCTTTGTCCAACCGGGACCAAACGGGCGAACTGTTTTGTAGAACTCGACCAGTCTTTTCTTGTCGGTTTGCGGCGTGAGCCATGCCGTGATGAGCCAGCAAGCCGTCGTGAAAACGACTGTAATCAGTAGGCATTTGTCCGTGGACAGATAGGGGATGTCGCAGATGCCGTGCGTCTTGCATTTCTCGCAAAGCTCGGGAGCCGCGGTGTGGATGTAGTGCAGTTTGTTGAGGACGAGGAACGCCACCGAAATTAGGAACGAGCTGACCATGGCGGTCACTTCGCACCATGCGTTGATGCGCCACCAGAACCAGCGCAGGAGATAAATCAGACCTGTTCCGGCGCCAATCTGGAGGATGACGTCAAAGGCGTCCTTGGCGGTGTCGAGCAGATAAACCATGCCTGCCGCGCCAAAGAAAAGCAGCACCGTCGCCCAACGACCCATCATGACGTAGTGTTTCTCGGTCTCGTTGGGTTTGAGGAACCGGCGATAGAAGTCATGGACCAGATACGACGCGCCCCAGTTGAGGTGCGTGAGCATCGTCGATGAGTTTGCGCAAATCAATCCGCCAATCATCAACCCCATGAATCCGACCGGCAAGCAGAACAGCATCGCCGGATAAGCAATGTCGTGGCCGAGCAACGCGGGTTCGTTTTTCAGGACGGGGAACGCCTCGGCAATATCCCCGAGTTGCGGGTAAACGATGAGCGATGCCAGTGCGACCAAAATCCATGGCCACGGACGCAGAACGATGTGCGCGACGTTGAAGAACAAAACCGACTTGAGGGCGTCCTTCTCGCTCTTGCTTGCCAACATACGCTGCGCGATGTAGCTACCACCGCCCGGTTCGCCGCCGGGATACCATGTTGCCCACCACTGCACAGCAATGGGCATGATAAAGATGGCCATCGCTAAATCCCAGTTGTTGGTGAAGTCGGGGAGCATATTGAGATAGTTAATGCCGTCGGGGCCGACGGTTGTCTGGAGTTTTTCAATCATTGCGCTCAAGCCGCCGACCTCGGGCAGATTCACAGCGAAGTATGCCGCCGCAATGACGGAGGTCATCATGATGAAGAACTGAATCATATCGACGACCAACACGCCCCACAAACCCGAGAGCGCCGCGAAGACGACATTGAGGAGTCCGACGGCGAGGAGGGTTTGCCAACGTTCGAGGCCAAACATAATCGCCGCGATTTTGCAAGCTGCCAAGCACACTGTCGCCATGATGATGCAGTTGAAGAACAGACCAAGGTAGATGGAACGGAAGCCACGAACAAAACTGGCGGCCTTGCCCGAGTAACGGACTTCGTAGAATTCAAGGTCGGTCAGGACGCCCGAACGACGCCACAATTGCGCATAGAAAAAGACTGTCGCGATGCCCGAGAGTAGGAAGGCCCACCAGCACCAGTTGCCCGCGACGCCCTGACGACGGACGATATCCGTCACAAGGTTGGGGGTGTCGCTGCTGAAGGTGGTCGCAACCATCGAAATGCCCGCTAACCACCATGGCACGGAACGACCCGAAGCGAAAAACTCGGAGGAGTTTTTGCCCGCGCGACGACCAAAAAACAGTGCCGGCGAAAAGCAAACAACAAGAATTGCTACAACAATAATCCAGTCAAGCATTTGAACAGACATAAAAAATCCAAACCCTTTATCAATAATATATTATCCTAAATATATTAGACTCCTTGTCGGGCCAAAATGCAAGCAAAAACGATAGCGTAACCATTTTTGACAAAACGAGAACGGCATCCGGCAACGCTGCCACGTAAAACAGCGAATGATGAATTCAGTCTTGTGGTAATCTTGCTGTAAATAACTTGTTTCGGGCGGCATTCATGAACGACAACAATAACGATCTTACGACCGAGAAACAAATCTTGGATATCAAGTTGCGGCGAAACCTTCTGTGGTTGCTTCGCCTGTTGATTATTGGCGCCGTTGTCGGCCTGCTGTTGTGGGCACGTCCGCTCATCGCTTCCCTTTTGAGTTTGCTTGCGCCCTTCCTTGTCGCGTTCATCATCGCCTATGTTTTCAATCCCGTCGTCCGAATACTTCAATACCGTTTGCATCTCGGCCGCGCTCCGGCACTGGCGGTGACCTACGCGATTATACTATCCATCGGCATCGCGGTTTTGTGGCTTTTGTTGCCGACAGTCTACACTCAGGCACGCGACGCCATTGCGGCGTTGGTGGATAACATCCCGCTGATTGCGAAGAAGTTCAATGAATGGTTCCGTCTGCGCATCGACGAGAAAGACATCGAGAGCGTTCGTTCCATCATCGGCGGCATCCTAGAGAGTTCGCGCGATAAGGCCAACCCCGGCAGCCGGATTATCGCGGGCGGCACGTGGGCGATGCGGATATTGGCGGAGTTCGCCCAGTGGGCTTCGATGACGGTGGTCGTTGTGGCATCCGGTACGGTCAAGGCGGTGACCTTTGCCTGCTTCGCCATTATGATATCCGTTTATTTCCTGTTGGACTACAGCGGCCTGTGGCAGCGGGCACGGATGATTATCCCGCCGAAGCACGACACACGCGTCGTTGATATTGCGCGCAAAGTCGACCACGCGTTGGGCGGTTATCTGCGCGGCCAGCTGACGGTGTGCATCATCATGGCGATATGCTACACGATTGCGCTGTGGTGCTTGGGGCTGAGAACCTACGCGGTTTTGATTGGTTTGCTCGCGGGCTTCGGAAACCTGATTCCGTACTTCGGCCCGATTGTCGGCGCAGTCCCGACGATTCTTTGGATTGTGTTCGGCAACACATACGACGACGTCAGCTCCAAGATGTTCGGCATCTTTGGCGTTCTGCTCCTGACCGTTGTTTTGCAGTCGCTCGACGGGTGGGTATTCCAACCGAAAATTGTCGGTGCTAACGCCGATTTGCCGCCGCTGCTGGTGCTGCTGGCGCTGCTGGTCGGCGTGCAGTTCGGGCTGATTGGCATGATACTGGCAGTTCCGAGTGCGGTGGTCTTGCGTGCGCTCATCATCGAGATTTGGTGGAATCCACTCATCGCAGAGGCTCAGGCGGCGGGGCTTCCCACTCCAAAGGAATCAAAACCCCGGGTTAAATAAGCAAACGCGCCGTCGCCATGGGGATGATGTGATGCTTGGCAGACATGCGCGTTTAGGCTTGTGGTTGTGTTCGCTATCCGCTAAAAGGGATAGACATAATTCCTGATGTGGTTGCTGTGGTGCGCGCGATAATTCTCTAGCGCCTGTTTGCTGTTTGCGGTTCCACGCAGCGTGATGCTTGGAATTTCGCCGGTCTCCGGTTCCTCGTCGCCTTCGAGCACGGTAATCTCAAACGATACCGCAATCGGAATATGCCAGTGAACATGATTCGGGTCATCGATGGGCTGTTTGGTGATATCCCATGTCGTCACCCAAGTTTTGTTATAGTTGTCGTCGTCGCGGAAGAGCGCTGCGAACGAGATGACTTTTTCGGCGAGCGGAATCTTGACCGTATCAATCAGTTGCAGCGCGGCGTTGTAAGTGCGCACCGTCTTGACCAGAACCTTGTCGCGTCCCTCATAGTTCTCGACACGGAGCGTCACATAGCGTCGTCCGGCGGCGTGAACATTGTTCGGGTCGACCATTGTCCGGAACGTCAACGTTGCTGACGAGAACAGGTTATCCGCATCGAGATGCAAGTCTCCGACATCGGCCGTCTGGCTTCTGTCGCGGCGTTCCTTGGTAATCTCGGGGATGATAACCGTGTGATTATTATACTCGGGTTTCCAAGGCTGAATGTCGTTCGCGACGCCATCAAACTTCTCTTCGTCGATGAGTCCGTCGTTGTCGTCATCGATTCTGTTTCCGTGGTCGAGCACCTCACAGTTGCCGACAAAGTACGGATTTTTTCCCGGTGGCTCTTCGTAGAACCATGCCGTCCGGTACTCTTGCAGGCATTCATCGAGAGCATATCGCGCGGCCTGAAGCGCGTCGAGCCGTTGCGTGGTGCCCTTGTTGACGCTGTTCATTTGCGTGAACATCAATCCCAGTCCGATGCCGCTGATAATCAAGATGATTGTCATCGTGACGAGCAGTTCAATCAGAGTCATTGCGCGTTTGTTATTCATGGAAACGGAGTTCATAAATGACATCCTTTCCGGTAATCTGGCTGGGTTCCACATAATTTCTGAGGATAATGACCCGTGCGATATTGTTGGCGCCTTCGGGTGTTGAACTGTCATAGAGAATGGAGGATCCGTTATAGCAATAGTACAGTTGCGGATTCGATGGGCAGACTTTGGGGTCGGTCGGTGTCGAGAGCTGTCTGATGGCCTTTGTCATTTCCCAATCCGACGTTTGGCGGCTCGCGGCTCCGGCTCGTCCGGTTGTCAAGAGAGCGGCGACAGTGTCATCGCGCAGGATTTCCTCGGCCTTTTCCTGAGCCAGAAAAACGGCCCGTGTGTGCAAGACGGTCTCGGTGCTGTCCTTGGTCAATCTCATGAGCGTCCACGATATGGGAATCATCGCGATCATGAAAATGGTTAGCGAAATCATAATTTCGAGCAATGTAAACGCGGCGCTTTTTGAGCGAAACGAGCAACGGCGGTTTCTCATCATTCCGTCACCTCGATCCGCGATTTGCCGGTGCTCATCGTCAGCTTGATAGTCGTACGGGAGCTGCCGGTTGGTTTGCCGTCCACTCCACGCGCCGCGAGCACGACGGTGGCCTCGTCGCTAGTGCCGTTAGGCTTGAAACGAACGGCCAAGCCCGAATCATTCGTCATGGTGTAGCTGGTGTTCGTATCGCCATTATTAATATTAATTGATTCGATGACGACATGCGGGTCAAGCTTATGAATGGGTTTTGCCATCGGGGCGATAACATTCTGTTCGATATCCCCAAGAGACACAGTCGGCGTGGCGGGAGTGTTCGCTTCAACCTTATCAGCCCACCAGCGCGGTCCTTCTTTTTCATCCTGATAAAACATGACGCGCATCCAGCTTGCCTCGGCAATGGCCTGAGCGCGGACACCGTTGAAAATGGCTAAGGTGTTGCGAGCTTCGGCGTCGACACGATTGGCCGGCGTGACCATCATGAGGGTCGCGCGTAGGGCAAAACCGGTGCAAAGAAGCACGATTGCCAATGTCACGATTAACTCAATCATCGTGAAACAGCGATGGCGCCGCAAACCACCGCTAAGCGGTTGCCCGATGCCGAGTCGCGTTTTCATTGTCGTCTCAAACTCCATTTTATCTTTCCGCACCCGCAAGTGCAAGCGTTTCATTATTCCAACGCCAAACCACGGGCGAAGGTATACCGCCTAATTTAGTATAGGCTACCTGTGCTCATTGTTTCAACCAAGAAATAACCGAATATTAAAAATATATTACAATCCCTTGGGCGGGCATTTGTGGAAAACGTAAAAAAACAGCCTCGCTTCTCGCAATAAATCGGCTGTCTACGGTAAGTCTACAAAAAGGATAAGCCATGGAATCATTTTACTCAATGTGTATCAACGCTTACAGTCACGGCTTCATCTATTCCGTGATTTTTGCGGTGTTCTTTCTGCTTACAGTCTATTCCATCATACATGCCCTGTTCCATGTTCGCTCGCCGCAAGGCACGACCGCATGGGTGATTTCGATGCTTGTCCAGCCTTTGCTTTTTCCGCTGTACTGGATTGTTGGTCAGCGCAAATATCTGGGCTATATTGAGATGCTTCAGAACACCTTTGAGGAAAACAAGGACTTCTTCGAAGAGCGCTTCAAGTTCATCGCCGAGCACCGCGACACGACAATCGACCCGCAGTGGGCGCAGCTGAATCATCTGGTCTGGGACCCGTTCCTCAAGGGCAACGAGGTTTGCCTCTACAACGATTCAGTGGAGGCGTTTCCGGTCATGCTCGATGCCATCAAGAGCGCGCGTATCTCCATCTTTATGGAGTTTTTCATCATTCGTTCCGACTCGACCGGCGAGAAGTTTTTCACGGCGCTACTCGACAAAGCTCGGCAGGGTGTGCGTGTCTACTTGCTCTACGACCCCATGTCCAGCCACATCAGCAAAAAGTGGAGCAAACTTTTGACATCGGCAGGCGCTGAGGTTCGGCCGTTCCGCGCGACTCGTCGGCGCCATAATCTCTTCCGCATCAACTTCCGTAATCATCGCAAAATACTGATTATCGACCAGAATGCCATCGGCATGACCGGTGGGTTGAATATCGCCGAGGAATACGAGAGCAAAGGGCCGCTTGGACATTGGCGCGACGCGTTCGTCAGCGTCAAAGGGCCTGCGGTGCATGCGCTGCAAACGGTCTTTTTGGCGGACTGGATGTGGGCGACGCACGAGATTATTGACCTACCCCAGAGCATTCCTGTGGCGGGCGACTTTGCCGGAGACAACAACAGCAACCCGGCGTCGGTCATGGTGTTCCCCAACGGGCCGGCCGACTCCTGCGAGAATGCGACGATACTGTTTACGACGGCAATCCGCAACGCGAAAAAATCCGTTCGCATCACCACGCCGTATCTGATTCCCGACCAGCCACTGCTAATGGCCATTAAGGCGGCGGCGCTGTGCGGCATCGACGTGCAAATTATCATCCCCGATGCTCCCGACCATTATGTGTCGTGGATTGCGGCGTTCTCGTTCGCGGACGAATTGACCGCCGTCGGGGCAACCGTTAGGCGTTACACGGACGGATTTATCCACCAGAAACTCGTAATCATTGACGAGCAGTATGTCATCATCGGCACAAACAATATCGACAATCGGTCGTTGCATTTGAACTTTGAGATAAGCCTTGTCATCTCCAATGAAGCGCTAGCGCGCGAAGCCATTCGGCGGTTTAACGCGGACTTGGAGAAAACCTGCCCCAGTACCGATTGCAGACAATTGGCTTTCATCAAACGGCTGGCCATAAAAATCATGCGCTTGTTTGCGCCTGTCCTGTAACATCGAACTGCTGTCAGGAGTAGAGTTTTTGCCCGACAAAATAACATTTTTGTGAATGTGTGAATTCTGATTCTGTGATTATATGTACCGAATTATGTTAAGGCGAAAATATATGCGTAGACTTATATTTGTTTTTAGTTTATTGTTATTCCTTTCTACAGTTTCATCTTATGCCGGCGATACTGCGCCCTCTCGTTGCGCATCGTTCAGCGCATCATTAGAATCACGCGCGGCAGCAGCCGGTGGCGTCTCGATTCGCGGACTGGACAAGATTTCCCATGAGCTTAATTCGACCGGTGTGACACCGGTGATGGTGTTGCTCAAACAGCCACAAATCTATTCGAAATTATCAACAAAAGATTGGAACGATCCGGCACAATTAATGTCATTGTATTCGGCGACAGCCTCGGCATCCAAGAATGTTCTTGAGCGCGCTTCTGTCAACGGCGACATTAAAGTCCGCCAGATTTATCAGAACTGGGCAGGCTTTTCTTGCGATGTGACCGAATCCGGTTTGAACGCGCTCCTGTCCGACCCGGACGTCCTGTCGGTCGAGGCAACGCAAAAGGCCTATGCGCAAACCAAGCAGGGAATTCCCCTGATGGGCGCATATGACGCGAGCCGTCGCCGCGGCTACGCAGGCGCTGGTGTTGCCGTTGCTATTGTTGATACCGGTGTTGACTACACGCACCCGCAACTTGGTGGTAGTGCCAAGATTGGCGATTTCCCGAACGAAAAAGTTATTGGCGGTCACAACTTTGGCGACGCTGATTATCCAAATGATCCGCATCCTTGTGTCGCAACAGGTGCTGGACATCCGCACGGCACATGCTGCGCAGGCATCTCTTCGGGCGATATTCCTTCCGAAGCCGACAACGCGGGTAACTTCATTGGCGGTGTCGCGCCTGAAAGCAAAGTTTACGCGCTAAAAATCACAAAAGCTGACGAAGGTAGCTCTGACAACGACACAATCGCCGCGGCTTGGGACTGGTGTGTCGCGCACAAGAATGATGACCCGGCGAATCCGCTGTTAGTCATCAGCACCAGCTTTGGTGGTGGATATTATGAAGAGGCCTGCGATGAGGATTGCCCCTCGCTGTTTGCCGCGGCCACAGCCGCGAATGCCGCGGGAATCACTGTTTTCGCATCCTCGGGTAACGATGGTTTTTGCAACGCGATTGCATCGCCTTCCGCCCTCAGCAACGTTATCTCAGTCGGCGCTGTCTATGACGCTTCCTTTGGTAAGGTCACCTTCCGCATGTCGCAAGGAACCTGCCTCAAAAATGCTATTGTGACAGACACGACCGCAGCTGACAAGGTGACTTGCTACTCCAATTCTTCGGTTACACTGCTCGATATGTTTGCCCCGTCGCACAACGCGACGACCTGCAATCTTTTTTCGCTTGGAATCAAGTATAGTCCGGACTTTGGCGGAACCTCGGCAGCCTGTCCTTATGCCGCCGGTGGCGCGGTTGTCCTGCAGCAGACCGCATACAAAAACACGGGAAGTTATCTGACGCCCGAAGACGTCAAAGCAAAACTGTGTGATACGGGCGACTTTATTACGGATAAACTCAAAAACGCTAATGTGAGAAAGCCCCGTGTCAATATCGGCAAAGCGATTAGCGAATATCTGCCGCAGACAGGATTCCTTAAGGTTGTCATCGACCCTGAAGAAGTCAGGAATTTAGGCGCGACATGGACCGCCGACGGTGGCGCGACATGGCACAAGAGTGGCGAGGAAATCGAGTTGCCATCGGGCGATGCCGCTGTTTATACCGTCGAGTTCAAAGAAGTTACGGCTTGGCAAACACCTGACCCACAGCTTACGAAACTCACTCTCGGCGAGACAACAACGCTGACCGGGAAGTATGTTTCACTTGAGTCGTTTGACATCGAACTGTACGACACAAAACTGAAATCAAACAGCGATAAATCGTATGCACCGGGTGATACTTTTGATTTCGCGTGGACGGTGCTCGCGACCGACCCCATCACCAAACCTTTCTGGTTGGAGCTGTTCGTCAGCAAGACCGGCGGCTTCGACATCGAGCGCACGGGCACGGCCATCACGGATTCCTACAAGGTACAGAAGATGACCGATTTGCTCAAGACTTTCGAGCTGACACGTACGCTCAAACCCATCGCTGATGGTCACTATACGCTGATGCCAAGCGTCAACCGTGGAAGCATTTCCGATGCCCTGTTTGAGTATTACTATTCGAACAACTGGATGCCGCTTGTTGGTAAACGCCTCAGGGTTCACAACACCAAAAACTCGAATATCGACTTGGGTTTGAACGATACAAAACTTGCCTATTCGGATACGAATCCAAACGAAGTCCGCGTCACCGGTTTACTGCTCAATAACGGCACGGAAGACCTCCTTAGACCCGGTTGCTGGATTGAGGTTTTCTATGGCACACTGACCGCCGAAGGCCGACTGATGCCACAGGGTACCATTGGCAACGGCTTCAAAGTCGACAACCTGATCGCCGGTGGCAATCTGCAGTTCACGCTGACAGGCAGTATCCCCGGCGGCGCCAAGAACAAAGCTCTGGCCGTAGTCGCGGACAGCACCAACATCGTTCCCGAATACTGTGAATCCAACAACTTCGAACTCCTTTACGACCCGGCGTTGTTGCCTGTGGGTAAGGACAACGGCATTGACCTCGCGGTCAAGTCCATCGAAATTATCGAATCACAGGTTGCGCCCAAGACGGTTGCGCCGGGTGACGAACTTGAATTCAGCGTTCAGGTCGAAAATAAGGGTACGACAGTCCCCGAAGGCAATGTGTACCTCGAGCTGTTCGCGTCGCAAAACGGCGGTGCCAGCTTAGTGCCGGGCGTCACCATGACATGGAGCAAGCTCATCGACCCGCCCGCCATCGGCGAGACTAAGACCTACTCATTGACCCAGACCATCAACAGCATCGGCGACGGCATCTACACGCCTGTCGTGATTGTCAATCGTGACGGCGCGGGCAACAACCCCGGCGACATGACGCCTCTGGACAACTGCATGGTCTCCGACCAGAGACCCATCAGCATCCTTACGCCGAACACCGTCAAACCCACGGCAAACCTCGTCTGGAGCGATGGCCCCTACTTCTCGACCGATTACGATACGGAAACAATCACCGTTTCGGGTCGCATCAAGAACACCGGAACCGAGCGCACGCAACCCTTCTGGACGGAAGCGTTCATTGGCACGAAACAGTACGCAACGGAATACTTCTACAAGCAGGCCGGAGCCGTCTTTGCGGCAGGCGCGTATTGCGAGAGCTTGGCGCCCGGATTCGAGAAGGACATCAAGATTGTCGGCCCCTATGTTAAGAGCAAAATCATCGGCGTACTTACGGACAGCACGGACGTTGTCGCCGAAACAGACGAAACGGACAACTACGGTTACAGCAGTCTGACGGAATAGTTGTCATCAATATCCTAAAGGGAGCGGCATTGGCAAGTACGCCAAATGTCGCTTCTTTTTTTTTGATGTGGCACAAATCGCAAATTGATGATGAAGATTTCTTGTTGTGATAATAGACTAATACTAATAATATAATGTCCATCCGACATGGGGATGTTGACAATTTCGACTCTCATAGCACGAGTGTGTTTGTGAGAGACAAAAGGAAAAAAATGATGATTCGTCGCTTCGCGTTAACGACTTGCGCCGCACTATTTGGAGTTTTCGCGGCTAATGCCGTTTGGTCAGCCGACTCCGACACATTAATTTTGCTCAATGTCGGCACCATCGACACGGCCTCGGCCTCCGCGCCGGAATCGGCCGGGTCGTCGCCCATGAGCGTTCGCGTCGCCGACAACTCTCCCAAACTCTGGTTGGTGCAGTTTGACGGAGCCATCACGCCCGAAAAATACGAGACCCTGCAACAGGACAATTTGCGTGTTGTGACATATGTCCCCAACAACGCCTATATCGTTTATGGCACAATGCCCTCCATCGACAAAGCCCGCGCCATGTCGGGCAAGGGGCGCTTGCGTTGGAATCGCGAGTTTATGCCTGAGTGGAAACTTGACCCCCAGATGACAAAGAACAAGAAGGCCGCGTTCACTGCCGACACGGCCGAAGAGCCAAAGACATGGGCAGTGCAGATGGTGGCTGATGATGCCGCGAATACCGCAACCCTCGAGTTAGTGGGCGGCGCGAAGGTCATCGCTCGCCACTGGAAGGTCGGAGTCTATTGCAATGTCGTGCTCACCATCACCGCCAAGCAGGCGGAGGAACTCGCGGAGCGCTCGGATGTCGTCAGCATCAAACCGTGGAATGCCCCCAAAAAAAACGATGAGCGGCAGGATGTCATTCTTGCCGGAAAAATCACGTCCGACGGAAAACTTGATTCCGCCGGATACTTGGATTGGTTGACCTCTAAAGGCTTCACGCAGGAACAGTTTACTCAATCGAATTTCGCTATTGATATTTCGGACAGCGGCGTCGACAACGGAACGGTCACTCCCGGCCATTTCGCCCTCTACACAGGCGGTAACTCTTCGAACGCCTCGAGGATCATCTACAATCGCCTTTGCGGGACGCCGAACGCCAATAGCACGTTGGTCGGAACCGATGGCCACGGCAATATCAACGCCCAAATCGCCGGTGGATATGTCGGCTATACATCCTCTTATCATCAGGATTCCGACGGGTACAAGTACGGAATGGGCGTTTGCCCCTTTGTCAAGATTGGCTCAAGTGTTGTCTTTGATTCCGCCAAATGGACGTATCCGAACCTCACGACGATGTGCGCCAACGCCTACAACAGTTCTTCTCGCATCATGAATTGCAGTTGGGGCGAAGACAATAATGGCAGATATGATGTTGACGCGCAAACCTTTGACTACCTTGTGCGCGACGCCTGCCCCTCTGGATCGTCGGGCGCGCAAACGGGCAATCAGGAACTCGTCGTTACCGTGGCGGCCGGCAATGCCGGTTCAGCCGCGCAAACCGTTGGCACACCGGCAACCGCCAAAAATGTGATTGCCGTTGGAGCCTCCGAGAATATTCATCCGTTTGGCGGCTATGATGGTTGCGCAACACCTGACAGCGAGGCAGACGACTGGCGGAACATTGCCACCTTCTCATCGCGTGGTCCATGTGCCGATGGTCGCATCAAACCCGACGTCTGTGCCCCCGGCACCCACATCACCGGCGGCGCGCCCCAGAACAAAAACGCCACGGGATCAGGCAGCGCGCTGACCTCGTTCAAAGACGATGGCTCGGGCGTATGCGGCGGCATCAACAATTCCTTGTTTGTTCCCTCATCATACGAATGGTACACAGCATCATCCGGCACAAGCCACGCGGCACCGGCTGTCGCGGGGGCATGCGCCCTCATCCGCCAGTGGTTCATCAATAAGGATATGACGGTTCCGTCACCCGCCATGACCAAGGCGGTCATGGGCGTCGCGACAAGATTTATGACGGGCGTCGACACCTCAATCATGGGCAAAAACCAAGGAATGGGACTGCTCGCGATGGACAAGATTTTCGACGATAACAAAGCGTTCTATCGTGACCAGATTGCCGAGGATATGTTCACTGCAACCGGACAGACACGACAATTCCTCCTGCAAGTCGCTGATGCGACACAACCCGTTTACATCACTCTTGCCTATTCGGACGCGCCCGGCAACACCGTCGGAAACGCCTACAACAACAACTTGGATTTGGTGGTAGAGACGGACAAAGGGAAGTTCTGCGGTAACAATTTCGAGGGCGAATGGTCCGTTACGGGCGATTATGCCGACGAGAAAAACAATATGGAATCCGTCCGCATTGAGGCGGGATATTCGGGAATCATCATTCTCAATGTCAAGGCAACGAACATTAATTCGGATGGCGTCCCGGGCAACACAACAGCGCTCGATCAGGACTTTGCCCTTGTCGCCAAGAATGTCACTGAGTATACAGGACCGGCAGTCATCGCGGGAGACATCGAGTTTGTCAGCCCCACCGAAGGAATCCCTGCCAACACAGCGGAACCTTACTATAATTCGTCAATCAAACTGAACCTTGTGAACATCGGCAAAGAAGAGCTTGTCGGCACGAGCGGCAGTCTGCAGGCCTCGGCGATGGTCGTTCCGGTCAGCGGCGAATTCAGCGCTCTGACGCTGCCCGTGAATACGCCGGTGCCTGTGCCCCTGACGCTAGCCGCACTCGGCAACACCGGTGACTACATCACACTTCAACTCAACTGCACAACCGACGACGGCTCGACTTTCACGGTGGTGAAATCCGTGATGCTTGGGAAAAAGACATCGAAAACTTATCCGTGGACGGGGTCACAAGCGATTCCCGACAAGAAAACGGTCTCGGTCAACATTCCGGTGATAGAAACCAGCAAGGTGGTGGGCGTGCGCTTCAGTATCGACGGCAACGACAGCTGCTCCGAACCGGGAATCACACACAGCTATGTGAGCGACATGACTGCTTATCTGGCAAACCCACAAGCGACGAAAATCACGTTGTTTGACTCGATTGGCGGGAGCGGCCAAAACATCTGTAAAATGAACTTAGACGCCGCCGCTACGAAGGCGGTCTCGTCGCTGAGCAAGAACGATGCGCCATTCACCGGGACATTCTTGCCCGAGCAAGCGTTCTCAGGACTGACCGGAAATCCGGCAAACGGAAACTGGATATTCAGCGTCTATGACAGCTTCGATGGCGACAGTGGAACAATTAACGCCCTGACTCTGACATTGGATTTAGTTGAAAATATCGAGATCGACAAAGGTTCGCTCAAGGTTACCATTACGCCCGCCGAGGCAGTGACCGCCGGTGCGCAGTGGAGCGTCGACGGCGGCACGACATGGAACGACAGCGGCGCGACGTTGAGCGGGCTTGTTGTCGGTGACTATGATGTCTCCTTTAAGCCCATTGACAATTGGGATACTCCGACGACGCTGTCTGTGGCTATCGCAAAAGATGAGACAACATCAGCCGTTGTCACGTATACTCAACTAACAGGTTCTGTGAGTGTGACCATTACGCCCGCCGAGGCAGTGACGGCCGGTGCGCAGTGGAGCGTCGACGGCGGCACAACATGGAACGACAGCGGCGCGGCGGTAGCTCTTGCGGCGGGAGACTATACGGTTCAATTCAAGGAAATCAGTGGTTGGCTGACGCCTGTCCCGCAGTCTGTTGAAATTAAACTGAATCAACTCACGAGCATCGAAGGCGCGTATGCGTCGTCGCAGGATATTATTTTGCAAAACAGCAACTTCAGCGTTGGCACGTCTGGGGCGGTTGCGCCGGGTGTGACGGTGGATATGTCGTGGAATGTTTCTGCGACGCAAGCTGTCGCCGCGCCGGTGTGGTTCGAGGTGTTTGGTAGCAAGACGGGCGGTTTCGATCAGGTGCGGACCGGCGCAACAATGACTTACTCGTACAAGAAAACGGATGGTTTGAGCGCTACGTCGTCGCAGGTAAAACCGTCGAATCTGGTGCTCAACACAGTGACGGATGGTGTGTACACGCTGATTCCGAGCGTCAACCGCGCGACGCTCAGGTCCGGGTCGGAGGTCGCGATTCCCGAATCGGATTACACGAACAACTGGTTGCCGATAGCGGGCAAACGCTTGTCAGTTCACAACCCGAATCAGTTGGATATCGACTTGTCTTTGTTCGATGTTCAAGTCGTGTATAATCCGATGCAACCGACGAAAATAGGTTTCACGGGTAAAGTTACGAACACAGGTTCGGTCGACATGACCAAGCCGGGCGCATGGGTCGAGGTGTTCTATGGAACGCTGACGGCCGAGGGTACGCTGATGCCGCAAGGCACCATCGGCGCAGGCCAGAACATCAATACTCTGGCGGCGGGTGAGTCGGCGAACTTCTCATTGAGCGGAACGGTTGCCGCGGGCGTGATGAATCGCGCGTTTGCGGTGGTCGCCGACAGCACGGACATCGTGCAGGAGAAGCAAGAAGTCAACAACTCCTATCTGGTCTATGACCCGTCGGTTCTGCCTCCGGGCAAAGACAACGGCATCGATTTGGCCATCACGAACATGAGCGTCGACGCTTCGCAGCTCTCGCCAAACTCGGTTGCGCCGGGCAGCAAACTCAAATATAGCCTGACAATTCAGAACAAGGGTACGGTCATGCCGTCGGACAAGGTGTATGTTGAGCTTTTCGCGTCGCAAGACGGCTGTGTGAGCAGCGTACCCGGCGTAACACTGTGCTTCAGCAAACAGATCGACGCGCCCGCCCTTGGCGCAACGCAGACCTATCAGTTCGAGCAAACCATCAACTCAATTGGCGATGGAATGTACACACTGCTTGCGGTCGTCAACCGTGCGGCCGTGGCCACGAATCCCGGTGACGAAACGCCGCTCGACAACCGCTACGCTTACAACGGTGGTCGCGTATTCCTGAGCACATCTGCTTCGGGTGGCAGCGTCAACCTTGTCTGGAGCGATGGCCCGTACTTCGGACCCGCGCCTGAAGCCGGCAACAGAATACGCGTCCATGGCACCATCAAAAACGTTGGCGACATAGCGGCTCGCGCCTTCTGGACCGAAGCCTTCGTCGGCACAGTGCAAGAGAAAACCGGCGTGTTCTACAAAGACACCGCCCGTGTCTTCGCCGCCGGTCAAAACGGCGGTAGCACACTGGCCCCCGGCGCCGAGCGCGAGTTCGACGTCACCGGCCGCGTTGACGCAGGCCAAGTCGTCGGCGTCCTCATAGACAGTACCGATGTCGTCGCCGAAACCGACGAAACGGACAACTACGACTACGGCGAACTGTTAGCCCAATAGTTCTCTGAAGTAGCAACTAAGAAACCGCAACACAATGGCAATAGCCGCAAGTGTAAAAGCTAGCGGCTATTGCTGTTATATTTGTTACATCGCAAGAGTCTTCTATGAAGAATATCTCAATATAAAAAGTTTCTTATGATTGTAAGGAATACGATTTGACACGCTAAAGTAGCTATTTCTAATATATCTATAAAAAGATGAGATAACAAATGATTAAATCCCCAGTAATATCTTCATGTAAACTTTTAGCCCTTGGTGCTTGTGGTATCAACGGATTGCAGAATCGAATTAACGAATCATGCGGCTCGCATCGTGTTCATCGCGCGATGCGGTTTTCGTTTATCTACGCATTCGTGATGATGTTTATGATGTGCTTTGGTCTGGCGGGCGCGCAGACAGCGGTGACTCCCGCGGGTAGTGGGACGGAAAACGATCCGTATCAGATTACGGAACTCGGCAATCTTGTTTGGATGAGTGACACAGTTACCTCATCGAGTGGCAAATACTACAAGATGATTAACGACATCGATGCAGCAGAGACATCATCGTGGAATGATGGCGCCGGATTTGTCCCAATTGGAACGGAAAGCACACCGTTCATGGGTTTATTTGATGGAAATGGCAAGAAGATTACGGGACTGACTATTAATCGTTCGAGTGCAACCAATGTTGGGTTTTTCGGTTATGCTAGTGGTTGTACAATTAACAATTTTGCAATTGAAGGCGGTAGCGTGACCGGCTACCAACATATTGGTGGACTAGTGGGATTGGTCATTAACAGTACCATCAGTAATTGTTACTCAACATGCAATGCTGCTGGTGGTTTTTGTGAGGTTGGTAGTCTTGTTGGGTATAAACAAAATGGGACAATCTCGAATTGTTACGCGACAGGTAATGTGTCCGGAGATTCCAACGTTGCAAGCCTTGTTGGAAGACAAGATGGCGGTTCTATCAGTAATTGTTATTCAACCGGATCGACGGAAGGTCGTTGGATTGGTAGCCTTGTTGGTTTACAAGATGCAGGCACCATTACGAATTGTTATGCGACAGGATATGTAAATGGGACTCAAACTGGCGCTGCAGGTGGTTTACTGTGCCCATATAGTGGTGGCACTGTCAGCAATAGCTATTACGACAGTCAGACGACCGGTCGTAGTGACACGGGCAAGGGAACCCCGAAAACGACGGCACAGATGAAGCAACAGTCAACTTTCAATGGTTGGGACTTCACCACTGACACTTGGAAGATTGTCGAAGGCGCATCGTATCCGTATCTTCGCGCGTTTGGAGACGAGGCGAGATTGAGGGTCTCCGTTATTGGTAATGGTACGGTTACTCCCCCAGTTGGTGTTCATTCCTATGCTTATGACACAACCGTCTCACTTAACGCGACCCCTGCGGATGGTTGGTTCTTCTTAGAATGGCATGGTGTAAATATCGCCGATGCTGATGCCGCTAATACAACGGTGTCGATGGACTGCAACAAGAGTGTCATTGCGCATTTCCGTAAGAAGTATGAGATTCGCACACTTGCCGAGTTACAGGCGGTTAAGGATGACCTTGATGGTGATTATATCTTGATGAACGACATCGACGCGTCGGAGACAGCGACATGGAACGCTGGCTTAGGATTTGTTCCGATTGGGACTAGCACCGCGCCATTCACAGGCCTGTTCGATGGTAATGGCAAGAAGATTACGGGGCTCACTATTAATCGTTCAAACTCGAGCACCGATTATGTCGGTTTATTTGGCTATATTGGAAGTGGCAGTATAATAAAAGATTTAGGGCTTGAGGGCGGCAGCGTGACCGGCGGTTCGTATGTTGGCGGCCTGGTGGGTAATCAGGGCTTTGGCACAATCACGAATTGTTACGCGAGTGGCGCTGTGACCGGCAGTGGTTCGTATGTTGGCGACCTAGTGGGATATCAGTATAGTGGCACAATCACGAATTGTTACGCGAGTGGCGCTGTGACCGGCGGTTCGTATGTTGGCGGCCTAGTGGGTAATCAGGGCTTTGGCACAATCACGAATTGTTACGCGACAGGCCCTGTGAGCGGCAATCAATATGTTGGCGGCCTAATGGGATATCAGTTTAGTGGCACAATCACGAATTGTTACGCGAGTGGCCGCGTGAGCGGTAGTAGCTATGTTGGTGGCCTGGTCGGGCATCACGGCTTTGGCACCATTACGAATTGTTACGCGAGTGGTAGCGTGAGCGGTAGTAGCTATGTTGGCGGCCTGGTGGGGCATCAATATAGTGGCACAATCACGAATTGTTACGCGAATGGCAGCGTGAGCGGTACGAACTATGTTGGCGGCCTGGTGGGGCATCATTATGGTGGCACAATCACGAATTGTTATTACGACAGTCAGACGACCGGTCAGAGTGACACGGGTAAGGGTAATTCGAAGCGGACGACGGAGATGCGCCTAAAAGGGACTTTTGTTGATTGGGATTTCTCAGATGTTTGGGGAATTGTTGAGGGCTTGGATTATCCTTTCTTACGTTCTTTTAAGCAATGTGGTTCGCTCAGCGTGACGCTTGCTCCTGTCGGGGCAGTGAGCGCCGGCGCGCAGTGGAGTCTCAATGGTGGTGTGACTTGGAACGCGAGTGGCGCGACGGTGAGCGATTTGCCTGTCGGCGCGTACACCATCACATACAAGACGATTGCTGATTGGGATGCTCCTTCGGACAAGTCCGTAAGTGTTGTCAAAGACGAAGTCGTCAATTTTACGGGGACTTATGTTCAGCATATGGGTTCACTCAAAGTGACGATGGTTCCGCAAACTGCTATTGATGCCGGGGCTCAGTGGTCGGTTGACGGCGGCGCGACATGGAACGACAGCGGAACAGAGATTAATCTTTCTGTGGGTGAACATACTGTTCAATTCAAAGAGCTTGAAGGTTGGCTGATTACAGCTTCGCAGTCCGTTGTGGTGCGTCATTATCAGCTGACGAGTGTCGTGGTTGAGTATATTTCGACGCAGGATATGGTGTTGGTTGACGGCGACTTTGATTCGGGCGTGGGCGCGAGTATCGCGCCGGGTGCCAAGGTCGACTTCTGGTGGGATGTGACGTCGGAACGCCCGGTGACGGAGCCGTTCTGGTGTGAGTTGTTCGCGAGCAAGACGGGCGGCTTCGACCAAGTGCGCTTTGGCAGCACGGTCACGGGTTCGTACAAGCAAAACGGCATGGGCACCTATGCGCAAATCGCGCCGAGTACGCTGACGCTGAACACCATTCCCGATGGTGTCTATACACTGTTGCCGAGTGTGAACCGCGGTTCCCTCAAGCTGTCCGACCGCGTTTCGGAAATCTCGTATTCCAACAACTGGATGCCGGTGGCAAGCAAGCGCCTTTCGGTGCACAACCCCGTGCGCCAGCAGATTGACCTTGTGTTGGAGAATCCGCAGATGGTGCACGACGCGACCGACGCCCGCCGCGTGACGGTGACGGGACGCATGCGCAACGCCGGAAGCGTGAATCTGGCCAAACCGGGCGCATGGGTTGAGGTGTTCTATGGGACGCTGACGGCCGAAGGCACACTGATGCCGCAAGGCACGATTGGCGCTGGTCAGAACATCAACACACTGGCTGCGGGCGAATCGGCCGAATTTTCGCTGTCCGGAACAGTTCCTGCCGGTGTGGCAAACCGCGCACTGGCGGTGATTGTGGACAGCACGGACATCGTGCCCGAGACAAACGAAGTCAACAACTCTCAACTGTTCTATGACGAGTCCATTCTACCCCCCGGCAAAGACAATGGCATCGACTTGGCGATTGTCTCGATGACGGCCAACGCGGCGCAACTGGTGCCGAACGCCGTCGCGCCGAATGATAAACTTCAGTATAATGTGACGGTGCAGAACAAGGGCACAGTGATGCCGTCAGGCAAGGTCTATATTGAACTCTTCGCGTCGCAGGACGGCTGCGTGAGCTACGTGCCGGGCGTGACCCTGACGTGGAGCGAGCAAATCACCGCACCGGAGTTGGGCGAATTCCAGACCTATCAGTTTGAGAAACCACTCAACAGCATCGGCGACGGCGTTTATTCGCTGGTAGCGGTGATTAACCGCGCCGGTGTAAGCACGAATCCGGGCGACATGACCCCACTCGACAATCGTTATAGTTTCTCGGGCGGTCGTGTCTTCCTGAACACGCCGGTTGTGTCTGGTTCCGTGAACCTCGTCTGGAGCGAAGGGCCGACCTTCACTGACATTGGTGCAGGGCGGATGCGCATCGATGGCCGCATCAAAAATATCGGCGATACGAAGACGCGGGCATTCTGGACCGAGGCCTTCGTCGGCACCGTGCAGGCCAAGACGGGCTATTTCTATAAAGACACCAACACCGTCTTTGCTGGCGGCATCAACTGCACCGGGCTTGAACCCAACGAAGAATTGGTCATTAGCACGGTGGGCAAGATTCCGGTCGGGAAAATCGTGGGCGTGCTAGCCGACAGCACCGACGTCGTTGCCGAAACTGACGAAACCGATAACTACGACTATAGCGAACTGTTAGCCCAATAGTTCTCTGAAGTCGCAACTAAGAAACCGCAACACAATGGCAATAGCCGCAAGTGTAACAGCTTGCGGCTATTGTTGTTTCGGGCGTCACATCGTGACGATTCGCCAATATAAAAGTAAAGGCACAGATAAGATTGTAAGAATATGATTTTGTGGGATAATGTAAGCGAAATCAACAGGTATATTGCTCTATTTTTAGCGAAATACATAAGATGGTGTCATGACATTATGATAAGTATTACATATATACATACATGTAGTCTCATAAAGCTCGGCGCCTTTGGCGCCAACACATCACAAAATTGGTTCAACAAACAATGCGGCTCGCATCGTGTCTTTGACGCGGTGCGATTTTCTTTTTGTCCCCGTTTCTTCGGGGATGTTCGTCGCCCATTTTTTCCAAAGAGGCCATCCACAATGGTTTCTGAAAGGAGCACCCTTATTATATTGAGAACAAGTTTTAGCATACTTATCAAATGAATAGCCTTAGGATTTGTGGCCGATTAGGCACAGTCCGGAATTTTGAAACTAATTCTAGAAAACGATTTGGAAGGACATAATAATGTTAACGAAATATGAAGATTGTAACCCTGAAGATTTACAGGCGGTCAAGGATAATAGGATGCCACGTGTTCATCGCGCGATGCGATTTTCATTTATATACGCCTTCGTGATGATGTTCATGATGTGCTTTGGTCTGGCAGGCGCGCAGATAGCGGTAACTCCCGCGGGCAGTGGTACGGAAAACGACCCGTATCAGATTACGGAACTTGGGAACCTCGTTTGGATTAGTGACACAGTCACCTCATCCAGTGGCAAATACTACAAGATGATAAACGACATCAATGCCTTAGAGACATCTACTTGGAACAGTGGTGCAGGGTTTGTCCCGATTGGGACGAATGATGCACCGTTCACTGGCCTGTTCGACGGTAATGGCAAGAAGATTACGGGACTGACCATTAATCGATCAAGTTCGAACACCGATGATTTTGTTGGTCTGTTTGGCTATATTGGAAGTAGTAGCACAATCAAAGATTTAGGGCTTGAGGACGGCAGCGTGAGCGGCACGGGCACGAACACGAGCTCCTCTTCGTATGTGTATGT
>JAAZBM010000011.1 GCA_012513815.1 Candidatus Sumerlaeota bacterium | reverse complement strand
GGAGCCGCTTGTTCCGTGGCCGTTGTCGCCGCTTCAGCAGGAGCTGTTGTCGTTGCTTCAGCAGGAGTCGTTGTTTCCTCGGCAGCTGTCGTCGCTGTTGTTTCTTCCGCGGTTGCCGTTGTTGCAGCGTCATTGGCTTTTTCAGGTGTTGTCTCTTCGACTTGCGCGCCCTTGAAGAATTCCTTTTCGGCGTTATGGATGGAGCTTTCGCCGATGAAAGTCAGAATCAGCGCGATAGCAAAGAAAGCGATAGCTGAGTAGCGTGTGAATTTCCGGAGTTCGGTGGATGCGTTGCTAAATCCGAAAGTGTCGCCAATGGCAGATCCACCAAGTCCGGAGAGTCCTCCGCCTTTACCTTCCTGCATGAGGATGGTCAGGACGAGGAACGCTGCGGCCAACACATATAAAATCAGTACTAATCCAAGAAGAATATTCATTGTAGTTTTTTACTATTGCCTTTCCATAACAAACCAAACCGCAGAGGATAATCTCTCAACGGCACTTTTACTTCTGAACAATTTAATACCGTTTGTTGTTCAAATCGTTCATTACAATATTTGGAGTAAATCTCAAATGCAGTTTTGTTTATGACCCGGCCGGCATGGGCAGGAATTCGTCTTCGGGTTCGGTTTTAGCGGGAGTCGTGGTTACTTCCTTGACCTTTTCCTCGGCTGCCTTGGCTGCGGTTTCAACTTGGTCGGTGGCTTTTGTCAATCCTTCATCGACCACTTTTTTCGTTTCCTTGGCGACACTTGTTGTCTTGGCTTCGACTTTTTTCGTTTCCGTTTTTATCGTCTTTGCCACTTTAGTGGCCGACTTCTCGATGGACTTTCCCGCCTTTGTCGTCAGCTCTTTGGGTTTCGTGATGACGGAGTCAGGCAGGTTTGGCGTCACAATGGCGCCGACGGGCAAACCGCCTTCGGGCGCGACGGAGATGTCACCGGCAGGGCCTGATTGTGTCTGTGCAAAACTCGTTGGGGCTGCTGTTGATTGAGTTGGGAACAGTGGTTTGCCGCCAATCTTGGGGTTGAATGTTTCGCATGCACTGAGGAGGCATAAGGCCGTTGCGGCGCACATGAACAAACAATATTTTTTCATTTTTAAGAGCCAAACTTTCATGATTGATACTTATGGTGTAATTAACACAATGAACAGGATTTAATTGTGACAGAATAAAAGAAAACAATATGGGAGATTCGGTCATAAGTGCTCAATGAACTTGCATTTCGGATGTTAACTAAATTAGTGTTGTAAGTATTTTTGATAGTGTGAATCCAAAAAGTTATGTTACGCTCCTTTTGTTTAGCTTGTTTATGTAGCGTTTTGTTCGTTTCGCTAGCAGACGCACAGACGACTTCCAGTGTGGCGGTTGCCGCCGTGACTCCATCGCCGTCGGCGGGGATGTCTATCGCGGCCTATCCCGCATCGAAGGCAATTACGACTTGGCCGACAGGTAAAAAACTAATTGCACTGACCTTTGATGATGGACCGAATCCGGCCATCACGCCAAAGATGATTGCGTTGCTTGAGCGTAAGAACGCGAAGGGAACATTTTTTCTCGCGGGCAAATTCGTGAGCGCTTATCCTCAGGTGGTTCGCGAGTACTTGACACGCCCTTGCGCCGAGATTGCCAACCACACTTGGTCGCATCCTCAGTTGTCGAAGATTTCGCCGGATGCTGTTGCTTCGGAGATTGAGAAGACTTCGCGAGCGATAATGGATTGTGGTTGCGCAAAGCCTACTCTGGTGCGACCGCCCTATGGCGCCACCAATGCGACGGTCAACGAATTGATTCGGTCGAAAGGTTATGTTCCCGTCTTATGGGATATTGATACGAATGACTGGCGTAAGCGTAGTGCGGCGCAGATAAGCGAGCAGATACTGCGTGAGGCGCATGATGGCGCGATTGTGTTGATGCATGATCGTTTTGAGTCTGACCTTGTTGCGCTCGAAACCGTCATTGATGACTTGCAGGGACGCGGGTTTGTTTTCGTGACGGTGAGCGAGATGTTGTCGCAACCGCGCACGACACTGCCGACTTTCGCCGCGAAATCGAATGCAAGCAAGAAGGCATCTTCTGCCCAGAAGACGCAAACGCGCCAGAATACCGGCTCGTCGTCGAAGACGTCGAAAGCGTCGAAGTCCAAGAGTGCGGGCAATAAAAGTAGCGCTCGAAAAGCTCAGGCAACTCCCGCCGCGGAAGTATTTTATCAACAGACACCCAAACCCAGGCGCGGCTTGCGCAAGTTGCTGGGTCGTATTGCCGGTCGCGACTAAACCAAGCAAAATTTTCCGTTTCTTGAAAAGTGATAGATGTAAGAATAGCATTGACAATAGTTCGTTATTGCGTATATACTATTCTTGAATAAAGCATGAGGAAAGAAAAATTGGGTGAGATAAACCGACCGCAGGATAAAGAGCATAACGTTGCTGACGAAGCAATTTTAGAAGAGCTCGAGGAACGCTTTCGTGTGATGCGCCATGGCGCACCTGCTCCGGGGACCAATGTACCTCCGGTTCCCAAGGCAGCCGAAATTGGCCGAACGGTTGGCGGCGTTAAGCGTGCTCCCGCCAAGTCGCCTACACCTCGTGCTCGTGATAACAACGATTCGTCGGGTATCATTATCGCCGCTCATACGGGTGGTGTGTCGAATTCGGAACTGGTTTCTGATATGCCTATCAAGACGGGCGATATATGTTTGTTTTCCAACGGCGAAATCGGCATTTGCTATCAGGAAGCCCAGAGCGCTCCCTATGCCGTTTTTTTGATGTGTGCCCCGAATGCTCGCATGGACGAGCGCGGCATTTTGCTTGATGAGAACAAGCCGATTTGCATCGGACATTTGGCCGATAATTTGTTTGCCATGATGAGCAGCACACTCACGTGGGATCGTGATACACTGGTATTTTCGTTGCGTAGCGTCGACTACATTCCCTATATTCGCGCCCTAGATGTCAACAAGGCCGCTCCGAAAACCGTGCGCCACGAGTCACACAATTCTTCGATTGTTACGCCGCCGATGTCGCCCGTGGAGAAAGTTGTTGCGCCTGCGCCCGAGCCGCGGAGACCAATGGCGCCTCCGGTGCAACAGTCGGTCAGAAATGATTTTGCGCCTCCGCGTGCGCCCAAGCCGTTGGACGAGGATAACCCGATGCCGCAGTCAACGACGAGTTCTGCCGCCACCGATAGCCCGCTGAGCAAAGGCCGTGAGATTTCCATCAAAAATAGCTCTAAACACGTCTGGAAAGCCGTTTTTATGGGCGAAGATGAAATCGGTCATGTGCTGGCTTTCAAGACGATGAATGGCTGGGAATTGACGCGCGTGAACCTGAACGATTATCTTGACAAAATCGATTTTGGCCCGAGGCTTTCGCCCACACAGGTCATCGAAATCGAGAATGATGTTCTTCGCAACAGTTAGTTGTTTGTGTCCTTTTTGAAAAATGCGTGTGTGCGTGAAATGCGTTTTTTTCGCATGGGTATAATACGCAATGATGAACAAACAAACGAAGGTGACACCCGGTGCCAGGAAGAGTCGTCGAGCCAAGGTTGACGCCACCGCACAACCAGATTCCTCGGCACCCGTGACTCTTGCCAAAGCCATTGAGGTACGCAATGCCTGCACACATAATCTTAAGCATGTCGATGTTTCGGTAGAGCTTGGCAAGTTGACCGTTGTCAGCGGCGTGAGCGGCAGTGGGAAGTCGTCGCTCGCTTTTGATACTCTGTTCGCCGAGGGACAGCGCCGCTATGTCGAGAGCCTGAGTACCTACGCGCGTCAGTTTGTTGGCAAGATGCCGCGCCCCGATGTTGATTCGATTCGCAATATTCCTCCGGCGATTGCTATCGAGCAGAAAAACAGCGTGACGAACGCTCGCTCGACGATAGGCACCGCGACGGAGATTCTGGATTATCTTCGGTTGCTGTTTTCGCGTGCCGGCCGCACCTATTGCCCAACCTGTAATCTGCTGGTCGAGGAGGATACGCCCGCTTCTGTGACGGAGAAAATCATCGCCAGTTATGCCGGGCGTCGGATGTATATTGTCGCGCCGGTTAGTCTGGATAAAAAGTCGAAAGCGCAGGATGTTCTGGCAGAGATTGTGCGGGCAGGTTATAGTCGGATTTTCGTGCCGCCGTCGGTCAATCCGGGCGGGCATCTTTTTGTTGACGCGCAGGACGATGAGCCTTCGGCGCTTGGGTTGTTGCGTTCAGGCAAGGGTGGAATTCTTGTCGACCGTCTGAAGGTTGATGTGGAAGATCGCGACCGTTTGTCGCAGAGTTTGTTCGCCGCATTTCAGGCAGGCAAGGGAACTGCCGAGACGTGGATGGAGACGGATGTGTCCGGCGAACTCGAAAAGAAAATTTGGTTGTCGGGCTTTCGCTGCAATGTTTGCGGGGCGAGTTTTGACAAGCCCGAGGCGAATATGTTCTCGTTCAATTCGCCGATTGGTGCTTGCCCGACGTGTACCGGCTTCGGCCGCATCATCACCATTGACTGGAATAAGGTGATTCCGAACCGTCATCTGTCATTGTCGCAAGAGCCGATTGACACTTTCAACACGCCGGCATTCAAGAAAAACTACAAATGGTTTTTGAGCTCTTGCAAGCGGATGAAGTTGTCACTGACAAAGCCTCTCGATGAGTTCACACCCGAGGAGTTTGAGCTGATGCTCAACGGCAAGAGTCGGTGTTATGGGTTGCTGGCGTTTTTCGATGAGATGAACAAAAAGCGCTACAGTATGATCGCGCGTATTTTAGTTGCTCGATATCGAGGTTTCGTTCCGTGTCCGGATTGTCACGGTCATCGGTTAGTCAGCTCCGCGCTGAACGTTCGTTGGGGTTTGTCCGAGGGCGTTCCGCCGATGCGCAACATCGCGCAATTTTGCGAGATGAGCATCAACGATTTATCCGCGGAATGGCTAATGGGGCATTTGACCGCTGCCGAGGATGAATTGTTTGGGCGGATTTATCGCGAGATTGGTTCGCGGCTTGGGTACCTGATGCGTGTTGGGTTGGGGTATCTGACGCTGAATCGTCAGACGCGTACGCTGTCCGGTGGCGAGGCACAACGTATTAATCTCGCGACCGCGCTTGGTACTGCTCTGACGCGGACACTTTATGTTTTGGATGAGCCGACTGTTGGGCTGCATCCACGTGATTCAAAGCGGTTGCTTAGCATCCTATACAGTCTGCGTGACCGCGATAATACAATTGTTGTTGTCGAGCATGACCCGGAGATTATTCTTGGTGCGGATACGTTGATTGACATGGGGCCGAAGGCTGGCGCGTCCGGTGGGCAAATCATGTTTCGTGGTTCGCCGTCTGCCTTGGCGGATCCCTCGACCGTTGGCGAAACCGCACGTTGTCTGCGTGCCCGTGGATTCTTCAGGAAGCCGGGCGAAAAGAAAAAGCGAGAACGTGTGACGCGTAACAGTGAATGGCTCGTGTCGCCCGGTGTGATTCGCGTGCATGGCGCTCGTGCGCATAACCTGAAGAATATATCGGTTGACATTCCGCTGAACAAGATGGTGGTTGTGACCGGCGTGAGTGGTAGCGGCAAGACGACGCTGGTTCATCAGGTTTTGTATCAGGGGTATCTGAAGTTCCGCAATCTTCCGACCGAGGAGATGGGCGAATTCGACAGCATTGAAGGACTTGACTCCATCAATGAGTTTACGGTCGTCGACCAAGCATCGCTGTCGCGTAGTACGAGGTCGAATCCCGTTACTTATGTGAAGGCTTATGACCCGATTCGGCGCTTGTTCGCGGCGACACGCATCGCAAAATCTTTGCGCTTGACGGAAGGTAGTTTTTCGTTCAACATCGCGGGTGGGCGCTGCGAGGCCTGCAAGGGCACGGGCGTTCAGACTTATGACATGCACTTCTTGCCCGAGATGACTTTGCCGTGCGAGGAATGCGGCGGCAAACGCTTTGGGCCGCGTGTTCTCGAGGTGCAGTACAAAGGCAAGAGCATCGCGGATGTGCTCGACATGACCGTCGATGAGTCTGTGGAGTTTTTCTCGGACAATCCCATTATCGTGCGGCGGCTGCGTCCGTTGCATGATGTCGGTTTGGGGTATTTGTCTCTTGGTCAAAATACATCGACCTTGTCCGGCGGCGAGGCACAACGTCTGAAGCTGGCGTCGCATCTGGTGGAGCACGGCACAGGTCAAGGGACTTTGTTGGTGTTTGATGAACCAACGACCGGTTTGCATTTGGCAGATTTGGAAAATCTGATTGGCGTATTTCGTCGCCTTGTCGAACGAGGTTACAGTTTGATTATCATCGAGCATAATCTCGATGTGATTCGCAGCGCGGACTGGATTATCGACCTTGGCCCCGAAGGTGGCGAGGATGGTGGTATGGTTGTCGCGGAGGGGACGCCGTCGCGGATTGCGGAACTGGCGGACTATAGCCATACTGGGCAGTTTTTGGCCGAGATTTTGTAAGACGAAAATTGCCGCCCGACAATGATTTGTCAGGCGGCAATTGATTGTTCTTATGGCTTGGCGATGTTAGCGTTTGTTGATAATCATCTTGCCTGCATCGGTTCTTGCCATGATGGAGTTGGGGTTGTACATCGCTTCAGCTTGCGCCGGAGGAATCGCGAATTCGCCCACTGTGACTGCGCGGGCGATGTATTCGACAACCGCGGTTTCGGTGGCCAGTCCCGTTGTCTCGATGCTACCAAATGCGAGGAAACGATCATCGCTGTTTTGAGTGTAATCCTCGTTCCAGCAGTTCTTCGAATCGTTGTCGTCATCATCCTTTGACTCAGCGTGGTAACTCGTCGACAAGTTGGAGTTCTCGATTTCAAGTCCGGCAGGTAACAGATCCTGAACGGCGATATTTTCGACAGTATTTTTCGCCTTCATCGTCAGACGAACTTTGATGAGATCGCCCTGTTTGATGGTTTTGACATCGACAGGTGTTCCGTCCATTTTCAGATACTGACGCGACAGTGCAAGCCCGCCAACCGTCGTTGCGGACGGAATGTCGAGCGGTATCGCGGACGCGCTGACAGCGACTGCCGCTTTGCCCTCGCCGCTGACGCTTAGTGTCACTGTATCGGTGCAATTGATGTCCTTGTTGGTGAGCTTGAGCGGCTTTTGCGCATCGAACGGATATTCCTTGCCGTTGACAAGCAGCAGGCCTTTGCTATCCTGAGCACCGGCATTTTTGTTCAGGCTTTCGTATGCGGCCAGAGCCATGACCGCCCATGCGTTTGCCTGCGTGTTCTGCCAGTTGCCATTGGTGTTCAGCTTGTTCAGGTTCATCGACAAAATATCAAGTGTGTCGGTGTTGGATGTCAGCGTACTGTTGGTGGCGCAAGCCCAAAGAGGCACAGCGATTTCTCGTTCGTTGGAGAAGAAACATTCCTGTCCGGTTGCATCGGCGTTCAGCGTGTTGATGTCTTTTCCGGCATCGGCGACAGCCTTAGCCATGACCGTTTTGGCGAGTTCTTCTTGACCCTCGATGTGGAGTGCCGAAGCTAACCATGCTTGTCCCGCAGGTGACAGCGCGTCCGCAGTGTCACTGAGTTTCTTGCGGAGCTTGCGGTTGTCGACGGCTTTCGAGCGTACAATTGCATAATAGATGAAGGCCTTGGAGTTGCCCGACAAATCCATGAAGTCTTTGTTGTTGTCATCATTGCTTCTGTTTGACAACGTGATGGCCATCTCCTTGAGTTTGTCATCCTGAATCTTGTAACCGGCGTCTCGGGCTTCGCACAGGAAGAACAGAGCATAGGCGGAGACGAAAAGGTTGTCGTCGCCGACGCCGGGCCATGCGGTCATTAGGTTGGTTCTGGGCGATTCATAGAGGGACAGTCGGTCGATTGCCTTCTGGACGATATCGCGAACAAACACACCGTTGTAGCCAATCTTCTCGGCAAGTCCGGCCTTTTCGATGGCGAGGAACGGCAGTGCGCGGCTGATGGCTTGCTCGCAGCAGCCGTATGGATATTCGAGATTGTTCTTGATTGCGCCGTTGAGTTGCGCCGCCGCCACAGGGCCGGCGTTGAGGTCAAGCAAGAATGTTTCGGGAATGATGTTGCCGACTGACATGAGGTTGATTGGCTTGTTGCCGTCCGAGGCTTTGGCGATTGTCAGGCTTCCCCATGGGATGCGCGGGGCGACGGGGCGAACGGGAATCGTGACCGAGTCGGACGCCTTGTTCTCGCCCATTGTTCCATCGCACGTGATGGTGCCTTCGCCAAGAGCGTTGTCTTTCGTGCTCAAATCAACGAAGACTTCGATGGACGAATTCGGCGCAATCGGTTCGCTGCTGACGACTTTCTGTTCGATGTCGATAATACCTTCCGCCGCGAAGTTCAGTGTCGCCGTGTTCGTGGTGTCGGTCGTGTTGAACAACGTGTACGCAATGCGCGCTTTGTCGCCGGTCGCCAAGAATCTCGGTGCATTGTTCTGAATGATAAGCGGCGCACGGACACTGACGTTTTTCTGCGCGGATCCGATGCGTTCGGGTGTCGAGACGACAGCCATCATCGTCATGCTTCCGTTGAAGTTCCGGGGTGTCGTCAGCTCTGCGTCAATTGTGCCGCTGCTGTTGGTGTCGAACTTTCCTAACCAGTATACAACGTTCTTGACCCGCTTCTTGTTTTCGTTGGAATTCTTGAAGCGTGTTGTGTTTGCTTCGCCATCACCACCGGTGGCGTTTTTGTTGTCCGCGAGGATATCCTCGACCAGACGGGAATAGAAGTCCGCCGTGTCGACCATGAGGCAATACTTGCCGAACAACCAGTCGATTGGATTTTCCAATTTAAAATCCGTTAGCGTAAGTATGCCTTCGTCGACGCCCCACAGGTACACTTCAGCTCCGGCGATTGGCGCGGAGGTGTTTGTTTCCGTGACCTGCGCCTTGAAGCGGAGTTTGTCGCCGGGGAGCACAGTTTCGGGCAGTTGCAGGTCGACGTTCGCTTGGCAATATTCCGAATTGATTCTGATGTCGGCATATCCTACAGCACGGTGCGGCAACCACTTCGGTTCAGGGTTGACGGGACGCAACACTGTCACGGAAACCCATGTCATCGGCGCGAAATCTTTTGTCACTTTCACGGGCACTTCGAGAGTGTTGGAATCCATGGGGAAAACCTTGACATCGAGCGGTGTGTCTTGCTCAAAGCCGATGAGGGCTGTGCCCTTGAAAGGCGATTTGATGAGCACTCGCGCTTCGTCGCCGATTTTATACGACGGACGATCGAGCGAGACTTCGACGTCTTCCGGCTTCTCCATAGACCATGGTTGATAGCTCTTCCATTCGCCCGAGGAGGCCGTAAACTTGGCTACGCTGCAATCTTTTTTATCTTCCGAGGTGACTTTGATGCGATACATTCCCGCGACGCTTGGCGTGAATTCCCATGATGCCTTGTTGTCGGTGAACTGAATATTGCCGGAGCCCATGGGGGTCAACTCGAGTTTCGCTTCGTATTGATAACCACTGCCGGAGCGCTTCATCACGCTGTTCCACTGTTCGCGGAAAACTTCGACCGTTGCTTTTGAGTTTGTCGCTGTCGTCGTGAGATCATCCGTTTTGGGGTCAACTGTTACAAATTGGAAAGTCTTTGGTTTGTTCAACTCCACAAATCCGTCATCGAGTTTGGCGATGCCGATGTGGTATGGCGCCGTGTCGAAGATTGTGCTGTCCTCGACGGTGATGCCACGTCCCGAATCATAGACAGTCGTTTGCACTGCGATTTTCGTTTGCCCGTTGGGCGATATCATAGGATTCTCGATTTTGAAAACGGCATTGCCTTGCGCGTCGGCGTTCGCTTCGCCAAGCTCTTTCGACACTGAATCCTTTTCGTCAAAGAGATTGCTAAAGGTGAAGTCTTTGAAGTTTTTCGAGACGAATTGCGCCAACGAGAATTCCGCGGATGCCGTGACGCGTCTGCCTGTGGCGGGCGCGCCGAACATCTCTTCTGCCTTAACAGTCATCTTGAGGTCATCTGCTTTTGTATAAAATTTCTCGGGGAAAGCGGCGTTGACACGCAGACGGTTCGCGATGAATTCTTCGACTAAGAAACTTGTTTTCCCGAGCCAACCGATGCTGTTGTGCGATATGGATGCCGAACCCATGATGTCGGTCTCGTACTGTGTGGATTTTTCGGGCAGCGACAACTCGATGCTATAATGACCGGTAAACGCGCTCGCGGCCAGTGAGTATGTGGTCTCGACACATCCGAGACTGTCACAAGTAACCGTTCCGATATCTTTTGATGAGTATCTTGGATTGACCAGTTTGATTTGAACGGGGATGGGCGTTTTGGGGGCGTTGCCTTGGCGGTCGCGCAGCAAAGCCAGAATGTGAACGTCCTCGCCGGGTCTGTAGGCTCCTCTTTCTGTGGTGACATAGGCACGCGTGGAATCAACGGGAATGTATTCGTTGCCTTCTCCCGGGAACTGTTCGCTCCACGATTGTGTGTCGCTCAATTGCAGATACGCCATGTCCTGCCCTTTGATTGCCTTGACAATATATCTTCCGTTTTTCATGTCTGCGGAGATGCCCGAGAAAGACACAAGGCCGTTCTCGTCCGTTTGAGCCGAGGCAAGCTGTTGGTTTGTTTTCGAGTAAACCATAACTTCTGCTCCGGCGACAGGTTTGGCTGTCTCCATATCGCCGACCCACGCCGTCACCTTGTCCTTGCCGTATTTGGCGACGATGGAAAGATTCGTCATGACAATCAGTGTTTGAGCGGAGATGGTTTCGCTACCTGAGTAGATGTATTCTCTCCCTTCATCAGGCGTTTTCGTGTATCCGGACTCGTCTCCTTTATTTGCGGTGAACTTGATGCAGTACACTCCGGCGGCGTCCGCGCCGAGCAATTTCTTGAGGTCGACAGAGAAATTCGCGCTCAGTGTTTGCGTTGTTGTCGCGACCTTGGTACCCCATGTTGTCGCGGCTTCCGCGTTTTCGCCAGTGGCTGCGTACACGGCAAAGTTGTTGTCAAAGACCCTGAACGCTTCGACGGTCAATGGTCCGGTCAGTTGGTTGGTTGTGATAGGGATGCTCATGGAACCTTTGTTAGACATCCATCCGCCGCCTGCTTTGACAATCAGCGAGGGTTTCTTCTTTGGGACAGTTGTGGTCAGGGTGATGGGTTCCTTGATGGTTTGCGTGTAGAGTTTTGACGTTGCCATCAAGCCTTTGTTCACGGTCACTTCATACGAGACATTCTCTTGGAAATCTCCGCGAAGTTCGATGGCATTGTAGTCGATGGATACATCATATTTTACGTCGGGCTTGACCGAGATAAAATTCTTCGCGTCCTTGTCAATGCCGCCGCATGACGCCTTCAGACGCAGAACAGGTTGATCTTCGTCCTGATTGGCGTCCAATTCTTCAATGATGAATTCGTTATAGTACTTTACCGACTTTGTCTCATCGTTCATTATGCCGAGAGTACCATTGGCGGGCATCATTCCCTTTTTGACAGTGCAATCAATGACCCGCGATTTCTTTTCTTTGGGCAGACTGATTGAAACTATTTTGCTGATGATTTTGTTCTTAGTCGTCCACTGGATTTTGTTCTTGTTTTCGTCGGTGATGACAAGATACTTGCTGAGGTCTGCCGGTGAGATGTAACTACTGAATTCTAACTTCAGACCCTCGTCGGTTTTTTCGGCGTTCTCAAAAGACAGTCTGGAGGACTCAAATTCCCAATTGGGATTCGCTAACTTTTTCTTGCCGGTTTTGTTTGTAATATTCGGGTTGAAACTTACAGTGTATTTGGTGCAATCTTGGCACGACTGAGTCGGCAAAAACTGAATGTCCGTATCGTTGAGCATTGTCCAGATTCCGGCGATTGATGGGTTGATTGTCGCCACCGGTGCTCCGTTGAGCTGTTTGAAGCTTGGTGCTTCGGAAAAACGATAGAGGAACTTTTCGGATGTTTTGAATTTGGCAGTATTATTGAGAATGGAAAAATAATCATTCTCGGATTTTGAAAAAGAGGGAATGCTTATTCCTATCGAAAGAATTAAAACACCTGTTGCAAGGAGTTTGGAGGTGAGTTTGTTCATGAGAAAATCCTTTCATATAAACATATTAGGTAATTACCTTGTCTGCCGATGTTGCTTCATCATAGATAATTATGTGCGTGCGGGTGTCAAATATGTCGAGACAATAAAAATATATGTTGACAAACCACGTTTTGTGTGCTATTATCAGTTTATCATCTCATAAGGAATGAGGATTATTAAAACATGAAAAATTATAAATGCTTTACACTGATTGAGCTGCTGATTGTCGTCGCGATTATCGCGATTTTGGCAGCCATCGCAGTACCGAACTTTCTGGAAGCTCAGGTTCGCTCGAAGGTTGCCCGTTGCAAGAGCGACATGCGGAATCTGGCGAATGCTCTTGAAGCGTATTTTGTCGACAACAACAAGTATGTTACCGAGAACTCAGATTTGCTTGGCTATTTGAATGAGTCCGAACGTGCAGCCCGTGGCTTTAGGTGGCTGACTACTCCCATCGCTTACATCACCAGTTTCCCACTTGATCCGTTTACAATGACCACGACTCGCTGGGGCAAACCAGGTGCCTATTGGTGGTATAACTGGATGGAGCGCAATGGTGGTCAGCTTTGGTCTTTCGACGCGGCCAGCTATAAAGACTATCCTTGGGTTGTGGGTCAATGGGCTTGGGGCATTTGGGGCATGGGTCCCGATAGCATAGCCAACGGCTATTTGCCTTATGATGCGACAAATGGCACCGTCAGTGCCGGTGATATTTTGCGTTTAGGCCCGGGTGGAAAGTTCACGAATTAGTTTGATAATACTTGATATAAATGCTGTGGCAGAATTGGCTTGTTTGCCGGTTCTGCCATGGTTTGTATTATCGGAAAGGACAAAAGAATAGACATCGGATGGCAAGTGAGAATGATGCTGTCTTGACCTTTTGTGTGCCTGCGGAGTCAGATGGAATTCGTTTGGATGTTTATCTCTCATCCGTGACGGATTTGTCGCGCAATCGTGTTCAGTCGCTCATCAGCGATGGTCATGTCATGTGCGGTGGCGTTGTGGTTGAGCGCCCGAAGCGTCTGATTCGCGCGGGTGAGACAGTTACCGTTGAGCTTCCTCCGCCTGTTCCCGCGTCTCCGATTGGTCAGGACATTCCGTTGTCAATCGTTTATGAGGATTCGGATATTATCGTCGTCGACAAGCCTGCCGGGATGGTTGTTCATCCGGGTGCGGGGACGCCCGACGGGACGATGGTCAACGCGCTTCTGGGTCGTAGCTCCGCTCATCTGAGCACGATTGGCGGTGTCTTTCGTCCGGGGATTGTGCATCGTCTGGACAAGGATACGTCGGGGTTACTGGTGGTTGCCCGCAATGACGCGTCGCATCGTGTTTTGTCCGAAGCTTTGTCACAACGCGAGATTCATCGTGTCTATCACGCGATTGTTCTTCGGCCGATGAAAGATCTTTCGGGCAAGGTGGATTTGCCTATTGGTCGTCATCCGTATATGCGTACCAAAATGAGTGTTGTTGATGTTGAGCATGGTGGGCGTGAGGCGCTGACGCATTGGCATGTTCTGCGTCCATTGACGGGATTCACCTATGTGGAGTGCAAGCTATCAACAGGAAGGACACATCAGATTCGCGTGCATCTGTCGCAGTTGAAGCATCCCGTTTTGGGTGATGATTTGTATGGTGGTGGCGTGAATGTGGCTTTGCAACTGGTTGCGCAGTCCAATATGGCATTGCGAACGTTGATGTTGCATACGGCTCGTCGCCAGATGCTGCATGCTCGCTATCTGTCCTTTGCGCATCCTCGCACGGGCGAGTCGATGCAATTTGAGGCCGCATTGCCCGAAGATTTTTCGGTTCTGCTTGAGGCGCTGAGTCGCTAAACGCGGATAAGTTGCCTTCTGTCTCAAGACAGATGGGCTACGGTTGTAGCTAAATAGAAACAATAGGGATTGAGGATAATAAAGATGTCTGTATGTACACAGGTGCTTGTTGATGCGCTCAAGACAGTTAAGGATCCGGAGCTTGATAATGATTTGATTTCGCTGCAGATGGTCAAGGATCTGGCTTGCAGTGAAAAGGGCGAAGTTTCGCTGACGGTTGTTCTGACGACTCCGGCGTGTCCTCTCAAGGAGCAGATCGAGAGTGATGTCCGTCGTGCGCTGATGCGTGTTCGTGGTGTCAAGAAGGTCACCGTTACGATGACTGCGGAAACGAGCGACGGCACTGTCCCCGCAGAGTGTTCGGGTGGCGCCGAGGCATCCGGCAAGAATCCCATGCATCCGACTCCGGCAGGTCCGGGCGCCGAAAAGGTTCGCAATATCATCGGCGTCTCATCGGGCAAAGGCGGTGTTGGCAAGAGCACTGTCGCAGTGAATCTCGCGTGCGCATTGGCTAAGCTTGGTGCCCGTGTGGGGTTGCTGGATGCGGATTTCCACGGCCCTAATATCCCCATTATGCTTGGTCTTGGCGGTGTGATTCCGGAGATTACGCAAGGCAAACAGGCGAATGGTGAACCGATTGATATGATTGTTCCTGTGGAGCGCGATGGCGTTAAAGTTGTTTCGATTTCGTTTTTCATCAAAGAAGACGAACCTGTCATCTGGCGTGGGCCGATGCTGCATAGTGCTCTGAATCAGTTTATGCATCAGGTTGACTGGGGCGAGTTGGATTATCTGGTTGTCGATATGCCTCCGGGAACCGGCGACATTCAGATTAGCCTGATTCAGACTGCCCGTCTGACCGGCGTTATTCACGTGACGACTCCGCAGAGTGTGTCGGTGCTTGATGTTGCCAAGGGCGTCGCGCTGTTCAAGAGTCAGGGGATTGCGCAGCTTGGCGTCATCGAGAATATGTCCTATTTTATCAGCCCCGCGACCCACGAGAAGACCTTTATTTTTGGTCAGGGTGGTGGCCGTCAGCTTGCGGAAAAGTTTGGGATTCCGTTCCTTGGTGAGATTCCGTTAGAGGTTGATATCCGTGTCGGTGGCGATACGGGCAACCCCGTGGTGTTGGCCAGTCCCGACAGCGCGGCGGGACAGGCGTTTATCAGCATCGCCAAGTGTATGGCCGCTGCCATCAGTGTCGCGAATGTTTCCCGTCGTGGCGGAAGCTGCGAGCATGACTGATTGTCGTTGTAGGCGTCTCTGTTTGGATTCGCTTCATACGGATTTATATGGCATCACGGATGAGTCACTCTCGGGTGGTCGTTCGAATGTCGATGTCGTTCGAGAGATGATTGCGGCCGGGTTGCGCGTGATACAGTATCGCGAGAAGTTCAAATCCGCGCGTGAGAAGTATGAGGAGTGTCTGGCGATTCGCGATGTGACGCGTCGTGCCGGGGTGACATTCATCGTGAATGACAATCTTGATATTGCCGTTTTGTGCAAGGCGGATGGCGTTCATCTTGGTCAGTCCGATTTGCCCTATGCGGTTGCGCGTGAATTTGTTGGTCCGGAGATGATTATCGGTGTGTCGACGCAGTCCCCGTCCGAGGCTGCCGAGGCGGTAGCACAGGGGGCGGACTATATTGGTGTTGGGCCAATCTTTTTCACAGCGACCAAAAAGGATATTGGCACTCCGGTCGGGTTATCCTTCATGAAGTATGTGAGCGAAACTTATCCGGATTTGCCTCATGTCGCCATTGGCGGCATCAAGGAAGTTAATCTGCGCGAGGTTGTCGCGAGCGGTGCCCGCTGTTGCTGTTTGATTTCGGATTTGTTGCAGTCTCCGAATCTTGTCGAGAAAGTCAAAACTCTGCGGCAGATTATCATGGAAGAACAGGAAAAGTCAGGAAGATAGATTATGCTGAAGCGTGTTCTCACTATTGCAGGCAGCGATTCCGGCGGTGGCGCCGGGATTCAGGCTGACCTCAAAACATTTTCGGCACTTGGAACTTTTGGGATGAGTGTTATCACGGCTATCACTGCGCAGAATACGCTTGGCGTGACCGGTGTTGAGGATGTTTCGACGGAGATGGTAGCAAAACAAATGGATGCGATTTTCAGCGATTTGCGCCCGGATGCGGTCAAAATCGGGATGGTGTCCAGTAGCGCGATTATCCGGATGATTGCCAACAAGCTCGACGAGTATCATGTTGTGGACAATGTTGTGATTGACCCCGTGATGGTGAGCAAGAGCGGTTGCAATCTGATGCATCCCGAGTCGCGGGATACACTGATACGCTGTCTGTTGCCACACGCGACTGTGCTGACACCGAATCTGCCCGAGGCCGAAGTGTTGACGGAGATGACGCTGAAAACGGTCGATGATATGAAAATCGCGGCGCAACGGTTGTGCGCGATGGGGCCCCGATGTGTCGTCATCAAGGGTGGACATCGGCTTGACAGTGGGTCGGCTGCGGTCGACCTGATGTATGACGGCGAGAGCTTCGCGGAGTTTAGCAGTAAGCGCTTCGAGACCTCCAACACGCATGGGACTGGTTGCACTTTCTCGTCGGCGATCGCGTCGTGGTTAGCGCGTGGTCTGTCTCCGGCAGCGGCGATTGAGAACGCCAAACAGTACGTGAGCAAGGCAATCGAAAATTCGTTGGCGATTGGTGGCGGGGTTGGCTCGACGCATCATTTTTGGGCGTTCTACGACCGAGACAACGGAATGCCAATCAAGCGTTAGTGGATATCTTTACTAACGAGTAAATCCACTTTTTTGTTGTCGTCCGTAATCATCCTGCCCGGTTCGGGCGTCTGCGTGATGACGGTGTTTGCGGGGCGGCTGGAATCCTCGATGTAAGTCACTTCGCCCACTTCGAGATTTGCGCCCTTGAGGATGGATGTCGCTTCAACTTGGGTCATGCCCGTGATATCCGGAATCTTCTGTCTGTCTTCGCTGTCACCCGAAATGACAACGCGGATGATTGCGCCTTTACGTGCCCGTGTGCCGGGTGATGGTTTTTGGTCGATGATTTCGCCGGGCGCGACCAACGTGCTCGGCTCATTTCTTTCTTTGAAAATCGACATCTTGTTTTCACTGGCAACGGTCAGTGCCGTCTCGATTTGCAGTCCGCAAATGTTCGGGACGGGAACTTCCTCCGTGTCGATGTAGCTACTCGCGATTTGCCATCCGAGCCATGCGCACGTCACGATGACCAGCCCTGTGACAAGGAGAATGCGGACGGTGAGTCCAACGAATCCAAACAGCCAACTGAAGCATCCCGTCTGTGATGAACGAATGACGCGAAGTCGTTGCTTTTGATGACTGACCGGCAGCGACTTTTTCTGAAGGCGCTTGGTGCTATGCTTCTTCGCGTTTTGCGGCCCCTCGAACGCTTCTTCTTCGTCTTGGAAATCCTCGCCGAACGAAGTATCGAATCGGTCATCCACTTTAGATGTTTTCTTGAAGATTCGTTTGCCTGTCATCGGCATTGGCTTTTGTTCGGTCGATTCACGCAACGCCTGAATGTCGATCGTCTGGGTGTCGGTAGGAATGTGCCTTTTGTTCTGAGGTCCCAGCGAGGCATCAGAAAAATCATCATCTTCCGTATTGTGACTATTAGAATCCGGATTCTTCATTATCAAATGTATATACCGTCATAGGCTAAAAGGCTTGTCCAAAAATGCTCTATTTGGCGTCTTGGATATTAAGGCAATTAAGCAGTTTGGCGGCTCCGTAAATCATCTCCATGAGCGGCACCGCGACGCCGAGCTTGCGTGCCCGGCGGACCGGCTCGCCTAAAATGGCCTCCACCTCGGCCTCTCTTTTGCATTCGTAATCGATTTGCATCGACGACTTGTAGTGCCCCATGCTCTCTGTGCGTTCGAATTGCCATTCGCAGAATTTGTCGGTAATGTCGATGCCGTCCTGCTTGGCAATCATCTGTATTTCAGCCATGATGCGTCTTGCCGTCGCGCGCAGTTCTGGGCTGTTCAACACGGCCGCTGTGTCAGCCTTGGCGACGAGACCCAACCCACTGAACGGAATGTTCCAGACGAGTTTGTGCCAACGTACATCCGCGGGTGAGCTTTTGATGGCGCATGGAATCTTCATGTCATTGAGCATCTGGCAAATGGCCTTGATGCGTGGACGTTCGACGCCGTCAAGTTCGGCGAACTCGATGTTGCCGCCTGCGGTGTGATTGATGACGGTTGAGTTTTCGCGCCAGCAACAGATGAAAGAGCACCCGCCAATCACGCGGGATATCCCGGGCGTGGCGCTGTTGTCGGGCAACATCGATTCGATGTATTCCTCGTTGCCAAATCCGTTTTGCAAGGTGATGACAATCGTCTGTGGGCCGACGGTGTGTTTGAAGATTTCTTTGAGTGATACGTTGCTGATTGTTTTGAGTCCGACAATCAAAATGTCACAGACACCCATGTCCTGTGGCGAGTCAAAAACTTCAGGATGAACTTCCCATTTGCCCCATGCGGAATTGATTTTCAGTCCGTGTTCTTTGACATCCTTGGCCGTGGAGCGCATTAGGAAGGCGGTTCGATATCCGTTTTTGCAGAGTAGCGAGCCGTAGAATCCTCCGAGTGCTCCGGCACCGATGATGCCATAGCGCAGTTTGCGCAAGTCATCGACAGTTTCAATTTTCATGTTCGTCTACTACCATCACTCTTAGTCTTCAGCTTCGACACCGGTGATTGCGAAAATCAACAGTCCGGCGCTTTTCTTGTTCGATACCGTTTTGATATTTTTGATTGCTTTGTCCGGTTCGGGGTTTTGCCAGCAGAACGAGTGGATGCACTTGAGAGTGTCGTCCTTGCCGTCTTTCCAAATGAGCGGGGTGTTGATGGATGCGTTCTCGTCGGAAATGGCGTAGACATTGTTGCCCAAGTTCCAATCGAATGAAGCCTCCGTGCCGTCCTCGTACTGGACGTAGGTGGTGGCGATTGCTTCGCTTGTGGGACCGCCTTCCGTGGCGGCAGTCATGAAGTTAATGACACTTGCTTTTTTGCCGTCACAAGGCAAGGAGATGCTGTGTGAACCAGCGAATTTGTCCATCTGTCCGGCCAGCAACAGAGCGGTATTATCCGAAGGCAGATCAAAAACAAAGCGGTCAAATGTTTGTTTCCCGACGGGCAGTTTAGAGAGGTCGTCGCCGGTCATGTATCCCAGCCACGACTTGTCTTTGGCGGCCTTGAGCGAGGCGAAAGACATTTTCACCATCGTGCGATTGTCGCTTTGTTTTGCTTTGGTCAGGTCAACAGTCCAACCTTTGGTGGCGGTATCCGGCAGAACAGATTTGTTCCAGATGTTCTCGAATTCGCTAACGTAGTCAAAGGGGACATCGGTGGCTTTTTCGTATCCGCCGGTCCATGCGGCTTCGGCGCCGAGGACATAGGATTGAACGGCTTTGACGAATTTGTTCATAGCTTCGATATTGAAATTTCGTCCTGCCCATGTGGTCACTACCATTCCGAGCGACTTGCCTTGAGTGGTGTTCTCGTCTTGGGCCTCGATTTGTTTTGTGACAGCCTGCGCAAAGGGCAGGATGTTCGCGGGCGTGTTTCCCGTTCCGGCGATGCAGTCAAAGCCGAGGTCATTCCAGACTTTCAGGCTCTTGAATTCGCTTGCGGCGGCTTCGGCGTAGTGCCAGTCAATGACGAGAATGTCACTGGGCAGTTGGGCACGCATCCAGTCCGCATCTTCCTGCGTTTTGCAGTTTGTGGCATCGGGGCCTTCCTTGAGAGTCAGGAAAAGGTCGCCCCAGATTGCGGTTCTCACACCTCTCTCGGCGAGGAAATCATGCCAATGGTTGATGCTCGCGAGGACTTCTTCTTTTGATACAAGGAGCTCGTCGTGGCAAATCAGGAAGGTCTTGGGTTTGAGCATCTTGACGGCTTCGTCCACCACCGCTTCGACGGCTTCGAGTTCGGGCGGATTGTTCCATTGTCCGTGTACAGGGTCGCCAATCATGCCGCCCTTGACCCAGTCATAGCGGTTCCATTCCTTCAGGCCGTAAGTGGGGATTGCTGGAATCAGTTCGATGTGTTCACGTTTGCAGACATCCGCGATTTCCTGCAAGTCCTTGAGCGTAATCGAGATGAGCGGTTTGGTCAGCTCGGGGCGGGACTTCCATTCGGCGAAAATCACGCTGTACATGAGCGTGTTCATCTTGAGGTCGCCCATGAGTTTGGTGATAATTTTTGTTTGTTCCGGGACGGCGTCCTTGCCGGTGTTGAAGTACAATCCACGCACAGGCATCGCAGCATAATCTCGGATGTCCGCCTTACGTGCCTCGACCGTGCCGAGCGTTTTGCCGGGGCGGAGTAGCTGTCTGAAGGAGCGTTTCGCTTGGAGCAATCCGCTTGTTGTCTCGGAGTTGACGACGAATTTGTCGCCTACGCTGATGATGTAAGCATCAATTTCCGCGTTGGGGTCAGGGGCCTCGGTGCCGCATACGAACGAGACGTCGCCGGGTTGGGTGTCTGTGGTGACTTGGACGTCGAGATTCACCTTATACTTATCGAGAATCTCTTCCTTGACTTGCTTCGCGATGTCACTCGCGAACTTGGATTTCCCATCCGTCACGATACGCTTGAGGGTAATGTTGCCATCATGCCACTGGATGCTCTTCGGTGTTGGGATGACGCGATCCGGGAAAACTTTATCTTTGATGGCGATTTTGGTGTCCTTGATTTGGGTTTTATCAAGATTTGAGAGAATTGCGAGATTCTGTTGAGGTTGTGGCGGGAATATGAATTCGATGGAATAGGATTCCTGCGCGTAGTTGTCGAAGTCATGAGCGAGGACTCCGCACCAAATGATAGACTTGGATGTTCCCTGCGGATTGCGACGATAGTCGAGCAGGCTGATGGGCGTTCCGGACGTGATAATTTCGAGGGGGCCTGTTGGTGTGTCGACGACCATTTTCTCGAAGTTCTTGGCGAGCCCGAGTTTTTCTCTTTCGGTACTCGGCGACGCGAACGGCATTATGAACTTTCCGGTCTTGCCCGTGCGCAACGTCAGCTCGTAGGGTCTCCCAGCGAACCATGCGGGGTTCAGGTCGCCAATCATGTGTTCATAGAGGGTTTTGCCAACGGTGGTGCTGCGCACATCGACGGAGATTTTCAGCCGTCTGCCGGGGCCGAGTTCGAACGTTTGTTTTCCTTCAAGTTCCTTGCCTTGGGCGTGCATCTCGAACGAGGCGATTTGCTTTTTGCCTGCAACGTTCTCATGCTTGAGCGAGAGAGGCAGCGTTGTGTCTCTGCGGTATTCGTAGTACGTTCCTGCCCATCTCGGCATCATGTGGTTGAACTCCGTTTTTTCGGAAAACAACATTCCGTCCACAGCGATTGTCAATACATCTGTCGTTGCCAGTGTAACGGAAATGCCGTCTTGTGACATGACGAGTGGTTCTTCGGCAACTTGGGCGCCGCAAATTCCTGTTGTTATGATACAAAGTGTGGCAAAAACGCCAGCAACAAAATTTCTCATTGGTGTATCCTCGATGTATTATGATACTTAGATGATACAGTTGAGGACAGAATACATTAGTGCGAGGCGTTTTGGTTAAGTGACGAAGTTCCGACGACCCTTTGCATAAAAATGCATTCTGCTCTGAACTAAATGCTTGCATTTTTCGTGCAAAAGTGCCACAATATATATTGAAGCAATTATTGAGATGAAAAATAGAGAAGAAGTCGTAGAGAAGTTGCGTGCTTCGGCGCGTGAAATGTTGTCGAATAAGACCGTTGATGTTGTGATTGGATGGGGTTGTGTGACCCCGGAGCAAACTGTCGCGACTCCGGTTTTTGTCAAAAGTCCGGATGATGTGGAACTGCTTGACTGGAACGAGAAGTGCTATGGGAATCTTGCGGCATATATGACACGCAAGGAAGTCCGCGCACTGGGGCGTGTGGCGCTTATGGTCAAGGGTTGCGATGAGAAGGCGCTGGTTGTGCTACGTCGCGAGTCGCAGATTGATCCGAGCAACCCGCCTCGCGTGATTGGAATTGCTTGCGATGAGGACGGCCTTGGGTGCGCCAAGTGCGGTACCTGTGATGTGCATGTGCCGCGTTTCGCTGATATCGTGATTAGCGGCGTGACGCCCGTCCCCGAGAATGTGCCTGTTCCCGCAGAGAAGCGCTATGAGCGTCTGTCGGAATTTATGAAGCAACCTCGAGAGAATCGCTTGGCGTTCTGGATGAAGGAGTTTGACCGTTGCATTCGTTGTTATGCTTGCCGTCAGGTTTGCCCGTTGTGCTATTGCGAACGGTGCATTGCTGAGCGCAACAAACCGCAGGCCATCGATTCGTCAGCGACACCGCGTGGCAACTGGTCGTGGGGCATCACTCGCGCGTTTCATCTGGCGGGGCGTTGTATCGGCTGTGGCGAGTGTACGCGTGTTTGTCCGGCCGAGATTGATTTGTCGTTGTTGAATCTGTCGCTTGCCAATGCGGCCGAGCGCAGCTTTGAGGGCTTCCGTCCGGGAATGGATCCCGATCGTGAAGGAGCCGTCGGTGCGTATTCCCGTGGCGACAGTGAGGAGTTTATCCGCTGATGAATGCAGAAGAGATGATTGGCCGCGAAGATTTGATTATCAATCGTGATGGGCTTGGGCAGCTTGTGCGGGATTGGCTTGCCAAGGATAAACCACTTGCCGCGCCCAAACGCATCAAGGATGACCTCGTGCAGTATGCGCTGTGTACGGACTTTGACGAAATTATGTTGGATGGCTTTGTGCATCCCGACAATTCCATCAAGACCTTTCTTTTTCCACGTCATGAGAAACTGTATCACTATGAGACGGATGAATTAGGTCGGATTACACTTGAGGATAGCAATTTTGGCGAGTTTAGTCAGTTGTTGCTTGGCGTTCGTCCGTGTGACGCCGCCATTGTTCCCATCTTGAATCACGTTTTCAATTGGGATTTGAAGGATAGTTTCTATAATCGTCGCGCCGAGGGTACTGTTATCATCGCGCTGGGTTGCACCACCTGTGACGCGAATTGTTTTTGCACCTCGGTGGGTGGCGCTCCCGATGGCGTAGCGGGTGCGGATGCCCTGCTGTTCCCGACCTCCGACCCGAGTGTTTTCGCGGTCAAGGTTGTCAGCGAGAAAGGCGCTCATCTGTTGGCAAAGTATTGCGCGATCGGGACAGCCGCTCCGAAAGCGGCCGCGGAGGTTCCGGTGCGCTTTGACATGGACACGGTGCATGACTGGCTGAAGGAGAATTTTGAAAGCCCGTTTTGGGAAGAAGAATCGTTGAGTTGCGTCGGTTGTGGCGCATGCAGTTACACTTGCCCGACGTGCCATTGCTTTGATATCATGGACGAGAAGAACGGACTTGGCGCGGGGTGGCGTGTACGGAATTGGGATTACTGTCAGGGTCGCCAGTTCACTCTTCATGCGTCCGGGCACAATCCTCGTGCCACACAGGGCGCCCGTCAGCGTCAGCGTCTTACGCATAAATTCTGGGCGTATCGTGATCGTTTTGGGACGGTACTATGCACGGGTTGTGGCAATTGCATTCGTCGTTGTCCGGTGGGGCTTGGCGTTCTGCCGTTTGCCAAAAAGATCTGTGAGCTAGCAAAGAAATCGTAAGATAGGGGTATTGTTTTGCCAGCGCTGAGACCTTCAGATATTCTCTTTTGTAATGCGTCAGTCAAGCTGAATTTACTGTCGGTGGAGTCGGCGTGTTATTGGCTTAATACCTTTCGTTCAAGCGAGGCGCCGGATTTGGAGTTCGGGCGTATGCTTGTCGAGCAAGGCGTTATCAGCGAGCAGCAATTTTGCACGCTCATCGATATTGTGACATTTGCGCCTTCCTTTTCCAATCTGAATCCGTTCATCGACCAGCGTGGTGAGATTGTCGGAAAGTGGAGCAAGTCGGTTGATGAAGCGACGGACATGGACGAGTCGTCGTCTGATGGTACCTCGAGTGTCATTGGGTGTCGTTACGCGAATTATACCATTCGCGGCACCATCGGCCGGGGCGGTCTGGGGCGCGTTCTCGAGGGATATGACCGCACGTTGAGTCGTGGTGTCGCCATCAAGGAATTGCTCATCAAGAAACACAAGAATAATGACCCGAACAAAAACGACAAGCCTACGATGGAAGTGGAGTCATCGACGGATACGCGGCGGCGCGAGATGTTGCGCTTTTTGAATGAGGTGCATATCACCGGTCAATTGCAGCATCCCGGGATTGTGCCAGTCTATCGGTTGAGCGTCAACCGCAACGGCAAACTGTTCTACTCGATGAAATACGTTCGTGGTCGGTCGATGGGTTCCATCTTTGACACGAATAATTCCAACCAAGACCCGGCTAAGGTTTTTCAGCAGCGAATGCATCAGCTTGGGCGTTTGATAGAGGTGTGCAATGCCGTCGCTTATGCTCACGCACAGGGAATTGTTCACCGTGATATCAAGCCGGATAATATCGTCATCGGCGATCATGGCGAGGCTGTGATTCTGGATTGGGGCCTTGCCAAGCAGTATAGCGACGATGATATGCAGGTTTCGATTGAAACCAATATCGAGGAGCTGCTTCGGCGCGAGCGGCGCAATGGGAGCGATGATGTCATCAAGTCCGAGATTCCGAATTTGTCGCTCGATGGTGAAATCATCGGTACCCCCGCGTATATTGCGCCCGAGGTTCTGTCGCCGATTCTTGGTGGTGTTTCGCCGCGCATAGATGTGTACGCTCTCGGGACGATTCTCTATCAAATCATCACCGGGCGTTTTCCTTACGATTATGACAATGTTGACCATCTGCTGCAGCAGAAGGCCAATATGCACGATCCGATTGATCCCATCAAACTCAATCCGAATTGTCCTCCGGAGCTTGCGGCCATTTGCCGTCGCGCCATCGAGTGCGACCCCATCAAGCGTTATCCCGATGCGGGAGCGCTCGCGGAGGAGTTGCAGGCTTTTCAAGAAGGACGGTTGGTCTCGAGCTATCAGTATGCTCCGTTTGAGTGGGTGAAATTCAAGATATTGCGCCACAAACGCGCCAGTGCCATTATCCTCGCCTTTATGTTGCTGTCTGTAGCGGCGACGATGTTCAGTGTGCATTATGGGATGGAGGCGCGTGTCGCGAATATGAACGCGACGCAACTCGAGAAAGATGTCAATTTAGCGATAATGACATCGAATAAGCTGTCCCAGACGACCCGTCAGGCACTGGGCGAGATGCCGAAGTTGCAAAGCGAATGCCTGAACCGCTCTATGCAAATCAACGAATCGTTACGTACTTTTTTCAAACATGTGGAAACCGATATGGTCAGTGCTTCGCGTGATTTGACTGAGATTGATGCATGGACTTCGACGTCGCTGACTGCCGTACTTGGCAAGATTGTGACCAACAACGTGGATTTGACAGATGTCGCCGCCATTGATTCGACGGGGCATGTCGTTTCGGTCTATCCTACAAGTTTCTCCTACTTGCTTGGGCAGAACTACGCGGAACGTCATCATGTTCAACGTGTTTTCAATGAGAAGCGCACCATTCTCAGCGAAATGTACAACAGTCAGGAAGGCAAACCTGCGCTGAGCCTGTGTCATCCGGTGTTTCGCGATGGAAAATTGCATGGGATGCTGAACGGATTTTTCTTTGCGGATACAGCGCTGAATCGTTTGACGCGTGCCGGTCTCATGGGTTCCACTGCGGCGCGCTTCCGTGTGCGGCTGGTGCAGTCCGATGGCAAAATGCTTTATGATTCTAGTAATCCATCTAACATTGGCCAGAAAGTTATCACCTCGCAACTTGAAAAACTGTATCCGAACAAGACGCAGTTTTTCCGTAACGCGCTGACAACCGAGATTGGTGTGCACGAGTATGTTGTGGACGGAGCCATCAACTCTGAACGTTTTCTTGAACACGAAATCGGTGCATGGAATACCTTTCGTTTCGCTCAAGCCGAATGGAAAATCATCCTCTCCGTGCGCTTCCGCGAGGGCCTTGGCGTCATTCCGATTAGCACCACCGATTAGCGCTACTATTTGACGCCCGTGCTGCCGAAACCGTTCTCGCCACGCTTTGTTTCCGGCAGTTCCTTAGTCTCCGTGAAGACGGCTTTCGTGACCGGCGCGATAACAAGTTGCGCGATTCTGTCGCCGTGGTTGATGACGAATTGCTCGTTGCCAAGATTGATGAGGATAATCTGCACCAGTCCGCGGTAGTCGCTGTCGATGGTTCCGGGCGAGTTGAGCACGGCGATGCCATTCTTGATGGCGAGTCCACTTCGCGGGCGGACTTGCCCTTCGTAGCCGGCCGGGATGGCGATGCGCAGTCCGGTGTTGATGAGCGCCCGTTCGAGGGGGAGCATGATGACAGGATGTTCAAGCGCGGCGCGCAAGTCGGCAGCGGCTGCGCCCTCGGTTGTTAGTTCGGGCAGTGGGAGGTCGGCGGCGATGGGGTCGCGTTTCACCATAATCCGGATGGGGTTATTGCTGTTTGTCATTTGTTGCTGTTTCTCCATTTTCCAAAGCGATGAGTTCCGCGCACACTGGCGTGGTCAGCCATTTTCCGGCTGCATCGCAAACCTCCTGCGGCGTGACGCGGCGGAGTGCCTGCAGATATTCTTGTTCACCGGTGATGCCAAGCCCGAGGTTGATGTAGGCGGCCATGCGAGCGGCGCGCGATAGATTCGACTGTGAGCTGATGAGCATTCGGCCAATGACATAATTCCTTGCTCTATCCAATTCTTCCTGTGAGACAGGTTCGTTGCGGAGCAATTCAATTTCGCGCAACATCTCATTGCGAGCGTGTTCGCGGGTGATGGGATTGGTGGCGATGTGCGCCAACATCTCGCCGTGCGTTTTTCCTGCGGAAACATGAGTTCCCGTCGAGTAGGCAAGTCCCTGTTCGTCGCGCAAATGCAGAAAAAGCCGCGAGCTCATGCTCTCGCCGAGGACCGCACTGGCAAGCCGCATGGCGGGATAATCCGGCGCAAGACGTGAGCACACTCTCCACCCGATGACGACAATGGACTGGCGGCACTGGCGCTCGAACGAAACATTGATGTCCTTTTGCGGCAGAGGCGGGGTGGGGATTTTCGTGATTTGTCGCGCCTCGGGAACGAGGAGCGATTCGCATTGTTGCGTGACCATTTCGGGGTCGCAATTGCCGATGCAAACGATGATGGGTTGCGGCGCGCGCAAAACGGCAGCGCCGCGATTGATGATACTCTGCCCGTCCAATGCTTTGACGGTTTCTTCCAGTCCGTTGACAGGCAGACCAAACCCGCTGTCTGGGTACATCTCGCGGCATAACATGCGCATGGTTTTACCCATGTTGTTGTCTTCGGCTTTACGCAGTCCGGCAAGCGTGACGCGGCGTTCTCGTTCGATTTCGTCGGTGGTATACGCTGGTTGCGTCATCATCTCGCGCAACAGCCCAAAGCTTTCGGCGATGGCATCGTCCGTGCAATGCAGCGTAATCGCGCAAGTTGTTTTCCCGGTGGCGATGCCGAGTTCAGTCCCAAGGTCATCCAGAGCCGTCTCGAATTCCAACGCGGATTTGCTTTGGGTTCCACGCCTGAGCATCCGCAGAGCAAAGGCCGTCAGACCCGCATTCTGCGTGGTTTCCGTCGCGGACGCAAACGGCAAGATGATATGCAGCGCGACAACGTGATTGACGTCGGATGGATGGATGAATAGCCGCATTCCGTTCGGCAGTTCGCGATACTCTTTGATTTCCGAATACTGTTTGTTCACGCGAGACTCCTTATGCTGACGGTGGTGTATTGATGTTCGAGTATCTCGGCGATGACATTTTTGATGTCATCCGCGTTCAGTTCATTGATGAGTGCTTCGTAATGCTCGACGATGTCAGTGCTCCCCGTGAGGGTGTACCAGTAGCCAAGCGTCGACGTAATATCCTCGGTTTCCTCCATAGAGAAATACAGGTCGTTTCGTAGCTTGCGCCTACTTCGCTTGAGTTCCTCCGGTGTTGGCCCGTTGTCGGCAAACTCGTTGAGCATCTTGAGCGCTTCGAGTTTCGCGGCGTTCTCGTTGTGTGGTTCGTGTACTGTGTACAGATAGAAAAAGGATGGTTCGTAGTGCGTGGCGCTGCCGCAGGACACGTTGCCGACAAGACCGAGTTCCTCTTTGAGCCGCTGGTCGAGCCTTGCTCCGCGCCCACCGGACAAGATGTCCGATGCGATGTCAAGCGCCAGAACTTTCTTCTGTTCGTGAACCGATGGCGCCGGCCACGCGAGCGCCTGATAATTCTCGGTTACATCCATGCGAATCTCGGTCTCGGCGTCTTCCGTCGCAAAGCGTGTGTTGTCCGCGTTTCTCGATGGACGCTTGCCTTGCCATCCACCGAAAAAGTCAGTGATGACACGCAATGCTTCGTCGTGGTCGACATCGCCAGCAATGACCACAAGAGTGTTGTCGGGCGTGTAAAAGCGGCGATAGAAGTCGCGCATCATGTCGCTCGTCATGGCCGAAACCGTTTCCTGTGTGCCCAGTGTGGGGTGTTTGTATCCGCTGTTGTCATAGACGCAATCGTAAATTCGCTCGAACATTGAACCTGTGGGAGAATCATTCTTGCGCAGAATCTCTTCGAGAATGACGCTTCGTTCCTTCGCGAATTCCTCCGGATCGAGCTTCGCGTTCTGCATCATGTCGGCAATGATATCCGCCGCCTTCGCGAAGTGTTCGGCGGGGACAGTCAGATGATAGTGCGTCCAGTCCTTGCTTGTTCCGGCGTTCCATTCGCCTCCAAGCCCCGTGACAACGGCGTCCAGTCCGTTCACCCCGAATCGTTCTGTTCCCTTGAACATCATGTGTTCGAGGAAATGTGCAATACCAAACTCCTGTGGCGTTTCTTCGGCGGAGCCTGTGCCGACCCAGCAGTCAATGGTCACGACGCTGTTTTCCGTGCGTTCGATGACCGTCTTTAATCCATTGTCCAAACTGTGTATTCGCATTGCTACCCCTAAGAATGATTCCGAAAAGATGTTTGGTTATGATATACAGTTCGATTGCAAAGTCGTTATAATGCGGGATTAAGAGGTGGGAATTGTCTTTTTGATGTTGCACTGTGTTTGGAAAAAGGTATATACTAGTTACTACATCATCGAAAGGACCTTGTAATGCGAGCAGTTGATTTGATTGAACGGAAGCGTCAGGGAGGCGAGTTGACTCCTGATGAAATCAAGTGGTTTGTGACTGGCTTTTTGAGCGGTGAAGTTGAGGTTTACCAAGTGACGGCTTGGCTGATGGCTGTGTATTTTCAGGGACTGACTCCACAAGAAACATCGGCGTTGGCGTCTGCGATGGCATACTCGGGCGAGACCTATAATTGGGATGGTCTTTTCGATGCGCGTGTCGTTGATAAACACAGCAGTGGCGGCGTCGGCGACAAGGTTTCGCTGATACTGGCGCCACTGGTGGCCGCGATGGGCATGACCGACCCGATGATTAGTGGGCGCGGACTGGGGCATACCGGCGGAACATTGGACAAACTTGAGTCCATTCCGGGGTTCAATGTGTTCCCGGGGCGTGCGCAGTTCGAGCGTCAACTCAAGGAGATTGGCACGGTGATGTGCGGTCAGACGGACAACTTTGTGCCTGCGGACAAGATGCTTTACAGCTTGCGCGATGTGACGGCGACAGTGCCGTCGGTGCCGCTTATCAGTGCTTCCATCATTAGCAAGAAGTTCGCGGCGGGCGTGCAGTCGCTGCTGCTCGATGTCAAGGCAGGCAGTGGCGCATTCATGAAAACGACTGCAGATGCCGAAAAACTGGCGCTAGCTCTGAAGCACACGGGCGAGGGGCTTGGGATGGAGATCCGCGTTTTGATTACTGATATGAACCAACCCTTGGGGCGCATGATTGGCAATAGTCTTGAGGTTGCCGAGAGCATCGATGTTCTGCATGGCGTCGGCCCGGCGGATTTGCGCTCACTGGTCATTGAACAGGCCGCTGAAATGCTGTTGTTTTCGGATTTGAAAGATGCTCCGGAGACTCTGGGTGATTGCCGTACTGTGGCGAAAAAACATCTTGATGATGGCTCTGCATGGTCTAAGTTCATTCAGCTTGTCAAAGCGCAGAATGGCGATATTGCTGTCGTGGAGGACCCGCTCGCCAAACTTGATATCGCGCCGGGTGAGACCTATTTGACTGCGCCGCGTGCGGGGTGGATTGAGAAAATGGATTGCGGTCAAATTGGCACGGCGGCTTGTTTGCTAGGAGCAGGACGCGCGACGGCGGCCGATTCGGTCGACCACGGTGTCGGGCTTGAAATGTTAGTGCGTGTGGGCGATGAGGTTTCTCAGAAGCAGTCGCTTGTTCGCATTATTCACCGCAATGGGCGTGGTTTGTCCGAGGCGATGGAATTGCTGCGCAAGTCGATTGTCATCGGCGACGCTGCACCGGAAGAAGTCCTGCCGCTTGTCCATAAGCGGATTTAGTTTCCGTAGAGTTTGCAAAAGAGAATCGCCGTCTCCCGGTTTGGGAGGCGGCGATTGGTGTTTATCTTTGTTTATTCCGATTTAGTTTTCGGAGTCGTCAATGATTGAGAATCCGCTGTTTTCTTCGGTGTCCGCGTCGAACACATATGTGCTCTCGTCTTCAACTTCAGTTTCATCCGGAGTCTCATCCTCGAACGGCTTGGTCGCGGGCAATTCCTGCGGTTCTTCTTCGCCTTCGAGTTCGTACATACCCTTGACAGGCTCATTGGGGTCAGCCACAACCAAGCGACGATACTGCGGCAGACCTGTACCGGCCGGGATAAGCATACCCATGATGATGTTTTCCTTGAGTCCGTTGAGGAAGTCGATACGACCACGCACAGCGCTCTCTGCGAGAACCTTTGTCGTCTCTTGGAATGCTGCTGCCGAGATAAAGGAATCTGTTTCCAACGCGGCCTTTGTGATCCCAAGAAGCTTAGGCGTACCTTCGGCAGGCTGTCCGCCGCTCTCGGTGACGCGCTTGTTCTCTGCCTCGAACTCGGATTCATCGACCGATTGTTTGACGATGAACTTTGTGTCGCCGGGCTTTGTCACTTCGCGCTTCTTGAGCATCTGGCGAACGATACATTCAATGTGTTTATCATTGAGTTTCACGCTCTGCATACGATAGACCAGCTGGACTTCCGTGACAAGGAACTCCATGAGTGCCTTGCGTCCTTTGATGCGAAGGATGTCATGGGGTGATTCCATACCATCGGTCAGAACCATACCCTTTGTCACTTTGCTTCCGTCGGTAATCATCAAGTGACGGTTGCCGGGGATAACCAAATCGATTGTCTTGCCATCTGTCGTCTCGATGACAGCTCTTCTGGTTGTTCTTGTGTTGCCACGCAGATGGAAAACACCGTCTTCTTCGGCGAGAATCGCGGCATCCTTTGGTTTGCGTGCTTCGAAGAGTTCTTCGACGCGTGGCAGACCGCCTGTGATGTCCTTGCTCTTGACGCCGCTGACGTGGGAGATTGTTGCCAACACATCACCGGGATGAGCGAGCATGGGGATACCCTTGCGCTTGCCTTCGACCGCGCTGAATACTTGGCGGACTCTTTCGAATCCGAATTTCTCCTTGAGGTAGTCTTCCATCTTCTCGTCGCGTTTGTCCTTTTCCTCGGGCATCTTCGTGAAAAGTTGGCTAAGGACTGTTCCGGCACTGAGCGCGAATGTTTTGATTTGCGCGTCTTCAGGGTTGCCCGATTCTGCCGGATTGACAACGATAAGGCTGGGTCTGAGCGACGTCTCGACGACTTCACGCTTGATAGCGCCTTCGGGCATTCTTTCCTCGGCGATTGTTTCGTTCATGATATCGCCAAAGTACACAAAGCCTTCCATTTCGCACATGATTGGCAGTGTATGCGGATCCCATTGCGCAAGAATTTGCTTGTCTTTAACATCTTGTCCGTCTTTGACGCGCAGTGTCGCACCATAGTTCAGTTGCGGCAATTCTTGTTTCGTTCCATTCTTTGCCTCGACTTCGAGGTGACCCGTGCGGTTTGTGACCTTGAGGGTTCCGTCAGCCATTTCAAGGAATTCGATATCGACATACTTGACTTTACCGTTCTTGTCAGCCTGATACCAACCTTCTGCGGTGATGTTTGCCGCGCCGCCGATGTGGAAGGTTCTCAGTGTAAGCTGTGTACCGGGTTCGCCGATGGACTGTGCCGAGATGACGCCGACAGCTTCGCCGAGTTCAACCATCTCGCCCGTTGACATGTTTCTGCCGTAGCAAGACGCGCAGACACCACGATGGGTTTTGCATGTCAAAACCGAGCGGATTTTGACCTTCTTGATGCCGATTTTGTCAATCTTGTCAGCCAATACATCGCTAATCATTTCGTTCTTCGAGATGAGGATGCTGTGGTCGTTCGGGTCGCGGATATCTTCAGCGACAACGCGTCCGCGGAGTCTGTCCTTCAGGGGGACAAGCTCGCGATAACCGGTTTGCGTCTGCTCTTTGATGGCCTCGACTTCGATATAGTCCGTTGTGCCGCAGTCGTTTTCGGTGATGAAAACATCTTGCGAAACGTCAACCAGACGGCGTGTCAGATAACCTGCTTCGGATGTCTTCAAAGCGGTATCAGCCAGACCTTTTCTCGCTCCATGCGTCGAAATGAAGTATTCGAGAACGCTCAGTCCCTCACGGAAGTTTGACGTGATGGGCGATTCGATAACTTCACCCATACCACCGGTGATTTTCTTGATGGGCTTCTGCATCAGTCCGCGCATACCGGTCAACTGACGAACCTGCGCCATGTTACCACGAGCGCCCGAGTTTGCCATCATCCAGACCGAGTTAAGGCCGTGACGGTCGTTCTTCATTGTGTTCTTGACTTCGTCCGTCAGGAGATCAGTTGCTCTCGACCATTCGTGAACGATGCGTCTGTAGCGTTCTTCCTCTGTGATAACACCCTTGCTGAATCTGTCACGGGCAATAGCGGCGTTCATGATTGCGACATCCAGAATGGCGCTCTTGCCTTCTGGGATTTTCATGTCGCTGAGGCCGATGCTCAGACCACCGGTCTTCGCGTGCTTGTAGCCGAGTGCCTTCATCTTGTCCAAAATGGTGGCTGCTGTTTTCTTGTCTACGGTTTTGTACGTCTTCTCAGCGATTTGCGCCAATGTTCCTTTGATGGTGCTTTCTTCAAACGAGATAAAGTCGATGTCCGAGCGCAGCTGAATGGGAAGGATTTCTCGGAATTCGAGTCTTCCGGGCGTCGTCGGCATGATGCGTGTCTTCACTTCTTTGGTTTCGGGGTCATAAATGCCGATTCCGACAAAGACGAGTTCCTGAAGCTTGACGGCGTCTTGTTGCAGTGCTTGCAAGCAGAGTTCCGCGCTTGAGAAGACGGGGATGAGCTGCAGCAGAGCTATCATGTCCTTGTTGGAGGAATTGAGTACTTCGTGACGCCATTTTCTGAAGTCGAAATCTCTGTTGAGGACATATCTACGGTCGCAGAACTGAGACATCATTTCAAGCATCTTCTCGCGCAGTTTGTCAATTTTCTTGAGCTGGTCATCTGTATCAGACAGGAGCGAGTTGTAGCGTTCGATGTTGCAGGGAATGTGCCATTTGTTCAGGTAGTAGAGTCCGAGAACCATGTCTTGAGACGGCGACGCAATCACGCCTCCGTGCGCAAGCGACAGAATGTTGTTCTGGGCAAGCATGAGGTTGATCGCTTCGAGTTTGGCTTCGGTGCTAAGCGGTACGTGGACGGCCATCTGGTCACCATCGAAGTCTGCGTTGAATGCGGCGCAAGACATCGGGTGTAGCTGAATGGCTTTACCTTCGACAAGCTTGGGGAAGAATGCTTGGATTCCGAGTCTGTGCAGTGTCGGCGCGCGGTTGAGGAGGACGGGATGCCCCTTAATCACGTCTTCGAGGATTTCGTAGACGATGGGTTCTTCCGCTTCAATCTTCTTCTTTGCGGACTTAGGAGTAATCGCGTGGCCGCGTCTTTTCAGTTCGCGAATCACGAATGGTTCAAAGAGTTCGAGTGCCATTTTCTTGGGCAGACCGCACTGGTTGAACTGAAGTTCGGGACCGACGACAATAACCGAACGTCCGCTGTAGTCTACTCTCTTGCCGAGCAGGTTTTGACGGAAGCGTCCCTGTTTACCCTTAAGCATGTCACTGAGCGATTTGAGCTGGTGATTGTTGGTTCTGTTCTTGGAGGCTCTTGCTGTACGCGCATTGTCGAAGAGTGCGTCGACGGCGTCCTGAAGCATACGTTTTTCGTTGCGCGAAATCACGTCAGGCCCACGCAGTTCCATCAACTTCTTGAGTCTGTTGTTGCGGTGAATCACTCTGCAATAGAGGTCGTTGAGGTCAGAAGTCGCGAATCTGCCGCCATCGAGGTTGATGAGCGGGCGGAGTTCGGGAGGAATGACCGGCAACACTTCGAGCACCATCCAGTGGGGCAGGTTTCCTGAGCCACAGAACGAGTTAACGGTTTTCAGTCTCTTTGTAATCTTGGCGGTGCGCATGGAGCTTTTCTCCTTGCGCATATCTTCCACCAGTTTGGCGTTCAATTGGTCAATCCCCGGAGGGTTGCCAGTGGCCTTGTTCAGGAGCAGAGCCATGGCTTCGTCAATGGTTTCCGGGATTTTGCTTTCAGTCATCAGGCCACCAATGGCGTTGACGCCTTGAGTGCGGGCGACATTCTTTGCGCTCTGGAGGATTTCGATTGCTTCCTCGATGGTGTCTGCTCCGAGTTCGAGCATGATGAGCAGGCATCTAACAGCGGCGGCACCGGACATGATGGTTACTGTCCATCTGTCGTCCATATGCGTTGTGCTGTCGTCTTCGTCATCGTGTTCGTAGATATCACTTTCGCTGCTCGAATCGATGAACGTCAGGCGATCAAACCATGTTTGTTCGTCGATGGACTTGAATTCAACGCGCCCTGTTGTTTTGCGCAGCTCGTAGACTTCTTCATCCGTCAGGAATGTTTTTTGCGCGGGCAGAACCTTCTGCAGGTCTTTGGGCACACTGACGACAATGTTTGTCTGGAAGTTCACCAGTTTCGCGAGTTCCTTGTATGGAACATCGAGTAGGTGAGCGATGCGGCTTGAGGCGCCTCTGTAGAACCAGATATGGCAAATGGGGGCCGCAAGCTTGATGTATCCCATGCGGTGGCGGCGCACTTTGCTCTCGATGACTTCGACGCCGCAACGTTCGCAGATAACGCCCTTATACTTTTGCTTTTTATACTTACCGCAAGAGCATTCCCAATCCTTGGTGGGGCCGAAGATTTTCTCGCAGAACAAACCGTCTTTTTCGGGTTTGAACGTTCTGTAGTTAATCGTGTCGGGTTTCTTGACTTCGCCGATTTCGTCATCCTGGTTGTTGTGGCTGTTGATGCCCACACCGATTGTCAGGTTCTTGTTGCGATGCTGACCCCATGAGTAGATTTGCGCAGGTGAGGCCAACGAAATGCGTGCGACGACATTAAGCTTGTTAAGGTCGTTGTTTTGCGCGTTGCCCTTTTCCTGTCTTTCGATGCACAGAGGAATCACTCTGTAGTTGGCCAAATCGATTTTGTCCGTCGGGTTGGTCAACATATCATCGAGATATCCGCCACTGGTCGGCAGTTCGTCTCTATCGTAATTAAAAGGTGAAACTTCCACCTCATTATTCTTCTTGATTCTTTTTGCTTTTTTCGAGCTGTTTTTGTTATCTTTCATCAATGGCACCTCTCGCTTGGGGTGAAGCTGATATTTTTATTTTCAAAATAGGGTTTGTTATTGTCATGCCCCAATGCTCCGGGGCATGACATGTCTCATAGAGAACTTATTACTCGTTGTCGTTGTCATCCATCGGAATGGTAATCATGTCGCGGAGTTCTTCCAAAGTCGGCTGATGATTCTCTTCATTCTCGGCGGCATAAGGCTGGTAGACCACATTCGGTTTCGTCTCGGTATTCTCCGCGAGGAGTTCGAGATTCACGCCGAGTCCCTGTAGCTCTTTGACCAACACGTGGAAGCTTTCGGGGATGCCGGGCTGCAAGTGGTTACGTCCTTGAATGATTGACTGGTAAGTTTTTGTACGACCAATCACATCATCGCTCTTGACCGTGAGGAGTTCCTGCAATGTGTATGCAGCTCCGTAGGCTTCGAGCGCCCAGACTTCCATTTCGCCGAAGCGTTGTCCACCGAACTGCGCTTTACCACCCAGCGGCTGCTGTGTGACGAGCGAGTATGGTCCGGTTGAACGCGCATGCATCTTGTCGTCGACCATGTGTCCGAGTTTGAGCATATACATCGTTCCTACGGTCACGGGGTTGTCGAACTTGTCGCCGGTCTGTCCATCGAATAGGGTGACTTGTCCGGTCGCGTTGACGTCGAGCATCTTTTCCTCATCGGAAAGCTCGTCATAGGATCTGTTGTCGCCGATGCTTCTCATCTTGAACTCACGTGCTTTGCGCAGTTGCTCTTCGATATCTTGCTCCGTTGCACCGTCAAAGACGGGTGTCGCGAAGTATTCGTCGAGTGTGCTGGCTGCCAGTCCGAGGTGAGTTTCGAGAATCTGTCCAACGTTCATACGTGAGGGAACGCCGAGCGGATTCAAGACGATGTCCACGGGTGTTCCGTCTGCGAGATACGGCATATCTTCGACAGGCTTGACGCACGAAACAACACCTTTGTTTCCGTGACGTCCGGCCATCTTATCGCCGACTTGGAGCTTACGCTTGCAAGCGATGAGAACTCTGACCGTCTTCAGGATGCCGTTGGGCAACTCGTCGCCGTTTTTGACTCTCGTAATCTTGAGCTCAGCGGCTTCTCTGATGCGGTTTTGTTCGCTATGGAAGCGCCACCAAAGATCCTTGATTGCTTCATCCACGGTCTTGTCGCCGGTTTGCGGTGACATTTCCTTGCGCATGCAGAAGACGATGTAGTTCAGCATATCATCCGAGATTTCAGCGCCTTTTTCCACAAGCATAGACCGCTCCTCGCATTCCTTGAGGGGGTCGATTGCCATGGTCAGCAACTCACGGATGGAGACACGCTGATGGAGTTCGTCGAGCGTTTTACGCAGTTGAATTTCGATTGTATCCCAAAGAGCCGGGTCAATGACTTTGGCTTTTTTGTCATGGAGTTCGCGCATAAACACCCAGAAGAGGTTCTTGTAGGCGTCGTTTTTATATGGTTTGACAGGCAACTCAAGCAGTTCGAGTTGAGCTTTTGTCATTGATGTCAACAAGTCATCAAGCGCATGGTTAAAGCATGGCTTGCCCTGATTTGCCAGACTGACATTGCTCTTCGCTGTTTTCAACAGTTGATACAATTCTGTTCTGAACAGGCGTTCGTGTTCGGTCAGAGCCTCGCGGCGCTGGTGGTCGAGTTCGACGCTGCGGTCACGTTGCGAGATATCCTCAAGGAAACTGTCAACGAGTTCATTTTCCTGATCTTCCAGAATCTTAACAATCTTGTCGCGTTCGGCATTATGCAAGTCTTTCCAGAACTTCTCTAATTCCTCAAATGCGGTATAGAGCTTGGCCGGCTCACTGTTCGATTCATTGAGAATGAAGCGAATCGTATCGTCGGTCGTCTTGGGTTCTTTGAAGTCCGCCGTTGTTGTTGGGAAGGCGATTTCATCTGCCTTCGTGGCCTTCTTCTTGCGGGGCTTCTTTCTTGCTTTAATTTCCTTCGCGTACTCAGACTTGAGCATCTCGATGATGTTGATGACGGCTTCTTGGACGTCCGCATCTTTGAGGAGCTTGACAAAGCAGGCGATTGTGTTGCCATCGAGTCCGAGGTCAACCAATTCTAATTCGTATTCTCTCTGGATGGCATCGGGCGATGTGTCAGGGCGTCTGTTTGTGTACGGCTTGAGGTTCTTGTACAACTGATGCAATCTTGGCATCATGAGCTTTTTGTCGAAGTCTTTGTCCTCGGCAAACGCAGTCATGTTCATCAGGTTCTCGATGACAGGGATGACTGTCGCGGGCAGCTTGTCCTCGTATGCATCGAGCATCGAGATGTTCTTATGCAAGTCTTCGGTTGACGGAATTGCCTGTGTGAACGAATCGAGGTTCGTTGAGGCGAATTCAATCAAATCCGGGTCTTCCGTCGCGACGAGCTGTTCGATGACATTCTGCACTTGTCTGCACAGGAGGTCCTTAAAGTCGTCCGAGAGCTTTAGGTCAGACGATTGCGTTCCGTGGTCTTTGTTGTCTTTGCTGACGAATGTTCTGGTCGCAATGACAGTGCCGTATGTTCCGTGTTTGACGCGGAGCGAGGCATCGCGGACTTCGTTCGATTTGTCACCGAAGATGGCGCGCAGAAGCTTTTCCTCCGGGCCGAGGTCGGTTTCACCCTTAGGCGTAACAAGACCGACGAGGATGTCTCCGAGTTTGACTTCTTCACCGACTCTGATGATTCCATTGTCGAGTTTGTTCAACAGTTCTTCGCTGCAGTTCGGGACTTCGCTGGTGATTTCTTCATCACCATTCTTCGTCGCACGAGCGTCAATGCTGAACTCCTGAATGTGAATAGAAGTAAAGATATCTTCCTTGACGATTCGTTCGCTGATGACGATAGCATCTTCGTAGTTGTATCCGCCGAAAGGCATGAACGCGACAAGTAAATTGCGTCCGAGAGCCAATTCGCCATTATGTGTGGAGGACCCGTCGGCGATAACAGTACCGACTTTGATTTCGTCGCCATAGCTGACGATAGGTCTCTGATTCATGCAGGTTTCTTGGTTGGAACGGCGATACTTGTAACGCAGAACGTAGCGGTCGAATTCCGTGGCAATCTTCTGTCCTTCTTCGACTTTGTCACCCGTCTTGACCAGCGGTCTCTGGCAGATGATGCAGTTCGCGACGGAGCGTCTGTCTTCGTGCTTAAGCTCGTAGACATCCGCTTCGATGGCCAGAACCTGATCCACTTCGACGACGTCGTTCTTGTCCACAACGGGGCGCATGCCCTTCTTGGGGAATTTCATGACTTCGGGTCCGTGGGCGGTGCGAATCGTGATTTGTTCGGGGCTAATATCCGTGACAGTTCCCTCGAACTTCGATTTTACGCGTCTACCCCAGCAGACCTCGATGCGATATTCGTTAACAGTAAAGACTTCTCCGCTTCGTTTGGCGGTGATAAATGCGACGTCACCGATTTCAATGCTTTTGGCGTCGACGGCCGTCACATGACCCGCTCTGCGAGCAATGATGCAGACACCGGAGTCGATGGCGCAGCAACCTTCCATGCCTGTCCCGATGCGTGGTGCTTCGGGGAACAGCAGGGGTACAGCCTGACGTTGCATATTTGCTCCCATCAGTGCGCGGTTCGCGTCGTCGTGCTCAAGGAACGGAATCAGCGCGGCGCTGACCGAGACCAACTGTTTGGGCGTGATATCCATGAAGTTGACGTCTTCACGCTTGATGATTGGGTAGTCTTCTTCGTACCTTGCCAGAACATCTTCGTTGACGATTTTATTGTTTTCGTCCACTTCCTCGGTTGCCTGAATAAAGAACTTGTTTTCTTCCTTATCTGCGGTCATCCAGAGAATGTTGTTCTTTTCATCCTTCTTCTTATCCTTGTCATAGCGGACGACGCCGTTATCGACGATACGATAAGGTGTTTCGATGAATCCATACTTATTGATGCGGGCGTATGTTGACAACGTCGTGATAAGACCGATGTTTGGTCCTTCAGGCGTTTCGATTGGGCACATACGGCCATAGTGTGTGCGGTGCACGTCGCGGACTTCGAATCCTGCTCTGTCTCTGGTGAGACCGCCGGGTCCGAGGGCGCTCAGACGACGTTTGTGCGTCAGCTCGCTCAAGGGGTTTTGTTGATCCATGAACTGGCTGAGCTGGCTCTTGCCAAAGAAATCTTTGGTTGTTGCCTGGAAAGTCTTGGTTGTGATGAGTGTCTGAATCTGGTTGTCCAGATTGTTGAGTTTCTCCTTGACCGAGCGTTCGACTTCCGTGAAGGCGATACGAATCTGGTTCTGGAGGAGTTCGCCGACGCTTCTGACACGTCTGTTGCCGAGGTGATCGATATCATCGGGTTCGAGGTCGCGTTTGGCGGCGTCTTCAAGCATACGCATGATGGCTATGATATCGTTCTTGCCCAACAGTCTTTCGCTGCCGTCTTTTCCCGGCTTTGTTGTCTGTCCAAGGCGCACGTCGATTTTGTAACGACCGACAGCACCCAAGTCATAGCGGCGTGTTTCCGTGAACATCTCGCGGAACAGCTTCGAGGCGGAGTTGACCGTGACGGGGTTTCCGGGACGCATTCTGCGGAAGAATTCGATGAAAGCGTAATCGTTGTTTTCCGCATGTCCCTTAATCATGGCTTTGTCCTTGTTCAAGGTTGCGTAAATGATGTTCTGGGATTCGTCGTAGCGGTTCGAGTCGACAAGCAATTGGAGATACTCTTTGAGCAGTCCATCCACTTTCTTATTACTATATATGAGAGTAATCTGTCCTTTTGTGTGCAACTCGGGCTTCATTGTGTAGGAGCTGTCGTCGAAGGACGCGACCACTTCTTCAGCCGAAATCTTCTCGGCTGCTTCGCCTCTGATAAAGTTCAGCTTGACTTCTCTCTTAGTGGCTTCCTTGGCCAGTTCGTAGATCCACTTTGTAGGTACGATAATGGGCAGCGCCAGTCTGCTCGATGTAATCTCGGGCTTTTTCTTGCTAAAATTGATATTCTTGGTACGGCAAACTTTCTTCACCTTGTTCAGTTTGCGCAACATCTGCACCGTGACAGGCTCAAAGCATTCGCCGATGAGCTCGCCTGTTTCGGCGTCAATCAAATCTTCTGAGAGCCATCTTCCCAACAGTGGGGAGTAGGCTGCGGCGGTGTCAAGATACACCTTCTCGATGCCATAGAGTTTGAGAACTTCGATGGCTTTTTTCGAAACTTTTGCGTTGGCCGCGATGAGTTTAATCTTTCCGTTGTTGTCCAAATCCATCTTGATCGTTTTTGAACGCTTTGTGGTCTTGATACCGGCTTGGACTTCTTCATATTTTTTCGGAGAAATCGTGACTTCTTCGATGAAAGTCTGCTTCATGTACTTTTCGGGGTTGGCGACGATTTCTTCCGTCATTGTGGCGCATGCGTCAAAGGAATCTTCCACTTCCACCTTTGTTGCGAAAAGGCCATCCGCCAAATCCTGGTCGTTCATGCCAAAGCAGCGTAGGAAAGTCGTTGCCGGGAACTTGCGCTTGCGGTCAACAATGACACTCATGACATTGTCGATGCCGACTTCGAACTCAATCCAAGCTCCATGATATGGAATCACTCTGCACTGGAACAGCGTTTTGCCGTTTGTATGCTTTTTTGTGTTATAGGAAACGCCGGGCGAGCGGTGTAACTGCGATACGACAACGCGTTCGGCACCATTAATAATAAAGGTACCGTTGGCGGTCATCAGAGGAATCTCACCGATGTATACTTCCGCTTCACGTACTTCCTTGATATCAGGCTCTCCGCCATCCATGACCTCAAACACGCTCAAGTTGAGTTTGATTTTCAATGGCACTTGATATGTTGCTCCGCGAGCCATACATTCAAGCTCATCAAATTTAGGAGCACCAAAATCATATTCGACAAAATTCAGTTCGCCGAATTCTTCGAGATGGTCATCTCTGCGAATTCTCTGTCCTTGAATTGGGAAGAGATTATGGAAAATTTCCTGCAGCCCGATGTCGTTCTTTCGTTGTGACGGGACGATAATATTTCCATCAGAATCCCTGTACTGCAAAAAGTCTTCATAACTTTTGCGCTGGGTTTCTAACAGATAAGGAACTGGTACCGGTTCAAGGCGGGTCTTTGAAAAGAATTTGCGTTTGACTCGGCTAGCCAGACGAGCGGCTTTATTAGACATGTTTAGACACAGTCCTCCTGACGATTCTTGAAAACAATAAGTAAACAGTACTCATCCGAAGACAAGCACCCTGACACGCCAAACGGCGCGATAATTGATATTTTTGTGATGAACGCTTGAGCACATTCCATTACAGTGTGAAAGCACACGGCAATTGATTAAATATGTTGGAGTATAGAACCTATTCAACAAAAAACTTCACATCGCGAAAAAATACCTTGACATGGTGTTTTGCTTTGTGGTTTACTTAGAAGGTGTATTTGTTAAACGATATTTTATGCAAGGTTAATGATTGATTATGGAACAGGCTGTTCAGTTTACATGGGCAAGTTGGATTGTTGTTTTTGCGTATATGCTCTTTACGACATGGTTGGGGCATCGCCTCAGCGGCAAGCAACAGACCATCCGCGATTTCTTCCTTGGGGGGCGCAAGTTACCTTGGTACGCTGTTTCTGGGTCGGTAATCGCGACCGAAATCTCCGCAATGACACTCGTTGGTATTCCGGCCTTTTTGTGGGCTGAGACCGGCGATTTGCGTTATGCGGGGCTTGCAATCGGTAACATAGCATCCCGTTTTATTATTGGGTTTTTCCTGATACCGGTCTATTACGAGCGTGATATCTATAGTCCCTACGAGTATATGGGCAACATGCTTGGTAAACGCGCCAATACCATCACGAGCGTGCTGTTCATGGTGACCGCGATCCTCGGCCAAGGCGTTCGTGTGCTGTTGACGGCGATTGTTTTGTCGGTGATTACGGGTTGGAATATCCATACTTGCGTGTGGGCGACCGGCGGCGTGGCGTTGCTGTGGACGGTTATCGGCGGTATTGTGACCGTCGTTTGGACCGATGTCATCCAGTTCTTTGTGTTCCTGATAGCGGCGATTACAGCACTTGTTGCGGTTGTTTGGCAGTTTTCCGAGTATCTCAATCAAGATACTTGGACCTCCATCAGTCAAATCTGGACGATGGCCGCCGAAAACCACAAACTGCGTTGGCTGGACTTTATCCCCGATGTTCGTCAGAATTACACCTTTATTTCCGTTACCATCGCCTCCTGCATCGGTTGCGTGTTCTCGTATGGCGCCGACCAATTGATGGTGCAGCGTCTGTTCTGCTGTAAGAATCGCAAAGAGGCCTCTAAGGCTATTATGTGGTCAAGCGTTGGTCAGGTGACCATGCTGATTTGTCTGTTTGTGGGTGTTGCCTTGTGGGCATTCTACCAGAAGATGGGCGTCCCGGGTGTTCCGAGTGCCGCCGAAACAGAACAGATTGGGGCAAACTCCAACCGTATTTTGGCGGTTTTCATCAAGTATCGCATCAACTGGTTCATGGGTGGCATCATGGTTGCTGGCGTTTTCGCGGCTGCCATTTCGTCCATCGAAGGTGTTCTGGCCGCCCTCTCGCAGCAGACCTTGCATGCACTGCGCCCCGCCGAGGAGTTTACGGAAGCCGCCTCGCCCGAGACACAAAAACGCAATATCCGCACCAGCCGTTATCTTGTTCTCTTGTGGGCCGTTGTTCTTTGCGCGAGCGCGTCCCTCTTCCAGATTGTCTGGCAGGGTTCCGGATTGATTATTGAGTTGGCTCTCGCCGTTACAAGCTACATTGCCGGTGCGACACTCGGCGTTTTTGTCATGGCATTCTTCAAGAAACTGCGCCGCGACCCCTATGGCATGGGCTGGACTGCGACCATCAGTTGCCTGACGATATTTGTTCTGTCCAAGCATAACCCATTCCCTTGCACGGCCGAGGCCATTCGTGCCAACTTCCTTGTGGCCGAGACGGCGTGGCATTTCTATGTTTTGGCAGGGATTGTGGTGGCGATGTTTGTGACAGCGATTCGCTATATGTTGCCACGTGACCCCAGTTTCATCCTCAAGATGCTGGTGTTTACAGTGATGTTGTTCTTCCTGTACTGGTTCCAGTACGACAGCCCGGGCACACAGGTTTTCAAAGACTACTCCTTCGGGTTGAGCTTGAGCCACTACGAGCCGCTGGCTGAGACAAAACGGATTGGTATTGACACGGGGTGGCCTTGGTATACGCCTATCGGTGCCGTTGTCATGTTGGCCGCTTCGCTATGGATGTGCCCCCCGAAGCGTGACGACACTTAGGACTGCCGAGAAAAGTAACCTAATTTACGGAATAATAATAATGACATAAACCACTGTATCATTATTGTGATACAAAACCCCAAAAGGTTCAGTTAGGTGGTTAATATATAGGTTGCGTAAATTAGCAGGTAGATTGTTATTCGCAATCGTTGTCTTCTTTTTGGGAATGACATCATTTGGCGAATCAGTCAAACAGACCGCTGGTAAAGTTCTCTTTATCAGTTCTTATTCGTATGACTGGGAGAGTGTCCCGCGACAACTGGATGGTATTCATAAAGCTTTGTCGGACAAAACGACCATCCGGTACATGTTCATGAATACGAAAAGCTTTCAGGACGACATCGCAATTTCTATGTTCTATGAACAGATGAAGTCCTCCAAGGCGCATGGCATCAACTACGACCTCGTTGTTCTGGGCGATGACCCAGCCCTTGCTTTTGCTCAGAAGTACCGCAAGGAATTCTTTGATAATGTGCCGCTTGTTTTTGAGGGCATCAATTCGGTCAGCGCCGCCGATGCCGCCTACGAAGACCCCTTGATTACGGGTATTACAGAGTCGTTCCCTATCTGTGACACAATCAGGTTGGCGCAGGAGCTGTATCCCGGGGCACGGCGTGTTGTTGGGATTGTTGACAATACGTTGTCCGGCCAAGGGGCGGCGGCGCAGCTCCACGATGCCAAGAAATACTTCCTTGATTTGGATTTCATCGACATGAATTGCTCCGAGTTGTCCCGCGACGAAATCGCCGAGCAAATTTCGACTTATGGCCCTGAGACGATTCTGCTCTATTTTGCCTTAACCTTTGACAAAGACGAAAATTGTTATCAGCTTGCCCAAGCCATTAATTTGCTGACGAGCCACGCTCGTGTACCGATATTCAATACCGATGAGATTGGCGTCGGCTACGGGTTGCTTGGCGGCAAAGTTCTCTCGTATGCGCAAATGAGCTATGACGCCGGTAAGATGGCGGCGCTGGTGCTGAGCGGCATCAGTCCGAGCAGTATTCCGATTGCCGAGACGAAAGAGTATTACCTCATTGATAGTCAGGTTATGACGAAATATGGGTTGAGTCCGGATAAAATGCCGATGGGGACGACTTTTATCAATGATGAGAAAAGCTTCTTCGAACAGCACAAGGAAGTCATTCCCTACGCGATTGCCGTTTTGTGCGTTTTGCTCGTGGCGTTAGTTGTTCTCTATGCGGATAACAGACGCAAGCGTTCGCTGAACAAATATCTGCAACGTATCGCATATAGTGACCCTTTGACCGGCGAGTACAACAGGGCACATTTTTGTATGGTGACCCGCAAGATGTTGGACGACAATCCGTCAATCAACTTCTCGATTCTCAGACTCGACCTCGACGACTTTAAAGTTTTCAATGATGTTTGCGGGACAGACACGGGCGACAAGCTGTTGCGCTATATCGCGCAGGCACACGCCAAACTCGAGACAAGCGATTACCACACCTACGGTTATCTTGGCTCAGACCATTTTGTGATTTGTCTTCCGACCAACACACTTGATGTCGCGGTCATTCAGGGACAGATGCAATCCCTACTTAATCAGTTCCCCAGTCCGTTGCGCATCATCCCGTGCTTTGGTGTTTATCATATCCACGATAAGTCGGTTCCCGTTGAGCTAATGCTCAATCGCGCGTTGCTTGCGCTTCGCTCCGTCAAGGGCAACATTCAAAATCATATTGGTGTGTATGACGATACGATTCGCCAGCGGATGCTCGAGGAACAGAGCTTGCTGACGGATATGGAGCGGGCGTTCAACAGTGACGAGTTTATTGTGTATTTTCAGCCCCAGTATAGTTGCGAGAAGAATACTTTTGTTGGCGCGGAGGCTCTTGCGCGTTGGAATCATCCGACACGTGGTGTGCTGCTGCCCGGCACGTTCGTCTCGTTATTCGAGAAAAAAGGTCTGATTCTTCGGCTTGATGAGTGCATTTGGGAGAATGCCTGTCGGTGGTTGCACGAGTGGATAAAGGCGGGCAACATGCCGATTCGGATTTCGGTTAATGTTTCCCGTATTGACATTTACGACAAAGACCTGTGCGCGAAATTGGTCGCGCTGCGTGATAAGTATGAGATTCCTCGCGAGTTGATGCATTTGGAAATTACCGAATCCGCTTACCTTGACCACACGCATCAGCTTATCCAGACTGTTCGGGAATTGCAGGAAAATGGTTTTGTAATCGAAATGGACGACTTCGGCAGTGGCTATTCTTCGCTGAATTCGCTCAAGGATGTTCCGGTCAATGTCCTCAAGATGGATTTGAAATTCCTGTTCGGCAAAGACAATGCTCATCGCGGCAGTAGCATTGTTCGCTCGGTGATAAGCATGGGACACTGGTTGAATCTGAAGGTGATTGCCGAAGGTGTCGAGACGGCGGAGCAGGTTGATTTTCTACGTTCCGTCGGTTGCGAATATTTGCAGGGTTATTATTTCGCAAAACCACTTCCCGTGGAAGAGTTCGAGGCTCTACTAAAGAAAAACGCTAGCTTGCCGGTGACACAGATGGATCCGCTCCTGATTTCCGAAGAGGAATTGAACGCATTCTGGAATCCGAACGACCGCATTTCTCTGCTTTTCAATTCGATTGTCGGCGGCGCGTCCATCATCGAATACTCGGAAAAAGATGGAAGCATCGCGGTGATGCGCATCAATGCTCAGTATCTGAAAGAGCTGACGATGTCGCAGGAGTTCTTCAATGAGAGGCATTTTCATGCGGAGAAATGGGTGCATCCGGATAGCCGCAAGACGGTTATGGAGGGCATGAAGCATTTGCTCCAGACAGGGGATTGCGAGGTGGTCGAGTGCCAACTCCAAGTGGATGTTGACCGTTATGTTTGGATTCGGATACGCCATGGCGTAATCGCCAGAATTGGTGAGGTATTTTTGTTCTATTCGGTTCTGGAAAACATTGATGATCTCAAAAAGCAGGTTGATGAATTCCGCGAGAAGAATCAAATACTTGAGGACCAGCGCTACGAACTGGAACGCTATCGTATTATTGTTGAACACACGGCAACAACCATTTTTGATTTTGATAAATATGGCGAGAAGTACTATCACACGAAATCTTACGAGCGCTATGCCATGAGCCAGATTCCGTATGATACGATTTTCTCTCATTGTAGCACACAGGAGACCGTTCATCCGGATGACCGCGAGAAATTGAGTTATCAACTCCGTCAGCATCAGAAAGGGGTTATGTTTACCGAAGCGGATTTGCGTTTGCAGATGAAGACCGGTGAATATCGGTGGATGCATCTCGCGGAAACCTATATTAATGACGCGAACGGTGAGCATGTTCGGACGGTGGGGACGTTGACGGATATCAACGAGGAAATGATTGCGAAGCAGAATCTCAAAATGGCCAACGAGCGCATGGCGAATGTTATCGCGAATATTCCTGTTGGTATCGGCATTTACGAGTTGGAGAACGGGTGCATTCGTCCGGTGTATTTCAGCGATTTGCTCTGCTCGATGATTGGCCTTACTCCCGAACAATACAGTGCATTGATGACTCCATGTATGCCCGAAAGTTATTTGAAGGCATTTGATGGTGTGAGCGAAATCATCGCGAACTTGAAACCAGGGCGCACGCCCTATCTGGGACAGGGTAAGTTTAATCTGAAGTCAGGTCGTGTTATCTGGCTGCGGCTGATGGCGTCCTTTATTGTCACGCCCAACAAACCTACCAGCATTTATGTGACCGTTATTGATGTGACGCAACAGGTTCTGGCTGAACAGGCCGAGAAGTGGAAAGAGCAGCGTTATCGGATTCTGATTGAGAGTACCAATGTGATGACTTTCGATTACGATCCTCAAAAGGATGAATTGACGTATACTTTGATGAACAACGGTCAGCCGCGTGAAACGGTTATTTCCAAGTACAGTAAGTATCTGCCCAATTCCCATGTTATCCACAAGGATTTTCTGGAGTCCTACACTGCACAACTTATGGCCGCCAAAGACAAACCGACCTCCGGGTCATGCGAGTATCTTGCCTGTTGCTATGGTGAGTCAAATTATCGTTGGCATCGAGCCTATTATGTCAGCATTGGCGACGAAAGCGGGACAGTGTATCGTGTGTTTGGCTATGTCACCGATATTCATGACGAACGTGTCAAGTTAGATAAACTTCTCGAAAAGGCCGAGACGGATGCCGTCACGGAGCTGTACAATCGTTCGACAACGGAAGAATTGATAGAGTTCGAATTGCATAATATCAGTTCCGTTCGTCATGCAATCGTCGAGTTGGATATTGACCACTTCAAGAGCATTAATGATACTTATGGTCATCCCGTGGGCGATATGGTGTTGCGTCAATTGGCTGATATTCTCAAGAGGTCGAGCCGTCAGACCGATATTGTCGGTCGTATTGGTGGTGACGAGTTTGTGTTGTTCTTCTGCGATATCAAGAACAATGAAGAGATTGTCAAACGTGTCGAGAGCATTCTCGGCAAGGTCACCTCTATCAATGAAGCGATGGCGGATGTGTTGCGGGACGAAGTGACCATCAGCATCGGAATCGCCTTCTTGGATAAGAGCTTCACGACGTTTGACGAAGCTTTCGCGTGTGTGGACAAGGCGCTGTATGAGGCCAAGGCTCGCGGCGGCAATTGCTATATCGTCTATCATTCGGAGAAAGAGGACGATTAGCGTTCGTTCGAATTGAAACAAGAATCCCCCGCCCGCGTGTGATGCGCGTTCGGGGGATTGTTCATTTGTTCTGTGTTTCGATTAGAAGACTTGCCGTCCCATAGCCATCTGCTGCAGGCGAGCGATGCGCTTTTCTGTCGGCGGATGTGTGCTGAAAAGCGATGCCAAGCTTGCACCGGCAAACGGATTGATGATGAACATCGCTTCCGTCCCCTGGATCGCGTTCGACTTCAACCCGTGTTGCGCCGAGGCCGTCGCCATGTTTTCCATTTTCTGGAGCGCCCGTGCCAGACTGTTGGGGTCACGGCTGAATTCCGCTCCGGCGGAATCCGCAAGGTATTCTCTTGAGCGTGAGATTGCCATCGAAATCAACATTCCGACGAATGGCAGCAAAATCGCTCCGATGAGCATGACGACCAGCGCGATGGGATTGGAGTTGCGGTTGTCGCCGAAGATTGTGCCCCATTTCGCGACGCTCGCCAACATACCGAGAATTCCCGTCAATGTTGCTGCGATTGTCTGCAACAGAGTATCTCTGTGTTTGATGTGTCCGATTTCGTGACCAAGCACTCCTGCGAGTTCCTGTTTGTCCAGAATGTTGAGGATGCCGGTGGTGCAAGCGACTAAGCCGTGTTGTGGATTTCTGCCCGTCGCGAAGGCGTTCGGCTCCGCCATTGGCACAATCGCGATTCTCGGCATCGGAATATGCGCGTTAGCCGCGAGCCTCTCGACGATTTCGTGTAATTCCGGTTCTTCTTCTCGTGATACAATCTTGCCCCTGTACATCTTGAGGACTATTGTGTCCGCGTACCAGTAGGTGACCCATGTCGAGATAAGCGAAAACAGGAAGAAGGCGAACAGAATTACGTGGTTTCCGCCGAGCGCTGAATCGACAATCGCTCCGAATCCCGTGATGATTGCAATAAGCGCAACCATCAAAAAGTAAGTTTTGAACTGATTTCCCATATTGTTACCCTCTCTTAAGTTATAGGTTATTGATACATACAAACGATTGTCCCAAACATATTATTGAGTGGTATCGGTTTCACCGTTTTTCCTCGTCGTTTTGTGAATGTTTATTCTCTGAATTCGTAATAAACTAAGCTGAGTGGAGAGATGGCCGAGCGGCTGAAGGCGGGCGCCTCGAAAGCGTCTGTGCCCTCTACGGGTACCAAGGGTTCGAATCCCTTTCTCTCCGCCACTCTTTGGGAGTTTTGCCGATGAAACCAAAACGGTATTTATACGTTTGGCTGTTGCCGCTTTTGTGGTCTGTATGTTCGTTGTTATCGTACTATTATTTTCCGGGCACTGACAAGTTTATGTGGCTGGTCGGTTCGTTGGCGGGTTTCTGGTGGGTTCTGTTTGTTCGTTCCGTGGTCGAGTTTGGCGCTTGGTGGATTCCCTATGTGACGGTTTTGTGTGGCGCCTTTGTGATGGCACTTCCGGGGTTTTGCCTCGACCGTTATCGTCTGAATCTGAAGGTTTTTCTGGCGGTTTGGTGGTTGCCTTTTCTGGCGGTCACGACACAACTTGTGATGCGAAACGGTTCTGTTGCGGAAGCCGTCGCGAAGCATGGCAGTTTTGTCTCATTCATTTGCGCGGGGTTCAATCTGTCGCTAATAGCGACCGCGCTCCTTGCCATTGCGTGGGTGTATATTGGTTCGATGTTACATCAGACGCCCAAGTCGCGCACTGATTTGTCCGGCAAAGAATAACCTATTTCTTCGTTTCCGCGATGGGTGCGGGTTCCATGTATTCGATGAGCTTCGTCAGCGTGTCCTTCATCTCAGCGCGTGACACCACCATGTCCAAGAATCCGTGTTTCAGGACGAAGTCTGCCTGTTGGAAATCCTTCGGCAAAATCTGATTGATTGTTTGCTGAATGACGCGTGGTCCGGCAAATCCGATGAGTGTTTCGGGTTCGGCGATGCAAACATCTCCGAGGCTTGCGTAGCTTGCCATGACTCCGGCCGTTGATGGGTCTGTGAGGACGCTGATGTAGGGCAGACCCGCCATCGCGTGTCTGGCGCAAGCGCCGGATGTCTTGGCCATTTGCATCAGGCTGAGAATTCCTTCTTGCATTCTGGCGCCGCCCGAGCAGTTAATCATGATGACCGGTAGACGGTGTTCAGTGGCGTATTCAATGAGGCGTGTGATTCGTTCGCCGACGACACTACCCATTGACCCGCCGATGAAGTCGAATACCATGAATCCGATGGCGACGGGATGGCCGTTGATGGTTGCGGTGCCCGTGACCACCGCTTCCGAAAAGCCGGATTTTTCCTGTGCGGCTTTTATGCGATCCGGATATTTTTTGCTGTCGACAAAACCGAGCGGATCAGTCGGGCGAATCTCCTCGAACATTTTCGAGAAAGAACCTTCGTCCGTGAGCAGAGCAATTCTCTTGTTGACAGGGAACTTGTGGTGATGTCCGCATTCGGGGCATACCATAAGGTTCTTCTCGAACTCGGAAGCCAAGATAACTGCATAGCATGACTCACACTTAACGAAGAGCCCTTCCGGAATTCTTTCGCTTTTTTTCGTAGAGAACTGTAATGTAGTGTACTTTTGTTTCTTGAACCAGGCCAAAAAATATCTCCGACTCGCACAAGGATAATATTAAAGGAATTCATAATCGAACAGACAATCTATTCATCTTTGATATACAATTCGAGCGTCAGAATGGTGAATACCGTTTGGTGTCATTGGTGAAATAATCTAATGATAAAGTTAGCGATATTTCATGCAGTTCCCCGAATGGCTCGTGGCGAGGATTTGATGCCGCCGCTTGGCATTGGTCATATTATTTCCTGCCTCAAACAGCGTGTGAGTGGCGTCGAGATCGCGTTTTTTCGCGACGCGGACGAGGTCATCTCGTGGCGCCCGGATGTCTTGGGGGTGAGTTGCGATACCATCGGTATCATGTTTGCCCGTGAGCAGGTTCGTCACATCCGCGAAGAGCTTCCCATTTGCATATTCTTGGCGGGCGTCCACAACAGCTCCATGCCCTTGAACTTAGCGCCCGAATTTGATTTTGGCGTCGTTGGCGAAGGCGAGATGACGATGTGCGAACTTGTCGAATTGTTCAAGGTGACGTTGAAACCGGATTCGAGTTCGCTGGCGAAAATCTGTGGTTTGAATTATCGTGAGGCGGGGCAGGTGCTGCTGTCACCTCCGCGTTCGAATATCGAGGATTTGGATATTTTGCCGCCGCCTGACCGTGATGTTTTGGGGACATACGAAGCGCCGAGTTGGCGCATGGTTCATATGCTGACATCCCGCGGTTGTCCCTTCCAGTGTGCGTTCTGTTCGTCGAGCGCTTTGTGGAGTGGATTGCGCTATTTTTCGCCGCAGCGTGTCGTGAACGATATGATTGCGTTACGCGAGAAATACGACCCGGTGCAGATTTTTATTTTTGACGATTTGATGGTTGCGAACAAGACGCGTTTTCGCGAACTGTGCAAGTTGATGAAAGAGACGCGTGTGCATGACGGAATCATGTTCCGCATGCAAGTTCGCGCGAATCTGATGACCGATGAACTGGCGGATTTGCTTTGGGATTTGCATTTCCATGAAATCGATTTTGGTATCGAGTCCAATTCGGCTCCCGTTTTGAAGTGGCTGAACAAGCGTGGTGTAACGCCCGATGTCAATCAGCATGCCATGGATGTGATGCGTTCGCATAATCTGAGCGCAGGCGCGTCGCTTATCATAGGGACGCCGCATGAAACGCAGGACGATATCCAGACAAATTGGGATTTTGTCCAACGCAATCTTGATGTGATAAATCGCGTGGGTTGTGGAATCTTGATGCCACTGCCGGCGACCCGTGTGTGGGATGAGGCGCTTGCAGGAGGCATCGTGTCGGATGATATGGACTTCTCAATCTATGGTTGGAATTTCTGGCCGGATGACCAACGCCTTGAGGCTCTGTCGCGTTATCCCTTGATGGCACAGAATGTGTCGGGTGAGGAATTGTGGCAATGGATTAAGAAGTTTGAGGGTTTGCGTGATTCACTCATCAAGGATGCAGAGATTCGCTGCTGGCATCGATTGTTTTATGATACACGTCAGGCATGGCGTCGCGAGCGTGATGAATTGGCACGTCTCAAGGGCTCCCGCTTGATTCGTATGGCGCAGGGTTTGCGTGATGTTTTGGGCCACAAATAGTTGAGTTGCCGGAAGCCGTATTCGCTTGGTTCTTCCAGTGTTTCGTGTTTGCGATTGTATCATATAAGATAATATAGAAAAGAAGAAGAGAAAGAGAGAAAGCGAAATTAATGAAATCAGCGGCAATATGGATTGCGATATTTCTATCATGTATCGTTTTGTATGTTACCTTTAATCAGGATTCGCGTCAGGAAGAACTGGATCTGACCCGTTACGCGCAACTGGCGGAGTCCGGCAAAATCCAGGGCAAGGTTGTCGATGATTCCGGCACACTCAAGGGCAAGTATATCGATGACGAGGGCGTTGCGAAGCCGTTTATCGCTCGCTATATGCCCGGCCAGAGTGAGCTTGTTTTTGAGGCAGCTCGCAAGGGTCAAGTGTCGTATGAGGCTCATCCTTCCTCGGGTTTGATGCAGTCGATTTTGCTGAATATTGGTTTTGTTATTTTGCTGGTTGTCGCGTGGCTGTTCATTATGCGCCAAATGGGCGGCGGTGGAAACTCCAAGGCTTTGAGCTTTGGCAAGAGCCGCGCGAAGCTTGTATCGGCAGACGACAAGAAGGTTGTTTTTGGTGATGTTGCCGGGGTTGATGAGGCCAAGATGGAATTGGCGGAGGTTGTCGAGTTCCTGAAAGACCCCGAGAAGTTTGCCCGTTTGGGCGCCCGTATTCCCAAGGGTGTGCTGCTCTATGGCGCGCCCGGCACAGGCAAGACCCTGCTGGCCAAGGCAGTTGCGGGCGAGGCCGGTGTTCCATTCTTCTCGATAAGTGGTTCCGATTTTGTCGAGATGTTCGTCGGCGTTGGCGCGAGCCGTGTGCGTGACTTGTTTGAGCAAGCCAAGAAGAATAAACCCTGCGTGATTTTTATCGATGAAATCGATGCTGTTGGTCGTCACCGTTGGTCGGGGATGGGCGGCGGTCATGATGAACGCGAGCAGACACTGAATCAGTTGCTGGTCGAGATGGATGGCTTTAGCGCGAATGAAGGCGTCATTCTGATTGCCGCGACAAACCGTCCCGATATGCTTGATAAAGCGTTGCTTCGTCCGGGGCGTTTCGACCGTCAGATTGCGGTCGACATTCCGGACCTCAAGGGTCGCGAACAGATTTTGCAGGTTCACTCACGTGAGGTCAAGATGGCTACGGGCGTTGACCTGAATGTTATTGCCAAGGGGACGGCCGGTTTCTCCGGCGCGGACTTGGCGAACCTCATCAATGAGGCTGCGTTGCTGACGGCGCGTCGCAATAAGGATGCGGTCACTTTGTCCGAGCTTGAAGAAGCACGTGACCGAGTGATGATGGGGCCGGAGCGTCGTAGTCTTGTGTTGACCGAGAAGGAAAAACGGCTGACCGCATTCCACGAGGCCGGGCACGCTGTGGCGGCGCGTTTCTTGGATGTCGATGAGGAAGTTCATAAGATTACAATCGTTCCGCGTGGCCGCGCGTTGGGCGTCACAAGCTATTTGCCGAGCGAAGAACGGTTCACTCAATTCAAGAATAAAATTAAAGAGCGTCTTGTTTACGCCATGGGTGGTCGCGTTGCCGAGGAGTTGGTTTTTGGCGATTTTACCACAGGCGCAGGCAACGATTTGATGCGCATTACGGAAATCGCCAAGGCGATGGTTTGTCAGTTTGGTATGAGCGACGAGCTTGGAATGCGCACCTTTGGTGGCGACGAGGAGGCCATTGCCGGTCCGCTTGGCAAGTTGGCCGGAGCGCATTCGCATGACTATAGTGATGTGACAGCACGCGAGATTGATAAAGAAATCTCGAAGATTGTCGACGAGGCGCATGAACATTGCTATCGGATTTTGTCGGAGCATATGGATGCGCTGACGCGAGTGGCCGAGGCTCTGATTGAGCGTGAGACGCTTGACGGCGATGATTTGACCAAGTTAATTGCAGGCGAACCACTGCCGCCGTTCGATGATGAGAAGGTCGAAGCTGTCCTTGACAAAGCCGCAGATGAGAATGCAGTGCCGGAAGACGGTTTGCCGGAGTCAAAGTCAGATGAGACGGAGGCCGCCTCTGATGAGGTGCCGCCGAAGGATAAGCCGATTCTGGGTGACCCGCTGGTTTAGTTGAGCGGACGTATCACGAATTGAGCAACACTATTGGACGGCAGACTGAGCGATAAAGACAGTTTGCCGTCTTTTGTTTCGACCGTTTGGGACGGTTCCATAAGCTCTAAGTCGTCCATGGCACGGTACTTTTCGATGTTGCTATTCCAGACTTTCAGCCCCTCATCGTCAAGCGTATGGCGGACATCCAAGTCGTAGTGCGAGCCGCTGTTGCAGCCACGATCGACCATCTTGAGGTTGGCGCTATCTTTAATCCACTGGGTCATAAAATTCGAGTGCTCGCGATCGATGCGCCATTGCTCGACGGCATATTTCGTCGAGTCCTTATGAGTTGACAGATTGATTGTGACCGGCGTTTGTTCGGGGTTGTCGCGCACAGCCCAGTCATAGCTGAACGCGATGATGCGGATTGTGCCGTCATTCGCGGTTGTGGCAATGGCGTCGAGATAGAGCGAGTCCGTGGTGTTCTGGGTCTGGATGTTCAGCGGGAGAATGTGGTCGCCGAGCATGGCCTCGAACATCTGGAGTGTGTGGTGCACAGGTGACTGCAAGTTCGAGTCGGCGAGTCCTCCCCACCCCCATTGTACATTGCGGTCGAGTCCGGTATCGTGTGCCTGCTTAATCATGGCCGCATTCCATGCCGCGCCCTTTTCCGTTCCGTCTCCGAGCCAAAGATACTTCTGGTTTTCGTCATAGAGTTGCTGACCCTCCGCGATGTAGTATCGAAGCGGGTAAGAGATGTGTTTCTCGGTACAGGTTTTGAGCGTATCCATAATACTTTTGAGATTCCGTGGGTCAAGACCAATCTGGCTTGCAGAGTGTTTGGGGCTGATGTGGCAGTAGCCCGAGAAGCTAATCGATGCGATTTTGTGAGGCAACGCCGCGGATGTTTTCGATTCATTCGACGCAATCCAACGTGGCCATGCTTCTACCCATGATGTGCCCTTGAGCTTGCCGCAGTTCATGTAATTCCCGCCGTCGATGACGATGTCCGGCAGCGCGCGCCGTGCCGCCGCGACCGTGAGGTCGTAGAGTTCGCAATATCCTTTCATGCCGTTTCCCGTCCACCAACTGCTGTTGTCCGGTTCGGTCATGAGGCGGTAATGCCAGCTGAGCACGCGAAGTTTCCCGTAGCGTTCGGCGAGGCATTTGAAAAGTTCCTCGATGTACTGACTGTAGAGCTCCGTTTTTGTGGGCGGCAGTGTGTTGACCTCAAACTCGCGGATTTCCGTGGAAGTCGAGAGGCAGTCCGGTGTGTTGCCGAGAACGATGGTCGGGATAAGCTTGAGGTTCAGTGCCCTGTCAAGCGCAAGAGTCAGCGAAGTGAAGTCACACTTGAGCGAACCGTCAGGTAAGATAGTGGCCATGTTGTTGGTGGGGCGTCCGCCCGTCGCGGTCATGAGGATGATTTCGCGAATGATGGTCGTTTTCCGATCTTGCGGCATTTGGCCGATGTCCCAGATGTTTGTCTGAGTCCAAACCGGTCGAATCGTCGAGGTTGTTGGGTTGTCCATATCGATGTCAATTATCGCGGTAGGCTCGGCGGCGACTGTTGTCGCTGAAAGCAAGAATAAAAGACAAGTGCTGAGGAAAAGTTTGAGTTTCGAAAACATCCGTATGTCCTTTGTGATTTCAGATTCTACATATTTCTATCCAGTTGAGTTTGTCTTTGTTCGTTCGAATGCTGCTATAAAATACGGATTTGTGGGTACTTGAGCAAGGATAGATTTATGTTGATACTTGGTATTGAAACATCATGCGATGAAACCTCGGTCGCGCTGGTCGAGGATGGTCGGCATGTTCTGGCGAGTCATATCGCGTCGCAGATACGCATTCATCAGGCGTGGGGTGGCGTGGTTCCGGAGCTTGCCAGTCGCGCGCATATGAAGTGCCTGCTGCCGATGATTGACAAAATGCTCGAGTCGCAGTCACTGACGCTCGAAGCGGTCGACGCAATCGCCGTGACACAGGGACCGGGGTTGGTCGGCGCCTTGCTCATTGGCCTCGAAACGGCCAAGGCGCTGGCGTTTGCGACAGGCAAACCGCTCATTACGGTACATCATATCGCGGCGCATTTGTATGCTCCGTTTTTGCAGTCGACAGACAAGGCTTGCCGGTTGACGATGATCGCGCCAAGCGTGGTGGACGAAGATACCGCGAAGACTCCGAAGGGGCTGACGGAGCCGGGCAATGAGGCGTTGTCCTATCCGTATATTGGGTTGGCGGTTTCCGGGGGGCATACGTCGTTGGTGTTGGTCAAGGGGGCGTATGATTTTGAGCTTCTTGCCGAGACCGTGGATGATGCCGCAGGCGAGGCTTTTGACAAAGTATCGAAGTTGTTGGGGCTTGGTTATCCGGGTGGGCCGATTATCGACAGGTATGCCGGTTTGGAAAATGCCGACAGTAACCGTTTTGATTTGCCGCGGCCGATGCTGCGCCGTGACCAGAAGAATTTTAGTTTCAGTGGGCTGAAGACGGCCGTGTCCTGTTTGGTTCGTGACCTTGGCGGGGCTGACGCTGTTCGTTCAGACCCGCAGTTGTTGGCGGATGTTTGCGCTTCGTTTCAGTCTGCTGTCGTTGATGTGTTGTTGGGCAAAGCGCAGCGCGCAATGAAGGAGACCGGCGTTCCGGTTCTGGCAGTTTGTGGTGGCGTCGCGTGCAACGCCGGTTTGCGTGCCGCGGCGGCACAGCGGTTCAAGCGTCAGCATGTGTATTTTCCGGCGCCCGCTTTTTGCACGGACAATGCGGCCATGGTGGCGGGTTTGGCGTGGCATTTGCGTGATGTTGTGCCAGCCGAATGCGATTTGACATTGAACGCGTTTGCGTCGATGCCGTTGCCCGGTGTCGTCCGAGAGTCCGCTTAGTTGCGTTTGTAGTCCTTGCATTTGGTTGCGTTTGGGCGTTCGCGGCGATTGCAAGCTTTGTCATAATCATAGCGGCAAGTGTCACAGAGAAACTCTTTTTCTCCGGTGATGAGCGACTTCAACCACATCCAACAGCGCCTAATCATTCTCCGTTTGACTCCTTATCCTTTGGGATAGTGGCAGATGTTCCGGTGATTTGCTTGCGCAAGCGGAGCAGCGCCCAAAACATTTTGAGCGAATCAAAAATGGGGTTGACTTTGCTCGCGGAATCGTTGACCCAGCGAATGGGATACTCGACGATTTCGAAATGATACTTGCGCGCCAGAAGCAACAACTCGACATCGAACGAGAAATCGTTGGCTTTTTGCATCGGGAAAATAGTCTCGGCCGCTTTTGCGTTGAAGAGTTTGAATCCGCATTGGGTGTCGTGAATGCCGGGTAAAACGAGCATCTGGACGCAGACGTTGAAAACACGTCCCATGAACTCGCGGTAGAATGGTTGCCGGACGGCAAGCTCGCTATTCATGAGCGCCCGTGAACCGATGATGATATCCGTCTGCGGTTTGTCTTGGAGCACGTTCCAGAATTTGTCCAATTCATGAATCGGCGTGCTCAGGTCGGCGTCACACATCAGTCGCCACTGTCCTTGGGCAATCTTCATGCCCGAGCGAATGCCTGCGCCTTTTCCGGCGTTGGGTTGCTTGCGTACCACAGCATGCGTAATATCCGCGAGGAACGTTTCGGCAATCTCGGCTGTCCGGTCAGAGCTTCCATCGTCAACAATGATGATTTCCGATTTGAAGTCCTTGTTCTTGACATAGTCGAGAATCAAAGGTAGCGATTTCTGCAACCGCTTTTCTTCGTTGTATGCCGAAATGACAATCGATAGATATGTATCGCGAGTTACGCTATCGGTCACGCGTCACCTTATTACTTGTTATTGTTTCGCAGTTCAGTGAGTTTTGGAGCTAACGACAGGCGCTTGTTCTGCGATATTCTGTCGACAAAAAGATGCTGCTCCAGATGGTCATATTCGTGTTGCGCAACTCGGGCGAGATAACCTTCGAGTAATTCGTCGTGCTCTTCCCATGCATCGTCGCGCCAAGTCATACGGACAGACGACGGACGCCACACTTGCGCATGAACATTAGGCAAGCTGAGGCACCCCTCCTCAAATGGCTCGTCTTCTGTGCTTTCCCATGTGATTTTGGGATTGATAAAGACTTGCGGGTTTCTCGTCTCGTCTGGGTGTTTCGCATCGCGGTCAAAGTCGACATCCAACACAAACATGCGCAAGTTGCGCCCGATTTGTGGGGCCGCCAATCCGACGCCGTCTGCTTCGTACATTGTCTCAATCATTGCTCCGATGAGTGCGAGTTCTTCATCGCCAATCTGTTCGAGTTCGCTGTTTGGCTTGGTGAGGTCTGGGTTTCCGTAAGTTAAGATTTCCAACATAATATCAGAATTACACTTGATTCGGAGGTATATTACTTCTTTGTTAGTAGAGTCAATGTCATCATAAAAAGAAAATCATTTAGAGTGTGAATTGTTTATATGTTAATGGCGCGCTGCCATTGACAATTACCGAATTCGCAGTTCGCGTCGGAAAGTGGATAATAATGATTAAGAATGATTTTCTAAGACGGTTTTTTGTCATCGCGCTTGCGTTTGCGTTTGCGGCCACAGGTGAGTGCGTTGTTAATATGAGCGAGACAACGCCGACCGTTGCCGCGGCATCGGATGACGCCGCGGAGTATGCCGGCAAAGCACCCAAGTATATTTTCATGTTCATCGGTGATGGAATGAGTTTCCCGCAGATTCAGGCAAGTGGGTTCTATCGTGGTGTCAAGCAGCACGGCGCCATTGACCCGGCAGCCGGTCGGATTCCCCAAGCAAGCCCGATGTTCTTTACGACATTTCCGGTTGTTGGCGCGGTCAACTCCTACAACTCCTCTTCCTATTGCCCCGATTCGGCGGCGACAGCTACTTCGCTTTCGAGCGGAATCCGCACGTTGAGCGGTGTGCTGAATATGGATGAGACCAAACAACACAAGTCGGTTTCCATTGCGGAACAGGTCAAGCAACAACTGGATTATAAGGTCGGTATTGTGACGAGTGTGAATATTGACCACGCGACGCCCGCCGCTTACTATGCGCATGTGCCGTCACGCAGCGATTACTACGACATTGGAATGGACTTGCTCAAGAGCAATTATGACTATTTTGCCGGTGGCGATTTCCTATCGAATAACTCCAAGCAGGTGACCAAAGAAGGCAAAGAGAAGATTGCTGACCTTGCGGCGAAGGAAGGTTACTATATCGCTAATACCAACGAGAAGTTCCGTAGCCTGAAGCCCGAGAATGGCAAGACGATTGTCATTTGCCCACAGGATGAACTGGAGACGGGGACGATGGCGATGAAGTATCGTCTGGATCAGAAGGAAGGCGATATCACGTTGGCGGATCTGACCCGCAAGGGCATCGAGATGCTCACGGCCAATAACGACAAAGGTTTCTTTATGATGGTCGAGGGTGGTAAGATTGACTGGGGTTGCCATGCCAACGACGCCTTTACGGTTATCAACGAGACAATGGCTTTCGAAGAGGCCGTGAAGGTTGCTTCGGAGTATTATGACAAGTATCCCGAAGAGACACTGATTATCGTGACGGGTGATCACGAAACAGGCGGTTTGACGATTGGTTTCGCGGGGACAAATTATGACACGTATTTTGAGAAGCTTGGAAATCAGAAGACATCCTATGTGGAGTTCGAGAAGATCGTCAATACGTACAAGGACAAGAATGTCTCCTTTGAGGACGCGCTGAAGGATGTTAAGGCGAATTTTGGGCTGCTGACCGAGTCTGACCCCGATGCTGCCGCGAAGAAGGATATGGTGCTGACGGAGTATGAACTTGGAAAACTGAAGGCCGCCTTTGAGATGGTGAAGGATGGACGGACAGCCAAGGAGCAAGGTGACCGCGTTCTGTATGGCGGCTATAACCCGTTCGTCGTTACGTTGACGCATGTGCTGAACAACAAGGCCGGCGTGAACTTCGCGTCGTATGCCCATACGGGTCTGCCCGTGGCGCTCTATGCCAAGGGTGCAGGGGCGGACGCTTTTGCAGGCGCGTATGACAACGTTGATGTTTGCAAGAAACTTCGCGCGCTGACTAAGGTCAAGTAGCTTATGGCCGAGGCCGGTCTGCATCGTCGCAACACAATTCCTATCATTGTTACTGTGATAGCGATTCTTTTGGTCATGTTCGTTCCTCATTCGTTTGAGGAGCGAACATTTCCTAATACGGAGCGTGTTGCGGGACTTATTTTGTCGACGGATGACACCTATGTCGTCGACGTCGGGCTGATTCGGACCGGCGAACAGTTGTGCGAAGTTGAGCTTCTGGGTGGGCGCTTCAAAGGGCGGCACGTGTCCGGCACCAACATTCTGGCGGGATCGCTCGAACAGGATAAGTTTTTCGCGCCGGGCGACAAAGCACTGGTGACGGTGGATTTTTTCGAGGACGATATCAAGGCGGTGACGCTCGTTGACCACTATCGCATCAACTGGGAGATTTTCCTTGTGGCGTTATTCGTCATTGCGCTGGTCAGTTTCGCGGGCATTATCGGCTTCAAATCGCTGCTGTCGTTCATCTTCTCCATTGTGGTTATCTGGCGGGTTCTGATTCCCATGTTCCTCCTCGGCTACAATCCGGTGTTGGTTGGTTGCGTGACGGCATTCATTCTGACGACGGTGATTGTTGGGTTGGTTTACGGTTTCGACCGGCGGTCGCTGGCGGCGATCATCGGAGCTTTGCTAGGACTGGGTGTCACATGCCTGATGGCGATTTACTTTGTGGGAGTGTTCAAGATTCATGGCGCCGTCATGCCCTTCTCCGAGCAGCTGCTCTATTCCGGGTACTCGTGGCTGAATCTGACGCAGGTATTCATCGCGGGAATCTTCATTGCCTCGTCGGGTGCCGTGATGGATTTGGCGGTGGATATCACGTCGGCAGTGGCGGAGGTTGTGGCCAAGAAGCCCGAGATTTCGCGTTTTGAGGCCGTCAAGTCGGGGATGAACGTCGGGCGCGCGGTTCTGGGGACGATGAGCACAACACTGCTGCTGGCCTACTCGGGCGGATACATCGGGTTGCTGATGGTTTTCATGGCGCAGCAAATCCCACTCATCAATATCCTCAATCTCAAGTTTGTGTCCTCGGAGATTCTGCATACCATTATCGGGAGCTTTGGTCTGGTGACCGTTGCGCCGTTTACCGCACTGGCCGCGGGGTTGCTGCTTGCAGGCGCGGCGGGGCGGGCACAAAAACGGCAACAGCGCGAACCGTAAAGGCGCACGCTACTTGATAAAGGTGAGCATAACCTTGTCGTAAATTCGGTCGCCGAAACACTTGCGGAATCCGATGGCAAGGGTCGCGTACTTGCCGACGGCGTATCTTGTCCGGGGACGGCGCGCCCAAACGATGCGGGCAATCGCGTCGGCGATGACACGGCCTTGCGAACCGATTGTGCGCTCGCAATGATGCGTGAGCGTCTTGTCGATGCACGCGACAAGATTCGCGTAAGGGCCACTGCCCGAAACCTTGCGCATGGGGGTAATCATGACGTCAACGAACTCTGTCAGGATAAACCCCGGCTCGACGATGACAACGTCAATTCCAAACTGGCGCAACTCGAGGCGCAAACAGTCAGACCAGCCCTCGACGGCATGTTTGCTCGCGTGATACCACGAACCGAGAGGCGTGTAGATTTTGCCGCCGATGGACGAAACATTGATGATGCGGCCGGAGCGACGCTCGCGCATGTGGGGGATGACGGCACGCGAGACGCGCGCCATGCCAAACAGATTGACTTCGAGTTGATAGTGGGCGGCCTCCAAATCGACTTCCTCGACACTGCCATAGAGACCAAAGCCCGCGTTGTTGACGAGAACATCAACACGACCTTGCTCGCGCATGATTTGGTCGACGACTGCTTGCACCTCGGCATCACTCGTCACATCCATCCGGAGCACCGTGGCGCCGAGCGCGCCGAGGTCGGCCATGTGGTCCAGACGGCGTGCGGTCGCGTAGACAATGCACCCATCCTTGAGCAAACGGACGGCGGTGTCCTTGCCGATGCCGGCAGATGCCCCAGTGATTAAGACAACTTTCTTGTCCATAAGTTAACGCCCCCGCGCGGTAAGAGTGGAAGATGTGACCGTGAGAAAAACCATATGAAGATAATATATAGAGAGAAAGTTCTGATTCAGTGAACAACAAAAAATCCCCAAATTAAAGTTAAGTAAAAAGCTTCATATAGAGCTTCATACAGAGTTGAGAGTGGAGAGTTGAGAGAAGAGGTGGGGGATGTTGTGTGGTGTTGGCAATATTTTGGTGGGGTTGATGTAGGCTTTTTGAAAAAGGAGTATTGGGGTATGCGGTGTGCATTTGTTGTTTTATTGAGCGCTTTGGCGGCGGTGGGTGTGGGTGCCGAGGATTATTTGCGCGCTTTTCCTGATATTCATGGGACGTATTTTGTGCGTGGAACTTATGAGAGTTGGGATGTCAATGGTTCGGCGATTCGTACGGCTAAGTTCGCGTTGGCACGGCGCGACCAGAAGTTTGTCTACGCGTTTTATGATACCGGCGAAACGACCGGTCCCGCCAAGCGCAAGTTGTGCGAGTTTGTGTTGACTCCGGATTATGCCGTTGATATTTTCCCGGAGGGAACTGACTACAAACAAGGTAATAGGATTGAGATTTCGTACGCGGATAAGAATCTGCATTCTCATATCCCTATTATGAATGTGGAGAGAGTCACGAATAGTCTTCTCGGTGATGTGGAACGTTATCGCGAGTATTTCACGAAGGATGCGGCGACTATTAAGCCGTTGGGTGAGAAGCGGTTTTCTTTGGAGCATACTCTGCCGCCGATTAAGGCTGATGAGGCGCTGTTGGCGATGCTTTCCGACGAAGAGAAGCAGAAGCTTCAGCACCCGGGGACGGTCAAGGTGGAGTTTGCGCTTGATGATTTGGGGCGTCTGAAGACTATCTCGTATCCGGATAACGCGGCGAAGAAAGCGTCTTGGAATTTGACTTATGAGGGCACGAATGCTGTTCCTCGCCTTGTCGAGAGTGTTGGTTTGGATTTTGTTGCTCATCGGGAGTTGTTCACGATTAATGAGTTGACGACTGCGCCTGCGACAACATACACTCCGGTTCTGGTGCGTTCTGGCGCCGAGGTGGAGGATCTCCGGGCGATTCCCGGCACGCCGGCGCACACGTTCAAGCTGTCGGCGAATGAACTTCCGCCTCAGGAGCAGCTCAATCAGATGCTTGCCGCCTCGAAAGCGCGTCGGTTGGCCGACCAAGCACGCGAGCAGCAGTCGGTGGAGGCAGCGAAGAAGGATCCTCGCAATATTCCTTCGGATGCCCCGGTTGTGAGCGAGGTGAACGTCGGTCGTCAGTTGCGTTAGATTCCAAATTAGGTTTATCTGGCATTGCTTGGTGTGGTGTTGGTCGGGTGGCGTGTCAGTGTCATGATGCGTCGTAAACGCAAATAGTTGATTTGTTCTTATGCAGAAGCGCCGCGTGTCACGGAGATGTTTGTGTGACGCGCGGCGCTTTTCATCTTTGACCTAGCGATTGAGTCGGTCAGGGTGTTTATTTCTTGGTCGTGTCAGCTGGTTCGCTCATGTTCGAGGCTCTGTCGATGGCTCGGACGGCTGCCCGGTCGACCTTTTGTTCCGGCGTGAACTTCATGGCTGTTTCCGTCGCGGGGAGGATATCCTGTTTCCACTTCCCATCTTCGCGCCATTGGACAAACCAGAATCTCATGTCTTCCTTGTCTTGTTCATTCGCGGGTTCCCACTGGATACTCGCAATGGCATTATCCTTTTCCTCGGCTTTGAGCTGAGGTTTCAGCGGCGCGTCTTTGTCGAGCCATGGCATTGCCGGCACGACTGCGGTTTGCGAGTATACGCCGGGCGCTTTGGCTGTTGTGGTCGTCAGGACGTCGTTGAGGTTGTTGGGACTTCTGAAGAAGGTCTTCATGCTGAAGTGTACTTGTCCTGTCGCGTCCGGGGTGAGTCTGCACCATTTGATTTGATATTCAATCTCTTTGGAGCAATAGGCTTTTCCGTCGCCCTTAGGCTCGTTGGTGATTCTTCCGGTATAGAGTCCGGGCCAGATGGGTCTCTTGCTGGTTTCGGCGGATTCGCCGCACCACCATTGCAGGAGAGCCACAAAGCTTGTGTCCGGGTTCGCGATGTTCCAGTAGAGTTGCGGCGTGAAGTAGTCGACCCATCCCTTGCGGAGCCACAGTCTCGCGTCGGCGTAGAGTTCTTCGTACTGGTCGAATCCTTTGATTTGTTTGGGGTATCCGGGTCTCCACATACCGAACGGGCTTATGCCGACTTTGACCCACGGTTTCATTTTCTTGGTGTCGGCGTAGAAACGCTCGATGAACTGGTTGACGTTGTCTCTGCGCCAGTCGCTGCGGTCGAGCTTGCCACCCATATCCTGATACTTCTTATAGGATTCCTCGTCCGGGAAATCGACGATTTTGTCCGTCTTTTTATCCTTAATCTTATAGGGGTAGAAATAGTCGTCGATGTGGATTCCGTCAATGTCGTATCTTTTGACGACATCGAGAATGACGGCGAGCGAGTGTTCTTGCGTTTCCTTTTCTCCGGGATCCATCCAGAGATACTCGCCATATCGTTTGACGATATTGGGTTTGGTTTTCGAGATGTGGTTATCGCTGACCTTTTCCTTGTCGGGGTTGAGCAGTGCTCTGTATGGGTTGAACCATGTGTGCAGCTCCATGCCTCGTTTGTGCGCTTCGGTGACGGCCATTTCCAGCGGGTCATAGAACGGCTCGGGCGCTTTGCCCATCTCTCCGGTGAGGAACGGCGACCACGGTTCGAGGTCGCTTTTGTACATTGCGTCCGCCGCCGGTCTGATGTGGAAGAGGACGGCATTCATGTTGAGTTCCTTGCACTTGTCCATGATGTCGATGAGTTCTTTTTGCTGTTGCTCCGTGCTCAGGCCTCGTTTGCTTGGCCAGTCGATGTTCGCGACGGATGCTACCCACACGCCACGAAACTCGCGCATTGGCTCGGGCAATGGGTCCTTATCGATATTCGTCACGGTGTTCGTTTTTGCTTCATCGGTTTTGTCTAGCGCGTTGTCCGCAGCATTGCTCAGGCTTGTGCAGGCAAGCAATATAGTGGCAGCCGTAAGGGTGCTGTACCATGAATGCATTTCCATCTGTTGTTCTCCATCCAAATAATAGTTATTGTGCGATAAGTATGCCATATTGTGTGGCGTAAAGTAAAGCGAAAACGTTGACTACGGGCTATAAATGAGTGAAGATTTACTGGTTGTAGCGTACAAAATAGTACCATATGGTTCCATTCAATAGCAGTTTATCGTGGAAAAAGGGCATAAATGGCGTCTTAAGTTCTGGCACGATACTTGCGAAAGAGATTGCAGCAACAAGGTTGCAAGAAAGGGATTAGTGATTATGAGACAAAAATTTGCTTATATGGGGATAGTAGCAAGTGTTGTTCTGATGTGTACGGGGGCTTATGCTCAGGGTGGTTGTGAGAATGGTTGTCGTGGGATGGGAGCTTGTTTTGACTCCCCGAATCATCACGGCGCGGGAACAACGGAGTCTGTGGCTCGCCGAGTTGACATGATGACGAAGCGTCTGGATCTGAGTACTACTCAGAGTGCCGAGGTCAAGCGTTTGCTTGAGGCCAAGCAGGCTCGTCGTCAGGCTTTGACAGCGGAGCTGAAAGCTTTAGAGAAGTCGAGTGAGGCTTCCGTCGAAAAGGTTTTGAGTACTGACCAGAAGGCCAAGTACAAGAAAATGCATTCTCGCAAGTCCAAGGGTGGCAAGAACGCTCCGGGCGCCAAGGGGGCCATGGGTGCTCCATTTTATCCGGGTGCGCAGGCCTGTTTTGGTGGCGGCGCCGATTTCCCGATGATAAATCGTGGGAATCGTCACGCAAAACGTGGTGTCGGGATGCAAGCGCAACATCATCAGTGTTGTGGTTCTTGCAAAGACAAAGAGATGTCCCCTGAAAAGGGCATGGTTCCGCCGCCAATGCCGTCTACTCCTTGATTTGAGCCGAAAGGCGGTGGGGGTTTTCCTGAAGGTCCGATGTCCTTGGGTGGACAAGATGATAACTCGGCCGCTCCCGAGATGATGATGGATGCAGGTCGGCACGAAGCTCCGGATTTTTCGGGTGACGTGGCACCGATGTCTCCGGATGATGATCTCTTTGGAGCGGGTGCAGGCCCCGAGATGAGACCCTAACCGAAGTGGTTTTCAGAGCAAGATTTTTCAAGAAATATAGAATGATCGGTTACAAATAGTTCTGTGAGGAGCTACAAGTTCTATAGATTTGGTTGCGTGGATGTGCTATTCTGTACACTCTCCTTGTTTCCGTGCAACCATACAATATGGGAGGTCCCTCCCATGACCGGTAGTGATTTCGGCACTATCGGTAAAGGCGACTGTTTATGGGGATGAGCAGTCGCCTATTTCTTTATCAAAAACGCTTTCCTTAGTTTTGAAGGAAAGCGTTTTTTTATGTTTAGATTTCGTGACAGTTTGCTACAGCAGTGGGCTTTGGTTGATAATGGCCATTGCTTTGTCGAGCGTTTCCTGCGAGACAGGGCATTTGCTCAGTTCGATATTCTCTTCGAGAGTTTTCGCGTTTCGTGTTCCGATGATTGCCGTTGAGACCGCTTCTTGATTCATGACAAACGCGATTGCCAGATGCGCGAGCGATTTGACGTCGGCGGCTTCCGTGGCGAGATTGTCGAGTTTCGCGATTTGCGCTTTCACGGCCTCATCCTTAAGTGCTTCGTACTTGCGGGTGAGTTTTCCGCCTGCCAACGAACGCATGATGATGACCCCGACTTGGTGGTCTTTGGCCAGTGAGAACAGAACCTTGAGCGCCTGCGGTGTGAGCATGTTGAAAGGCACCTGTATGGTCTCGTATCCACCGAGTCTGATTGCGAGGCAGCATTCTTCGACGCCGCCCGTCATTCCGATGTGCAGAACTTTTCCGGCTTGTTTTGCGGCGAACATTGCCCGCATGACATCTCCGTCTTCGAGCACCTGTTTGCTTGCCGAATGGATTTGAATGAGGTCGATGTGGTCGGTCTGGAGTTTTTGGAGACTGCTGTCGATAAACTTGAGCGTCGCGCTGTACGAGTAGTCGAAGACGCTGCCGTTCTTGTCGCAGTACTCACCGACTTTGGTCGCGAGATAGAACTCGTCCCTTCTTGTTTTAAGCGCTTTGCCGATGTATTCTTCACTGAACCAATACGCGGGCGCAGTGTCGATGAAGTTGATGCCGTTATCGAGGACTTTGTTTAGAAGAGTGGTTGCTTCTTTTTGCGTGAGGTGAGCGAAATTCGTGTTGACATCCTGCGCCCAGTCTCTTCCAATCTCCAACGCTCCAAAGCCGATTTCCGATACCATCATACCGGTTGTTCCCAAGTTTCGAGTTTTCATTGGCCGTTCCTTTGTCGACAATCAGATTGTGTTGAAGCCACATGAGCGGACTCCACGGATGTCCGCTTTCTGTGGCTTCAACCGAAAAGCATTTTCAGCTCGGGTTAATTATTCGTCTTCGCCTCTTGTTTCGAATACCCAAATCAGATGATATCCGAATTGCGTCTTGACAGGTTTCGAGCATTTGTTTGGCACCATTTTGAATGCCATTTCTTCGAATTCAGGAACCATTGCTCCTCTGCCGAACCATCCCAAATCTCCGCCATCTTCTTTGCTTGGGCAAGTGCTGAAGCGCTTTGCCATCTTCGGGAATTTTTCTTCCTTGCGGTCGATTTTCCCCTTAATGTCGTTTGCTTCCTGTTCGGTTTTGACGAGGATGTGTGCGCAATGAACTTCTTTAGGCATAAAAAAATCTCCATAAACAGATTGAGTGGCGGTCACGCCCTGTAAGATTCTTACAGTTAAGTAATTATATCAATATATTAGAAAGTTATTTACCGGTAGGGAACTCAATTGAGACTGTTGTTCCCTTTCCTTCTTTAGACTTGATTTTGCACGAGGCGTTCATGCTTTGCAATAGCGCCCGTGTGAGTGGAAGGCCGAGTCCTGTTCCGTTCTTTTTTGTCGAAAAAAACGGTTCGAAAATCCGTTCGAGCGTCTTTGGCGCGATGCCGACTCCCGTGTCACGTATGGTTATTTCCGTGATGTCTGTTTGCGGATTGTTCTGCACGATAATCGTGACATCTCCGCCGGTCTCGGGTAGTGCCTGTGTAGCGTTGAGCAGCAAGTTCAAGATGATTTGCTGGAGCGCTTTCGCGTTGGCTCGGATGATGCAGGGATTCTTCGGGAACACGGCATTGATGTTGATGTTTGGCGCAGTGCCTTTTTTGAGGAGACGGATGATTGATTCAATGACATGCTCGATGTTGATGTCATCGCAGTTTAGGACATCTGGATTCTTTGCCATTGTCAGGAAGTTATCCGTAATATCGGCGAGCCTTTTCGTTTCCGTCAAGATGTCGTTGGCATTCTGCCTGCATTGACTAACGGGCGTCATTTGGTCGGCGGCTTCTTCCGCGAGCGCCTGAATTGCCGTTAGCGGATTGCGGATTTCGTGAGCGATTCCGGCAGTCATCGATCCCATAGCCTCGATTCGAGTGGTCTGCATAAGCGTTTCTTCGGCCTTCAGTGTTCGTTTGATGAGCCGGAAAATGGTCATTCCGATGACGATGATGATGAGTGACCCGATGATGGATTGGAGGGCGGCTTGCACTCGGATGGATCTGAGTTCGGCGATGTACGGGATTTGCATTGAGAGTTGGATGATGCCGACGACCGAGTCTCCGTCGCGTATGGGCAGGTACAGCCTCCGGTAGTACTGGTCTTTGACCCTGTAGAATTTGATTGACGCCAGTTCGCCGTGCGATGCTTTGTCCATCGCTTCGGTGTCGAGCGCGGCGAAGGGGCTAAGGTCGCCGGGGATGGTGTTGTTGTTCGAGTCGGCGACAATAAGTCCACCGGTGGTCAACAGCGCAATGTCCTGCAAGTTGAAGTTCTGTCGCTGCCAGAGTAATCGTTCCTGTGTGCTCTTGAAATGTGTTGTCTCGCTGTTCCGTTCGAGGATTTCGGGGATGTTTTCGAGCGCGACGAATCTGTGAACATAGGGCAGAATCGAGGGAATTTGCGGTGTTCGGATTGCGTTATTGACGCTTGAGGCGACCATCTCGAGTTGCTGCTGACTGTCGGTTTCTTTTGAGATTTCAAAGGAACGCATCCAGTACCATCCACTGAGATTGAACACTAGGAGAGACCCGAGCAGAATGATGATGGTGACTCTGATTGGAAGACGTTTGAAACTGAGTAGTTGCCTAGTGCCGGCGATTTTCATTGTCGCACCCCACGGTCAATCCTTGACAAAACCTTCGATTTGTTTTGATGCCAGATCGAAGTCATCCACAGTCGCCAGGTCGAACCAGAATCCGTCAATCATTTGTACGTTGACCGTCATTTGGTTTTCCCTGAGTTTGTTGATAAGTTCCGTCATGTCAAATTGTATTGCTTGGGGGATGAGGCTGATTGCGTTGGCAGAAATGGCGTAGATTCCTGCGTTTGCGATGAATTCAAATTTCGGTTTTTCGCGGACGTTGCGGATTGTTTCGCCATCGACATCGAGCACACCATACGGGCAAATCATTTCTCTTTTGACCGCTCCGACCGTCATGATGGCTTGGTTGCTTTCGTGTTTTTCCATGAACGCGCGATAGTCAATATCCGTCAGCACATCGCCGTTCGTCACAAGGACGCTTTCATCTTCGGCGATATCCTCAATCATTGTGAGCGCTCCCGCGGTTCCGAGCTTTTGGTTTTCGCTGACATAATCGATTTTGATGCCGAACTGGCTGCCGTCTCTGAAGTAGGCTCTGACCAAATCCGCTCCGTATCCGAGCGCCATGGTGATGTGTTCAAATCCGCAAGTCTTAAGCCTTTCGATGATGACTTGCGCGACCGGTTTACGGCCGATGGGGAGCAGCGGTTTGGGGATTGTGTTCGTGAACGGTCTCAGTCGTTGTCCTTCACCGCCGGCCATGATGATTGCGCGTCTTTGTTGTTCAGACTTTGTGGGGCAGGTTTTCATATTGAGTACTCGGTCGGTCTGTATTCGCCGATATGCTGGTTGATGTAATCAATGGTTCGCGAGAGTCCCTCCGGCAGGTTGACCTGTGGTTTCCATCCCAGAACTTTGGTTGCCTGTGAGGCGTCAGCGAGCAGTCGGTTGACTTCGCTAGGTGTGGGGCGGATGCGCGATGCGTCAAATATGATGGGAATGTCGTTCCCGAGAATCTTGATGATTTGGTCAGCGAGGTCGCCGATGCTGATTTCTATTCCGGAGCCAACGTTGAATGTCTGTCCCTCGATGCCCGGAGTTTGAGCGATTTTGAGAAATCCCTGCACTGTGTCTGTTACGAAATTCAGGTCTCTGGTCGGATGCACCGCGCCGAGGAAAATCTTCTTGAGCGTGATGGCTTGCGTGATGATGGTCGGCACGATGGCGCGGGCGCTTTGTCGTGGACCGTAGGTGTTGAACGGTCTCAGCGTGACGACGGGGAGGTCATAGCTGAGGTTCCATGCCTGAGCCAGTTTGTCTGTGGCAATTTTGGCTGCGGCATAGGGCGATTGCGCCTGCAGAGGATGCGATTCGTCAATGGGAACACGCTGCGCGGTGCCGTATACTTCGCTGCTGCTGGTGTTGACGATGCGTTTGACCTTGTGTCGTTTGGCGGCTTCGAGCACATTGAGAGTCGCCGTGACGTTATTGGTTACAACGTGTTGCGGGTTCTTGTAGCTGTATGGTATGGCGATGATGGCGGCGAGATGGAATACTGTTTGTTGTCCTTCGAACGCCTCGTCGAGTGCGCCCGCATGGCAGAGGTCGCCGTTCACGAAGCGAATTTTGTTGAGCGTTTCGCATGGCAGTGTGGAGAGCAGCCCCCGACATCCGTTCGCATTGTAGCGGATAAATGCCGTTACATCTGCTCCGAGTTCGACGAGTTGTTCGGTCAGGTGGCTTCCGATGAATCCGCCGGCGCCAGTGACGAGTACTTTACGATTTTGCCAAAAGGTATCATTAGTCATCATGTTCATCCTCAGTATTATTATATTATCAATTAATGGGTTCAATACTCCAGACAAAAGGGCAATAAGCCGTTTGTTTGATCTGATATTTTTTGCTCAGCGCGTCAAGCACAAGCTTGTCGGCGATGGTCGTGACGATAGGCCTTTTGCCGATGTTCGCGTCGATGATGCTTTCGGAGAGCATTGCCGCAAAGGCATCGGGGCCGCGGGGGATGGTGTCGAAAAACTTGAGGCCGTATTTGCTTTTCTGTTCGGGCGTGAAGTATGCCGCATACCATGGCCTGTGAACGAAGTTCGAGCCGAAGACGAGAACATCTGTGCGTTCGCCGCGCACCAGTTGCCGATACCATGCGGGGAAAATGTCCGCGTCACCGGCAGTGATGAAAATCGCACCGTCCGGCAAATCCGTTTTATCGTCGGGCATCATCGTGTAGGCCGATTGCTCGAATGAGATGTCGCCGCTTTTGTCGCAGAGATGATACTGCATGCAGAACTGCGCGCCAGCGATTGCGAAAAGTACCAGTGTGAGCGCCGCCGGGAGGGCACGGTGCCTGTTCGTCGGAATGATTGCGTACAGGAGGACGAAGGCGCCGCCCATGATTCCCCAGATGGGAAGCAACTCATAGTCGCTGATGTCCGGAATGTTGTATAGGAACAGAAACAGGATGTTTTGCGCGAGAATCAGTCCTATGATGATTGCCATGATTCGGTTGCATTCTCCGGTCCTTGTCAGGACGATTATTCCGCCGATGAATGCCGCAATTAGCATGATTGCCGCAAACGTGTTCGTGGAGGTTTTCGGCGTTGTGATTCTGTCGGGGTTAGGTTGGGCGTTCATTTTTGTCGGTAATACTTTTAGCGGCGTTTGCTCCGCGATGTCGCCGGAGAATCTCTGCAACATGGTTGCCGCAAATGCGGCGTAGGTTTGCGGCGTGAAGCTGATGCCCGGCGCAAGAGCGAGGAATCGCTGATTCATGTAGTCGCCGCCGCGGATGTGGTCAGTGAATCGCTGAATCGTGTCCGGTTGCCCCCAGTTCATCGCTGGCGCTTGCGCGGCACGAATGGGCAGATAGAGGTAGCTGCACAGGGGCAGTAGCATTGCAAGGCAGAGCGCGCCTGTGAGTGATACGGCACGGCGACGGGGTTGCTTCTTGATGATGATGACCGCCGTCACGATGAGGGGCAGGAAGAGGAAAACGGACATGCGATGATGCGCCATTCCCGTCCCAAAGAGTAGGGCGGCGATGAGAAGCGGCCACATAATTCGGCGGATTGGCGCCGCGTTGGTGTCGTTGGCGATGGTCAGTTGCAGCGCACGAATGAAGCCGATTGATATAAGGAGTTGCATGGCGTAGACTTCGGTCACGGTTGCGGCATGCCAGATTGCGGGGGAGAAGGCAATCGTGAGTGCCACAGCCGCGGCGGCGAATGTCGGGATGGCGTGATGAAGTGGCTTTGCGATGTTGTTGAAGAAATCCGTAAAGATACGGGTGGTGATGGCGGTGGCTATGGCAACGCACAGGGCGGAGAATATCGTTGACAACGAGATTGGTTCCAGTGGACAGATGTGCATGATTGCCCATAGAATCATCGTGTAGAGCGGGTATCCTGTTGGGTGGGCGATTCCGGCTGTCCATGCCGCCGTCGCGAGTTCCGTTCCATCACCAAAGTGCAGGCTGGGCGTCATGGTCATCAGGAAGACAAAGAAGCTGATGATGCCCGTCATGGCAGCTGTTGCCTGCGCAAAAGTCGTTACGCGAAAGGTATCAGGCGTTGCGTCAGTCATTTGTTTTGGCTGCCGTTTGTGGCGGGATAATCGCATAGACGCGTGTGTAGAAAACTTGCGGAGTGTAGCGCATGACCCAGAGCAGTGGGTTTTGGTTGAAGGCCGGATTTTTCATGACATCATCAAAAATCGGGACGACCGAGACGCGGAAAACAACAAGCTGTTTGAGTGTCAATCCCCTGTTCGTGATGGTGTCTTTGATGGCTTGTGTGCTCATGTCGCCACCGTAGGCATCCGACAGAGCAATGACCGCTCCAGGCTGAATACTCGCCGCCATGTCCGGTGTCCAGCAGGGCAGAATCTCGCGGTTGCTCCAGTGTTTCCATTTGGGGCAGCCAATGTCGCTGTATTGCCCGTAGCGTTCGTTCCCGAAGACAGGCGTTTGCGCCGGGATGTTTTCTTTGACCCATTGCATTGCCTGCTTTTGGTCGCCAAAGGATTGATACTGCAGTGCGACAGTCTCTATCATCTGCGCGAGCATCCACGCAAATGCGATGACGAAGATGACGATACGCAGTTTCTTGTTGTGGATGCGCTGGATGAGGACGGTCATGCCCGCGCCGCCCAGAACGATGACGAGTGGCAGGATGGGCAACATGTAGCGGTATTGGAAGGATTGGAATGTTGTCTGAAGAATGAGGATGAGTAGCGCCCAGAAACTCCAAAGGAGAATGGATGCGCGTCCTTGTCTTTCGGTGGGGTACGTGTAGGCGCAAGCGCCAATGAACGCGAAGAGAACAAGTGGCAGCGAGAAGTAGTATGGCGAGAGATAGATGAAGCTTTCGGCGACGTTGCGCCATGCAAGGATTGTCGCGCCGACGCTTGGTGCCGCGCGTGATGTGAATTGCTGGCTGTGCGCAAAGCCATTGAAGTATATCCAGAGTGGGACAAGCGTCAAAAGTAGGGCGGCGAGAATCGCTCGCCACATGACTGTTTTGGTTCGCGCACATGCGGCAAAGTATACAATGGCGATGGGCAGAAGAAGAATGATTCCTTGATAGCGTGTGAGTGTTGCCGCCGCTGTCAGTGCTACAGCGCCTGCCAGACAGACATCCGTCTTGCGAGGTGCCTTCTGCCGGTCAAGGGCGCAGCAGAGGCATGTGAGCGCGGAAGTGGAAAGGAACAGAAAGAGTGCGTCCGTCATGGCGTGGAGTGACCATCGCATGAGGAGCGGTGAAAATGTCAAGAGCAACAGCGCCATGCGTCCGGCGGTTTTGTTGCGTGTGATGATGGCGGAGAGCGTCCAAATCGGGAAGACGAGCGCCGATGCCGCTAATGTGCTGATGAATCGCCCTGCCATCTCCGGGTTGCAAAACGGCAGTGCCCCGATGGCTTGCGCCAGTGTCCCAAAAAGTGGCGGATAAAGCCCGACGCAGTATTTCCACACATCGAGTTGCAGGATGCCGTCCGTGAATTCTCCTCTGTTGAGTCCGATGAGCGGAATGTGCAAAATCAAATTAATCCAGAAGAAGAGAACCGGCTCGGACAGGCTATGATGCGTTTTGCGCAGGGGCATGCGATGACCTCTTACTTTTCAAGGTGTTTGCGGAAGTTTGTCGCTTTTCTGAGTAATTCGTGCAAAGCATCCACATTGCTTAGGTTATCTTCAAATCCTTTGAGTTCTTCGCGGAAGAATCGAATACCGTCGCGGATGTTTTTGCAGTTCTCTTGGAGGACGTCATCGAACTGCTCGATATCGATGTTTTTGATGGGCGCTGTCGAATCCCTAAGGATTGACCCGGCAATGCCGCGAATGAGGTTTTGGTCTTCGCCTGCTTTTTCGAGCGCCAGCATAGATGCCGCCGCCAGAATGATTTGCAGTTGCTCGATCCAGCTGACCAGTTTGTCGTGTCGTTCCGGCCGCATGACAGCGACTTGCGTGCCGACATTTTGCCAAAGCTCGACGATTCTGCTGAGTGCGATGGGGTCTGTTTTGGGTGATTTGACGATGATGCACGATGTGTTGTCGAAGAGTTCGTCAATCTTGGCGGATCTGTTCGTGACGAGCGGGTCACAGCTGACAAAAAACACGGATTCTTTCTTGACTCTGGGATGCGATTCCGCGGTGCTAACAATCGCGCATTTTGAGCGGCCGAAGTCGCTGACGATGGCTCCGTCTTTCACCGCATTCAGGATTCGTGGCAGGAGCGTTTTTGTGTGGTCAACGGGTGTTGCCATAATCACCAAATCGGCGTTCTGAACAGCCGGTTCGATTTCTTTGATGGCTTCGTCAACGATATTGTCAACGACAGCCTGTTGCGCCCTGTTTTCCTCTTGGTCGTAGGCCACCAGTCGTTTGGCCATTTCACGCGACTTGACGATATTCGCGAAAGCAGTGCCGGTGAGTCCGGCGCCTATGATAGCGACATTCTCAAACAAATAATTAGGTTGGTTACTTTCTTGGTTCATCATTTCACGTTCATATATAATAATTAATAGGGATACCTATTATTAGGAAATACGAGATAGACGGAAGTATCATCGGCACGAAATGCAAGCTTGCCGAGAATCCCGAACTTATTTTCGTTGAGATAAGGGATTTTTTCGCGTTCCGTTTTGCCAATAACGACCCATCGAATCTGGTTTTTCTTGAGGAGTGATTCGGTCAATTCCAAGTCGTTCTCGGTGTAAATCGCGAGCGTCTCCGACGTTCTTCGTTCGCGTTCCTCGCCGAAATTGTACTCGCCCCGCCATTCCCATTCATGTGTCAGCCAGCCGCCGGGAGTCGGGCGTCCGGTGCAGGTTGACATTCGCCCGGCGTAGGTGTACTGAGTTCCGGTGCATTCGAGGATGATGTGCGTCGGCGGGACATTGTCGCGGATAAACCGGATGGCTTCTAGGTCGGCGTTGTTTTCTTTTTGCAGATAGCTCAATCCGTCGAGCGGTGTGCCGATGGCGGATTGGGGCGGGCGCGATGTCATGGCAAGGCGCGCGTTGACCGCGATGGGTGTGTAGAGCGCGGCGGCGCTTATCATGATGATAAGGATGATGAGTCTCGTGGGCGTCTTGAGTTGTTTGAGCGCCATGATTGCTGTGATTGCCGCGATTGGCCACAGGGCGTAATAGACTTTGAAGATGGTGTTGATGCGTTCGAGTTTGTCGTCGAACACATCGTCGATGTGAAAGATTTCGCAGAATGTTGTCATGGTCGCGAGCAGCAACAGAAGTGCCGTGAGCATGATGTCGGTGGATGTCATGGTGGTGCACAGGAGCAGAGCTGTGGCGCCAAGCGCTATGGCGATGGACAGAACGCCTGTCACTTTGGTGATGGTGAATGCCATCGATGCCACAAGAATTGTTGCCGAGAAGATGAAGGCGATTGTGGTTGGCGTGTGGTTGCCTTTGCGGCAGAAACGGAATGCGTTGCGGATGAGCAAGATGAAAACGGGGAGCAGGAAAATGCCCCAGTGCGAGACGAATTCGGAGAACTCAGTGACGTTTTCCGGAAGGTTGAACCGGATGGGGAATCCATCGAATGGCGCTTGAAAGTTCATGTGGAACGGCGCAAAAAGAATGAACATGCCAATGGCCGCGAGCGCCACCGCGATGGCTAAGGAGATGAGGCCACCGGCAAGCCGCCCGGTTATCATCGCTGTTGTTTTGTCGTCGTCAGTGGCGCAGACGTCAAGGTTCGAGTACTCGATTTCGCCGCACCACAAGATGAGGGCAAAGAAAGCGAGCATGACGGGCATGTCCCATGAGTTTGTCGCTGAGGCCGCTCCGAGTAGCAGGGCCATGAGCGCGAGAGTCGACAAGCGGTCGGTGAGCATGGCTCGTAGTGAGGGGTAGAAGCCGCGCGTTTTGATGAATTCCATGCCAATCAGCATGGCCGCGAGCAGTGTCGGGCAGTCGAGAAGGTGCGCGTGCAGGTCGCTGAGAATTAGCGAGAATGCCGGAAATTCGGTGATGCAGTTGGCGACGGCTCGCGATGGCGCCCAGAAGTCGAACGGGATGCCGCTCTGTTGCGTGAGCCAAATTAGGGCAAGCCGCGTGCTGTCAAGGTTGCCGCCGATGACGACGAGGAATGCCGTTATCCATCCCCAACGGAGTTTGCCTCCGACCATCATGCCGAGCGTGAACGTCAGTGCCGCAATCAGTCCGGCAACTGAGCAGAGCGCCAAGTTGAAGGCGACTTCCGGCAGGACACCGGTTGCCTTGGTGATGAATGCCCAGAGGAAATGCCCGAAGTAGTAGTAGTTCATCGTCGCTCCGGAAACCCAAGCGTCTTGGGGCGGGATTGCCGGTGACGAGAGCAGCGAATTCAGAATCGCGAAGTCCGTGAACTTTTCGGCTGCGGAGTCGTTGATGATGTGTGTGATTTGCGGGATTTGCGATCGCAACGCAAACATGAGCGCAAAAGTTCCCCAGAAAATTATCTCGATGCAAAGTATCGTTTTGATGTTGACCCATGTTTGTCGAAAAATCAGTTTCGCGTTGAGTGTCAGAAAGGCGCCGCCGAGAATGAACAGGGCGCCAATCGCGAGGCATGCTGTTGTGACGGAGAAATCGAAAACGCCGGTCAGTGGCGTGAGGGCGGCCATGACCCAACAAAGGTAGGAAGCAAGAAGTATGCCGAGAAACTTTGCCAGAGCGTAGCCGCGGTCGGGCAAACGTGAGAATAATCCGAAGCATATCGGATAGGCTCCGGCGGAGATAATCTGCAGGAGGACGATCCACTTAAGGATTAGGAATATTTGATGATTGTCGCAATTCATCCGTCGTTTTGAACTTTGGTTTTAAATCAAAGACCGCCGTTTGTGATTATGCGCGGCGGTCTTTTCGAAAGTAACATACGTGTAGCCCCAAAGCAGCGGTTTATAGTTTGCTTTGCGCTTCCTTGAGCATATTCTGTGCCTCGGCGTCATCCGGGTTGAGCGTCGTCACGATGCTCAGGAAATTGATGGCTTCCTTGAAACGTCCTTCATCGATGGCTTTTCTGGCATTGGCCTTTTGTTCCTCGTAGAAGGCTTCGCCCCCTTCATCCGGCTGATTGTCAGCGGATGTTTCCTGCTTGCCGAATGGGTCATCATCGAATTCAGAACCGGAAATTGGGTTCTGTGCGAAGAGAGCCGTCAGGTCAACAGTGTCCGATGGCGTTTTGGCTTGCGGCGCGATGCTCGGGATTTCGGGTTTTTGAGATTCGGGTGTGAACATCGATGTCAGGTCAACATTGTTCGCGGTGGGGACATCCTTGACCGTTGTGGACTCGGAGTCGCCGTTGGGGTCTTGGGCAAAGAGGGCAGTCAAATCGAGATCCTGAGGTGATGACTTGGGCGCCGACTGTTGCGAAATCTCATTCGTTAAATCATTCTCTTGTTTGAGGATATCATCCATCGAGATGTTCTCGTGCTTTGACGGTTTTGCCTGTTGCTCGGGTTTCTCATCGGACTTGGTGAAGCTGTCCATGTTCGCCTCGAACGACTTGAAGAGGTTTACTGTTGAATCGGTCATACTTCCGGCTGTGGGCATCTTGGCGTTATTCGCCTTGGGGGGAACCGTTGCCTTGGTTTTCTCGTTGCTTGTTGCCGGGGTATCCATCAGGGGTTCCGTTACGTCGTTAGCGAGCGGGTCGAGCGATGGGATGTTGAAGTCGTTTCCATTGCCGTAATCCATTCCACCGAGAGGCGACGGTGAGAGGCTTCCTCCGAGTAGCGATTCAGTGCTGACCGGCTCTGGTTCGGCGGCTCTACGTTTTCTGATGGCAACGACAATGAGAAGGATAATAAGTAGCAAACCAACGCCGGCGCCGATTTGCCAGTACAAGGGGAGTTCCTGCGCTTGTTTGACCAAGCCCATGGCCTTGTCAGACCACGAACCGCTGTTTTTGTCGATGATAATTGGTGCAGGCACAGGTGTGGGGCGTGGTGTGGGGACGGGTGTCGGCTGCACTTTGGGAACCCAGTTGTCGGGTTGTTTCAGAGGCGAATCTATTTGAGATTCCGTCTTAATCGAATTGACCCAAAGCTCGTTGACAGAGATTGCATCGCTTTTGGGATTAATCTGTTTGAGTTCTTCGATTTTAGACGCGACCGTCTCCGTATTCTTCTCGGCACGCGCTTTCCATATTTCATTGACAATTGCTTTTTCCTGCGGATTGTCCTGGGCGTAAGCTGCCATTGCACAGACACAGAGCATTAGACCAACAAGTCCATTGCATAATATGTTCAGAATAGAACGATTTCTCAGTGTTCTGTTTGCTTGCATATTTGGAACCTCAACAGATGATAATTTTTAGAATCACTTATTTCACATATATTACTATAGAGTTACGGCGATAGTCTTTACAACTTTTTCTTAAAAAACGGGAGCGAGTCATCAATATTTTCTTTTCGATCGAATCAAACCTTCGATTTCGTCAATCTGCGAAACAGTATTTAGGTACGAGGCATCGACTCGGAAGATTCTTTTGAGCAGTTCCAAGGCGAAATCCCATTGATTCTCCGAGCGGACGAGCTTTGCGGAACGATAGAAAATGTTCTTTATACTGTCTTGAATTTCGGCGTCTTGTTCGGGTGTCAGCTCTGCGGATTTGAAGGCGAGTTGCGCTTCGCTGTAGAAACTCGGGCCTTTGAGCAGCATCTCGTAGGCGTATTTGGCGCGATAGACATCCGCAAGCGGCGAATGCTTTTGAGACGCTTTTTGATAGGCCGCGAGCGCTTCGTTCCGGCGATTGGCTTCGTGCATCAGGTCGCCATACACATCGAGCAGAACCGGATTATTCGGGTCGCTTTCCATTTGCTTTTTGGCGTCGGCGATTTTGTCATCCCGCCACTTATCCTTCAGTCTCAGGATTGTCTTGTTCGTCGCCGGTTCTTTGCCCTCGTTTTTGACGAGCGTTGTCGTGATTTCGATGGCCTTGTCAAAGATGTGATGTTCTTCGTAGATGGATGCGGCGAGCTTCAACAAATCGAGATCGTTAGCGTTGTCGGTGACAATTTTGGACGCCAACTCCAACGCCCGCGCAGATTGCGGTAATTTCGCCGCGATGCGGAATTCGGCCATAGTGCGTTTGGGTTCGCGCATTCCGCCTGCCTCATAGAATTTGTCCAGATACTGCAGGCATTCCTCTTCGGTGACCGTTCCCGTTTCGCCTGCAAACTTCATTATTTCATCAATTGGCGCCGCGAACGCCGGTGTGTTTTTCAGGATTCTTTTGCAGCCTTGCGCCATGATGACATTGGGGGTGACGGATGTGCTAGCGAGCGTCTTGTAGGTCTCGAACATTTTTCGCCAATCGCGTCGTCTTTCGCAGAGGTCAATGAGATAGTTACTGAGTGTTGTGTTATTGGGGTAGTTTTCCATTTGCTCGTTGAGATGCTCGAGGACTTTGCTTTCCAAAGTCGCGTCCATCGCCAGAATGTCGTCGTAAGCGATGACGGCTTCAGTGAACATTTCCGCTCTGCACAGGAGCGTAATGACTCTGAAATGCAGTTGAATGTCTTTGGGATTGTTGCAAAGTTCGTTGCGCAGTTGATTGAGCTCGGCCAACGTTTCCTTGGTGGAAATTTCCGTTGTCAGCATACGGATTTTTTTGTATGCGTCCGGAACCGCGAGATGTGGCGCGATTGCGAATTTCGACGCAATGTTTTCTCCCGCTTCTCCTACTGTCTTCCCCACGGCGATTGCTTCTTCACGCCTGTTCAGCGCGTTGAGGCATGTCATTTTGAAGATGATGATTTCAGGAATCCTCTGTTGTACTTCGGGAATTTTCGCGATTGTGTCGAGTGCTTGTTGAGTGCGGTTCGACTCGAAGTGCCATTGCGCCAGTTCGAGGTAATCGCTCACGTTTGCCTGTCCGAGTTGGGCAAGAATATTGAGCTGCGCGATGACGTCGCTCAGTTGGTCATTTGCTCTGCAATTGTTGATGAGAATTCGTCTCGAAATTTCGTTTTGCGGATTGAGCACCAAGATTTTCTCGATGGCATTGATAACCTCGTCTTGCCTCTTGCGTTTCTCACCGAGATTGCGGAGCCGTTCAAGCGCTCCCAGATTCTTGGGGTGTCTGTTCGAGAAATCCTTCAGAATCTCCTGCGTCGTCTCGTAAGGCGCATTCTCGATGGCTGCCATTCTGTCCGCGATATTGAGGCATTCTTCCTCTTCGTTCTTCTCGTCCTTCAAGTGGAAAAGAACATCGAGATAAGGCCCCTGTTCCTCTTGCGAGAGCGCTTCGAGTTTTTGCAATGCTTTGTCGTGTTCGTTGTTATCGAGCCAGAGGACAAGCAACTCGTCAAAGCGATTTGTATCCGGCGCAATACTCTCCAACTTTTCGCCCACTTCCATCTGGAGCATCTTCTCGCCGGTGATTGTGCTGGATTCGTAGAGTGCCTGCAAGAAGTCGGTGTTGTCCACTTTGGCGTCATAGAATGACTTGAGTAGCGGCATCGCTTTTTCGTATTTTTTGTTCTTGGTCAACATCATCGCGAGCAAAAATCTTGCCTGCTTGTTGTCGGGTCGCAGTGCGAGAGCGATGTTGAGCGCGATTGTCGCTGCGCCGGGTTTGTTTGCTACACGCAGTGCCGTGCCGATTCGCGCGCTTGTTGTCGCGATGAGCCATTCGAGCAAAAGAATGATTGTTGGAATGAGGATTGTGGCCACTCCGACCGCAATGATATAGAAAGGTTCGTCGCTATGGTCGCTGAAGAGAATCGAGAAAATGCCGCATCCGAGGGTCGCCGTCACGAAGAGCAGCGCAGTGGCTACCATCGAGCGTTTCTCGTTGCCGTGCTTCATGGAAACAATCCATGCGAGGATTGTTAGGAGTGCGGCAATCACGGGCACCGTCATGCTTGCCATGCCGAGTTGGTCGCGCAAATCCATCGCGTCCGCATGGTCCGAAAAACACATGAAGCCGATGATTGGCGTCGCGATATTCAGCAATAACGCAAAGACGAATAGTGCTCGAAACAGATGATTTGGAGTATTCATAAACGACTTCTTCTTGTTCGATAAAATGACACTGCTACAAACAAAATACCGTCGTTGAATTTAATATAATCTATAGTTGATTAGCTTCTGTCACTTAAGCGGTGATTGAGCAACCACTCGTAGAGAGCAGGATTATCGTATGTTTGTGTCCATGAATTATGCCCGACTCCCGCGTACATAGTCAGCATCGCGTTTCCGCCAACTTCGTTTACGGCGTTGACCATGGTCTCCGAGTATTGAGGCAAGACATCGGTGTCCGCATCTCCATGGAACGCCCAGATGGGTAGAGTGCCGTAAGCGGCCGCCATTAAGTGATTTCCCCAACCGCAGATGGGCGCGATCGCCGCAAGTCTGTTGGGAATCATGGTGCCGAGTATCCACGTGGCATATCCGCCCATGCTCAGGCCGGTAATGTAAATTCTGTCGCTGTCGACTCTGTAGTTTTCCTCGATGTAGTCGAGTAAAGCTTCGAGATGGTGAGGCCACCAGCAATCATTCTTGGGGCATTGCGGGGCGACGATGATGAAGGGAAACTCTTGTCCGGCAGCAGCCAATTTGCTCATTCCGTGTTTGCGAGCTAACTCGAAGTTTTCTCCGCGTTCGCCTGCACCATGCAGGAAAAGCAAAAGTGGGAATTTCTCAGTGGATTTTGTGTCGTAATCCTTTGGTGTGAATACCATGAAGCGGTATTGGAAGGAGTTTCGGTTTTGGAGCTTGATGTCGAGCTCTTTGTAATTCATAGTCATTCGTGTTATCCTTACTGTTTGTCGTTCGTGTTATGTTGTTTCAATTCCGTCAAAATGTTGCGCAGTGTCGTCGCCTCGTCCGATGTCATTCCGGCGAGTATGCGAGCAGTGATGCCATAAACCGAAACGAGGAGGTGCGCCAGTGTTGCCGCGATAAAAACCATCAGGCAAATCCCGATGGGGCGCGATGCGATGACGACGATACCGGCTATTTGTTTGACGATTTCCGGCGAGTTCGCGGCTTGACTCTCCGCTGTGGTGTCTATTTGTTCGAGGAGCGGCAGATGCATATCAATTGCGCCGCGAACGATTCTCTCCCAGATGTTGAGAGGCGTTTCGAGGATTGATGGGTCGATGAGGCAAGTCGCAAGACCGATGGCAAAAGCGATGATTCCGGCGATCGATGCGAGCATCACCGTGTAGGCTGTGGCCGCGCTCATGACGCGCAAGATATGTATTCCGGTCGGTTGTCCCGTTGTTGATTGATAGTGCGATTCCGGTAGGGTCTCTTCGCGTTTAGAGGCAGGCAGCGACATGGTGGCTATTCTTCTTTGTCAATGTATCGATTAAGAATCGGGTCGTATGCGTCGATGCGTCTGTCACGAAGGAATGGCCAGTTTCGTCTGGTGTCTTCGAGTAGAGCTAAATCGCAATCGTGATAGAGGATTGTTTCATCCTGTTCCGCTTGGGTCATGACTCGGCCGAATGGGTCGGAGACGAACGAATGTCCCCAGAACTCAAGGCCTTTGCCGACGATTTTCTCGAACCCGCACCGATTCACCGCAGCGACAAAAACGCCGTTCGCGATGGCGTGTGAACGTTGAATGGTCATCCATGCGGACACTTGCCGTTCGCCGTATTCTTCTTTCTCGTCCGGATGCCAACCAATGGCCGTCGGATAGAAGATGATTTTTGCTCCCTTGAGAGCCGCGATGCGTGCGGCCTCGGGGTACCACTGATCCCAACAGACGAGCGCCGCGATATGGCCTTTGGATGTCTCGAATGTTTTGAATCCCGTATCTCCGGGGGCGAAATAGTACTTCTCGAAAAAGAGCGGGTCATCGGGGATATGCATTTTTCTGTATAGTCCGGCGATGGTTCCGTCCGCTTCGATGACGACAAGAGTGTTGTGATGCAGCCCGGGTGTCCGTTTCTCGAAGACCGAAACAAGAATGACAATGTTCATCTCTTTCGCGACGGTTGCCATTGCTGTTGTCGTGGGACCAGGGATGGACTCCGCGAGGTCGAAAATATCCGGGTGTTGCTGTTGGCAGAAATACTGGCTGGCAAAGAGCTCCGGTAGGCAGACGATTTGCGCCCCATTCTTTGCGGCTTCGCGTGTTTTTGCGCAAGCCTTGGCGAGGTTCTCATTGACACTTTCGGTCATGCTCATCTGCACTAATGCGATTTTGATATTCTTGTCAGTCATGTTGTTTTCCTGATAAGCTTTACTCTACGAATTCGAGTTTTGTTCCGACTTCAACTCTTTTGCCGAGTTGGTGAACGTCCCAGTTGCAAAGTCTGATGCAACCGTGCGAGTTGTTGCGGCTGATGGCCTCGGGGTTAGGCGTCCCGTGGATGCCTAAGCTTTTGCGTGATGTTCCAATCCACAAATCACCGACAGGTCCATTGGGGCCGGGCGCGAGTGTGCAAGGCTGTTCGCCGGGTTTGGAATCCCAGAAGAGGCTCGGATTGTAGGAGTAGTGCGGGTTTTCCTGCACCCCGACGACGGAGTATGTTCCCAGCGGCAGTGGGTCGCGTGGGCTGCCCAGTGTGCACGGGTAGAAGTACATGAACTGTCCGGCAGTGTCATAGACTTCAATCCATTTGTTGTTCTTCGAAACTCTGACTTTGCCGACTTTGCCCTTTGTTTCGTCGAATCCGTTGACGACATTGGGGGCGAGAATTTTGGTTCCCGCCGCGATGTTGTCAAGGTTGACGCCGGGGTTGAGTTTGCGCAGGAGCGATTGCGCGCAGTGGAATTTCTCGCCGAGACCCTCGAGGGCAGATTCGTAGGGGAGCGCCTTGAGCTTCGACATTGCCGCATAGCTGCGGGGAATGGTGTAGAATGGCCCTTTAACATCCTTGCTAGTCACCGAGTATTCGACGAGGTAGCCCTTGTCAAATTTGGCGAGTAGGTCAAGCATGGAATCGTCCATTTGTCCCGTGGGGGGTATTCCGTGGAATTTCTGGAACTGGTAGATGCCGCGGCCTGTGTTATATCCCCATTGACCGTCGATTTGTCCGACGCTGAATCCGTGATAGTCGAGGAAAATCTGCATTTTGAGAACGTCCAAATCGTCCTTGGGATCGCGTGGAAAATTGATTTGGTGTCCGGCCATGGAGACATTTCCGCCTGCCGCTTTGGTGTGAGCGGCGTTTTGCTGTGGCGCTTCGGTGGCCGGGATGTATGGCTCGGTCGCGATGACACGCTCGGCGGGCTGAGGCTCCTGTGGTTGACCTGCCTGTTGTTGTTGCGCTTGAGCGACGGGGGCTTGCACGTCCTGCGTTTGCGCTGACAAAGTGCTTGTGCCGACGCTGATTGTCAGACACAATATAAGAGTCGTTATGGTTGAAAGAATATTAAGTTTGTTCACGGTTAAGCAGGCTTGCGCCACCTTCAGTATCTCTATTGATTCAATTTATTCTTGTATAGTACAGTCGAACCCGTTATCGTTATTATAATAGAATAGAAATGCGTGAGCCGTTGCGTCGCTACCGAATTGTTGGCGGGCGTGTCCTCAGCGTCTTTTTCGGCGTCTGGTTCGAGTCCTCATTTGCGTCAGAAGTTGTTTTGACTGCTCGATTCGCGAGAGTTCTTCCGTATTATTGTCGGACGTTTTCTTGATTTGTTTCTTCGGTTTGATTGGGTTTGGGGGTGGCGCCGCCGCTTTCGCCTTTTCAATCGCCGCGCAATATTTTTCCGACTGCGCGTAGCAGATGGCCGCCGCGAGCGCGTCCGCCGCGTGATTCGAAAACTTGTCGTCGGTATCCTTAATCTTTAGCAGAATTCGCACCATTTGCGTGACTTGCGCTTTGGTGGCTTTTCCGTAGCCGACGACGGCCTGTTTGATTTGCATGGGCGTGTACTCGGCGAATGCCGGTTCGATGCCCGTTGTGTCCATCGTTCCGAATATCGCGCCAATGATTGCGACCCCTCGTCCCTGAGCGACCGCGATGCCCGAAGTGATATTTTGGACGAAGTAAAGTCCTTCCATCGATACTACATCGGGCTGTGTTCGTTTGGCCACTTCGTAAAGACGCGCATGGATGATTTGTAGGCGTCTCGCGACGGAGTCCTTTGGCGTCGTGACAATAGTCCCGCATTCGACGAGCGAGAGTTTATCGTTTATGTTGTCGATAACGCCATATCCGGTCGACGCAAGCCCGGGGTCAATGCCGATGATGCGCATTCTATCCGAACAACGCCTGTTTTATGTCGTCGATGATGTCGTCGACATTCTCGATGCCGACCGACAATCTGACGAGACTGTCCGTGATGCCAAGTGCGTTGCGTCGTTCCGCCGGAATGGCCGCATGCGTCATTGATGCCGGCATGCACACGAGGCTTTCGACGCCGCCGAGACTCTCGGCCAGAGCAATCATTTTGACGTTGTTGAACAGTTTCAGCGCAAGTTCCGGCGATTCGAGTTCAAACGAAACCATGGCGCCAACGTTTGGATAATAAACCTTCTTGACGACGTCGAGTTTTTTCAGGAAATCAACGATGATTTTTGCGTTAGCTTGTGCCTTGTCCAGTCTGAGGGCGAGCGTCTTAATGCCTCTCAGGAGAATCCAGCTGTCTTGTGGGCCGAGGATTGCGCCGACGGCGTTCTGGAGGAACGCGATGCGGTCGCGGAGTTCTTCGGTAGTGACAACGACCAGACCGGCGACGACATCGCTGTGTCCGCCGAGGTACTTTGTCGCGCTGTGGACGACGATGTCAATTCCGTGCTCGATTGGTCTTTGGAGATAAGGCGTCATGAACGTGTTGTCGACAACGGAAAGAATTTTGTGCTTTTTCGCGATTGCGGCGATGGCGTTCATGTCCGTCAACTTCATGAGCGGGTTGGTTGGCGTCTCGATGAAAATCGCGCGTGTTTGCGGTGTGATGGCCGCTTCGACTGCGGCGAGGTCAGAGGTATCAACGGAGGTGTACGAAATGCCAAGGTTGACAAACACTTTGTCTATGACGCGGAATGTTCCTCCATAGACGTTGTCGGAAAGGAGGATATGTTCGCCTGCTTTGAACAGCATGAGTACGGTCGAGAGCGCGGCTAATCCTGACGCAAAGGCGAATCCGGCGAGTCCTCCCTCGAGGTCTTTGATAAGCTCTTCGAGTGCCTGTCGTGTTGGGTTACCCGTGCGCGAGTATTCGAATCCCTTGTGTTTTCCAATGGCTTCTTGTCGATAAGTCGAGGTCTGGTATATTGGAACACTGACCGCTCCGGTCAGAGAATCTTCCGAGATTCCCGCGTGGATAAGTTTTGATTCAAATTTCATCTTTAGTCTCCTGCTAATATTAAAGTATGAGGGCGGCGAAACTATTATTTCGATAAGTATTTGAAAAACATTTTGTTGTCTCGCATGGTTGAGTGGGCGACTGAACAAAGTAATGGATTATTGTTACTTTTGCACGATGTATTATCAGGATAATACAGAAATAGAATACTGAGGAATTTATGGAAACCGTTTCCTACTTGTTTGACTTGTTCATGCACATCGATGTTCATCTTGGCGAAATCATTCGTGCTTATGGTGTATGGACGATGGCGTTGTTGTTTATCATCATTTTTTGCGAGACAGGTTTGGTTGTGACGCCCTTTTTGCCCGGTGATTCGTTGCTCTTTGCCGTGGGAATATTCGCAGGCAAGGGCGATTTCAATGTTGCGGTTGTTCTCTTGATTTTGTGTGTGGCTGCAATTCTGGGCGACGCATGCAACTACTCGATAGGGAAGTATCTTGGCCCGGCTTTTGTTGAGAAGAATCGAGGACGATTGCTCAAGAAAGAACACTTGGACGCGACACACCGTTACTTTGATAAGTACGGGAAAAAGACCATCGTGATTGCCCGTTTTGTGCCGGTAATTCGCACACTTGCGCCCTTTATGGCCGGTGTTGGGAAAATGACCTATTTGGATTTTGCGCACTATAATGTCGTCGGCGGAATTCTGTGGGTCAACGTTTTCCTGTGGGGTGGTTATCTCTTTGGCGAGCTGCCATTTGTCAAGAACAACTTCACTTATGTCGTCCTTGGTATCATCGCGATTTCGTGCCTTCCGATTGTCTATGAAGTCGTCAAACATTGGAACGAGAAGCGGAAGAACTCTAACTCCTGACATCATAAAGTGTGTGTGGAAGATTCATGCTTGTTGTATACCATGATAAATCAGGTTAGACGCAAGAATAGCCACACAGAAAGGATTTAGATTATGTCTTGTAAAAAACGCATTGGTATTCTTACTGCTGGCGGCGATTGCCCCGGGCTGAATGCGGTTTTGCGCGCGGTCGGAAAATCACTCATTCCTAACGGTTATGAGATTGTTGGTTTTGAAGATGGATTCTTAGGAGTCCTCCAACGTCGTTATCGGATTTTGAGCAATTTGGATTTGTCCGGCATCCTGACTTTGGGCGGGACTATTCTTGGCACAAGCAACAAAGATAACCCCTTTGAATGGATTCCGCCTAACCACATGGATGACGCCGACGCAAAGCCGGCCGATTATAGTGACCGTTGTGTCGAGATTCTGGAAGAGCTTGGCTGCGAGGGTCTTGTGGTGATTGGCGGCGACGGTTCGCAATCGATGTCGCTTCGCTTTATGAAAGAGAAAAATGTCAAGTGTATTGGTGTTCCCAAGACGATTGACAATGATTTGAACGCGACCGATGTGACCTTTGGTTTTGATACCGCTGTTCAGCGTGCGACGACTAGCCTTGACTGTCTTCACAGTACGGCGATGAGCCATCACCGTGCGATGTGTGTCGAGGTTATGGGTCGTTACGCAGGGTGGCTGGCGCTGCATGCCGGTGTTGCCGGTGGCGGTGATGTCATTCTGCTGCCCGAGATTCCGTTCTCGATGGAAAAGGTTTGCGAATACCTTCAGGAACGCAAACAGGAAGGCAAGCGCTTCTCGATTGTTGTGGTGAGTGAGGGGGCGAAGCTCAATGGTGAGTTCGTCATCGAACGCCAAGTCAAGAACAGCCATGACCCGATTCGTCTTGGTGGTATTTCGCAGAAGGTTGCGGCCGAGATTGAGGCTCGTTTGGGTATCGAATCTCGTGCGACGATTCTTGGTCACTTGCAGCGTGGCGGTTCTCCCACGAGTCGCGATCGGATTCTTGCTTCACAGTTTGGCTTCAAGGCTGCCGAGCTTGTTCTCGATGGCGCGTGGGGTATGATGAGCGCGTGGCAGAAGGGACTGATAACGGCGGTTCCCATTGAAGAGGCCGTTTCGTCGTTGAAACTTGTTCAGCCGGATGATCCGCTGATTCGTTTCGCGAAGTCCATCGGCACTTGCTTTGGTGATTAGTTTTTCCGAGGCTTAATCCGATGCTGCTACTGGATTTGTCGTTACCGACTCCGGCAGAAAATCTTGCCCTCGACGAGACATTATTGAGATGTCTCGACGAGGGAATTTTGTCTGATGAGGTTCTGCGTTTTTGGGAGAGTCCGGAGTACTTCGTTGTCGGTGGTTCTGGAATGGATGCCGATGCGGATGTCAACTGGGATGAATGCGCGCGGCGTGGGGTTCCCGTGATGCGTCGGTGCAGCGGTGGCGGGACGGTTATGCAAGGGCCGGGGTGTCTGACATACAGTCTGATTCTCAGCATGGCCCAGACGCCGGAAGTCAGTACGATTTCGTCGACGAATCATTATTTGTTGTCGCGTGTTGCGGATGCGGTTGCGGCGGTTTCGGATGTGACGGTCGCGATTCGCGGTGTCAGCGATTTGGCTTGTCGGTTGTGGAAGTTTTCGGGCAACGCGCAGAAGCGTACCCGTCAGGCGGTGCTGTTTCATGGAACATTGCTCTACGATTTTCCGATTGGTGATATGGGGGCGCTTTTGCTTGAGCCTCCGGTGCAACCCCAGTGGCGCGAAAGGCGATCGCATGAATCTTTTGTGAGTAATATCCCGATTGATGTTGCCAGTTTCAAAGGCGCCATGCGTGAACAATTTTCGGTTGATGGTCAATTGGATTGGGGGACGAATGGTTACCCCGAGGCTGTCAGAACACGACTGTCGTCATTACTAAAACAGCCCCAATATCAATATCTTTCAAGATGAAGACATTCCGGTTGTATTCTAATAAATTGATAGAGGTTGTTTTTCCTTTATAAGTTCACATAGTTGTTGGTAAATCAGGAGTCACATGTACACTACCTTTTTTGGTTTAGCGGAACCTCCGTTCAACATAACGCCGGATCCCCGGTTTGTTTTTCCAAGTCAGCGGTATCGCGAAGCGCTGAGCGCGTTGGTGTATGGAATACGCGAACGCAAAGGTTTTATCTTGTTGACGGGCGAAGTTGGTTCCGGCAAGACAACAATTTGTCGCAAACTGGTGCATGACCTTCAGCAGGAGGATGTCAAACTCGCGCTGATTTTGAATCCCGGTTTGAGTGAACTGGAATTGCTCAAGGCAATCAATGATGAGTTTGGTATTCCGAGTTATCATAATGCCAAAAAAGGGTTGCTTGATGAGTTGAATGATTTTTTGCTGACGGAGAACCGCAAGGGTACAAATGTCGTCATCATCATCGATGAGTCTCAGACCTTGGAGCCGTCTGTTTTGGAACAGATTCGTTTGTTATCGAATCTTGAGACCGAGAATGACAAACTTGTTCAAATTATTCTGATTGGTCAGCCGGAGTTGAACGACACTCTTTCGCTTCCGCAATTGGAACAGCTGAATCAACGCATCGGCGTTCGTTATCATATTCAGCCGCTGACGTATGAAGAATCCATTGACTATATCAAGTATCGTTTGCAGGTTGCCCGTGCCAAGGTTGATATCAATTTTACCGAAGATGCCCTCAAGCGGATGTATGCGTCGACCCATGGTATTCCTCGAAAAATCAATGTCGTTTGTGACCGCGCACTGTTGGGTTGTTATGCCGTGGGCAGTTACAGCGTTGACGGCAGTATCATGAATCGCGCCATCTCCGAAGTTGGCGTTGACAAGTCTTCGGGGAGTCGTCGTCATAGGGCACGTCTCAATTTGCCCGACCTTAGCCCCGTTAAGCAACAGATGCGCCGTGTGTTTTCGGGATATTCCCTGTCGCTGATTATCATTCTTTTGATTGGTTTGGGCGTTGTGGCGTTTGCCGTCGGAACGGCGATTTATATGGCCAGTGTCAAGGAGAAACATGATTCGGGTTTGATTGAGGAGAGGATCGCCGCGCAGAAACCGGTGGCACTCGACCCCTTGCAAGCGCTGATTGACGCCGATAGCAAGGACACTTCCGAGACGGTCCCCGTTGAGGGTTCGTCCAAGCCGAAAGTTGTTATTCCTGTTACACCGACACCGACCACCGAGGAATATAGGACTCGTCTTGCCGCGGCTCCGAACTGGGTGTATGAGCATCGCAATATTTCGCTCGTTCGTGTCAATAACAAAGAGGCCGCTCTGACTGCTTGCAAGTTGAGCATGCTCAAGATGTGGGGATATCACGTCAACATGGATGTTGTCAGCAAGATGGATAATCCCACGACGATGGATGATAGCAACGAGACTTTCCGTTATATCACTGTCCCGGGTAACCTTCGCAAGATTCTCAAGTATAATTTGCCTGTCATTGTGCATCTGAAGCTCGATGAAAAGGATAAGGCGTCGCTGCGTTCGGAGTATGTTGTGCTACTGAAGGCCGACGGAAATCAAATTATCATTGGCGACCCTCTGTGGGGCGTCAGCACGACGACTGTCGAAGCGCTTGACAAGAAGTGGCTTGGCGCCACTGCGATGTTTGTCGATGTCGAACAGCTTGGCAGTATCGCCCGCGGTGACCGTAATGAGCGCATTCGCTCGTTGCAACAGTTGTTGCGCGATTATGGCATGCCCGCTTCGCAAATCACCGGGGTGTATGATGTTGACACCTGCACGGGTCTGAAGTCGCTGCAAAATTTCTATGGATTGCCTGATACCGGTTCGCTGGATCCTCTGACTTTGATGATTGTCAATAGTCGCATCATGCGCGAGGGCCCGAAGCTGAATAACGCGGTAGGCTGGTAAGGAGGGCATCGATGAGTCTGATTTATGAAGCCCTGCAAAAAGCACGACGCGAAAAGGATGCCGCCCGCGCCGCCGCTGAGGGTCAGCCTACGCCATTGCCGGATGATGTCAATAACCTGACGTCGTTGCGTTTGCCTGAGTCATCAAGTCGCGATACCGCCGGGCATGGCAAGACGAAGATTTTGCTGCCGTTGTTGGTGATGGGCACCCTTGTTTGCCTGAGTATGGCGATGATGGTTTTTGCGCTGTATATGCTTTACGCGAATCACGCTGTCGCGAATAGCCGTGATGTCGCCTCGGCGCAGCCTAAAGTCGAGGTTGTCGTGTCAACGCCAACTCCGATGCCAACGCCCGAACTGACGCCGATTCCGGCTCCGTTGCCTCCGACCCCGACACCGGCAACAATGATGCCGACGCCCGCGCCTGTGATGCAGTTGCCGATTGGCGGAACACAAGTGCTACCGCCTGTGCAGGGCATGAATGAACTTCCGGTGATGGGGCAGATGCAGTATCCGCAACCTGTCGCTCAACAGCCGATGATGACTCCGCAAACGAATCCCGCAATTGCCGCGCCGATGACGATGCAGGCACCACCGCCAGCCGCCACGCCTGTTCCGACACCAACAACGACACCTCTGCCGGAGATTTCGGTGAGCGCGATTTTGGCGGATGGCGCCAAGGGCACGGGGCTGTGTATGCTCAATGGTGAGATTCATCACGAAGGACAAACGAAGAATGGTATCACCGTGACGAAAATCACTCATGACTCGGTAACGGTGTCGGTTGACGGCGGCGAGCCTTTTGTGGTGAAGGTACGATGATCGAGTATTTATCGGGTCGTCTGCTGTCCAGCAAGCCTTTTCATGCGGTGGTTGTGTGCGGTGGGGTTGGCTATGGTGTCGAGATTCCGCTGTCAGTGACGGAGCTTTTGCCGCGGGTCGGCAGCGATGTCGAACTGTATATTCACATGCATGTGCAGGAAGACGCGATTCGCCTCTACGGGTTTTTGAGCGAGAAAGACCGTGAAATGTTCGATTTGATTATCAGTGTTTCGGGTGTTGGCCCACGCACAGCTATTATGATTTTGTCCGAGATGAAATCGTCCGAACTCGCGAACGCGATTGTGACCGAAGATTTGCAAAAAATTTCCAAGGTGAAGGGGATTGGGCGCAAGACGGCGGAGAAGATGATTGTCGAGTTGCGCGAGAAGATGGTCAAATTCTTGCGTGTGATTCCGGCTGCATCGATGTCCAAGAACGATAGCGCCGCAGCGGCTTCAGATTCTCCCGATGCCGTTGATGACGGAACCAAGCCGGTTGCCACGTCGCAGATTGCCGACGCGATTGACGCGCTTGTTGCGCTTGATTGTAAGTATGCGGTCGCGGAGAAGTCCGTCGTTAAGGCCGCCAAGGAGCTTGGTTCCGATGCGACGCTCGACGCGCTGATTCGTCTGGCGTTGCGTTATCGTTGAGCCTCACCGGAAAAGAAGTTTTGAAAGAAGTTATTTGGAATGACAGAAAATAAGCGTTTGTCAGGCGATTGCATGTTTGTTGATACGCATGCGCATTTGGATGAAGAAGAATACTCAGGTCGTGTCGATGATGTGCTTGCGGCTTGCTTGCAGGTGGGTGTGCGTCGCGTTGTCGTGCAAGGTTCCTCGCTTGCCGAGAGTCGGTTGCTGTGCGAAACTTTGATGAAACGTCCCGAAGTTTATGGCGCTCTTGGTTGTCATCCGCACGAGGCCAAGGACTGGACTGCGTCATCAGGGGATGAACTGCGGGCGCTTGTCAAGAGTGCCGGGAGCAAGTGCGTCGCGATTGGCGAAATAGGTCTGGATTATTACTATGATTTCTCGGATCATGAATCGCAGCATCGCGCATTTCTTGAGCAGCTTGCCATTGCGCGAGAGTTGCATTTGCCGGTGGTCATCCATACACGCGACGCGTGGAACGACACGCTTGCGATTTTGCGCGACTGGACGAATAGTTTCGTTTCGGATGGTTTGTTCTATGGCGTTGTCCATTGCTGGTTTGGCACTCCCGAGCAATCGCGCGAGTTGCGAGCCATGGGTTTCTTGATGGGTGTTGGTGGTTCCGTGACCTTCAAGAAGTCGGAAGCGATTCAAGCCTCCGTGCGTGAGATGCCTTTGAATTCGTTTGTGTTGGAGACAGATGCGCCGTATTTGTCGCCTGTTCCGTATCGCGGCAAACCCAACACGCCTGCGAGTATTCCGCTGATTGCGCAGGCTATTGCCGACTTGCGTGGCGGGCACGAGAGTCCGGAGGAGATTGCCGCAGTGACGACACGCAATGCCCGTTGCCTTTATGGGGCGATGGGGTTGCCCGAACTTCCGGCGATCGCATACTGTCTTGGCCGTAGTCTTTACATTGCGTTGAGCAACAGATGTTCCTGCGATTGTGTGTTTTGTACGCGTCGCGACAAACCCCTGATTCATGGGTGGAATCTGAAGATGGAACAAGACCCCGACGAGAGTGAGGTTCAGCGTGCGGTTGAGTCTTGGGGACCGGATTTTGAGCGATTCAAGGAAGTCGTGTTTTGCGGTTTTGGCGAACCGACGTTGCGTCTTGATTTGCTCTTGAAGACTGCCCAGTGGCTCAAGGCGCATGGGGCGCGCCGGATTCGCATCAACACAAATGGCCATTCAGATTTGATAAATGGCGCCGGCAGTGTCGCTCGCATGAAGGGTATCGTTGATGTTGTGAGTGTGAGTCTGAACGCGACGAACAAGGAAGATTACAATCGTCTGAATCGTCCTGACCATCCGGATGAAGCGTGGGATGCGATGCGGAATTTCGTCCGCGATGCTGCCCGAGAATTGCCCGAGTGTGTTGGTTCCGCGGTGGGCTTGCCGGGTCGCGAGACGGATGGAATTCGGGCAATGGCGCTCGAACTTGGCGCTAAGTTCCGTCTGCGTCCATACGAAGATTTGAGCCGCTGATTACTTCATGTTCTTTCGGCGGTAGTCTTCTGCGTTGATGTTGAGGTGCGAGCACATCTCCGAAAGTCTCGATACGATGCGCTGCCCGACGCGGTCGGCGAGTTCCGGCAGAGTCTGGTTTGTCGTGACGATGAGCGGCATATCATCCTGATATCTGCTGTTGATGAGCAAATAGAGCCTGTCCAAAACCCAGTCCGTTGTTTTCTCGGTTCCGAGGTCATCGAGGACAAGTAGGTCAACTTGCCGCGCCTTTACGAGAATACTTTCTTCGGTATGTTCGGGGTCGTCATTGTTCATTGTGCTGCGCAGTTCGCGGAAAAAGTCGACGATATTCCAAAAGAGTCCGCTGTGTCCATCCGAGATGACCTTGCGCAAAATGGCCGCCGCCAGATGCGTTTTCCCAGTACCGACGCTTCCCGTGAGTAGGAGGCCTTTTTTGTCGATCTTACGGATGCTTTGGAATGTCGTGGCGTATCTCAACGCGTCCTGATATATTTTCTTGAGCTGAGGCGAATAAGGCGTGAACGATTCGAAGGTTCGTGTCATGTACTTCGCGGGGATGCGTGCCGCGACCAGTCGGCGTTCCGTGTTATCCTGCTGCATGCATGTGCACCACGTCGCGGTTCCGTCGTCGTTGATTACGAACCCTTTGCCCTTGCAAACGGGGCATAGCTCCTTATCGTTGGCATCGGCCTCGATAGTAATCTCCTTGTTATCAGTTGTTTTGGAGTCCTTCATGATTCCTCATTCTCGCAGTCTTCAGTATGGTCCTGATAATCAGTTTTTGTCTTCGTTTTGTTCCGTCTGGTTTGAGCCAGACAGCTTGCTATCCACGCGAGTGACCGCACTTCGTTTTTCCGTGCCCGGTCAAAGGCTTTTCTTATGGCCGGCATTGGATAACGGTTTTGCATCAGTCTTAACTCATCAACAATAAATACATTAATTTTCGTGCCAATTGTGTTCAAATACGTATCAACAATTTCCTGCAAATCCTTTTCAGTGGTTTTATCCATATCAGCGTCTTCCTGCGGATTCGGTTCTAGGTTGTCGATATACCTGAGTTTGGTGGGGATTTTGCCCGACGCCTTTTCGACATTTTGGATGATTTCGTCCCGTTCGATTGGCACTTGCAACGGAATTGAAATCTCAAAGAGAGCCGTGTCTTCGTCGTTGTCCGGCAGGAAACATTTGATTGTGTGCAGTTTCCGGAGCGGCGTGATGACCTTGCGGAGTTGCTCGGGTGTGACGGCGGCGCGTTCGGCAAGTTCTTTGACCGAGACTTCGATATAGGCGGGTCTCGACGGGTGTTGCGCGCAGTCCATCTCAATCACCTTGCGCAAAACCGCCCAGCCTACTGCTGATTTAGTCTTTTCGAGAACAAGCTGAGGCAGTCCGCTGAGTTCAATGCCGAGAGGAATTCCGGTATATGGTTCGTCGTATCTGTTCATTCAGGAACAGTTACAAGTCAAAATGAGAGGCGTTCGTATAACTTATTCCATTTAGGAATGGTATAGACACTTATCCATTGTTCACAGGAAAAAGCAGAAATTTTAAAGCGTTTGGAGAAACTGATGAAAAGATTAGTCATATCGTTGTTTTGTGGTGGTCTGTTCTTGATGGCACCGCATTGCATGGCTGCTGCCAGCGATGACCATGAAACTTCTAGTGTGTTCCGTTTTTCAGATTTGAGTGCCTTGAGCATTGAGCAGCTATGGCAGCAAGCGGAAAAGAATAAGTCTAAGGATGGCAAGGGGCTGAAGATTGGCGGCCAGTCGTATAATACGGGTTGGGGCACGATGGCTCGGAGTACACTTGCGATTAATATGGAAGGTTCCAAAGGCGAATTGAGTCTGCTCGTTGGTATGGATGATGACACACTGCCCAATAAGGGGCATGTCAACTTCAAGGTCTTGGGCGATGATAAGGTTCTGTGGGAATCCAGTGTGATGGAGACCGGCGACAAAGCCAAAGAATGCAAGGTTGGAATTGATGGTGTTCGCGTTCTGCTGATTGTGTCGGAGCCTGTCGAGAACGGTTATTACTATAACCACGCTGACTGGATTAACGGCGAAATCGCTTACAGCGGCAAGACGCCCGAAGTCTTTGCGTTGCCCAAAGAAGAAAAGTATATCCTGACGCCACCCGCGCCGGATACTCCGCGTATCACGGGCGCCAAAGTTTATGGTGTGCGCCCAAATCATCCGTTCCTGTACAAGATTCCATGCACCGGCAAGAAGCCGCTCGAATATAGCGTTGAGGGACTGCCCGAAGGATTGAAGCTGGATTCGGAGACGGGTATCATCACCGGTAAGATTGCCCAAAAGGGCGATTACCCTGTGAAGTTCAGCGCGAAGAACTCGCTCGGTTCGTTTGAGCGTGATTTTACCATCAAGTGCGGCGACAAGATTGCGCTGACTCCGCCGATGGGTTGGAACAGCTGGAACTGCTTTGCGGGAAGTGTGAGTGAGAAGAAAATTCGTACCGCTGCCAAGGCAATGGCCGAGAGCGGTCTGATGGATTATGGATATGGCTACATCAACATTGATGACTATTGGACGATGAATCCCAAGCTTCCGTATGACAAGGACTTGAATGGACCGGAGCGTCATGATGATGGCAATATCAATGTGAACAAGCGCTTCAAGGATATGAAGGCGTTGTTTGACTATATCCATAGCTTTGGTCTGAAGGGCGGCATCTATTCGTCTCCCGGCCCCTACACCTGCGGTTTGTGTGTCGCGAGCTTTGACCATGAGTTTTTGGATGCCAAGAAATTCGGTGAGTGGGGCGTCGACTATTTGAAGTATGACACCTGCACCTATACTCCCGATATGGAGAGTTCGCGCACCCGGAAGATTGATTGGGACAAGACGAATCTTGATAAGGTTCTGGAAAAATTCCCGAAATTGCGCACGGATGTCGCGCCGTTCGCGTTGATGGATTACGCGTTGCGCACGAGTGCCGACCGCGATATCGTCTTCAGTCTGTGCCAATATGGGGGCGCTGATGTTTGGAAGTGGGGCGACCTTGTCGGTGGCAGTTGCTGGCGCACGACGGGCGATATTTCGGACAGATGGTGCTGTCTGCGTTACATCTGGAGCCGTCAGAGGGAACTGTATCCTTATGCCGGTCCGGGGCACTGGAATGATCCCGACATGCTTGTGATTGGGCCTCTGGGTTGGGGCACGGTGCGTCCTTCGCGGTTGACGCCCAGTGAGCAGTATACGCACTTTACACTGTGGTCTATGCTGTGTTCGCCGCTGTTGTTGGGGTGCGATTTGTCGCAACTGGATGACTTCACACTGAACATTTTCTGCAACCACGAGGTGCTCGAAGTGAATCAGGATCCACTGGGTAATCAGGCAAAGATGATTATGACGACTTCGTATAAGTCGGATGGCGCCGCGCTTGAATTGTGGAGCAAGAGCATGGAGGATGGGTCAACGGTTGTCGGTTTCTTTGATGTTCGCGAAGCCTATGAGCCGTCCGCCAAAGAAGTGCGGATTCCGTGGCAGAAGTTGATTGGCGCGGACAAGCCGTCGCGTGTCCGTGACCTGTGGCGCCAAAAGGACGTCGACATCGCCGAGGGTTCTGACTGTGTGGTCGCTCCTCTGCCCGCGCATGGTGTGCAGTTGTTGCGCATTTGGAAATAGAATCATTTCGTAATCAATCAAGAGACCGGCAAGCAGTCAGTATTCTGCTTGCCGGTCTTGTTATTGGTATCAACTGATGATGCTATTTCTCTTTGAGAACGGAGTCTCTCCAGTTCATGTAGTCGGTGTAGAGTTGGGCACTGCTCTTGTGTCCGGCGAAGACTTTGGAGTCGGGAGGATTCATGATGCCTTGAAATTCGTAGATGAGAATCTTGTCACAGTACGCGCCCGCGAGTTCGATTTGTCTCTTGCAACGTTCAAAAGGCGCCGGATAAAGCGGGCTAAATCCGACTTCGCCATGGAACTCGAAAACCTCGACATCCGCCCACATCTTGACTTGCGGGAGTTTGTCATGGGCCGCGCGCAGACCGGACCAGATGCGTTCGAGGTCGTCGACGGTGTGACGCAGGCAGCCGATTTCGTCCTGATAGGCGATGAAGTCCACCCCGGTGCGTTCCATCTGGCGAATGTATTCGTCATTGGGAACGACCACGCCCGTCCCGTAGGGGGCGATGAGTGATGGTTTGCCGGGTGTGAGTTCTTTGGCTCGTGCGACGCACTGGCCAACATAGCTCTGGAACGCTTCGGGGATGCCATCCTTGAGGTACAGTTCGTTGGAATAATACCACCCGTAGAAGCTCTTGTGGTGCGCGTATTTCTCGGTGAGTTCGGCCATGCTTTGCATGCGTGCCTTGACAGTATCCGGCGCCATGATGTCGCGTGACCAGTCGCTCTCGACGTCCCACCAATCATTGGGCATAAAGAAGTTGATTCCGTATTCATCGGCGGCAGACAAAACCGCTTCGATGGGGTCGTCGCAAGCCATGGGGAACATGTCGCGCAACGTTGTATGATAGAATGCTTTTCCGTTCGAGGCAACTTGCTGAAGTACGAGCGTGTCAAGTCCCATGACGGCGGCTTCTCTCACCTTTTCGCGCCAGTCGTCCGCAGTAAATTTGGCCAGTGCCGGGTTGTGCAACGGTCCTTCGAGTATGTTGGCGTGCTGGAACTCAAACCAGCTTCCTTCGATAACTTTCTTCATCTTCCATCAACTTTAGATAATTTGCTACATGGTATTACAGTGTGTTTTTGTTTTCAATGCAAGCGTTTTAAAGAAAATTTAATCCAAAATACTCAAATAACAGTTCCCTGTGTTCTTAGTACTGAGGCGGGTTCTTTTTCGCTTTTTCTGCCCGTGCTTTGACGGCCGCATCGGTAATCGGTTTGCCGTAGTTGATGCCCATGGCGTTGACTTTGGGTTCGATGGCGTCGACCCTTTTGAGAAATCCGTCGAGGTCATTGCGTGCTTGGTCGTCCCGCCATGCGGTCTCGCCAAGCGCAAGGGTGCGCGGATAGAGCCACTCGAAAAGTTCCGCGTCGGTGATGAACTCCGTCCAGAGACATCCCTCGACGCCGATGATGTTCTTTTGCTGTTGCGGCGTCAGGCCATCGGGGACGGATTTGAAGGCGTATATGCTCGCGGTGTCAACGATGGGGAACCAGTCGGCGCGTTTGGGGCCCATGTAGTTGCGCCATGGTAGATAGTCGAGGTAGAGTTTGTTGGATTCGGCGTTGATGACCTTGCGCCCATCTCGTGCCGCGAACGCCGCGCCGTCATGCCAATTGATGACGAAGGCGCCGTTGCCGAGTTCATCCATGTCCGTCGGGTTCATGCTGTCCGAACGTGAAACCGCCCAGCTGATTGGTCGTTTGCCTCGCGCTGCCAACATATCGCTGACACGCTTCATGAACCATTGCTGGAGGCCGTGTTCATCGCCTTCACTGATGCCGAGTTCCTTCATACGCGCCTTGCATTTGGGGCAGTTGTTCCAGATGTCCGCAGTTCTTTCATCGCCGCCGCAGTGCCACACTTCGAACGGGAAAACATCAAGGTATTCGTCAAAAATGTTGCCGATGAACTCGAAGACTTTTTCGTTCCCAGCGCATAGGGGTCTGATTTCGTTCGTCGGATAAAACCATTTCAGGCTTTGCCATTCGAGTGGGGCGGCGTTTTCGTCCGGAATTGCTTTCGGTGTTCCTTTGCAGCTAAGCTCGGGGAAAGCGATGATTGCGGCATCGGAGTGGCCGGGCATCTCGAATTCCGGGATGACGTTGATTCCTCGTTTTGCGGCGTAGGCCACGACCTCGCGCGCTTGCTGTTTGGTGTAGTATCCGCCGTAGCGCTCCGATTTTGGCCCACGGTAGGCGGCCTTTTCAGTCAGCTCGGGATACGTTTCACTCTCGATGCGCCATGCCGGGCAGTCGGTCAGGTGCCAGTGGAAGTAGTTGAGTTTCATGAATGACATGGCGTCAAGCAGTGTGAAGATTTTGTCCAACGGCATATAGTGTCTCGCGCAATCGAGCATCAGTCCACGCCATTGTTTGCTCGGTGCGTCCTTGATGTCACAGGCCGGAACGGTGATTGTCGTTTCCGTTGTCGTCATCAATTGGCGCAACGTCTGTATGCCCATCAGCGCACCGCTTGTTGTCTCTGCCGACAGACAAATGTTGTCCTTGTCGACCGTCAACGTGTAGGCTTCGGGGTTGGCGTCCTCGGCCGTTTTCTTGACGGACAACACAATCGTTCCCGTCGTCTTGTTTGATGTGTCGCCGAGTGCGATATTGCTCTTGACCCATTCGCTGAACAAGTCGGCGGCAGGTTGTGCTTGGGTGTCGGTCAAAATTTGCGCCGGTAGTGTTGCGACGAAAGGCGCATCGTTGTCAGCGACGGTGAGTTCTTGCGGTAGAGGAATCAGCGGCGGAAAGGCGGTTTGCGCATTCAGTGCGGATGTTTGTGTCATGAGAAGCAGTCCTATGGAAATGATGATGTTTTTCAGCTTATGTGTCATAAGTCATTCCTAAGATAATGTTTTACTTTGATAATACCACGCGGCATGAGAAAAGTACAGTGTTTTGTGCCTAAAATCAATCATAGACTGTAATTAGAAATATATCTTTCAGGAGATAATGGCATGGGATTTATCTTTAGTACGGTATTAAAATTCCTCATTATCGCGGTATTGCTTATTGCTGCATTTATTTTATTTTTGGCCAGCGTAGTGGACACATTTTTGGTCATAACATTGATGCTGGGTTGCCTGATGTCAAGCCAGCTATACTGTTGGGGTGCCAATGCGGATTCCGTTCAAATGCTCGTTCCCGAGGTAATTGAACGCTATGATTACAATCCCCAATGCTACACGCAAGGTCTGGAACTGCGTGACGGCAAACTGTTCATTAGCTCGGGGCTCTATGGAAAATCGTTTTTGTGCGAGAGCGATGTTCGATCTGGTCAATTGTTGCGGCGCGTTGATCTTCCGCGGACGCAGTTTGCCGAGGGTCTGACGCTATGTCCGGCCGGTTTGTGGGTGCTGACTTGGCAGGAGGGCGACGCGACTTTGTATGACGAGAAAACGCTGACGCCGCGCCGTCATGTGAAGTACAAGGGCGAAGGTTGGGGGCTTTGCTATGATGGCAAAGAGCTTCTGATGACGGATGGCACTGCGAAGATTTATCGCCGAAATCCTGAGACATTTGATTTGATTTCGAGCGTCACGGTCACTCTGGGTGGTGTGCCGCAACCGATGCTGAATGAGTTGGAGTATGTTGACGGTGTGGTTTATGCCAACGTGTATCTCACCGATCGAATTCTGCGAATTAATCCGAAGACGGGTGCCGTGACCGGACTGATTGACGCCTCGAATCTGTTGTCGCCAACGGAAAAGGCAAAGGCTGAGGTGCTGAATGGCATCGCTTATGACCGTGCAACCGGGCACTTTTTGCTGACAGGAAAACTGTGGCCGAGGTTGTTTGAAGTCAAGTTTGTTGAGCAATAAATCGCCAAAAATCGCCTTGAGGATGATGGCAAAAAGGTTTGTCGATTTGAATTGTCTTGCCTGTTTGTGTCTGTGTATGGTATAATAGAAAAAGATTAAGAATTAGGACGATACCATGTACAGGTTTTTATTAGGCCAAATGCTCATGATGTTGGTTTGTGTTTTGCCGGTGTCTGCGACAACGATGACGAAAGACAATATCACTGTCACATTAGACGCATCCCAAGGCATCACGATTTCGGTGGATGGGGTTCAGTTTTCGCGCCACAGCGAATTCTATGTGATGAAATCAGACTGGTCAAGGCAGTATTTCGGATATGGGCATCAAGTGTCCACGACTGTGTCGGGCGGGACGATGACATCGACGCTGACCGGAAACAATAATGAGTTCAGCGGTACGCAAAAGATTGAGATTCTGACGAATCACAAGGTTCGCATGACGATGACGGGAACACAGACGTCGGGTGAAGATGCGGCGATGCAGTTGATTCAGTTGTCTATCAATCCTGAGTGGTTTGCTGGGCGTCCTTATTCCGTCACATTCTCGAACGGAAGCTCAGATAGTGGGACAATTTCAGCGACGCCGACCGGGTCAAATGTAGTTTTGTTTGATAAAATGCAGACGCTGTCTGTCGATAGTCAAATTGGCAACGTCAACATCGCCTGTTCCGGGACATTCCCATTTCGTGTGTTGGATTACCGCCAGAATACTTGGAATGCCGAGTCGATGCAATTCATGGTCGGCAATTATGTGACGCTGCCTTCGGGGACGGCGTTTACTAGCACCGTCGAGATTGATTTGCCGACGGTGACGGCGCCAACAAATGAAAAAACGCTGACGAGTATCACGGCTGAGAATAGTCAAGTTGTGAAGGCTCGCGACTCGCGGCGAATTGTTCCGACGCCTAAGTCTGTGGTGTGGCGCGATGGGTCGTTGTTGCTTTCTTCCTCGACGTCTGTCGGGGTCACGTCGCAGAACGAGACGGCTTTCATGAACGCGCTTCGGACGAATCTGCTAGACCGCACAGAGCGCAAAATCGGTGTTCGCATGAGCGCCACTCCGCCGTATACCCCCGGGACGATTCAGCTTGTTTTGAATCCGCAATTAAATTATCCCCGGCCCGAGCAATATGGCGTGAATATCACTAATTCTTCTGCGGTTTTGGAATCCGCGACCACAGCCGGTCTTGTTTGCGCGGTACAGACATTCGACCAAATGCTCGACGCGCCGACCAAGAGTGTGGCGTGTGCTCAAGTGAACGACTGGCCGTCTATGCCATTGCGGGCGATTCAGTATTTTACGGGTCATGGAACATACGCTCGTGATATTCAGGTCAAAATGATACGTCAGATTTTGGGGTCGCTCAAGGTCAACACATTGCTCTATGAATGCGAGTATCTGAATTGGGCAAGTGTCCCCGAGTTGCGCAGTCCGTCATGGTGGCGCATGGAGTTGGACGATGTGAAAGCCGTGATTGCCGCTGCGGCAGAACAGTTCGTCGAGATTGTCCCGCTGGTCAACAGCTTTGGGCATTCGGAATGGTTGCTACGTGACCGTCCTGATCTCGCGGACAATCCGAATACGCTGTACACTTATGACGCGACGAATCCCGAGGTTTACACTGTTGTCGGGAAGATTTACGACGAGTGTATCGAGCTGTTTCATCCTCAGCGAATTCATATCGGGCATGACGAAATTTCGACCGGTGGCGAATTCCCATACAAGGAATCCGGCAAGGCGATTGGTGGTCACGAGTTAGTGGTGCGTGATACGAATTACTGGGTTAAGTATTTGCGTGATCGTGGTGTTGGCACGTGGGCGTGGGCAGATATGTTCTTGTATCGTGGCGAAAGCCCGACCGCCGCGAATGCAGAATCGCAGGAGATGGCCGCTGATTATCGTTCACGCATCGACAAAGATTTGCTCATGATTAACTGGGATTATTCTTCGGCTACGCCGGACAAGTTTTTGGGATTGGATATCCTGACCGCTAGCGGTTTTGATACGTTGAGCGGAACATGGGACACTCCGGCCAATATTCGGAATTTCGCGCAAGCAACCGCTAATGCCTCGTCTACCAATTTGGGCAAGACGCTCGGGATGGTGCAGACAACTTGGGCCGGATTCAATTTTGACCAGTCGAGTTATGTCAATTGCCGTCATCAGTACGAGTGCTATGCCGCCGCTGCCGAAGAGATGTGGACGGGTGGCGCGACCGATTTGAGTACATTTGACTATTCGGAGATTTTCGCGCGTCAGATGGGTGAGAACCGTCTCAGTGATAATTCGTACGGTGGTTTCTACTGTCCTTTGTATACGCCATCGACCGATTACTTGCCCTCGTTAGTCAAGGTTTTGCCGTCCAATTGGAAAACTCTTGGAGATTGGGTCGGCCGCGTCTATTCGCCACTTCCGGCAGATAGTGGAGCCGAGCCGGGCGTGGTGATGAGCGCCGTTTTCCATCCGGAATCAGCGGGTGGTCAGGTCGGATATTCCAAGTTGACAGTCCCAATCGGGTTAACCGCGGACACCGTTTTGTTTACCGGCACGACAACGATTCCGGCGGCTGACAATTTACAGATTGCGACAGTGACTGTGCAATACGTCGACAAAACGACTCATCAGATTCCGATTCGTGTTGGCGTCGAGACTGCGAATTATTCCTGCCCGACGGGAACTCTTGACCGTCAGGTTAGCCCAAGTGGCGGCAACGATGCTGACGGGAATCCCATCCTGTATCATTCCTATATCTGGACGAATCCCTATCCGAGCAAGCCAATCATGAAGATGGAAATCACGACGAGTTACACAACGAGTGGTTGGTATCTCCGCGACATTACCGGTTTGCGTGCGGGGGCTGTGCCTGTCGGTATGACCGAATGGGTTTTGGAATAACCGATTCGTTTATTGTAGCGACCAGTCGTCGACGGCGGCCGGTGGCTGGTCCGGTGTGTGAAGCATCTTGAAGTGGCGTCGTACAGCCTCGAATGGCAGGCTGTAGTAGCCCTGATAGAAGCCGTCGTGAACGAGGTCTGCGTAGAAGTTTTCGCCTACGTAGTCATGGGCTACAGCGCTCGTGATAATCAAGTCGAGCGAGAGCCCGGCGCCACTTTTTCTGATGGCTTGCGACGCAAGAACTTCAACGGCAGGTTCAAAACGCTCGCCGGGGTCGGTAACGATGACCAAGTCGGCTTCCACGTCCGTCGCGCAAGTCATTTCGGCGGTGGCGTATGACTGGAGCTGCGAATATGTTTCATCGAGTAGGAAACAATAAGTGTCCAGTACACGCGACGAAATGCCGGAAATCGCATGGGCGCATGAGTAGTTGTATGGCTGCTGGAAAATGGCGACCGGCGTGACAGCGCTTGTCTGCGCGAGCAAGGCATTGCCGAAGGCGGCATAGTCGTAGAGCGTCGGCTCGTAGTCGCGGCTAAGCGAAATGTAGTATTGATTTAAATCGAGAGTCCCCACGCGTTTGATGTTCGGGATGGTCGTCGTAAGATCCTTGATGAATTGGGCAAAATAGTTGCGGGCGTCAGTGTTTCGGCAATCGAGCATTGGTGCCGGTGCATAGAATAAGTTTCCGTATTCGGCCGCGGGATTGACATTGCGCAGATAGTCCCATTGTACAAGCCCGAAGCAAGGCACGAATTCCACCGAGTACTTGGCACAGGCATCTGCCCAGATTTTGAAGTAGGCGAGCGCCGTTGCACGGTCGACTTCTCCGTTCCATTCGACATAGATTGTGTTCGCGAAGTAGTTGTCGTGTAACGCCTTGACGAGCGCCGGATATTGGTCAGGGGTGATGGCCGAGGCCGCGCGACTCCCCGAGACTCCCAACGGTCTGAAGTAGACATCAGGCAGCGCCGTGATGGTTGTGACAAACGCGAGCCGTGTGCCGTCATCGTAGGGCATTGGGTGCCCCTGTCCGTAGACTTCTGCCTCCGCAATTGCGCAAACTCCTGTGTTTGTTTTTGCGCGATTAAAGATGAATTGTATTTCGTCGAGCGGCTCGGTCTCCTCGCCACTCCATTCGTATTTGCACAAGGTTTCGTCGGCCATTGTTGTGTCGCGCAACGAACCGAGAATGCGATAGGAGGAACTGTTGGATGGCTTGCCATAGATGTTGATGACCTCGGGCGTGACGATGCCATTGGCCGTGTCCTTAAGCCAGTATGTCGTCGCCGTGTGCAACGTTGTCGGGCGCTCAAAGGAGAAGACCAGAGCGGGGTTTGTGTTGGTCGGGAGTGTCGCGAAATTCCATTGAACGGTGCAAGCTTGCTCCGGCCGCAAAATGCCGTCGGTGAGTTTGCGTCCTTTGGCGTCATCGGTGTACTGCCCGTTCGGGGTTCCTGCGGCGATGATGTACTGCGAGCCGACAAGAACATTGTCACGTGGGGCGCCTTGTTCGGCCGATGCCTCCACCATATAGACGGCACCATTGCCGGTGAGCGGAACGGACATGCGGACATAGTGTGCCTGTTGCGGCGTGGCGGTGGCCAGTGCCAACGAAACGGCGGTCATATCTGTCGAGCCCTCCGCAGTCATATTACCCAGCGGCGTCCAGTTATTCCCGTCCATGCTTGTGGCGGCCGCAATGGTTTGTGGCACGATTGCCTTGCCGATGTCCCAACGAATGAACCACGCGCGGAAACATCGTAAATCGATGTATGATTTGAGTTTGAATGTGATGGTGACTTCGCGCGTTGTGTCTGTGGGCGAACACGTCCAGCCGACCGATTTCGTGTAGCTCCATGTGTGGTTGCCATCGGTAAGTTTCGAGGTTGGATTTGTGTCCTTGTATGATGTGTCAGGCGCCAGACTGTAGGTGTAACCGGTGATGTTCGCAAGGACTTCGTCCGCCTGTGCGGAGGGCATGCCCATGGCGCACAGTGCTGCCACTGCGAGACCGGTCAACCCAGCAGATAGAACTTTCGGCATGGTTATTGATTTTCTCCTTTCCATGCTGTCAGACGAATCTCGCCGATGTAAAGCCGAGCAGGTTTCTCGTCAGGGGTGTACTTGACAAGCCGGAGCTGAATGTAAGGTTGTAGCTTAATGGGGTCAAAAGAGTAGTTGTCGATGCCGGCGATTTCGTCACAGGCAAACGACTTAACGAGCTTCATCGAATCGAGAGACTTTCCTGTCCACAGCTCAGCGCTGTTGAGGGTGCAGTCTCTGTGGAGTCCGCCGGAACGAATGGATGCGGCGATGCAGTTTTGGACGGGCGCGTTGAGTTTGCCCGTTAGCGTAATGATGGTCATGGTTGTTGTGGGCGAGATGCTCCATCCAGCCGATTTGTTATCGTCAAAAAGTCCTTCGATAAAACCATCGGTAATAGTGTTCGTGTTTTTACTGCCGAGGTCAGGCGCGATGTTCGCGGTGAGTTCGATGCCACTGAGGAGATTCGTTTGCTTCATGTAGTCGGGCATACGCTCGTGGCGCACTTTGTCTAGCGTTTTCATTCCTTGCTCGTGTGTTCCTTTGTGATATTGCGTGAAAGGATTCTCGTCAAGTAGATACATCCCGAGGGTTTGCGAGATAATGGAGTTCATCCATCCGCTGTAGGCGTGATAGGCGCCATAGTTGGGGTCGTAGCGTGTGCCGTAGTACTCCCAGTTTTGCGCATCAAACGAACGCAGCCAGCAGCCGTCGAGCCGCTCGTCAGTGTTTTCCATCTGAATGCGCACAAGGTAATCTAGATTGAATTCCATGGCAGCTTGTGTGACAGTCGTCGGACATGCCTTGTAGGCTTCCCAGCGCGCCAGACCTTCGAGAGATGTAGTATAGAGCTGGTCGGTGAGAGGTTCGCCTGCCCGTGTGTGAATGGTGCTGTCGTTGACGAACAGCCACTTGTAAGTGTTTGGGTCGATATCACCTTTCGCGGGAATCGAACCGTACTTTTTGACATCGGGCCGGTTGAGTACGTTCAGTTCTTTCTTCTCGTGGTACGTCTTAATCTTTTCGCGCAGTGGGTCGTCCTTGTCCAGATAGGCCAACGCTAGCGCATTGGCACGCTCAGACATCAACCCCCAGTGCATTTCGGGATTTATGATGTTGTCCTTATCGGGATGCATGGATACCGGCGCGTACACACGAGCCAGTGTGCGTATGGCGTCGAGATACTGCGGATTGCCCGTTGAGCGATAGCCGTAATGATGACGATACATGCTCCACAGTGTGACGTTGGTGAACGAGCGGTCGGCACGCATCGCAGTGCGGCCAACTTTGTTGAGGTGCGTAATGTCGCCAATGACCCACATGCCGAGAGACCAGTCTTCGCGGCTGATGTCGCGGCCGAATTCAACGCAACGTAGCGCGGTGCGGAGATAGTCCGTGTTGCCGGTGCGGTCATAGAGCCATGCGAGGAACTCGGAGTTGCGGTTGTTGTCGTCCTGTGGATAGATGGCGGGCGAACTTTCGAGCAGCCATTTGTAGCCGCCAAAACTTGCTTTTTCCGGGTCGGTGTACTGGAATTTCTGAACAAACTTCGCGAGGCGTTCGGCGCGTTCATACCATTCTTTGTTTTGAGTTAGGTCGCCATAAATCCAAAACGCTTTACCTGTCATCGCCTGACAGTCGGCGCGGAAAGGATTCATGAGGTCTTCGGCTTTGCCTGCGTAAAGCGCGCCGACTTCGATGGTGCTAAAGACACCTTGCGATGCATCGGTTTTGGGCATGATGCCCGACTTGAGGAACCATTGCATGTTGCGGTCGAGAGCGCGTCGATAAAAATCATTGCGCGAACAAATCGTCAGCGAAGTTTCTTTAGTGATGGAGTTCGAGCGAACTGTCGCTTTTGCTCCGATGTTGTACTCGCCATTGGTTGGGGTGAATTCGCAGACGAAATGACCGGGCTCGATTTGCTCCGGTGCAGAGAAAGCGAGGCCCTCGCCGGTAGGCGTGACGATTGCGTCTTTGCTCGTGACGATGTGCAACTTCATCGGAGTGTCAGGCAAATTCCAGCGACGTGGCTCAGTGTAAACTTGACAGTCAATCAGTTTTTCCGCCGCAGCAGGTTTTTCCGCATCGGGCAACATCGCTAGGGACAATCCACGCAGGAGAGCTTCCCAACGCGATGTGAGACGATAATTCTGTTTGCGGAAAACGGAAAAGGGCGTTGTGGCGTAATAGAGTTTGCCTTTGCCGCACTGCCATTCGAGCAATCCATCCCAAATCTTCTGATTGAATACGCGCACAGGATTCGTCGTGTACAGGTGCGCTTTGTTCTCTTTCCAACTCCAATTCGGTGTGCCATTCGTCAGAATGCCATTGCCAATCGTTTGCGGCATATAGTCGAGTTGCTGAATGTCATAGGTTTGACCACGAGAGACTTCGTTTCCGTTTGTGTCAAACACACGGATGCCGTTTACACCGAAGAAGTCCTGCGACGGCTCCATCTTTGTTTTCTCGCTATAGATGCGGATGTAGCGGGCTGTCGTGCCCTTCATGTCAAACTCGGCGCGAATGCCATCCGCGAAATCCTTCTTCTGTACTTCCGCGAAGATTTTGAAGTTCTTGTCATTACCTGCGATGCTGACCTTCGCGAGGTCGGCGGTATAGTTACGTTCGCCACTACCGAATGTTTGTTCGACTGTGCGGAGCGGATACTCCTTGGTAAGGTCAACGGTCACCGTCACGAAAGTAGGGCGCTCCTTGATTTCGTGATCAATGCGGTAGGTGCCGACATTGAGCCCGTATTGGATGAGGTTGCGTGCCTCCGTAGGCGGAACGACTTTTTCCAGAACTCGTGAGTTGTGCTCCTCGAGCAAGTCGTCCTTCATTAGCGTGGTCGAGAGCAGATTGTCCTCCATAACGGCGAGCGTTTCAAAACGTCCGGTTGTCGTCTGCTCATCGAATTTCCAGAGTGGAAACGCGGCGGAGTCGGGAACAGTGTACTCCATATATCCGTGACCACCGGCTTGCAGAAAGGACGCGAGTTTTTGCGATTGTGCCGCGTCAAGCTTTAGCGGTTGTGTTGTCATCGGATTGCAGAAAACGACGAAGCTCATGTTGTCGAGCGGTTGCTGTGAGAACTCTTGGGGAGTGTCGAGACGGAGTGTCTCGACACCCATACGATTTAAATTAGTGGAGAATTCCTCGCATAAATTTTCCTTGCCCACCAGTAGTCCTTTGACTTGTGCTTCGGTTGAGGCTGTTGTGATAAACAATGCTGCGGAAATCAGAATGGTTTTTGTTGGCAAGAAAGGCATCAGGTATTTACTCCGTATGTTATATTATTGTTAGGTTGGGTGATATGTTTGCATCAAGGACCGTATGTGGCAATATCGCCATTGCTCTTGGTTCCGTTTGTCGCGTCGTAGGTAATAATTCCACGCGGCTGATAGGGACCGGTGCAGTAATCCGCGTCATTGTCAGGTCCGACTCCGAACAGTAAATAAAGACGAGAAGACGGACTTGAATCATTATAAGCAGACATAATCTGTTCGAATAGTGTACGGTTGGTGAAGGTTTCCGCCGTGTAGTAGACATACTCCCATGGCCCGATTTGTCCGGCATATCCCGTCAGGTTGAAGGGGTCAATCGGAACGGAGTTGATGTATGCGATGGGGGACGTCAGTTCTTCCATACGTGTCATTGCGTTCGCGCCGTTCATCGCCCATGTCATGCAGTCAGGATAATGGTTGTGGTCAACGAAATACGATTCGAGCGCTGTTTTGATTGTTCTCAGGTCAGTTTGCACACGGCTGATTTTTGCCCGTGTTTGTGCTTCGAGAAAATTCGGGACAGCAATTGCTGCCAAAATTGCAATAATTGCGACGACAATCAATAGTTCAATGAGGGTAAACCCACATAATTTGTTTTTCATTTTTTTCCTCAATTTTTGAAGGGTTAATCTGAAACATTGCGGGCGGTTTATAGGGAACCGCCCGCATTTTTTACTCATGCTTTCGCATTGTTCGATTAGAACAATGACCAATCCGTCACAGCAGCGGGATCAGGGCTTACCATGAATTTGCCGTTCGTGTCAAAAGCGTCGATAAAGACACCCTTCTCACTGTTGGTCGTCAGCTTAAGTTTGTGATGACCATCGGCCAGACCTTTTGCAATGATGTGCGAGGAACGCATATCAGTGAAATCGGCCGGCGCAAAATAGCTGTCCGCAAGATCGATCATTCCGGTCTTTGCTCCGGCATCGATGTCCCAAGCGACAACGCCATAGTTGACATTGGCCGGTGTGACGATTGCGATGTCAGTGCCTTCGAAATCAACAACCATGGTGGCATTGGCGGCACTGGCGCTCATCCAGTAGTCCGCACTGGGTTTGTTCAGGTACGAGCTATCTGTATCCAACTTCAACCATTCGGCTGATTTGACGACGAGATCGTTTTCAGCTTCGACGCGTGCCATCTTGTTGTCTTCGACCTTGAAGAAGTCGGCAAGCATCAATTTACTCGTGTTGCCAGCAGCCTTCAGGCGCAGCGTCCACAGACCGGCTTGGGCTGGGGTGACTTCCAAGTCAACATTTGCCGCGTTGCCGTCTAAGGAGATTTCGCCTTCATTGACGATTGTTCCGTTTTCGCCCAGCAACTGCCACTTGACATTGGGTGTGCCGTTGCCATAGCGAAGCAAGCGAGCTGTGACTTTGGAACCGCAGAAGTTCAGGTCAAGCGCGGCGCTCGGCGACCAGTTGTCGTTGACGACGCGGGTGTAACCGTTGCTGAAAACCCAACCGAGGTCGGCGTTGGAAAAATCATTACCGATGTGGTTGGTGGAGAGGATGCCAACGAAATCAACATCTTTGTTGACGCCGTTAAAGGAGATGGGTGAGTTTGTTTGTTCGATTTCGATGTTGGGCGAAATGAAATATCCGGAGGTGTCAAAGGCATCAATCAAGACGATTTTGTTCGCGTTGTCGGGCGACACTGTCAATGTCAAAGTGTGATTGGCGTTCGCATCAAGGTCCGACGCAAGAATGGCGCCGATACGTGAGTCGGGGAAATCCGCGAATTTAGCGTTGTCAAAATTAATCGTTCCGCTCTTGGCACCATTGTCGATGCTCCAGTCCACTTTGCCCAGTCCGCCGAACCATGTCTTGCTGTAAGGTCCGACGACAGCGATGTCTTTGCCCTTGAAGTTTACAGTCAGTTTGTCACCGGAGTTGCGTGTCCAAATCATCGCTCCACCACTTGGGGCACCGTTTTGGTCGCCATCAGACCATGCGCCTTCGCGCGCGACATAATTGGAGGTTTCTTCGGCACGTTTGATGCCGTTTTCGTTTACTGTTGCATAGTCAACGATGACGGAGCCGGTTCCTGTGCTCTCAAGCTTGAGTTTGTATAGCCCATAGGGAAGTGTCCCTGCGGCAGCGGCGACAAAGTCATAGTCGGCAGCGGCGGCTTTAAGGTCTTCTGTACCGGTGGCAACGGGTGTGCCGGCAGCATTGAGAATCGACCATGTGAATTGAGCAGCGCCATCGTATTTGAGGCAACGGACGGTGACGCCTGTTCCCGCAAACATGAATTCTGTAGCGGCTCCACTCCAAGCGCAGTGGGCGGCACCATTGCTGAATGTCCAGCCCAAGTCGCTGTTGACGAAATCGGAGAAATGGTTATGGGAAAGGTTTCCAAAGAAGTCCATGTCTTTGTTCACGCCATTGAACGAGATGGGAGAGACGATGCTTTTGGCGGCATCGGCACTTTCCCATTCGAATTTTGTCTGCGCGTTTGTTGTGCTTGCGCAGGTAATGCATACTAATGCTAAAGCACTAAGGCTTAAATAATTGTGTTTCATGTTTTTCCTTTCATGGATAAATTGTTTTCTAAAAAGTTTGTTGCACTTGGCAACGAGTACTTGGTGATTAGTGACTCCTTTCTTATATTATAACTGACTGGTTTTGAGCAGACCCGTTGTGATGGTTGCAGAACACCAGCCAGTGTAGACGGAATACATTCCTCCTTCGTCCAGTTCGTTTGCCTGGTCGGCTCTTCCGTCCCATGCTTTCTTTGCGATATCGTAAGACCCACGCCATGCGCCATCCCAAAGCGGGTTCTCGTTTGCGCATTGGATACTTGCAAGGAAGGATGCAAGTTTGCGGGCATGCGTCAGGCATTCGATGCGCGCTGTTGTTTCCCATGCCGCTATCCACGCATGCAAGGCGTATCCTGCGGTGTAAACGAGATCCGTGAGGTCAGCGTTGTTTTGCTCGGACGCGTTCATGCATGTTTCGTCGCAATTGTGAATGGCTCCCGACTCGTCGGTGAGACGCTCCAAGAATCCAATCAGTTGGTTAATCTGCGAACTTTTGTCAACGCCCAAGCATTTTTGTGCGGTGCAATAAGCAAGGAGAGCTTCGGCTGCTTCGCTCGAAACAGGACGCCAGTTCTCTACCTTATTGATTTCGTAAGAGGTTTTCATGCGTCCCGATGGCAACAGAAGAGTGTCCATATAATCGAGTGCCCTGAGAGCGGTGTTCTTGATTGCTTCATCGCCGAGAAGTTGATAAGCATACGAAAGCCCGAAGATGGGCCATGCCACGAAGCATGTACCTGGGTAGTCGGTCTCGTTAAGATTCCACCATCCCTCGGCATTCTGTGTCGCTTGAAAAAAGCGGCATGCGTCTTTGGCACTTTGGGCGATGGGTAGTTTCGGAAATTCATTGGCGTATTTACACATCAGACCAAGCAGTTTGCCGTTGTCGTTGGGCCAGAAGCCGGCGCCGCCATTTGGATTCTTATCCATGGCTGTGATGTCCGGGCTGAAGTATTGGTAAAAAATAAAGGCTCCCCGTAGTGTTTGTTGACTGAGCAGTGTCTTCATCAAATTGTTCGCGATTGTTCGCGATTGCGAATCAGATTCAATTTTGCTGTGGTATAAAAACGAGATAGCCGCCTCCCCACAGCAATCACTGCGAACCCAATAAACAATTTGGTTCATGTTGATGCGCACTCTCTCCCAAATACCATAGGATCCGTCCGGTTTGAACATCATTGTGTTCTTCATCCAGTCGAGAGCGTTCTGGGCACTTGCAATCAAGTTATTGTTAAGTTCCTTATTCAGGGTCATTCTGAGAAAAGTCTTCTTTCTGTAATAGGTGGAAATATATACTGCTTCAACGTTGAAGCATTTAGGTGAAAATACTTTACGGTTTAACTAGTTTTGTTTTGTTACTCCCTCCTCGTTGTACGGGTGTTGATTCTCGCACGATCATTGTCGGCGTTAGTCGAATATCTTTGGCTTTGTGCCCTTTGATGAGTTGGAAAAGAGTTTGACTTGCGACTTTTCCGATGTCATATTTGGGTTGATTGACAGTCGTCAGGCTGATGCTTGTTTGCCAGCCGGAGATGTCAAGATTGTCGAATCCCACGACCGAGAGTTTCTGCGGGATGTTGATGTTTAAGTCGTAAGCGGCTCGCATGAGTCCAAGTGCGGTGAGATCGTTGATTGCGAAGATTGCACGTGGGACTTTCTTTTTCGCGGCCAGTGTCGTCAGCAGGTTATATCCGTCATCCCATGTGATTGATTCGCCCAAAAGGTATTTCTTGATTTTGCTATCGGGGACACCGGCTTCTTTCAATGCGGAGGCGAAACCTTCATAACGGTCGTTCGATTCCATCCATCCGGTCTCACCGTGGATGAAGTATGGAATCGAGTTCGTTGTTTCCAGCAGATATCTTGTTGCCATGTGCGCGCCAGTAATATTATCGACTGTGATGCTTGGGCCGTCAAGGATTGGTGATTTATGGAAAATTTGCACATAGGGGATTTCAGATTTTTTGAGCAGCTCATATGCCTTTGTGTTATTGCGGCCGGGGTCAATCACCAACCCGTCCACGCCACGCTGAATCAAGTCTTCGATATGAAGTTTCTCCTCGGTCAAGTCCCAACCCGCGCTGCAAACAATGACTCTATAGCCGAGATGCTGTGCTTCGTCTTCGATTCCTTGGAGCACAAGGGGATAGAACGATCCGCTGACATTTGGCAGGACAACGCCGACGAGATAGGTTGATCCGTTCATCAGTCCACGTGCCATGATGTTTGGTCGGTATCCGAGTTTGCGCGCGAGTGCTCGCACTTCTTTTGCCTTTTCGCTGCTGATGCGTCCGTTGCCGTTTAGTGCGGCACTGACTGCCCTTGGCGAGATACCAATCATCCGAGCTATGTCGGTAAGTGTGACTGAGTATTTTGACAAAACTTTTTACCTATAATATATCCTATGCTTCAACGATGAACCAAAATCGCAAAAAAGTCAAGTGAAAAATGCATTTTGTCTAAAAAAAATACTTTTTTGGGTCTCTCGCCCTGATTGTATTCCCAAAAATATATAAATTAAATAGGGGCGAGAGGGAGTAGGTAGACAAGTACGGTTGTAAAGTGGCAGATGCTGCCGAGCAGAACGAAAATGTGCCATATCGCGTGGTTGTAGGGGAGTTTTTCCGCGAGGTAAAAGATGGTGCCGAGCGAATAGGCAAGCCCTCCGGCGACCAGCCAGCAGATACCTCCGATAGATAAAACTTCGAACAGGGGTTTGATTGCGATGATTGCTAGCCATCCCATGATGAGGAAGCAGAGCGTTTCGAGCCAGTCGGTGCGCTTGCGTCTGAAGATTTCGAGCAGAATTCCTATGAGTGCCATGCCCCAGATGATGCCGAAGATTGTCCATCCGAGTGCTCCGCGCACGGCGACAAGTGTGAATGGTGTGTAGGTTCCGGCGATGAGGAGGTAAATGGCGACATGGTCGAGCCGCTGAAGGATTCGTTTGGCTTTGACGTTTGTGACGCTGTGATAGACCGTCGAGGCGGTGTAGAGTATAAGCAGTGAGGCTCCGAATATGCTAAAACTGACGATATGCCAGACATTGCCGTATAGACCGGCGGCTACCACAAGCTGTGCCAGTGCCGTGAGGGCAAAGGCGGCTCCGGCGCCGTGTGTCCAGACATTGAGTCGCTCATCCTGAGTCATAAAATCGTGTGTTCTCTCCGTAACATAATATTTCGGTTTAATAAGTGCCAACATAACGAAACATTATTCTTGTATTTAGATGTGCTGATTAGCTGAGCATTTGATGGATATTTTGGGAATGATTTGAGGATACACCGGACAATGGGACTGACAGACAGAAGTATAGGCATAATGAAAACGGGTCGTCTGAACCTGATTACGGATGTTGCCGGAGTCAAGGTTGGCCATTACACTTTGTCTAATCAGGAAATTCAAACAGGTGTGACGGCGATTTTGCCGCATGAGGGGAATCTGTTTCGGGAGAAGTTGCTTGCCGGTGTGAGTGTCATTAATGGTTTTGGTAAGAGTGTCGGGCTGATGCAGATTGATGAACTTGGGACACTTGAGACTCCCATCATTCTGACGAATACGTTGAGTGTTGGCACCGCGACGACGGCCCTTGTGCGGTATATGCTTGCCGGTGATGAACAGATTGGCGTTTCGACTTCGACGGTGAATCCGGTCGTGATGGAATGCAACGATGGGACGCTGAATGATATTCGCGGGTTGCACGTCAAGGAGGAGCATGTGCTTGCGGCTATCGAAGACGCGAAGGTCGAGTTCGCGGAGGGCGCCGTTGGCGGAGGCACGGGCATGAGCTGCTTCGGCCTGAAGGGCGGGATTGGTTCGGCGTCGCGTGTGCTGGAATTGGATGGCAGCGAATACACCGTTGGTGCTTTGGTGATGTCAAATTGTGGTGTGCTGAAGAATTTGATTGTGGACGGTCGCAAGATTGGACAGGAGATTCAGGGGCAAAAGGATGCCGCCGAAAAGTTGGAGAAGGGGTCAATCATCATGATTGTGGCGACCGATGTCCCGATGTGTTCGCGTCAGTTGCGTCGCGCAGCCAAACGTGCTGCCGTCGCGCTTGGTCGTGTTGGCTCTTACTTAGGCAATGGCAGTGGTGATATTTGTTTAGCCTTTAGTACGGCCAATAGGATTGAGCATTATGCGGAACGTGATTTGTCGAGTATTGGTGTGATTAACGAGAACCGCATTGATCGTGTTTTTCGGGCGGTTGGCGAAGCCGTAGAGGAGGCCATTTTGAGCTCTCTGATGCATGGCGTCGACATGGTTGGTCGTGCCGGTAACAGGCGCGAAAGTTTGAGGAAGTATTTGAAATGATTGCGACATTTCAGTCACTCCACCCGGTTGTTCAGGCGCTCATCGCGACACTCTTTACTTGGTTTTGCACAGCGTTAGGCGCCGCTCCGGTTTTTCTGTTCAAGACATTTGACAAGAAACACTTCAATTTCTTTTTGGGATTTGCGGGTGGTGTGATGGTTGCGGCGAGTTTCTGGTCTCTGCTTGCTCCCGCAATCGAGATGGCCGGTGGTTCGGTAGTCGCACCGGCGATAGGTTTCCTCGGCGGTGGTTTCTTTTTATGGGCGGTTGACCGATTCATCCCCCATCTTCATCCCTTTGCCGAAGTCCCCGATGGCCCCAAAGGCTCTCAGCTCAAACGCAGTACATTGCTTGTGATGGCCATCACTCTTCACAATTTCCCCGAGGGGCTGGCCGTCGGTGTCGCCCTTGGCGCTGCGGCTTCAGGAGTTGCGGGAGCAACAGTCGCCGGTGGATTGGCGTTGGCTCTGGGTATTGGCTTGCAGAACTTGCCCGAGGGCTTGGCGGTGAGTATGCCGTTGCGCAAGGAAGGACTGAGCCGTAGTCGGGCTTTTATGTATGGTCAGGCCTCGGGCGCAGTCGAGCCCATCGCGGGAATGCTTGGCGCGGCGGCGGTGGTGTTCATGTCGCCGTTGTTGCCCTATGCGCTTTCCTTTGCGGCGGGCGCAATGATTTTTGTTGTCGTCGAAGAACTGATTCCGGAATCTCAAGATTGCGGAGACACGGATTTCCCGACGTTGGGATTCATGGTTGGATTTGCGATAATGATGATATTAGATGTTGCTCTGAGTTGATTTGTCGCTTTTTGAAAAGAGAGGCAATGGAGTTTTCCTTGCGGTTTTGACATCGCAAAGCTCGTGAAAATGCTCTTTTTTTTGAGAATTTTACATTTTCTTATGGACTTTGAGAGTGTCAATCATGTATTCTTGATAATATATTATATCTTAAAGTAAGCTGAAAGTGTGTTTACCTTGAAGGAGACAAGCATGCGCATTACCTCGAACCTGCGCAAAGGTTTTGCCGTATTTACCGGCGCTCTATTGACTATGGTCTGTACCATTGTCCCCAATATAGCCGGAGCAGTTCCACACATCATGGTTCCGCCACAAACTGACACATTATACACGGACCCCTCAAATAACCTAGACATTGAGATTTACGAGGGTGACACAGATGTTGACATTCCGGATACGAAAAAGAGTGTTGCCGTTGGTTATCAGGGTAAGACGAGTTCACTTTCGGTTGATTCGGACTGGACCGTTTTGCCGGATCCCGAGTGGGTGAGGACGGATCTTTGGTCAGGTCAAACCATCAACAATGGCACCAAACAGAGTGCTTCTTTGATTTACGATGTTGAGACGCTTGCTCCGAATACCTATACCGCTCAGCTGACTTTCTTTAGTAACCCAGCCTATGTTGACTCGGCTTCGCTTAACATTAACCTTACGGTTAAAGCCGCTTATGAGTTTGGAATGAATGTCAACTCGATTGATACCTTGACGCCGGTTGGTACACCGGGGACTTCTCCGCTAATATTGAGTAATGCCACTGGTTCCGGCCGTGAGTTCCCTTTTACACTGGCGATGGCAGATGGAAGCGATTTTCCGTCATGGTTGCACCTGAGCGCAACGAGTGGTGTTCTTGGTAGCTCGCCGGTGACGATTCAAGTCACTTGTGACCCCGAAGATCGCACCATCGGTGATACTGAATACGTTGAATTGTTGCTCAGCACGACCGAGACACGTGTCGTGACAAATAACATCATTTTGCCCGTGAGGATGACGGTGATTTCGCCGGAAGGTGAGATTCGCATTGTTACGCGTCCGACCTCGCTCCGTGCGAAGTCCTATGAGATGGATGATGCGCCTGTGAGCAAACTCCATCTGAGCAATCTTTCGGTGATGAATCTCAGCTATATGGCGGAGACAACCGGGGCAATGGACATGGCCGTGACACCTTCCACAGGATTGATTGAGACCAAGTCGACCGTCGATGTGGATTGCAGTTTCCCCAATGCCAAGGACTTAGCAGCGGGCATTTATGATGGTCAGATTGAAGTGACAACGACAACGGTTACCCCGTATGACCCCCCGATTATCGTCCCCGTTAGCTTGGAAATTTTGCCATCGTGGGAAATCGGCGTGACTCCTCCGGCCGACACCTTTGACCAAACAGTTATCTTTACACGCAGAGCTCAGACTTCGTTTGTCGTGTTTAACGCGTCCCGCTCGAACAAGGAAATGGATTTCACGATTGAGAGTGATGTGCCTTGGTTGAAATTCACCAACCGTACCGGCCGCGTGACCAATCGTAATCGTGTTCCTGTGACGGTGACTTATGATTCCACAGGGTATGAACCCGGGGTTTACACCGGAAGCTTTACCATTCGTGGCACAAGCGTTCAGGACCCGAGCCGTCATGTCGAAGCGACTATTGAGGTGAGCATGACTGTGGTTATGCCCGAACCAAACGAGTTGGGGGACTTGCAGCCGAGTTCTTTTGATGTTACGATTTACGAAACGGATAATGCCTCAACACGCCGGTTCAACGTTGTTAATCCGACATCGATGTTGCTGGATTACAAAGTCGAGACCGCTCCGACACCGGTGTGGATTCTTAAGGCAGACCCGGAAACGGGTACCGTCCGCAACAATACGTTGACTTCTGTGCGTTTGAACTTCGACACCGTTACTTTGACCCCCGGAAATTACGCGGGGAAGGTCTTGGTGACGACAACATCACTCGAGAAGTATGCAAATTTTGCCAAGGAATTACCGATTAATCTGACAGTTAAACCAGGATTTATGATTGGGACAAACAAGACCGCTATCGAGGAATCAATTCCGAAAGGCGATGCTTTTGACGGTCAAGTGCGTGTCTGGAACTCTGCGTCTGATAAGCCAATGAAATACACGGTATCGACGGATGTGCCTTGGATTCAGTTGACGAAGACAGAAGGCATTGTTACTTGGAATGCCCGTAACGATGTTCCCTATCGTCTGGAAACAACGGGTCTTGCCGGTGGCATCTATGAAGGCTATATTAGCATTTCGGCTGAAAGCGCCAACTACAGTGGGCATCCTGCTGTCAATAATACGGTCAGAATTCATGTCAAAATCCATGTGACGAATGAGCCTGTCGTTTCGACGAAGGTTATCACTCAGACAGTGGTTAGCGGCGCAGTAAATCCCGCGGACAAAACCTTCGAGATTTGGAATAACAGAAATGACAATATGGCGTTCACAATTACGAGATCGACCGTGTCTAAGTGGTTCAGTGTGGCTCCGACCTATGGTCTTTCTAGCAATCCCGGCGACCGCAAAACCATTAGGGTTTCCTTCAATACGCAAGGCCTGCAAGCCGGAACCTATACGGGACAGATTCGCGTCAATGTTCCTTCGGGCAATGTTATCGACACGTATATCACGGTTATTTTGACCGTTGAACCGGCTCGCGAGATTGGTATTTTGCCGACAACGTTGAGCTTCACCGTTCCCGAGGGTACGGAACAAACGATGGATTGGAAGATTTGGAACCAGCGTCCGAATGACCCCATGCCGTATCAGCTCGTCGTTTCGTCAAATTGGGTAAAGGTCAGCAAGTCTGCCGGTACTGTGACCGATACTCCCGATTTGATTCAGGTGACCGCAAGTGCCAAAGACAAAGTCTCCGGCACCTATATGTCCTCCGTCATTATCTATGCCGATGGCGCAAAGAATTCACCTCGCGAGGTCGCCATCAAGATGCTTGTCGTCGAGAAGTCAACCATCGAGACTGACCCTGCTGACTTGCTTGAGTTCAGCGTGATGGAAGGCGCGACCACGACTGTTCCTGTCATGGTCAGAAATGCGGCGGGCAATGTCCCAATGCAGTTCTATATGTCGACCGACTGCTCATGGCTGTCGCCTAAGCAGGTGACCGCTATCGCCAAGGCAGACGGAATTTCAGTGAGCTTCGTTGCCGACACTACAGGCCTTAAGCAGGGTACATATGAGGGCAATATTCGCCTGACCGTTCCGAACGGTTCCTGCTCGAACAGCCCGTATGTTCTGCCGGTGAAGATGACCGTCACGGGTTACCCCTTGAACATTGCGTTGGCACCTTCGAGTCTGACCTTGTCTCACTACGAGTACGAGGTTCCGCAGTATGCCATTGCCATTTGGAATGATGGCGTCGCATCCGAGGATTCGATGCCCTTCTCACTGGTTTCGACAGTGCGTTGGCTGACAGTGACACCGGCCACCGGTATTGCTACTTCCGCCAAACAGTACTTCATCATCACGGTGAACACACTGGAGCTTCTGCCGGGATACACCTACACGGGTAGCATCGTTGTCACCGCGCCCAACGCGAGCAACTCGCCGCGTACATTGCCGGTGACTCTGGAACTGAAGAAAAGATAACGCGAAGTTCATTCGCAGTCACACTCGGGGAGATTACAGATAATCTTCCCGAGTTTTTTATAAGCAGCAACACACAATCTCGCAACAAAGGACAAGATAATAGATGAAACAATTGGTTTTGGGTATTGATTTGGGGGGCACCGACACGAAGTTCGCAATCGTCGATAACACTGGCGCCATTCTTCGCAAGGAGAAGTTCCCCACCGAAACGCATCGTTCAATCGATGGCGTTATGTCGCTGATGGCTGAACGTGCTCGCTATATGATTGGCGATGACCCTGTGCTTGCTATCGGTTTGGCGGTGCCTGCGCCCGTCAGCAGCAGCGATGGCATGCTCTATCAGCCGCCCAATCTCGGCCCGGAATGGCGCGCCGTCAAGAGTGTGCCCGTGAAGGATTTGTTTTATAAATATCTTGGGCTTGACTTGCCCATCATTCTGAACAATGACGCCAATGCCGCCGCATGGGGTGAGTATTGGTGCGGTGCTGGTAGCGATGCCAAGACGATGATTATGTTTACGCTCGGCTCGGGTGTTGGCGGCGGAATTGTCGTGGACGGCAAGCTGTTCGAAGGTGGCGATGGCGCTGCCGGTGAACTGGGGCACATGATTGTCGAGATGGAGAATGGCGCTCAGTGTGGCTGCGGAAATAAAGGTTGCCTTGAGGCTTATGCCAGTGCGACTGCCATCAAGCGCATGGTTGGCGAGGCGCTCGATCGTGGTGAGAAAACGAGTATCGCTATTCCCCCGGAGGGGTTGGGGCATTTGCGTGCGAAGGAAGTCTTTGATGCCGCCCAACAGGGCGATACCGTCGCGGCGGCTATCATCGCGAAAATGACTTCGGCGATAGGCGTGGCTTGTGGCACGATCATCAACATTTTCAATCCTGACATGATTGTGTTTAGTGGCGGAATCGCGGCCGCCGGTGATTATCTGTTCAATCCTGTTCGTGAGAAGGCGCGGAGCATCGCGTTTGAGCGTCCCAGTGCCCGCGCGAAAATAGTCCCGGCCATTCTTGGTAATGACGCCGGTATCATCGGCGCTGCCGGCATGGCGTTTGTCGCATTGGGCAAATAACGCCGGAACAAATCAATCGGATATAAAGCGGCGCGGCTGTCCCGAGATTGCTTTCAGGGGACAGCCGCGCACGTTTGTCTATATGTCAACAGAAGTTGTTATTTGATTGTAATCTGGTTCTGTCTGGCGAGAATGCGAGCACTGACGCCGAGGACTTTGAGGAATCCTTCGGTGTCGGCGTGGTTGTACTCACCGACCTTTTCCATGCTTGCTGCTTCTTCGTTATACAGCATGTTCGGGGCATCTTTGGCTGCCGCGAAAATGACGTTGCCCTTGTACAGGTCGACGGCAATTGTTCCGGAGCAGAACTGGCAGAAGTGCTTGAGAGCTGCTTTGGCGGCTTCGCTGCAGGGATCATACCAGTAGCCTTGATAAACCTGCTCGCCAAGTAACAGGGAAATCTGCGTGTAGAACTTGTGTGCACGTCTGTCCAGAACAAGTTGGGTTAGGTATTTGAACGTCGCGCCAAGCAACTCAAGTCCGGGCTGTTCGTAGACGCCGCGGCTCTTGATGCCGACAAATCTGTTCTCGACTAGGTGGTCAGCAATCCCGACGCCATTGCGTCCGGCGATGATGTTCGCCTCGTTGAAGAACTCCAACGGCGACACCTTTTTGCCGTTCAGTTCGACCGGCACACCTTTGTCGAATTTGATTTCGACACGTTCGAGCTTGTCCGGTGCCTGCGTCGGCAGAACTCCGAATTCAGGGTCAATCGCGAAGGCGCCTTCGTCGAGCGATTCGAGTTTGCCTGCTTCGTGCGTCAGCCCCAGCATATTCGAGTCTGTCGAATAGGGCTTCTTGTGGCTGACCTTGATGGGGACATTCTTGCTCTGGCAATAGTCAATCATCTCTTTGCGTCCGCCGAATGCGTCGAGGAATGTCTGGTCACGCCACGGGGCGTAAACTTGGAAATCCGGTTCGAGCATGTGTGTTACGAGCTGGAAGCGGCACTGGTCGTTTCCGCGGCCTGTCGCTCCATGGCTAAGGACCTTGATGCCACGCTTTTTCATCTCAGCCAACATCAGTTTGGTCGTCATATGTCTGGCGATACCTGTCGTGTTCCAATACTGTCCTTCGTATTTGGCTCCCGCCTGGGCGACCAAAACACCTTCGTCGGCGAGCAATGCGCGCCCGTCCAATACGACGGCTTCAACCGCTCCCGAAGCTAACATGCGTTGACGCACCGCCTCCAAATCCGGGTCATCCGGTTGACCAATGTTAAGTGTAATGGCGACAACTTTGACGCCCATGTCTGTCAACCAACGGGTAATAGTGCAGCTATCAAGGCCACCCGACGCCGCGAATGCGATTGTCTGTCCAATCAGTTCATGTGCTTGCATCACAAAATCCTCGAGTTAATTCTATTGTTCTGTTTCGAACTTATCATAACTACACCTCTATACACGATTTTCTCATCAACATCGCTTATTATTGGATTTTGGGGTCGAGTGTGTTCTGTAAAACTTCGTAAGTGCCGTTGTACTAGATATTCAATGCTAAAGAAAATACGATTTAGTGCTATTTTGTGCGCACCATTGATGGGTGTGCTTTTTGCTGTTATGCTCTTGATGTTTCCGTCTACACCTACTTACGGCGCCTCAAACTCCAAAAGCAAAACAGCAACATCGTCGTCCTCCTCGAAGAAGGGGACCTCTTCTTCAGCATCTCGCAGGTCCTCCTCGGGCAAATCATCGTCGTCCTCCTATTCCTCCCGCTCGTCCGGTTCACGAAACTCCTCCTCAAAGTCTTCGACTCCCTCCTCTCGCTCCTCGTCAAAAAGCAAGAGCTCCAAGAGCAGTTCTTCTTCATCCAAATCGACCAAAAGCAATGTTGCCCAAAAGACCTCGGATTATACTCGCAATGTTGGTCAATCCGTTCGCCGCGTCGGGACAGAGGCTGCGGAACAAGTTGGCGATGTCGCGGTATCGGCGACTTACTATGCCGGTCGTGGGGCAGTGTACGCAGGTCGTGGCGCTGTATACGCCGGTCAATCCGCTTTTGATTTGGCCGAGCTTCCTATCGATTTGGTCAATTCCATACGCTCCGCCGCGAACTCGGGCAAACATTCGCCGGGTTATGACCAGGCTGTTAAGGTCATTGGGAAAAGTCGTTTCAGTCGCTCGCTGTCGGCGCTTGCGTCTCGAGCTGTTGCCCGTCATCCGATGATACGTGGCCGCTATTCAGTTGGCTCGCGTTCGATGGCGTTACTGTCAGGCAAGCGGCGGCCGACCCGCAGCGGAATGGTCACGCCTTGTTGGGGGACACGGATTAGTCGCGGTGTTACGGCGACGCATGATGGCTTGGATATAATGGCACCCACTGGAACGCCTATTTATGCCGCATTGCCGGGAGTGGTGCTCTACAATGGATGCGAGTTTAGTGGCTACGGGAATTTGATAATTCTTGCGCACGGCAACGACCTATATACTTTGTATGCTCATAACTCGCGCAACATTGCCCGCTTTGGGGCAAAGGTTGGCGCCGGGGAGCGCATTGCGGAAGTCGGTTCTACAGGGCGTTCAAGTGCTCCGCATCTCCATTTTGAGATTCGTCACGAATCGACGCCAATCGAGCCAAGATACTTTCTAAATCTATAGCGTTTCTTAACGCTTGTAATTTCTTTCTAAATCTAGAAGTTTCTGTTTGATTCCCAAACCATATGCATAACCGATAAGTTTGCCGTTATTGCCAATGACTCTGTGACATGGGATGACAATCAAGATTGGATTCCGATTTGTGGCCATTCCGACCGCCCGCCCTGCGGATGGTTTGCCGGATATCATCGCGATATCCCCATAACTGCGTGTTTCACCATAAGGTATATCGCAAAGGATTTTCCATACGTTCTTTAAATAATTGGTGCCTTGCGGTTCGAGCGGAAGCGAGAACTCAAAGCGTTTTCCGCTAAAATACTCGTCGAGTTCCTTCTTAGCCTTTGCTATCAGTGGAGTCTCTTTAAGTTTGTATTGATCGCTATCGTCTGGCAATGCTAACGAAATCCTCACAATACTCTTGCTGTTATCAGCGATTGTGAGTTTCCCGACAGGAGTGTCACAAAAATGCATATGATAGCAATTAGAAGGTTTGTCAAAGACAACAACCATCACAATTACCCTTTCCTTTATTTGCACTACTATATATACATAATAACACAATATAATCACATTGGAATATGGAATAATAGCAAAATGTAAATTTATGGCGCGCATCATAGTTAATTTACAGTTTTAGAAAACATAATCTCGTTTGTCATGTTTAGAGTTTTGTGTCAGGAAAAGCGTCGTCTCTGTGATGTCACAAAAAACATCCGTGTATGTTGTATATTTATAGTTATACTAAAAGCTCCTTTGTGGAGTTTTTTTCTGCGAACACAAGAAAGTTACAACTTACTTATTAGATGAAAGAATTTTTAAACAGGTATTTTGCCTCGACGCACAGCATGCGGGCGCTCCAGTATCCGACTTATCGCTGGTTTATTTTAGGGCAGTTTGTTGTTCTGATTGGTTTGTGGATGACCGACACTGCTCGGAGTTGGCTTGCTTACGAGTTAACCAGTGACCCATTCAAGCTTGGTTTGTTGGCGTTTCTCGCCAACGCTCCCATCTTAGCGTTGGGTTTGTTCATTGGTGTTTTTGTTGACCGTTACAATCGTCAGAAGATTGTCAGTATATCGCAGTTCTTAATGGGTTGTTTTGGTATTATCCTATTTGTATTATCCTTTGTTAATGGTGCTGATGGGTTGCCTTTGATACGGTACTGGCATCTGATGATACTGGCGTTTGTCACTGGTTGTGTCGCGGTTTTTGATATGCCATCGCGTCAGAGCATTTTGGTGCAGATGGTCAATCGTCCGGACTTAGCCAATGCGGTCGCGATGAACTCGATGATTTTCAATCTGACTCGTATCATCGGCCCGAGTCTCGCCGGTATTGTGTTGGCGACGGCGGGGATCACGCTGTTTGGCAAGACGATGAGTGGTGTCTCGGTATGCTTCTTGATGAACGCGCTTTGCTTTTTCGCGGTCAGCGCTCAGACGAGTTTGTTCAAGCTTGCTCCGCAGGAGAAAGTCGCTACCGGCAATGGCGCTTTCAACCATCTGCGTGAGGGGTTGCACTACTGTGTTCGCGCTCCGCACATAGGTGTGGTGACTTTGTATGCGGGGCTCGTTGCGTTTTTAGGGTTACCCTATTTGATTATAATGCCCGTTTTTGCCCGCGACGTGTTTGGTGGGAATGCCGCGACACTTGGCCATTTGATGGCGTGTGTTGGTGTTGGCGCATTGATTGGCGGCGTCCGTCTGACGATGGTTCGTTCAATTGAGACAGTGATGCGCACAATCAATCGCGCGTCCGTCGGTTTTGTTTGCAGCACGTTGACCTTTGCTTATTGTTATCTGCTTAATTCGTATATTGGCGCTCACTACATGTATGTGGCGTATGTGTCCATCGCGTTTGCCGGGATGATGATGTCGATGTTGATGATTAGTTGCCAGACGACCGTTCAGACGCTTGTCAGCGAGCGCTTCCGTGGTCGCATCAACGCTATCTATATGTTTTGCGCTGTTGGGTTCATGCCCGTCGGCGGTTTGCTGATTGGTTTCCTTGCACGTGTTTTTGGCCCAAGCGCAGCGATTGCAATCCATGGCCTCTGCCTTGTGATTGTTGCTTTATATTATAGGCATTATCGCCCACGTCTGATGAAGCGCGCGACGCAGACGCCTGAGTATCGTCAGGCCATGTCGCTCGAAGAGAAGCTCTCCGACTCTGTGGTTGGTGTTAGCCGCCTGTAACTATTTCGTCGATTTCATTTTGTTTTTGACGAAGACGAAATAGAGTGCCGGGATGAGGTAGAGTGTCAGAATGGCGGAGAGCGTTAAGCCGCCGACCACACCCACACCGCAACTCGACCGCAGCTCGGAGCCGACGCCCGTACCGAAGGCCATGGGCAACATTCCGACAACAGACGCGATGGAAATCATGACGATTGCGCGGAATTTGTTTTTGGTCGCGGTGAGCATGGCGTCGTGTGGCAGCATTCCGTTTCGTGTTAGCACCGCCACTTCATCCATGATGAGAATCGCGTTGTTGACCACGATGCCAATCATCATCACGCCTCCGAGTAGCGTAATCATGGAGAGCGGTTTGTTCATCGCCCACGAAGCCAGCATCAGCCCGACGAATCCTAATGGGATTGTGAAGAGCACAAGGAATGGGCGTCCCCACGATTCCATGATCGCGGCAATCAGCAAGTAGGTCATCATGATTGCAATCAGGAAGACAGTGATAAAGTCATTCGCGCCGGATTGCATCATTTCAGCTTCGCCATAGAACGCGAGGTTATAGCCTCGTGGTAGTTGTGGAACGAGCTTTTCTTTGATGACTTTGACGACGTCGCCGATGGACGCACCGTTACTGGAGTTGGCGAACAACCAAACGGAGCGTTGCTTGTCTTGGCGCATCATCACAATCGAAACCGGGTCTTGCTCGAGGTGGGTGACCGCATCGAGATTGACCGGTTTGCCATGGAGCGATCCGGCGACCAGATTGCCCACGCCATCAAAATCAGTTAGTTCATCGGTCTTGATGCGGATGTCGTACGTGCGTGTCCCGACTTTGTAGGTGCCGGCCGTCACGCCGTCGAAAAATCCCATGACGGATGTCCCGAGAGCCGTCTCGCTGAACCCGAGATTGCGCAACACAGGGCGGTTGGGCAGAATATTGATGCGTGGTTTGTCTGTGCGCAAACTGGTGTCAATGTCCGTTGCGATGCCGGATTCGCGCAGAATCTTCATCCCTTCGTTGCCGTACTTCTCAAGCTCCTTGAAGTCCGGCCCTGTGATGTAGGCCATCACTTCGGTTGATGTGCCGCCAATGGGTAGCGGGATGTTGACCGTTGAACGCATATCATTCTTTTTGCTCAGCGTGGTTCGCAATTCGTCCGCGATACTCCACACATCTTTTCTTTCGTTCTTGGGGCAGAGGTAAAGGGTTATCTCGCCAATGTGGACACTCTCGGAGATGCGGCCAACAATAGCATTGGTAAATCCGACGGTGCTCACGCTTGAGATGACCTCGGGACGTTTGTGGAGTTCGTCAACGATTTCGAGTGTTCTCTCCCGCGCTGTGCTCAGGGCGGTATTCGCCGGATACTCGAGCGAAATCGAAATTGTCCGCTGGTCGTTGAATGGGAAGAAGCTCATGCTGATTCGTGGCGCGACAAAGATTGTGCTGATGACACAAGCAATGATGATGACGCCCGCCACCGAAATAGCGTGTCTGCGTGTGAAGTCCATCGAACGCTCAAAGAGGCGTGTCAGGGCATCATACCCTTTGTCCCAAAGTCTGAATACTTTTTGAGTTCGACTCTCTTGCGACAGTGTGCCATGAGCGAAAAACACAGAGGCGAAAATAGGCGTGAGTGTGAAGCTCACGAACAGTGATGCCAGTGTGGCGATGACCATGACTCCGGCAAAGGGGCCGATAATCATGCCGACTTCAGAAGTCATGGTTGCGACCGGCGCGAACACGACGACATTGGTTAGGGCGCTTGCCGCCACTGCATTGACAATCTCGTGCGTTCCGACGGCGGCGGCCGTGGCCGCATCTGCGCCTTCCTGTAGTTTTTTCTGAATGTTCTCCAGAACAACTACAGAGTTTGTGACTAGCACGCCTGCCGAACATCCCAGAGAGACGAGTGTCATGGTGTCGAAAGTATAGTCCATCAGTGACATCGCTCCGAATGTGATGATGATTGATACGGGCATGGTAATGGCGACGATGAAGGTGGAGCGGAGGTCGTGCAGGAACAGGAAGAGAAGAAGCGCCGTGAGCGCGATGCCCATCAGCACACTGTTCCATGCGTCGTTGATGGAGGCGTGGATAAATTCGCCGCGATCCTTGAACCAGTGCAACTCCATGCCGCCGGGCATTGTTCCGCCACTGACAAGCGCGTCGTACTTTTTGCGAACGCCATCAATGACCTTGACTGTGTTGGCATTTCCACGCTTGACGATTTCGATTTCCACACCCTCTTGACCGTTAAGGAAACTCTGGATGCGAATCTCTTTCGATTTCAACTCAACCTTCGCGATGTCGCCCAAGTAGATACGTTTGCCGACCGTTGAGCTGACTTCCAGTTCTTTCAGAGCCTGAATGTCCGCGAACTCCGCGTTATAGGTAACGGACATTTCGTGGCCGTCCTGTTTGATGTGTCCGGCGGGCAGTTTGATGTTTGATGTGGCAATGCGGCTGACAACCTCGGCAGCCGTCAAATTACTTTCAGCCAGTTTTTCGCGATTCAAAGTCACATGCAATTGAACTTCGTTGCCGCCGTGGATACGCACTTCGCCGACGCCCGGGATGCTCGAAAACATATCGGACAGCGTTTCGTCTGTGTAGTCGTAGAGTTCGTCGATGGTCTTTGTTCCCGTCAGGAACAGTGTGACTACGGCAACGGCGTTCATGTTGATTTTACTCAGCTGCGGTGTCTCGACTGTGTCGGGAAAATCGTCCGCGATTGTGTTGAGCTTCTCGCGCACTTCGTGAATCTTAATGTCGACATCCGTTCCGAGGTCAAACTCCAACATCGTCGCGCCGACGTTTTCCATGCAGGTGCTTGTGACACGCTTCAGGCCATCCATCGATGCGACGGCATCCTCGATGCGTTTCGCGACATCTGTTTCGATTTCCTCGGGCGAGGCACCGGGATAAACAGTTGTGATTTGGACATAGGGAATGTCAAAGCGTGGCAGGTTGTCTATGCTGATGCTTCGGTAGGCGATGAGGCCAAGCATTACCAACATGATGATGAAACTGCTCATCGCGATTTTGCGTTTGATTGATAATCCGCTGAGAGTCATCGTGTGTCCCTCCCTATTGTTTCTCAATCACAGAGATTGGCGTCCCGTCATTCAGGAAATACTGTCCGGTAATCACAAACTCATCGGCGCCGAGGTCTTTTACGTTCAGAATCTCAGTAAATCCGTCCGTTGTAAATCCGCTTGTCACCAAAATCTGTTTTGCTTTGCCGTTCTCCGCCGCAAAGACGATACTCTCGCCACCCTTGCGAGGCAGAACAGCATTGGTGGGCAAGCCCAAGCCTTTGCGTTCATCGAGCACGAGCGCGACGTCACACAGCGAGCCACTGATGAGCGATGTGTCAGGAGGCAGTTGCACTTTGACTTCGAACGTGCGGCTGAGTGGGTCAATGCTCGGGGCGCAGTAGGTGACTGGATGGCGGCAAATCGTTTTGCCGTCAAGCGAAATGGCTGCTATTGTTTGCGAGGTGATCGCGTCATAATGGATCGCGCTAATCAGGCATGACAACTCGAGCGCATTCTGATTCTCCATCTTCAGAACGGGCACTCCGATGTTCGCAAATTCTCCCATCTCCATGTGCTTCTCGGTGATAACTCCGTCATAAGGCGCAGTGATAATCGAGTCCTTCAGGTTCTTTTCCGCGATGCTCAATGCGGCCTTCTGTTGCTCAACACGTGCTTCCATATAGCGCATCACGGCCGTGAGTTTGTTCATATTCGCCTGAGAATTGTTCCACGCCACTTCCGCTTTTTCATAGTAGTTTTTGCTGACAGTGTTGCTTGAGAACAAATCACGGGCACGCTCAAAGTCGCGTCGTGTCTGCTCCTTATTTGTCTCGCCGATGTTGACATCCATCTGCGCGGTCACAAAAGTGTCCTTCGCGACTTGCAAATCTTTCTGCGCCATCTCGACGCGGTTTTGCATATTGAGACTGTCCGTCCGAAATAGGACATCGCCTTTTTTGACGACACTGCCCTCTTCCACATCTAATTGGTCAATTGTCCCGGCGACCCGTGCGGAAATTGTTGCGTTGTCAACAGGTTGAACGGTTCCCTGAACGCGGATTTCTTTGCGAAAAACATGTTCGGTCAAGGGCGCCGTTTTGACCTGCACGACTTCCGTTTGCGGCTGGTCAGTCTTTTTTGTCGGAGTGCATGCCGTCAGAGTCGCGAGAAAAATCAAACATACTAAATTAACAATGAAACCATTCTTCATGTCAAATCTCCTTTTTATGAAATGAGTCCTAATCCAAATAAAGCGTTGCGTGTCACATCCCGAGTCAGGCGCCGATAGAACGCGTAGTCGATGGTGTGATTGAAAAGTAGAGTTGCCTCTTGCATGTGGCAAGTCAGGATGATGCCGGGAGAAATGATGCTCAGTGCCCAGCATTGCGCCGAGTCCATGTCGATGTTCTTCGTGACTCGTTTGTAAAGGTCAATCAGCACGGCATTGATGTCATCGCGAATCGCGTCCGTGATGTACTTTTCGCCTTTGCCGCAGATGAGATTGCGCATCGCGTAGCGGTTCATCCATGTTGGCTGCCCATCCGCATAGAGGCATTCGTAGAAGAGGTGGATGATGTCCGTGACGAGCTGGATTTTACCGTCGTGAGTTTTGAGCAGCCTGTTGTTGTCCTCGTAATAGCGTGACACTTTTTTTGCGTCCCATGTTTCCAGAACACGCTGCCACACGGCGTCGATGAGTCCCTCTTTACCACCGAAGTGATAGCTGATGGCGTTGGGGACAGTCCCCGCTCGCTGCGCGATATCCCGAACCGTGACGGCCTCGATGCCCTTTTCGGTCACCAGCTCTCCCGCCGCCGTAATCAGCTTATTCTTTGTCTCTTCCGAGACTTTGTAATTCGAGACAGTCATAACAAAACTCCGATGTAATAAGTACGTTATCAATAACTTTTGCCGCTAATTATTGCAAATGTACTAAATTATTCCAAAAATTGTGAATGACAAAATATAAATGACTGAAAAAAGAACTACCTGACTTTGCGCACGCTGTTGCGATTGTCTCGTTCCTGCACCTCATAGTTGTGCGGGTTGCAATGTTTGCATTGCTCGGAGAGTTTCATGTGGGCGAGTTGCTGACGCAACTTCAGCATTGTTTTACAATTCCAAAGCTCTTCAAAATCGGTATCGTTCAGATTGCCGACGCTTTCGGTGATGTAGCCACAGGGGCGCAAATCGCCGTTCGGGTCAATCATCAAGAGCGACCATGGAGCATCGCACCATGGCGAATGCGCAGGCTGCGCCGGTGCCTGCGGTATGTCGGCGGGGGGCAGGGGCGCCGGGGTAGGCAGTCGCTTGTCATCGATTGGCAGGACAAGGGGTAATCCGAGTTGCTTGGCAGTGTTCGCGGCTTCGATAAGGATGGGCATATAGGGTTCCCAGTCCTCGATGGCCTCGTCGAGTTCTTTGTTAACCGGCAGAAAACGAATCGCGGTGAGTTGAAAAGCGTTGACTTCGGCGGCCAAGCGCACGAGCAGCGGCAATTCGGCGATGGTGCTTTTCATCAGGACAGTGTTGATTTGAACTCCGGGTGCCAGACCACCACCGCGAATTTCCTTTGCCCGCGCGAACTTGCGCAGATTGTTAATGACGACATCCCACTTGGCGTTGACGCGAATCGACTCGTATGTTTCCTTTGTGCCGCCGTCGATTGAGACGGCAATGCTTTCGAGATTCGGCGTGTTGATCATCGTGTTGATTCCCTCGTCCGTCCAGAGGGTCGCGTTGCTGACAAATCCGATTTTTGCGGCGGGGTTCACCTGCGAGGCCTTGCGGAGCATGGAGGGGAAATCCTTGTGCATGAACGGTTCGTACTGGCATGAGAGGACGATGCGGTCGCAGTGCGGGAAAATGTTCCGGCAAATCTTGTCGAACAACTCGGGTGAGATGTCGTTTTTGGGCAGGTGGGCAATGTCGCGATAGAAACACATTTTGCATTGTAGATTGCATTTGTTCGTGACATCCATGCGCACTTTGAGCGGAATTGTTCCGGGGACTTCGCGATATTTTCCGAGAGATTCTGTCCAAAGGGGAAGGCTCATGTCAACTTACCATTTGAAGATGTGTCCGAGGTCTGTTTTCCCGTTGACGATTTGGTCGTAGGCTTTCGCGTAGTCAGCAATCGCCCAGCGGTGACCTATGAGCGGTTCGACTTGCAACGTGCCGCGCGCAATGAGGCGGAGCGATTCTTCGAGGTTTCGCCCCTCAGTCCAACGGGCGATATGGAAAGGATAATCGATGCCGTCATGTTCGTAAATCGGGTCGTATCTGCCATCTCCGGCAGCGCGACTGCATGAGAATTCCGTTTCGCGAGCGAAGAAAATCTCCCTGCCAAATTTGATATCGAGTAAGCCGATGAGGACGACCTTTGCCCGCATTCTGCCGATGCGGATGGCCTGTTCCATGGGTTCGCTTCTGTTTGTCGCGAGGCAGAGCAAGACGGTATCCGCGCCGATGCCTCGGGTCAAGTCGGAGGTGACCGCTTCGAGTTTGTCTGGTGTTGTGCAGATGAGGTCGGCGTCTTGCGGAACGCATTGGCGCAAGCGCTCGAGCCTGTCAGTCGCAAGGTCGCTGCAGATGACGCGGCTGCCTGCTGCAAGAGCCATCTGCGTCGCGAGGATGCCAATAATGCCGGCGCCGATGACGACGCAAACAGACCCGAGTTGGCATTCGCCCATGCGGAAGCCGTGCATGGCAATGGCGCCCAGTCCAGCAAAGGTGGCCTTCTCGGACGAAAGTGTGTCTGGAATGCAATAGCACAGATTCTGAGGCACGACGAGATATTGCGCGTGATGTGTGTAGGGCGCGCCATAACAGGCCACGCGGTCGCCAACTTTGAGTCGACTATCCGTTTGAGGATAAACTTCTTCGACGACTCCTGCGCCGGTGTAACCGAGTGTGCAACCGGCGGCAATCGCTTGGTCATCAGAATTATATTTCGCGTTCAGGATAATGCCGCGCTCTGTTCCGGCGCTGACAAGCGTATCCGTGACGCGGACGCGAACGGCGCGATCAAACGGTTTCGGTTCTGGGACTTCGGCGTCAAAGGCGGCGCCACGTCCGTTGGCGTAGAGAGATTTCATGGTCATTCCTTCGGTAAACTCGTGATGTTCTGTTGTTTAGCAGACCTTTTGTATCCTGTCAATATCATGCAACCCGCGAACAAACAAATGCTCAATGCGACGGCAAGAATTTGCAGACGGGCCGCGAAGGTGTTCGGGACAAAGAGCAGGAACAGGATGAAGAATCCGATGCTGAGCGAGACGTAACCGACGAGTTTTAGTTGTGCCGGATCGTTGGCATGGCCGACTTCTTTTTCGAAATCGACAGGCGTCATCATTCGTTGATAGAAGCCCGCAATCCGTTCCTTTTTGTCTTCGGGCACGGACTTCCACCACAGTTTGCTGACAAACATGCCAATCATTCCGAGTCCGATAATGGAGAAAATGGTTTGCTGATAGTTGAGCGGTGTGATGTTGGAGTCGAACTCGGCAAAGCATTGATAGATGGTGATGGGGAGCGCGAAGAGGATGGATATCAGACCGGACCACGGCGGTGTTTTGCGCATGAACATGGCGGCGAACATGGGGACAAGTGTCGGTGTGCCAAAGACGCTACCAAGCATAATCATCCAGTCGAACAGGGATTTGCTTTCGCCTGTGGAGGTGCTGCGTGTCGCGAGGAAAATGGCGGCGAGGATGATAAGAATGCCCATGAGGAAACTCGTGAATTGCCCGAGTAGGAACATGGTGCGTTCGCTTGCTTTGGGGTTGAAGAGCTTCTTGTACACATCCTGTGTGAAGATGGCGGCGTTCGAGTTGAGCGACGGGCCAAGCGAGCTCATTGTCGCAGCGAACATGGCTACGACAACCAGACCGACCATGCCTTTGGGGAGGAGTTGCATCGACACGAGCGCGAAACTGGCGTCGGCGGGCGTCTTGATTTCGGGATGCGTGGCAGCAAAACCATCAACAAGCTCGGGGAACTTCAGACGGCAAACCATCGAAGGCAAGAACCAAAGGAAAACACCCGCACCCATGAGAATCGCCGAGAGCCACGCGGCTTTCCTTGCTTCGCGTCCGTCTTTGACCGTGAAGTATTTGACGGAGGAACCAACGGAGTTATAGGCGACAAAAACATAGGCAAACATGGCGATGACAGCCGCCCAACTGTTGAACTGCCCCGACTTGACCGAGGGAATCCCAATCATATACGACAAGTCGCTGACACCGTCGATTTTATACTTGCCGCCGAGTGTGTCGAGTGCGGCCGCGGTTGGCGCTTGGATAGCGCTCATGAAACCGTCGTAACCGCCGATGGCGTTGTAGCTGAGGATGGCGAGGAGCACGGTCATCGGCACGAGAATGAGAGCTTGCAGGAAGTCTGTGGCCATGACGCTCCAACTGCCGCCGATGGTGCTGTAGATGACGACGACGGCGCCGAGAATGATAATCATATGTAAGACATCGAATCCGAAGAGGGGAGCCGCAAAGAACGCAACCGCCCATAGCGTGAGGCCGTTGGATAGAATGCCGGGGATGAGGCCGTACCATACCAGCATTTGTTGTGTTGTCGTGTCAAAGCGCTCGGCGATAATTTCCGGCGCAGTTGTGGCGCGCATTTGTCGGAAGTACGGAGCCGTCCATAGGGCGTTGATGATGTAGCCGAATGTGTTGGCCATGAAAATCACGGAGACAACAATGCCGGCTGTGTAGGCTTGACCGGAGGCGCCCGTAAAGGTCCACGCCGTGAACGAGGCCATAAAGATGCTTGCGCCTACCATCCACCATGTGCCGCGGCAACCGGAACGGAAGTAGTCAGTGAAGTTCGAGTTGAACCGCCGAAATAGGATTCCGGTGATAATCATGAAAATAAAGTAGGCGCCGATAACGGTGTATTCGACAATATTGGTGCTGATTACAGGCTTTCCCATCGTTGCCGCCAGCTGAGCGCTCGCGGTCGTAATCACATCATTCATTCATCAAACTCAACAATCTATGGATTTGTGCCGAGTTGCTCGGCATGATACAATACAAAACTACAAGAGAGTAAGAAAACTTGTTGCAAAAATGATTGTGTAGTGGAGAGCCAGTGGCGTAAAAAAATGGTGCCGGAAGAGGGACTCGAACCCTCACGATGCTGCCACCGGTGGATTTTGAGTCCACTGCGTCTGCCATTCCGCCATTCCGGCACTCTGAGTGCAAGTAAATACTACTTATAACAGATGTGTTTATTTTCAGATTTCTTCCGAGTTGTCACGCCGAAGCTTTAGCGCCGATTGTTGTCAGAGCGTATGGGGTGCCAATGAGATACTGATCTGCCAGTTTCGCGATGTCGTCAGTGGTGATTTTGTTGATTTGGTCGATGGCTTCTTCGACCGACACGTGGCGGCCGAAGAGCATCTCCGATGTGGCCATGCGGCTCATTCGGGCGTTTGTGCTTTCAAGCCCGAGCAAAAGTCCGGTGGCACACTGCTGGCGTGCGATTCTCAATTCATAGTCCGTGATGGGGCGCGTCCGCAGGTTGTCGATTTCCTTCCGGCACAAATCAACGACCCTGTCAAGATTTTTGTTAGTTGTGGCGCCGTCGATGATATAGCATCCAGTGTTTCGTCCGGGATAGCCGGTTGCTCCGATGTTGTAGGCGAGACCGTTGTTCTCGCGGATTTGCTGGAAAATACGCGAGCTTGTACTGCCGCCGAGAGCCATCATCATCAGGTTGAAGCCCGGCCAGTCCTTGTGTGTGCGGTGCGGGCCGATACCGCCGAGGCACAGGTGCGTCTGCTGTAGTTTGCGATGTTCGTGTCTGACAGAGAAGCGTGTTTCGGGGACGGTCAATGGTGTTTGCGGCATTCCCGTTGCGCCCGGCTTCAGGTTGTCAAGCAGCTCGTGTGCTTTTTCGCGGATTTGCTCGAGGTCGAAATTCCCCGTCACGGATAGAATCAATCTGTCCGGCGTAAACTCCCGATGCATAAAACTCAGCAAGTCGTCTTGATTTATTTGTGCGACTGTTTTCGCGGTGCCGATGATTGGTCGTCCGAGTGGGTGATTGGGATAGATTGTATTCAGGAACAAATCCATAATCGCCTCTTCCGGGTCGTCTTCGCACATGGCAATTTCGTCGAGAATCACAGTTCGCTCGCGCTCGATTTCGGCGGGAGAGAATAGGCTTTCGAGCATCATCTCCGTCATGATGTCCATGGCGGCCAGGAGTTGATTGTCCACGACCGAGGCATGCAAGCACAGCGTCTCGGTGTTTGTGTAGGCGTTGATTTGTCCGCCGAGCAGGTTCTGAATCTCCGACAGTTGTCTGGAGGAATGTTTTGTCGTGCCTTTGAACAGCATGTGTTCGATACAGTGCGCGGTGCCGTTTTCCTGCGGCAGTTCGTTGGCTGAGCCTGCGTCGATGTACAGTCCGATGGAGGCGCTCCGCACCTGTGGCATCGGGTCTAATAGGACACGAACACCATTGTCAAGAGTCTCTTTGTACACATGTGCGATGGTGGGTTTGGTTGTGGTGTTAGCTTTTTTTGACGAATCAATTTTCACGGAAGTGACAGCCGCAACTTTGCTTATTCTTCATGGCGGCTTCCATGACCAGCAAAGCCGTCTGACAACCGTTACGCAATCCGATGATATCGTCCGTCAGCTTGGCACGCTCGTAGAATGTTGATGTTTCCGCAAACAGTGTTTGCAAAAGCGATTGCGCCCGCTTGAGCCGTTTGCTTGACCGAATCAGCCCGACATAATTCCACATCGTGTATTTGATTGTCATCCAGTCTTGCTGGACGAGAGCGGTGTCGGTTTGTTCATACTCGACGGTAAGCGGTTTAATTTCCGGGAACGTGACAGCTTCGTTGCGTGCGGCTTGTTCGTCGAATTCCTTGATGATACTCTTGGCTGCGAAATATCCCCACGTCAAGCCTTCGAGTAGCGAGGTGCTCGCGAGTCGGTTCGCGCCATGAATGCCCGTGCAACTGACTTCGCCTACGGCACGCAGATTCTTGATATTCGTGCGTCCTTCGAGGTCAACGGCAATGCCGCCGCACAGGTAATGCGCCGCAGGGACAACCGGAATCGGCCCGGTGGTCATGTCGACGCCCAAGTTTTTGCACTTGCGATAAATCGTCGGGAACCGGTGACGCAAAAATTCGGGATCTTTATTCGAGATGTCGAGGAAAACGCAAGGCTCTTTGCGGTTGAGCATTTCCTGATGAATGGCACGAGCCACGACATCGCGCGGCGCCAGTGAGCCGAGCTTGTGATAGTTTTGCATGAAGGGTTTACCTTCGCGTGTGACAAGCTCGCCGCCTTCGCCGCGAACTGATTCACTGATGAGGAATCGTTCTCCATGCGAATCGTAAAAGGCCGTCGGATGAAACTGAATATATTCGAGATTGAGTGTGCGCGCCCCGATGCGGTGCGCCATCGCGATACCATCGCCACGTGCGGCATGTGGGTTTGTTGTGTGTAGATAAAGCTGTCCAAGTCCGCCCGTCGCTAGAATTGTTTTTTGCGCCAGAATGGAAGTTACATCGCCTGTGTCACGATGCAGGAAGTAGGCTCCGATGCACGTTTGTGGTTTGTAGATGTCCTGAATATTTGCGCTGTTGCGTTCGAGTGTCATGAGTTCGACCGCTACGCTGCGTGTCATGAAGCGTACATTGGGAACCTTCATGAGTTGCGCGATAAGCTGTTGCTCAATTGAGCCACCGGTTGCGTCGGCGCAATGGATGATGCGGCGCACGGAATGCGCGCCCTCTTCGGTTGTGTCCAGTGTATCGCTGAGGTTGCCTGTAGTATCGAAGGGCACTCCAAGTCGTTCGATGAGAATCTGTTCGACAAGCTTTGGGCCGTTCACCGCCAGATGCCAAATGGCGTCAAGGTTGCCGAAGCTGTGTCCGGCCGAGAAAATATCCGAAGTCAAAAGTTCGGGCGAATCTCCTTCGCCCTTGTAGATGATTCCGCCTTGTGCCCAGCGTGTTGCCGTACTGTGCGCAGGGTTCGAATTTCGAGTCACGATGAGTACATTGAGTCCTGCTTCACCGGCGATAAGTGCTGCTGTGGCTCCGGCGATGCCGCAGCCGATGACCAACAAATCTACTTTTTCCATAAATCAAATGCGCAATAATCCCTGCGATAATTGATGCGGGAGATTACTTGTAAGCCCTTCCTTTAGCAGGTCCTTTTTCAAAATACCACGGTCCCCCCGGAGGAGGTACAATGCGCCCGCAAGCGTTGCGTTTAGGATACATGTAGGGATGTCCCGTCAGGCACGGATCGTCGCATTTGTATTCTGGCCAAATATACTGATGAACAATGCTCGAGGCGCAACCGTTCAATGTGAACAACGCGCCGGCGCTCAAAACGAGCAAAGCTAAACGAACAGAATGCTTCATGTGCAAAGGGTGTCCTTACTTATTTATAATGATATAACTATAACCAATGAAGAGGAGAGGTGTTCAATAAAATCATCTTGTTTCGATCGATTTTATGTGCTATGTCGTTTGGGGGTGTATTTGAAAGCAAACTCACTTCTTGATGATACTGAGAAAGGGTTCGTATGAGGAATATTGGCGAGCAGCGAGTTACCAAAACGACAGCTGCATTTTTGAGAAAGGCCTTGCCTTCATGGGTTGATGAGGGGTTGCTCAGCCGTGACAGCGCCGACTTGATTTACGAGCGTTATGGGTTGGGAAAAGCCGTCGTCTCGTTGGACCTCGGGCGGTTGTTGATACTCGGTGTTTCCGTTATCGGGACGCTTCTCATTGGCGGCGGTGTGATTGCCATTGTTTCTGCCAATTGGGAGGATATGTCCGTCCTACTGCGTTGCTTGATTATCGCCACCATGATGCTGGTTTCGCAAATCGGCTTGGTGTGGAGCCTTGGCAAGAGCGACAAGTCTTATCTGAAATCCGTTTGCGCAATCTTGCAGATGTTGGTCTTTGGATCGGGGATTGGTCTGGTCGCACAGATTTTCGATATCGATTTTCAGACTGGCAACGCACTGTTTGTCTGGACCGTTTTGGCCTTCCTCTTGAGCATTCTGATTCGTGATACACCGACAGCGGCCTTGTCGATGATTCTGTCAGTCTTTTGGTACACCTTCCAACAAATCTATTTGCGACTGACTTTTGGAAATACGTTTTCCGACACGTTGGACTCTTTGGGCGGTGTCGCGTTGGCGGAGCAAGTGATTCGCATGGGGCTGCCTTATCTTCTGCTTGTGCTTTACTTCAGGTTGAGCGTTGCGTTCAAGTCGAATATGCTGTGCCTTTTGTTAGTCATCAATGCCATTATTCTGACCTTCTTCATCAGCGGTTTTGGGAGTTCATGCAACTATGCGCTTCGCCTGTTCTATGTGATGGGGCTTGCGTTGTCGCTACCGTTGTTGCAGAGACGCTACTTCCCCGAGCGTGACGGATCCGCGGAACACATCCAAAGCCTCTCGTCTGTTTTGAGTTGGATTTTCTTCGGTATTTACCTGATTCACTACAGCTATTCTTTCCATTATTCGAGTTCCGGGCATTCCCTGTTTGTTTGGTGGGGAGTGATTGGTGTGGCATTTGTTTTCTTCTCGGCGTTGTTTGCGCTGACTTGCCGCAACGAACCGGTGCTCCGCAAATCCAATGGATGGGTTGTCTGTTATGCAGGCGCGATACTCTCGGTGTTGGTTGGTGGGTACTTTATCATAGAGGGCGCCGTCAGTCTCACAACCGCTGTCGTCTTTAATCTGGCGGTTGTTCTGTTTGGCATTGCTCACTTGACGGCGGGTTTTATCCAGCGCAAACGTTCGCTGTTTTGGGGCGGCTTGCTCATGATTCTGATACTGGTCCTTTGTCGTTTCTTCGAAATCGAATCGGCGTTAATCGTCAAAGGCATTTGCTTCATTGGCCTCGGCTTGCTGACGATTTGGATTGGTCATCGTTTCGAGAAGTGGCTCAAGACGAATACGGTTTCAGCCGATATTGTCGCGGCCATGCCCGAAGATTCTACTTACGAGGAGAACCATGATGATAAGTAAACGCATTTGTCTGATAAGTTTGATTGTGCTATTCCTTTTTCAGTTCTCTTACCTTGGGTGGTTAGCTCATAATAAAATCTCGATATATACGGACAAGGACGCGCAAACCATTCTGCTCGATGTCGACTATTTAAACTCACTCGGTTCGTATGATGCCCGCCATGTTCTGTCGGGACATTCGCTTGTCGTGACACCCAGTGTTGAGCGAAACGGCGTCTTCAAGTTTGATGAGACAATCACAACCGGCATGATGTCCGGAATCCCTATTTATGCGACAGTGGTTCCCGACGCGAATGGCATTGCGCAGGCGGATCGCTTTTCTCGGAAACATCCTGTTCAGGGCGCGGCGGCTGGGGCTGTCACGCTCAAGGGGAGACTGGCGTATCGTTGGTCTGCTGCAAAAAAGTCTCAGCCTTATCCGAATTTCAATGTGGGGCAGATGCATTTTTCTGAAGACGAGATTCGTGTGATTCAGGAGCAAATCAGCCGTCGCAAGAACTATGTGAATTCTCTCGATAAGTTGTGCAATCTGAATCGTGACCTCGCCACGAGCGAAGTTGTTCATATTGTGAAGGAGCACTATTCCGATATGACGACGACCGAGACAATCTCGCGCAATCTGATGATGGATGATAAGGGGAAACAAGTCTTCGCGTTGTGTAGTTTCTATGACTCGCAGAATCGGCAACCCAAGTCAGTACAAGAGCAGCGCATGTTTGCGGCTGACATTGTTCAGAGTGTCAAGACTGTTGGGATGGCGACAAACGATGATAAAACAAGTTCTCTTTTGCGGTTGCGTGTCTCCCGTGACGGCAACTTTTCGAGCGATGGCATTGTTATCGGTGGCAAGACTTGGCAGTCGCAGTACTCCAAAGAATTTTCGCGGCAATAACCGCACGAACTCTCAAAACGTACGAAATCTTTTTGATTTTTCGTTGCCTGTGGTATCATAAAAAGAGTTATGTTGAATAAAGGACGCAAATGATATGGGCTCATCATTCAATACTTTTTCGCGCAAAGGGATATTGCTTGCAGGCGGTTCGGGCAGTCGTCTCCATCCGCTGACGCAAGTCGCCAGCAAACAGCTTTTGCCGATTTATGACAAGCCGCTAGTCTACTACCCGCTGAGCACCCTGATGCTCGCAGGCATTCGTGATGTTTTACTCATTTCGACCCCATCCGATTTGCCGCGCTTTGAGCATTTGCTCGGCGATGGTTCGAGTCTTGGGATGAACATTTCATATGTTGAACAGCCGCACCCCGAGGGGATCGCGCAGGCCTTTTTGCTCGGCGAAAACTTCCTCGGCAATTCCTCATCCATGCTCATTCTGGGCGACAATATTTTCTACGGCAATCTACGTACTATTCTGGGCGAGGCGGCGATGGACATTGCCGGTGCGACCGTGTTTGGCTATTTTGTCAATGACCCCGAGCGCTATGGCGTCATTGAGTTTGACAAGAGCGGCAAGGCAATTTCGATTGAAGAAAAACCGTCCGTGCCCAAGAGCAACTATGCCGTTCCGGGGCTGTATTTCTACGACAATCAGGTTGTTGATATTGTCAAGGTGATGAAGCCGTCGGCACGTGGCGAACTGGAAATCACGGACGTCAACAAGGCGTATATGTCACAAGGCGCGTTGCGTGTTCTGAAGATTCGCCGTGGCGTCGCGTGGCTCGATACGGGTACTCCCGAGAGCATGTTGGACGCTTGCAATTTTATCGCGACTATCGAACGGCGGCAGGGCCTGAAGGTAGGCTGCATCGAGGAAGTGGCGTTGCGGATGGGCTTCATTGATTTGGAGCAGTATCAGCGCATTTGCGAGACGACCCCGAAGAGTCCGTACAAGCGTTATCTCGAATCGGTGATGACCGATTTTCAGTCGGAATAAATCTTAGAGCTTTGTCAGAAAATCTTTGAGTAGGCGCACCATGCGTTCACCCGCGATTTTTCCCGTCTGCATAACCTCGGCATGGGTGACCTCGTCCCGTGGCGGCAAAAGATTGGTAATGACCGAGAGACAGAGGACTTCGCATCGCGCGTGTTTTGCGGCGATGGTTTCGTGGACGGTGCTCATGCCGATACTGTCGGCGCCCATGATGTTGCGGAACATCGCCATCTCCGCTCGCGTTTCGTAGGTGGGGCCTTTGCCCGCGATGTATACCCCTTCGCGCACGGGCACTCCGGTGTCTGCGGCTGCGGCGTGTGCCAACGCAATCAGGCGCGGTGAGTAGGCTTGGCTCATGTCGGGGAAACGCTTGCCGGTCGAGTCGTCATTGGGACCCGTCAGCGGATTCTCAAACATGAAATTGATATGGTCGCGAACAATCATGATGTCCGCGAGATTAAAGGACGGATTCAGTCCGCCTGCGGCATTGCTCAAAACGACGACGCGAATGCCGAACAGTTTGATGACCGCGCGCAACAACAGCGTGGATTGGCTAAGCGTGATGCCTTCGTATGGATGGCGACGCCCACCAAGAATGACCACTTTCTTACCGGCAACTTTGCCGATGACCAACTTGCCACCGTGTCCGGCGACAGTGACAGACCCGACATGAGGCAACTCCCCATAGTCCAGTTTGAGCGCGTCCTCCGCCATGTCCGGCAGCATATTCAGCCCGCTTCCCGCGACGATGACAACACTCGGCGGCACTTTTCTGACGTCGTCCGTCATGCGTTCATCCAAGGCTACGCACAGCTCGTCGAGTTTCTGGTTAGTGGAGATATCTTCTTCGCTCGCCAAAATGGTTACGCCTTTTCGCAGAACAAATCTCGGATTTTTTCCGGGTCGGACGCAAACAAAACCTTGTTGCGGAAGGCACGGTCTTTGAGCTTCAGCACGAGGTTTGCCAACACTTGGAGATACTCGCCCGCTTGCTTGTCATTGGCGGCAATCATGATAATGATATAGACTGGTTCGCCGTCTGTGGAACCGTAGTCAATGCTATGATGTGCCCGTCCAATCGCGATAACAAAATCCCTAACCGACGGAATCTTGACGTGAGGGATGGCCGTGTTTAAACCGATTCCAGTTGAGTTCAACTGTTCTCGTTCTCTAATGGCCTCGCTGAGTTCATCGCGATTGGTAACCTTGTCCGACGTTGCAAGAACATCAATCAACTCGTGTAATGCGTCGTCTTTCGTTTTCGCTTTCAAATCTACGATGCGCGAAGCATCTATCATTTTCATAAAGTCAATCATTGTGTTTTGGTACGATTCTAAACTTTAAATAAATAATAACCGCTATTTCAGAGTTTACTACAAAAATAGTAATATTAATCCCTCCAAGTGCGATTTTGTTCATTTCGTTATTTGCATACTTTCCCCCTATCCTTATAATACATTAGAGCTAATGATGGAAACAAAATGACAGAAAAGGTTCAGTTTACAGGCATTCCCAGTGTTGCCAATGCCCTTGCGGGGATTGGTCTGCGGAGTCCATTATCTGATATCGAGCGCCAATTGCTTAAACAATTGCAATCGGCGCCCTTGCCACATCACATTGCCGTCATCATGGATGGGAATGGTCGTTGGGCAAAGCGTGCCGGTTTCGCGGAGCGTGTTCGCGGTCACGAGGCTGGTGCCGACACCGTTCGGCGGGTTGTTCGAGCCTGCGGCGAACTCAATATTCACGTCCTGACGCTCTATGCTTTTTCGGTGGAAAACTGGAAGCGCCCCAAGAGCGAAGTCCATTTCTTGATGAAGATGTTTGAGAAGTTTCTCAAGAATGAAATCGACGAACTGAACGCGGGCAATGTACGCTTGCGTGCGGCGGGCTGCTTGAGCGATCTTCCGGCCAGTGTCCGTGGGGCGCTTGACAACGCCATTGCTGCAACAGCGGGTAACACCGGACTGATTCTGAATTTGGCAATCAGCTATGGCGCCCGAACCGAGATTACTCAGGCTGTGCGTGAGATTGCTGCCAAGGTGAGCGCCGGGGAACTGTCGCCGGATGAGATTGACGAACAGACAATTGCCGACTCACTCTATACGCGTGGGCTGCCTGACCCCGATTTGCTGATACGCACTTCGGGTGAGTTGCGGGTGTCGAACTTCTTGCTGTGGCAAATAGCGTATACGGAATTATGGATTACTCCGGTTTTGTGGCCGGATTTTACCCGTGAGAATTTGTATGAAGCTCTGGTCGAGTACGCACGGCGCGACCGGCGATTCGGAGGATTGAAGTGACTTTTGTGCCTTTTGTGAAAAGGCGCTTAATTAATGGTTAGTATAGAACAATGCGGATAATAGACAAAGATAAAATTAAAAGTATATGGTTGCCGGTGCGCGAAAACTTGCGCTGGTTATGTGGGGTGATTTATGCGCTGATACGGCGGACACCCGTTGCAATTCTCGTCGGATTAGTGGTTTTTGCGCTCTACCTTCCCAAGCCGTTGGTCCAGAGCGACGCGTCCAACATGGTATTGCGTTATGGTCCTGCGCTGAAGTCGCTGCATGGGGTCGCCGATTTCGCTTACATGAAAGTTTTGCCCAACGACTCGACTCCATGGCTTGCGCCTTCGCCCGCGACAGTGTTTTCTGCCGGGGTCCATTCACGCCCGAATGCCCCGATGGGCACAGGGTGGCTCGCGCTTCCGATTTATTATTTGGCGCATCAGTTTGGCTTAGTCCTAACTCCCGAGAATGTGATTCCGCTCGAGGGATTTGCCGCGAGTATACTGATGGCGCTGTGTGCCGCGCTCATCGCGGGTTTGGTTCGTCCTCGGTGGGGGCGTCGGGCGGCGTGGTGCATCGCCGTCTTGTTTGCCTTTTGCACTCCGGCTTGGAGCATGTGCAGCCGCTGCTTGTGGCCCGAGACAGGCGCCGTTTTTTGCATCATCTTCGCGTTATATATGCTCTATCCCGCGCCCGGTTCAGCACTGACACTGTTCCGTCGTCTGCTTGGCTATGTCGCGTTGTGGTGGGCGTTCGTCAGTATGCCGTCGTGTGGTCTTGCGGCGCTGGCGGTTGCGTTGCCATGGCGCAAACAGTCTTATACATGGTTGCGAGTGCTGAGCATTAGTGTGTTGCTTTGCGGAGTTTTTGCGCTGTGGTGCCACATGAATATGTCCGTCCTGAACGAGCCGAAAACGTGGTTTTTCTTCCGTGATATTCCGGTCGTACTTCAGCAGATGCATCCCGACAATTACTTCGCGGCCCTGATAGGGCTGCTTATTGCGCCGAATCGTGGAATGCTCGCCTTTGCACTGCCTGCGTTCATTGCGTTGATTGTCGCGATTGTCCGTTTTTGTCATCGTCGTCATTTCGACGACTTTGCCACACAATGGACAGCGCGGATGCTCCTTGTTTTCGTTCTGATGTTGTTAAGTTTCGCCGCCAGTCCCTACTGGTCACAGTTGAACAGTTTCGGTTCGCCTTATGTTGTGCCTCTGTCCGCCATTGCGATTCTTTCGGCCGCCCCGATGTTTGCCTTCTTCATCAAGACGCCGTTGCGCGCCTCATTGAGCATGGTCGTGGTAGTCATCGCGCTTGGCATCCAGATGCTTGGCGTGGGGCGTGAATGGATTATCTGGCACACGTTCTGCGAGAGCAACGGTTCGAGTCTTGCGTGGGAAATGAAGAATCCTCTGTTGCGCCATGTCGCGACTGAGGGGCGTTCGTCGGCTGTCGCGCTGCCGACCAAAGAGTATTATCTCGACACGAAGAGCCTTTCGATATCGCGTTGGGAAGTGACTCGCGGTAAGTTCTTGGCCTATGGTTTCATTCGTTTGGCCGACGAAGTGTGGGCGCTGCCGACCGTGTCCGGTTTGTGGCTGATTCCGCCCGAATCACTCAATCGCGGATTGGAGCTTCAATTGCGTGTTCACGCGAAGGCTTATCCGTACTATCCGATACCCATTGATATCTACTGGAATGGTCATCCGATTGGGCGTATGCTGACGATTTCGATGCACGAGGGTCTCGACAAGACGCCGTGGTTCCGTGTCGCGTCGAAGTATATTACTCCCGGCAAAATCAATACCTTGGAGTTCCGTGTTGGCCGCGCGATTTATCAGATTAATTCGCCGGCAGCACTGGGCGTCGTTTTCGACAGTGTCCGCTTCTTGCAGTCTCCCGACGAAGAACTGGAGAAAAAAAAGGAGGTGACTGCCAATGCGCTTCCCTAAGCAAACAAAAAAGATGATTCGTAAACCGGTTCCTGTTGCCGCACCCGTCAAGATGACGTGGCAGGAGCGTATGGCCTCCGGGCGGGCACTCGCTTTGCGCGAAGGCAACCGCTTCAAGCTCTGGTTGTTGCAAAACTGGCAACTTACGTTGGCGTATATTGGCAAGCTTCCTATCCCGATTATTGTTTTCCTTATCTGCCTGTTCAGCTACTCATACCGCCCACTGGTGCAGGGACTTGACGATAACGTCCCCTTGCGTTTTGGGTCGGTGCTGCTTGCGACCGAAGGTGCCGTGGACTGGGAAGTTCTCAATCCGGACATAACGACGTGCAACAGTTTTTCGCGCACTGAGAACGATTATCTCGTTTCGCATACGCCTATTGGCACGGCGGCGCTTGGCGCGATTGTCTTTAAAATAGCGCTCTACCTTGGGTTCGACATGAGCCCGGACAACATTGTTTTCTTTGACTGCTTTGCAGCGAACTTGTTATCCGCGCTGACGGTGGCAATGCTTGCGTGGATTGTGCGTCGGCATGGTCGTCGCACCGCCTTCTGGATGGCGTTACTTTTTGCCTTCGGGACGGCGGTTTGGAGCGTGTCGAGCCGTCAGCTCTGGCAGCACACGGGCGAACTATTTTGGCTCATGATGGGGTTGTGTGTTCTCGATGGCGCGAGCCGTCACGGTTTGCGATTAGTGATTGCCACCTTCCTGTTCGCGCTTGCGATTTGGTGTCGTCCTCAGGCTGCCACCATCGTTATTGTCGTGATGGGTTACCAGTGGCGGCGCAACTGGCGTCTTGGTATCGTCGCGCTTATCATTTTGATACTGCTTATGGCGCTGTGGATGGTCAATAACTATTACGAGAGCGGAACGTTGCTTGGTACCTACTTGTCCAAGGCATTGGGGTACGATTCACTTATCCGTTTCGCGCAAATCATTAATCCTTTCAGCCCGCGCGACTTTGGATTGTTAGGCGCTTACTTCTCGTTCAATGTTGGCTTGTGCATCTTCTCGCCATTGGTTCTGTTGGGGATTTGTCTTCTCCCCGGCGCTTGGCGGCGCCGTCATCAAGACCCGGAACTCTCGGTCATGGCTCTTGCCACAACCATCGGCGTTGTCTTCCGTGGTCTGGTGCCAAACTGGGCCGGTTGGAACGTCTTCGGCGGCCGTTATATGCTCGACTTTATTCCGTGCATGATGTTGGTCATTGCTCCCTTTATGCGTAATGTCATCGAGGGCGATAACCCCGAGTGGTCACGCAAAAAGCTGCGCGTGATGCGTTGTGTGCTCCTATTGGCTGCAATCAGTTCGACGTTCATTCAGTGGATGGGCGTCAGCCGTGAGAGCCATTTGTGGAACAGCGCAATGTGGAAACGCTATGAGTTCTGGTACAGCCGCAAGGCTTGGGAATGGCGTCGACCGTTGATGATGCATATGCTCACGCACGGACGGCATACCGCAGGTTGGCCGGAAAGCCCGGACACTTATGTGCTGCCCAAAAACGGAGTCATCGACTTGAGCCCTAAACCCAATCCGTATATCTGGTATGGGTTCACGATGGATTCGACCATCGGTTGGTGGACAGTGCCACCCGAGTCCGGTTTGGCGATTACGTTGAACAAGGACGCATGGTACAAGTTGCGCCTGACAGTCGCCGGGCCGACCTATATTCTTGATCCTCTCAGAGTCGAGTTCTTCTGGAATGGGATAAAGATCGGCGAACATATTTTCGAGGGTGCGTTCTTACATCCGCAAAAGACAGAGTGGATGGATTTGCCGCGGCAGTATCTCAATGTTGGTAAAGTAAGCGATTTTTCCATCCGCACCAACCGCGCCTACTATGGGCGTTTGGCTTCGCAGGGTGCTACAGGTGTGGCACTGCAGGAAATTGAAATCAAGGAATTTTGATGAGTGATGCCTGTGCGCAGTTTGTTTGCTAAATCCGACAAGATACGCTCGATTGCGGCGCTCGTCGTTGCTGTCATTGTTGTCGTGGCAAGCGCATTCGCTCTCTATTATCCTGCGGTCTCGCTCCCGCTACTCAGTCAAGATTATGTCGAAGTTGAATTGGGTTCGCGCTCGCCGTGGCAGTTTTTTGTCAACACCGCCTACATCGAACCCTGTTTCTACTATCGCCCCCTCTGGCGTCTCTATGACTACGCGTTGAATGCCATGGGCGTTTGTGGGGCGACCGCGGATGCCGTCCGCGCAACGCATATGGTCTCGATTGTTTTGCATGCACTGTGCGGTTTATTGATATTCTTGCTTTTGCGCCTGATGACCAATCGCAACCTTTTCGCGTCGGCGCTTGGGGCGTTGACCTACGTCTGTCATCCCGCGCTGACGGCCATTGTTGTGTGGATTTCGGCGCGTTGGGCGCTTTATACCGGGACAGTCTTTTTGCTTGCCGCGCTGATGTGGGAACTACTGCTTACCCACACAGATGTCACGAGCTTCCGCAAATGGCAATGGTGGATAGGTTTCGTTTTTTGTTTTGCCTTTGTGCTGTGTGTGCCGTTCGTCGCCGAAGCAGGCGTCGCTGGCATGGGCGCCATTGGTTTGTGGATTCTGTTTCGTCTGTGGCAAAAACTGGCGAAGCATCATTTGCGCCTGATTCATGGCGTCATGATTGCGTTCTGTTTGGCGCTTATTCCGGTTGCTTATTTCTACGCCCGGTGGCATGCGGTCGGCTGTTTGTTTGGTGGGCTGAACAACATCAGTCATATTCCGCTTTGGCAACAACCGGCGCTTTGGCTTCTGGGCATCGAACAGGATTTCAATATTCTGTTGGGACCGTTCGCGATTAGCTGGCTTGATGTTCCGACGCACCGTGACTTACGCTCGCCGGTGGCGATATTGCTGAGTGGTGGAATTGTGGCGTTCATCGTTTTCGCTCCGTTGTGTCTGCGGCGCGTTCGTCGCTTTTTCGCCGTTCATTCGTTACCCCTGTTCATCTTGGGTGTGTTCCTGCTGTTTCAGACAAAATCCCTCTGGCAGTTCATTCGTCCGCCCGTCGGTGTTGCCGGATATTATCGCGGTTACGCTTATGTGTTGGCAGTCATTGCGTTGGCGTTGTTGGTGGGGTTGATTCCCGCTTACCTCAAGAGGAACGGCGCCGCCCGGTGGGTGCGCGTCGGCCTGACGGGGATTCTGTCGCTCTGGGTTGTGTGCAGTGCCGTTCATACGCATCGGTCTGTGGCGCTGTGGCAAGAGGCAGGCGCGGAACTGACAATGCAGGAGAATATGCTGCGGCCGTGGCTGACGAGCCTGCCCGAAAACACGATGATACGAATGGAGGGGTTCGATGATTACCTTGTCCGTCCGTGGTGCCAACAGGCGTTCGTGTGGGATATGACGCATAAGCAGATACTGGAAAACTGGGCCGGTAAGCCACTAAAGGTGAGTGTCTCGACCAAAGAGCATCCACTACCGGCATTGGATGAACATTTTGACGTCTGGATTGTCCGTCCCGTCGGCACAAACAAAATGCCGAGTTGGGAACGTGTCAAACCGCAGCCTATACAACAATAATCAGGAAAGAAAAACAGATGAAAAACGGAACTCCTCAGGAAGCATTCAAACGCTTTGTCGAAATCATGACGCGGCTTCAGGCGCCGGATGGCTGCCCGTGGGACCGCGAACAGACGCATGAGTCGTTGCGTCCGTACATGATTGAGGAGGCCTATGAGGCGGTTGACGCCATTGACCGGGGCGACATGAAAGACCTTTGTGAAGAACTGGGCGATGTCCTGTTGCAGGTGGTGTTTCATGCGGTGATGGCAGAGAAGGCAGGCGAGTTTACCGTTGACGATGTTATCAATGGTGTGTCCGACAAAATGGTTTCGCGCCACCCGCATGTGTTTGGTGATGTGGTGGCCAATACATCCGACAAGGTGCTGAAGAATTGGGAACAAATCAAGCAGAAGGAACGCGAGGCGAAAGCGAAGGATGATCCGGAGCTTGTCGCGCTGCATCGCAACGCACTGTCCGGTATTCCGGCGAATTTGCCCGCGCTGTTGCAGGCTCAACGGATGCAGGAAAAGGCGGCACGTGTTGGTTTTGATTGGGACAATACGGCTCAGTCTCTGGACAAAATCGAGGAAGAAATCGGCGAGATGCGCGAGGCACTGGCGCGTGGCGAAGAACTGCATACGCGCGAGGAATACGGTGATTTGATGTTTGCGATGGCCGACCTTGGGCGACTGATGAACATTGATGCCGAGATGGCGACGCGTAGCACTTGCTCCAAGTTCAAACGGCGCTTCGAGTATGTCGAGAACGGTGCCCACAATCAGGGACGTGAACTGAAGGATATGACACTAGAAGAGATGGACGTTCTGTGGTGTGAGGCCAAGGATATCGAGCGCAGCAAAACAAAGTAAGTCATGGCGTCTCCGTGGCTATTCGTCCATTGGCTTTTGGCGTTCGTCGCGGAATGCGTTGCGAATGAGTTCGATTCTGTCCAACTCGTTGAAGGTCTTCAACAAAACCGAGACGATATCGTAGCGATACTGAAATTGAGTCGGTTGCCACTGGCGCATATACTGTGCCGCTGCGGCCCGTAGGTTTTGGCGTTTCTTGAGATTGACGGCTGTTTGCGGGTCGAAAGGTGTGTCCGCATCTCGCGTTTTGACTTCGACAAACACGAGCGTCTGTCCATCCATGGCAATGATGTCAATCTCGCCTTTGAGGCAGTGCCAGTTCCGTGCGATAATGCGCCACCCGATGTTATGTAGGTAGCTCTCCGCCATCGATTCGCCAATGACGCCGCGCATGTGCCTTTTGTCTTTGCCAAACATATAACAGATTTCATTCCAAACGCGCAGATTATTCTAAAACAGCGTTTTGTTAAAATGCTCTGACATTGAAAAAGTAAATTGTTTTATGATTCTGAAACGTTCGCCATTGCAATGTTTTTACATGCTGCCTACCGCATCGCGCCATCTGTTGTGGTTGCTCCTAATTATTGTTTCGGTCATCATCACACGGGTGTGCATTATTGTGTGGTTTTCTGCGCTGACTCCCGGTGGTCTGGCAGGTGTCCTCGCAGGGCACGATGGCGTCGACTATCTCGCGTATGCGGACGCCGTTTCTCGATTTGATTTAGCGTCCATCCCCGACAGCGCCCGCCGAGTCAATCCCGGTTGGCCATTCCTCATCGGCACGATTCGCATCGCGCTTCCGTTTGTTCCCGTGTGGGTTATTGCTTGGGTGTTGATGACGGCTTCATTTGCGGGCGCGCTCTTGTTGTACGACAAAATGCTCACGCGACTGAACTTTGACGCGTCGGCAAGGCTCCGCGCTGTGTTTGCGTTTGGCTTTGCCTATCCGACACTCCTCTACTTCCAGTCTTTTGCGCTCGTTGATTCCATTTTGCTACTGTTGATTATCGCATGCATGTGCGCATGGCAATCCAAGCGATTCGTTTTGTCTGCCGTGCTCTTGTCTTGCGCGACTTGTGTGCGGTTACCGGTGTTCCTATTGGGCATCGCGCAACTTGCGGCCGACTTCTATTTTCATCGCTCGATGGGCACCAAACGCGAACAGATACGCCGGGTCGTCTTACTTGGTTTGGCGCTCGTTTTGCCGGGGCTTTTGTTGCTCCTGTGTAAGTCTGTTTGGGGGAGTAGTACAATTGGGCTGTACAGTCCGAAAATCGGTTTGCCGTTGAGTGGTTTGGACGGCATAAGCGAAGTCAGTACGATTCGCGCGCTTTATATTTTGCTTGCGGTCTCGTTTTTTGTTGTGTCAGCAATTATCTATGTGCGCCGGTTCGTTTCGTCGCAGCGCACACCATTTAATCTTTTCGCGAGCATCTACACGGTGTTTTTCATCCTGTTTCATCTCAGTCTGAAACGGTTGCTGTACGAGGGTTCGATGATTCCCCTTTTCAATTATCAGGATCGGTATTATGTTGCGTTATTGCCGTTTTGTCTTTTGCCTTGGTTACGCTTTTTGTCGTGGCGTGTTCTGATGGTGTTGACCGGTGTGTCAATCGTTCTAACATGTTACTGGGGCAAGAACTACTTTCATACATTACTTGCATTAACGAACTGAAGGAGAGAAAACGCTATTGTCATCCTCGCAAGATCTCTTTATATATGTTCACATTCCCGTTTGCACGGCTCGTTGCTCCTATTGTGATTTTTACTCGACGGTCAGTCCGATGCCCGTCGAGAGTGCCAATCGTTACTTGTCGCTTGCGTTGGAAGAGTTCCGCTTGCTGTTGGCTGCAGAACCACAGCTGCGCGAGCGTAGGGTGAAGACCGTTTATTTTGGCGGCGGGACACCGAGTCTGGCGATAGCGGAGAGTTTCGACCTTTTTCTTTCGGGGCTTCGTGACGAGATGGACTTTGCCGATAATCCCGAGATTACGCTTGAAACTCAGCCTGCGACCTGCAATAGTAACAAGCTGTCCCGTTTGCGGGCGGTTGGCATCAATCGCTTTTCCGTCGGCGCTCAATCTTTCGATCCGAGGCATCTTGCTTTTGTTGGGCGTCGCCACACCGTCGAGCAAACGCGGAGTCTTTTGCGCGATATTAATGGCCTTGGCGATGCCCGTCTGTCGATTGACTTGATTAGTGGTTGGCCAGGGCAGACCGTCGGCGAGTGGGGCGAGAGCCTTGATGAGGCGTTGTCTTTCCGTCCGGAGCATCTCAGTGTTTACGAATTGACATTCTACGAGGAAGCTCGTCTCAAGGATCGCGCCAATCCGTTGCCTGAAAACACGTTGATTGACATCTACCGGTTTACGCAGCGGCACTTGAGCGCGATGGGATATGAGAACTACGAGATTAGCAATTACGCTCAGCCGGGTTGTCGTTCGATACACAACGAAAATTATTGGTTGTTGGGCGATTATGTTGGGCTTGGCGCCGGAGCGCATTCGTTTCTTGCTCCGCATCGCTGGGCCAATCCGGACGACGTGGCGTCGTGGGAATACGCCATCGAGCGCGGACTTCTTGTGCGTCGCCTGAACGATTCGCAGGATCCTCATGTTGGTTTGTTGGAGAATTTGCAAATGGCGTTGCGCCTGTCGGATGGCGTTGACCTCAATCAGTTCTCCAAGCGTTTTGGCTTGGACATTCGGCAGATTCGGCAGATGCAGTGGAACGATTTATTGAATATGGGTGTCATCGAGTTGGTCGGCGAGGAAGGCTCCGTTGTCCGACTGACTGACGATGGTCGTGTGCGATTGGATTCCATTATCGAATATCTGATTTGAGTTGTGCCGCCATTGAATCAATCCTCGGTCATCAAATAGTTTTTAACAAACACTTTTCGGAGGTCGGATGATGAACACAAATACAGCTTATGAGATTTTACGTACACGTCGCAGCATACGCTCCTATCAGGCGAGCCCTGCCATCACTGACGAGGAGGTGCGTGCTCTGCTTGTCGCGGGTATGAACGCCCCGACCGCGCGCAACCGTCAGCCATGGTGTTTCGTCGTCATCGACGACCGTGCTCAGCTCGATGCCTTCGCGGATTTTCATCCTTACGCGAAGATGGTTCACCAAGCGCCGCTCGGTATTGTCGTTTGCATTGATACACAAAAGGAACTTGCGCCGGGCTATGGCGTTGCCGACTGCTCCAACGCCTCCACGAATATTCTGAATGCTGCCCATGCGCTTGGGCTTGGGTCGTTGTGGATTGGGATTTATCCGCGCGAGGAACGGATGAAGTGGCTGAGCGAACAGCTTGGTTTGCCTGCGCATATTGTGCCGCTTTCGTTTTTGGCCATTGGTCACACGGATGTTGTCGCGCCTGAACCGCGCCCTTATGCCGAAGAAAAAGTTCATCGCAACCGTTGGTAACATAGATACATTTGTATATATTTTGAAAAGAGAAAGCCGCCTAAAGCCGAATCATCGTGAGTCTGAAATTTATCGTATGCTTGTTTGCCGCGACCGCATTTGTGTCCTTTGTTTGCACTGTTTGTGTGCGTCGCCTGATGTTGGTGCTTGGCGTGATGGATGTCCCCACGGAGCGCAAACGGCATTGTCATCCGATTGCTTACGAGGGCGGTCTCGCTATGTTTGTCGCGTTGCTTGTCGGTCTCTGTCTGACCTATTGGCGTCAGCCTGAATTTGTCTTCGATTATCATCTGTTTATTGCGATTGTGATTGGTGCCGCTGCGACAGTCTGTCTTGGTGTCTCGGACGATTTGCTCGACCTAAAGCCGTGGTTCAAACTGCTCGCTCAATTCGGCATTGGCGGATGGATGTATTACAATGGGTTTACCATCGAGAAAGTGACAAATCCCTTTGGCGGCGAACTTATCCTGTGGCCGATTGTCGGTCTTGTGTGCAGTATGCTTTGGTACGGTTTACTCATCAATGCGGTTAATATGATTGACGGCTTGGATGGTCTTGCGGCCGGCGTTGTCGGCATCAGCGCGCTGGTTTTGGCGGCGGTGGCTTGGGATTTGAACCAGCCAATCGGCATTATTCTCGGCGTCCTCATTTCCGCCTCCTGTTGCGGTTTTCTGCCGCTCAACTTCAATCCCGCGAAAATCTTTATGGGTGACGCGGGGAGTATGTTACTGGGATTCGCGCTTGCGACACAGACGATGCTTTCCAGTTCCAAGTCGCCCGCCTTGCTCGCCTTGCTGGTACCGATGCTTGCGGTGGGCTTGCCCCTGTTCGATTTAGTCTTCTCATTTATGCGGCGCCTGATTGCCGGCAAACACCCCTTTACGCCCGACCGTCGGCATTTGCACCACCGCTTCATGGCGGCCGGATTCTCTCAGCGCAGAACCGTTCTGATATTCTATTATTTGACCGCTTTTCTTGGTCTTGTTGCCTACATGGTACAGAAGATGGCGCCGATAGCCACATTCGCTATCCTTGCGCTTGTGCTGATAGGCAGCTATATTCTGATAGGCAGTTTGCGCTATCTCGAGAATAAACAGACTTCACAAAACCAGTAGTTTTTGTGTGCTTATCACTTGTTTTTCTAAATGCAATTTCCATTGATGCGTACTTGATACATTGAAGTTTATTGTTCGTTGAAAAGGAAATTGCTCAGATGATTCAGTCAAAATCGTCAGACCCTGCCATGCCCCTCGAGGATGTCACAAAGGAACCCTTGTCTATTTGGGTTCGCGTATGGGAGGCAGCCAAGCAGGGGGACAGCTCGGGAGTCGAAGACTCATGGACGGATTTGACGCAGACGCCACCGCGTATCGTGAGCTGGTATTTTCAAGTTTTCCGTTGGCTGAAAAATCGTGCCAAACAAGACGACGAGAAGACAACAGATTTAATTGTTCTGTTGGCCAATGAGTTACAGGTAAAAAAAGATTTTGCCTTTATGTATGAAATCATCAAATTCGCAGTTCAGACTTGGCCCAAATGCGGCAAATTCGGTCCGCTCGCCGGTCGTGCCCTCAAGGGGCTTTACGGTGCCAACCCATGGTTCCGCTCCGTTGCGTCGTCATTGAACGGCGCCAAGTTGTCGGTCGTTTTTGACCGTTTCGATGAATACATCAAACTGACTCCCGGACAGGTGTGGCGCCACTATCAGTTCGGCGATGGCATTATCACTGACTTTGACATGAACACCCGCCGCATTGTCATCGAGTTTGATGATGCCGAAAACGGCAATAAGATGAAGAAGGAATTTAGCTTTGATGGCGCGAACAGTTTCCTTAAGTATTTTGCGCCGGATCATATCGTTGCCCGCCGCATGACCGATTTGCCTGAGCTGCAGAAAATTGCGGAAGAGGCCCCTCAGAAGCTTGTGCGCATGATTTTGAAAGGACACAACGGCACAATCAATCAGAGTGATTTGAAGGATTTTGTGTCGGGCACAATCGTTGCTGCCAAGTCGTGGAATCGCTGGTGGGAAAAGGCACGACTTGAGATTCAGAAAGACCCGATGATTGAATTCGACACCACCGGTGGCGCCCGTGCGACGTTGGTTTTGCGTTCAACTCCGCGCTCGCTGACAGACGAAATTAGAGAAGTATTCTTCAACTCGAATTGCTCTACGATGGTCGATGCATTGCTTGATATGCTCGATCGTCTCTCGAAGGGCGACGAGGTGGAAGACGAGTTGCCGCTCGAAATGCAAAAACATATCGAGGCTCTTGCGACGAAACCCGAGACATCGCTCATTGACAAATTGCAAATCGCGTTTATGCATGAAGACCTTGCCCAAATCGGCGCCAAAGGGACATTGCCGGAAGCTTGCTCGACAGCCGCGATTATTGCCAAGATTGACGACTACGCTTTGCTGGCCGATATCAGCAGCTATGATTATTCCGTTCGTGCGTTGAATATGCTCTATGCTCGCGATGGCGAGGAAGGCCACGAACTTGCTTGCGCGTTGTTGCCTTACGCGTCGCCAAAAGTCGCCCAGGCCATCTGGCGCGAACTCACAAAGGACAAGAACGAGGAGTGCGCCGTTGACGCGATTCAGCAATTGCTTGCAAGCCCGATTGATAATCCCGATACTTATCTCTGGGCGGTTCATTGCATCTTGTCAGGCAGTTGGAAGGCGCTTGCGGACGCTATCCCGGCCAGTCGACTTATCATCGAATTGGTCAACTTGCTTGGCGATTGGGTTGTGATGGCTGACAAAGAGAGTGTCAACCGTAGAACACGCGAAGAAGCGAAGAAGCTGATTGCCCGTGTGCGCACGATGTTGCAGATACGCGGGAAAGTTTTGGACAGACAACTTGATTTTATGCCCATTCGTTTGGCCACACTGGAACTGCCTTCCGAACAACTCGCCCAGTTGCGTAGCGCCATTGCGGCCTGCCCTGCGTTTAATAATGTTTTCTGTGTCGGCGCCGAAAAGGCCATCCAGAAAAGCCTCGAGATGCTTGCGCATGACGCCGGCGAAGCTGAACCAATGCCCGAAGCGTCACCTGTCGATGCGGGTGAAGGTTGGCATTGGTGCACCAAGCAAGGACGCGAGAAAATGTCCGAGCGTCTTGCGTATTTGCAGAATGAAGCTTTGCCCAAGAATGCTGAGGAAATCGCTAAGGCACGCGCTGAGGGTGACTTGAAGGAAAACGCCGGATACCATGCCGCACGTGAACGCCATGGAATGCTTCTGGACGAAATCAACATTTTGTCCATGGGTCTGAGCTCATGCAAAATCTTCAATCCTGAAGATGTTGACACGACAACTGTTTCCTTTGGCGTTCGGTTTACCGCTCGCAATCTTTCGACAGACGCAATCGAGTCGTATATTGTTCTCGGTAGCTTCGAGAGCGATTTGGAACAACACATCATCTCTTACGAGACACCCTTTATGACGCCGTTCCTTGGCGCCCACAAAGGCGATGTGGTGACCGCGACTTCTGTTGATGGAACGCAAAGTTCTGACTATCGCATCGAAGAAATTGCAGCGGCAATCTAGTTTCTGAAGCGAGTAAAAGATTTTTCTTTTCATGATGGAATAAAAACCACATGCTTAAGTAATATATTGCGCTGTGATAAAGCGGAGTCGTAGTTCAGTTGGTTTAGAACGCTGGCCTGTCACGCCGGAGGTCGCGAGTTCGAGCCTCGTCGGCTCCGCCATTTTTAATTGTATACGCGTCTTGCCCCGAAAAGGTAAGACGCGTATCAGTTTTTAGCGGTAAAATGGCGCTCTAAAACTCGGGAGCGAGCAGTCTGTCGAAGCAGATGGCCGCCGCACTCCGGACGCTCAAGTGGTTGTAGGGCGTGGGGCCGTCAATCGGCTGAAGAGTCAGGTCGCATTCGCAGACCAATTCGGGGTGGAGTCCCCATCCGGTGCCAAAGATAAGCAGATAGGGCGGTGCGCCGGGAGCGTGCATTTGTTTGCGCAGATTTCTGAATGTAATCGTGTTCGGATAATGGCGGGCGCTTGTTGCTACGATAACAGGATACTCGCCCTCCCGCTCGCGAATACTCTCGGCAACGGCTGCGATATCCGCAATCAGTTCGACCGTTCCCAGTGCGTCGCCGCGATTGGGATTGTAGAGTTGCCCCCATTCGCTCTCCCAGTGTTCGATAATACGTTTGACAATCCAGTGTTGCGGCTCGATTGGCGTCACGACGTAATAGCGCTTAATGCCATAGGTTCGAGACGATCTGGCGATGTCGTGGACATCCAGCGTTGTGACAGAGGTTGCCACTGCCATTTTGCGTCGGTCTATGGTGGGAAAGTGAACCAACGCCGCATAAACACGCGGCTGTTCAGGGGTGTCCGCACCAGCGGACTGATTTTGGTCTGTTGTGGTATTGTCACTCATTGTTTCTTTAGCTGATATACAATTTTATCGAATCATCATCGACCATGATTCATTAGGATTAAGTTCAACATTCTCTTTTCGCTTGTCTACCGTTATGCGAAGCTGTTTGGGCAAACTGTTGTGGTTGGCAATGCCGACCCGTGCCGATTTTTTCGGGTCGATTTTCTCAAAGGCAATTGCCTGCCGCCTACTGTTCGAGCGCACCTTGGCGTTGCTTGTGACGATGTCCAAATCCCACAGCGTGAACGCGATTCGACCGTCCGGCGCCCATTGCGGTTGGTTCGAGATGATGGCGACATGACATACATCGTCGTCATCGGCATCGCCGGGTTTTGTCTGTGCGAGAACATGCAAGCGTGATGGCGTCGTCATGGCATCGCGCAAGAGTGGTAACTGTATCTTGGGCGAGCGAATGGCTGCCAGCACCGGCGTTTTGCTATTGAGCATCCGCACAATGCTACTCGAGGTAACCTCATAAGTCATGTCGCCAAGGAAGTACTGCATCGTATACGGCGGGGCGCCGTAATACGGATCGCTCATGTACACCAGTGGCGCCGCGTTGTTGTCCTTTGCGGTCATCGCCAAATCATACAACTGTTCCATCGTCTTGAGCTTGGGTTCGCCGCGTTCAATAACGGTGTAATAAACGGCTGTGTACGCAACGACGACAACCGTAATGACGCACGGCGCATAGCGCAGAACAAGCGACTTGCGGTCGGTCAGCCACGCCAATGCCCGTCCGGCAAGGAGCGCCCCAAAGGGTAGCAACGGGAACAAGTGGTCGGGACGTTTGTGCCCGGCAAAGCCAAACATAAAGATGGCACCGAACAAAGCCATGATGCAGAATCGTTCAAAGCGGCGGGCATTGTCATGGCGCGAAGGCGCTTTGCATATCGCCACGGTTTCGACAATCGAAAACAGACTCCACGGGATAAATCGCGTGATGAAATACGCCAACGGATTGAAGAAGTTTTCGAGCGGTTTTTCTCCGGCGTCACCAATAACAATATGCCGTTCGAGTTCAGCGCCAATCATCTTGTCAATGACTGGTTGCCCTAGTTCGCGTACCGCAAGCCAGAACCAACCGGCGCTCAAAACGATGAAAGAAATCAGTCCAATCAAGTGCTCTGACAGGCGCAACCCACCGCCGACAGGTGCCCGTTTGTCAAGGCGTTCCCAGAGGATTGCCAGCAGACCCATCGCGCCGAGAATAATGCCAAGCGGTCCTTTGGTCAGGGTGGCAAAGGCGCCTAAGAGCCAGAAATTAGCCCAGTCACGTTTGCGCGACCAACACTCAAAACCGGTCAGCCCCATAGCGAAAACCGTCAGCATAAACAGTGGGTCTGTCCGCGCAAGACAAACCATTTTGGCGGAGGTGAGGCTTGCCGTAAAGGCAATCGCGCCCCAGAAGCCCGCTTTGCGGCCGAAGTATAGTCCGCCGCGCCACAGAATCAGTAGAGCGCACAGCAGAACGGAGAGCATGCATGGGAAATAAAGGGTGAAGCGGTTGACCGTGCCGAATGGCAGCGATACAATCGCGCCCAACCATGTATAAAGCGGCGGCTTGCTGCTGACGTCGCCAGTCACATCACGCTGAACAATCCATTCGTTGTGGCACAAAACATCCATCATATAAGCGGCGGGGCGTTCTTGGTCCTGATCGATAAGATTGTACGGGCCAAGCATACGGATGATGACAATCACTGCCCATAGGGCAAAGACAAACAATGCTTCCTTCCGTAGTTCCCAGTGACGGATTGCCTTGCACCAATCGGCAAGATTGCGCACCGGACTAATCATCCTCGTCCGGCTCCTCGTCAGGGAATTCCGGCAGCGGCTGTCTTTGTGCCTGTGGGACGACAGGAATCACGGGGGGCAACTGCGAAATCGTATCATAAATCTTCTTGCTGAGCTCCTCGATGCCATCGCCGGTAATCGAGGAAATGGCAATCGCCTTGATGCCATGACTCTCGAAAGCCGCCAGTCCCTTTTCGATTTCCTCAGGAGTCAGAATATCCGTTTTTGACAGACAAACAATCTGCGGGCGCGATGCCAAGGTGGAGCTGTATTGCACCAGTTCCTGCATAATCAAATCATAGGAGTAGAGCAGTCCGGCTGTGTCTGTCGGGTCGTCTTCTTCCTCGAGCGGTGCGACGAGATGCACCAACATACGGGTGCGTTCGATATGACGCAAGAATCTGTCGCCGAGGCCTTGCCCGCGGTGTGCGCCTTCGATTAGGCCCGGGATATCCGCAATCGTGACACGCTGGTCCATGCCAATTTCCATCACCCCCAGATTCGGGTGAATGGTCGTGAACGGATACGACGCAATCTTGGGCGTTGCCCGCGTCAAACTTGCAAGCAGGCTGCTTTTGCCTGCGTTGGGAAAACCGACCAATCCGACATCCGCAATGACTTTCAATTCCAATATGAGTGTTTTCTCTTCGCCAGCACCGCCATACTTGAACTTGCGTGGGGCCTTGTTGTTGGCCGTGGCATAGTGCTGGTTGCCCGCTCCGCCACATCCGCCTTTCGCGGCAAGCCAAACCTCATCGGGAGTAATCAGGTCGGCAAGAAGCTCGCCATCTTCCGAGCTGACAGAAGTGCCAAGAGGGACCTTGATGTAAAGGTCTTCGGCGTCCTTGCCCGTACAGTTCTTCCCCATTCCGTGCTGGCCACGTTTGGTGGTGAAGTGCGGTCGCACGCGCAAGTCGAGCAGTGTCGTCATATTTTTGTCCGCGACAAGATAGATATGCCCGCCGCGCCCACCGTCGCCACCGTTAGGTCCGCCGTTGGGAACATACTTTTCGCGCAGAAAACTCACGCAACCGTCACCGCCGTCACCGGCATGGAGGGATATCTTTACATAATCAACAAACATCAGTTATACCATCTGTTAGTTTTACCGCTCAGTGGGGGAATTGTGCTGTAATCAGGGTGACAAAAAAACGAGAAATGTCCGTTTTGTTAAAAAAAAGCTATTTTTGACAAGATATTGGCGAAAAAGTGAAACGAACTTCCAAGAAACGTATATATACATTTACCCTTAATGCAAAAAAGAAAATGGTCAAAGAGTAAAGTGGTCTCTTTGGCTCATTATCTGCATAGTGGATTGTTGCATGGCAAATACGACACTATACATAATTGATGCACTTTCGCAGATTTTCAAGGCCTACCACGCGATACGGAACATGTCGCATAATGGTAGGTCTACGAATGCTACATTTGGTTTTTGTCAAATCTTTCAGCGTTTGCTCAAGACACAACAACCGGAGCATCTCGTCGTTGCCTTCGATTTGCCCGGCTCCACTTTCCGCCATACAATCTATCCGCTCTACAAGGCCAATCGCCCTGCCCCGCCCGAGGACCTCGGCCCGCAGATAGAGGACGTGGTGCGCGTTCTGGAGGCCATGCGTATTCCGATCGCGTCGGCCGAGAACTACGAGGCGGATGACGTTATCGCGACGATTGCTCGCCGTGCCGCTGCTGCCGGGATGAAGGTCAGCATTATTTCGTCGGACAAAGATTTGATGCAACTGGTGGATGAGAATATCACCATGTTGCGCATGGAAGCAAAATCGAGTGACATCAATGTCATTGATTCGCAAGCCGTGAAAGAGAAGTGGGGTGTGCGCCCCGACCAAATCGCGGATTTGCTTTCGCTCATGGGCGATTCGAGCGACAATGTGCCCGGTGTGGCCGGAATTGGCCCCAAGACAGCGGCATCATTGCTGGAGACTTACGAAACACTTGATGGCGTTTTGGCGGCTGTGCCTGAGATGAAAGGCCGCCAGAAAGAGAAGCTAGAGGCGGGAGCCGAGAACGCTCAATTGTCACGCCAGCTTGTGGTTCTGGAAGATGAAGTTCCACTGGTGATTCCGCCGGATTTCTATCTGGTCCCCGAACGCGATGTGAGCGCCTTGCGCAAACTCTACCAAGAACTCGGATTCCGCAAACTGGTCGAGGAACTTGACGCGGAGTCGCCACGCCCGCAGCCCAAAGGCATTCTTGTGGGTGGGCGCATTGCCAACTACCGTGTCATTCGCCAGATGGACGAACTGCTCGCCTTCCGCGATGAAGCACGTGATGCCGGTATTCTCGCGTTCGACACCGAAACAAACACAAAATTCGCTACACCTCATCCGATTTTCGACAAACTGGCCGGCATCTCGATGTCCTACAAACCGTATTCGGCAGTGTATGTTCCCATCGCTGTGCCACCCAAAAGCGATGACGACGACAGCGGATTTGTTCAAGGGGATTTGTTCGCATCTCTTGATGACGAACTCAAGGAGCCAGTGCTGACGGCCGATGAAGTGATTCCCGTGATTGACGAGTTGTTGCGCGAACGCTCCATCCTCAAGGTGGGGCACAACATTAAATATGATTTGCATATTCTGATGCGCTATTTGGATCTCGACGGGTTCTTCAACGACATGGAAGGCAGCCTTGTTGATACGATGCTTGCCGCCTATTTGCTGAACCCCGACCGCAAACTTGGGCTGAAACAGCTTGCGCTTGAAGAATTGGATGTCGCGATGACTTCGTTCAAGGAAGTCGTGGGCAAAGAATACAAGCGCTTTAGCGATGTGCCGATTGATGAGGCGGCGCCCTATGCTTGCGCTGATGCGGACTACACCTTGCAACTCTGGCAGAAACTGGAATCCAAACTTCGCGCCAACCGTACCTTGTGGCGGCTTTTTGGTGAGCTGGAAATCCCGCTAATCGGTGTGCTGATTCGCATGGAGCGCGATGGCGCCCGCATCAGTATGCCGCACTTTGAAGAATTGCGAACCGAGTTCGAAAAGGAAATCGATGAACTACGGTCGCAAATGTACAAGGTCAGCGGAATCCACTTTAATCCTTCGTCGCCGGTGCAAATCGCCGAGGTTCTGTTCGATAAACTGCATCTGCCTCGTGTGCGTGGAACAAGTACGGATGAAGCGGTTCTGCAATCGTTGCGCGAACAAACCAAGCATCCACTGATTGATTTGCTGCTTCGCTTCCGACAATTAGAAAAGCTCAACGGCACCTATGTTTTGCCGATGCTGAACTACGCGAAAATTGACCCGTTCAAACGTAAGAGCGTTCATACTGTTTTTCGGCAGGCGGCCGTCGCGACGGGGCGTCTTGCGTCGAGTGACCCAAATTTGCAGAACATTCCCGTCAAATCTACGGACGGTTTGCGCATTCGTGCCGGGTTTATTCCGGATACGGTACGGCACCGGTTGCTATCCGCCGACTACTCGCAAATCGAATTGCGCGTTCTGGCGCATCTGAGCAAGGACCCGGCGCTGACGGAGGCGTTCCAAAAAGGCTATGACGTCCACACACTGACGGCGGCGGCTGTCTTCAAGGTGGGCGAAACGAAGGTGACCAAGGAAATGCGCAGTTACGCAAAGATTGTCAACTTCGGCATCATCTATGGCAAAACGCCCTATACGCTGTCCAAAGATTTGAGCATCAGCGTCGAGGAAGCACGCAAGTTTATCGACAGCTATTTTGGCCTGTATGCGGGCGTGAACGACTGGATTAAGAAGACGATTGAAGAGGCAGAAGTGACGGGCTTTGTCGAGACGATGTGGAAACGCCGTCGCTATATCCCCGACCTGACTTCGAGCAATACACGGTTGCGCGAGGCCGCGCGCCGTGTCGCCATCAACGCGCCTATCCAAGGGACTGCGGCGGATATGATGAAGCAAGCGATGATTAATGTCGACCAGTGGCTGGTGAGCGAAGAACTGACCAGTCGCATTCTGCTGCAGGTACACGATGAATTGATACTGGACGTTCCGACCACGGAAAGCGTTTATGTGGGGGATCGCATCTCGGAAATTATGGCAACCGCCATGCCGCTGAGTGTGCCTATCGTCGTGGATACGGCTATTGGTAAGACGTGGGCCGAGTGCTGCGAATGATGCCGCCACGCTAAGTCGCTGAAAGCTGAAAGCCGCCCACGGAATCATCATCCGTGAGCGGCTTTAGATTATTGTGCGCTAAAACTTGAAGCGCTATTCGAGTTCAAAGCCGGATAGGCTGACAGGTACGGCGGCAGAATTGCCCAGATACCACTCGCTAAATCCGGTGATGCCTGTTGCCGCGTAGACATTTTCTTGCTTAGTCACAGGGAATGTTTCAACGATTTCACCGTTGCTAACACGGAAGAGCGTATTGATTTCTTTCGCCGGAAGAAGGGTGGTGTCAACCTGCCATGCAAGACTCGCGCTGAAACCACTCATTCCTGTATTGGTCAGAACGAGTGATTCTTTGTACAAGTCATCAGGGTTTTTGAAGGCGGCGGCCGCAACAAATTCGCTGCCACTCCTGTAGTCAACCTTCAGTGTCCCACCGGTTGTCGGGGTCAATTGCAGAGCGACATTGCGACCCTCGGGAAGTTCACAGGAAACAGCGGTTTCTTGTCCGTCGGGTATCGTCTCGGTCACCGGAGCCACCTGATGTGCCTTGCCGACTTGAACCACATCGTAAAGAGTACTATTGTAGCGTCCACCACTGATGTAGATGTAGTCCCCGAGAACACAGCATGGGATACGCCGCGCGTTTTTGACAAGATCCGAGTCCTTTTCCCATTTTGTGATATCACCATTGTCTCCAAACACTGCTCTGTACACTGCTGTTTGCGCGTCCGCATTACCAGAGATGCAACCGCCACCGACATACATCTCACCGCGATAATTAAACGCGACACTATCATACAAATTGTTTGGGAACATTGCGGTTGCCGTATTAACGTCGGTCGGCATACCATCTGAACCTAAGGTAAAGATATTTGTTGATTTATAGACTGCAGAGTTTTGACCACCGAACCAGTACAAATACCCATTTTTCACAACCGCAGGAGCAATGGCTCTATTAGCGGCTCCACTCACACTTGCCATCGAAAACTCGCCAATAGTTCCGTTACTGACCGAAGCAACATGTACCGAACCATCAGCTCTCTTCATTGCGTACACACGATTATTGACTGAGTCAAACGCCACGCTGTCGCTATATGCATAAGTATAGCTGCCCGTGATTGCATATTCGGTGCATGCGGTTGGTTCGCCATTTTCATTGACCGTAATGGTCTGATAGCGATTTGTCCCCGAAATACTCCCATTTGTGTCGCCGCCAACAATAAAGATTTTATCTCCAGCGGAAAAAGTTGCCCGTTCAAGATAGGCGTTTAGAGAATCTGGTGTGGATGATGGTTCGTTCAGAACTACCGATGATACTTGCCAAGCGCCCGGTTGCCCGTCAGCGCCTACCTTAGAAAAGAAGATGGCTTTGATATCATGAACCGCTGTTTTTTCTGGGTAGTTGGTGCTGTTACCGCCCATGGTATACAGATAGCTGCTCCCATTAACAGTGAGTGCGCTCATGCCATGCATCTGTTGATAATAGGGGAGTTTTTCTGTGGCTGTTGCCCATTCGAGGCCTGCTCCACAGTTGCTGCTTAAGGTTAGCGCGACGGCAAATGCGCTCACGCTAATAATCATTTTGTTAGACATTTTACTGCTCCTTTTGTTTGTCTTAAAATTACATAGATTGTGAGCACCGTGCAATTCACAATTATGATATATTTATTCAAAAGGATACTCAATACAAAACAGCGAATGTGTCGTTTATTTTAGCACAACAGACAAATCTCTTTGTATGATTTGGCGATGGAGACTTCTGTCTTTCATCCATTTTAGTTTGGTTAGTAAATCATTGATGAATTCTGACTTGGATTCACATGGGTCGGGTCACTCGTATGACCCTACTGACAGAGTTGCCCGTCATCGTGCGTGGCAGCTTATTATTTGGTCGGGAATGTTTTCCGCGGCCTATTCGATATTTGTTGCCGGTGCGCCGCGCACGGGATTCTTCAAGGAACTTGGTTTTGGCCCCAAGGAATTCGGGATGGTCACCGGGTTGTCGTCACTTGCTTGGTTGATGCAGTTCTTCAGTGGCTTGCTGAGTCTTCGGCTTGCTCGCTATCGCAAATGCTACACGCTGTTACTGTCGGTGTCCCGACTGCTTGTTCTGGCGATGTTGTCCGTTCCGATTGTTACGGCCGACATGTCCGTTGGTGTGCGTGTCGCCGCCGTGTGTACCATTGTCTTCTTTCAGGACGCGCTTTCCTTCATGACCAATCCGCTCTGGACGGCTTGGATGGGCGAGTTGCTGCCCTCCGATGTCATCTCGCGGAGCTTTGCGATACGGCAAAAGATGCTGATGGTGAGTAGTCTGTTCTCGATGGTCATTGTTGGTCTCGGGTTTCACTTCTTCGAGGTGCGAGGGCACGTGATTGGCGGTTATTCCCTCATGGCGACCATTGGACTTGTGCTAGGCGTCAGCGATATTATTCTTTATCAATGGGTGCCGAATCCCGAGAAGCCTGTTGTGAATAAGGAATCATCGTTCCGTCAGGTTTTGCCCAAATTGATCGAACCATTGCGCGATCGCCGCTTCCGTCCATTCCTGCTATTTATGGCGGCCTACCAGTTAGCGATGGCATTTGCCACGCCTTTCTATGGCATCTATATTCTGTCCGAGCTTGGATTTTCGGTGATGCAGTATCAGTTACTGAATGCTCTGGGCACAATCGCGATTGTTCTTTGCGCGCGGCAAGTGGGTTTTCTGTGCGACAAACTGGGCTTGCGTTCCATGCTGACCTTTGTGTCCGTTGTCAAATTCACGACGCCGCTTTTGTTCATTCTGGCGCCGGAACACAATCCGGTAATGGCGACGATTTTCGTTGGGGTTCTGATGTTCACTGATGGCATCATCGGCAGCGGTTGGACCTTGTCCACGTCGGGTTACAGCATCAAATTTACGCCCCGTGAGAATCGCGTGATGTATGTGGCTGTGACCAATATTATTTGTCTGGGGATTGTGATGGGGATTATGCCCATTGTTGCCGGTGCCCTGATTGAATGGGTGCAGGGCTTTGGCAAACTCAACATTGGGGTCTACAGCTTTGGAGGTTATCATGTTTCCTTCATAATCTCCATTCTTTTGACTTTCTGCACCTTGAACATCACCAAGAATATTCATGACCCGGGCGCTGCCGGCATTTTAAAGATGTGGCATTATATCATATCGCGTGATACGTGGCGAAGCATGAAAGCCGTTACGATTCTTCAGGATAGCGATAGTATGGCGGAACGGCTCGAGGCCGTCGGGACGCTTGGCCGTCTGCATTCGGCACTGGGCGCGCACGAACTGCTCGAAGCTTGCTCCGACCCGGATGCCGACATGCGCAACGCATCTATCGCGGCGCTGGAACAGATGGGCAACAAGACGGAGATTACGCAGGAGCTACTTGGCAGGGCGCTCGCGAGCAAGGCCGACCGTACTATGCGGCTGAACAATCTGCATTTGTTGGCACGGGTGGGTGATGGCACCGCCCTTGTGCCTCTGCTGAATTACTGGCATAACTTGCCGCACCGCGATGCCGAGATGCGGCATGGTGTGGCGTCCGCGCTGGCACGTCTGAGCGGGACTCCCGGCACCGAAGCGGTAATTAATTTGCTAGATAAACTCGAGGAAGGCGCCGACAAGGAAGACGACTCACCCCAGTCGTAGGGTTTCGTCGGGTGTCAAAACGCATAAAAAGCCCGTTGGTTGTGTTATTTGGTATATATTAGGTTTGAAACAGACACCCTTATGTAATTTGGGAGAACACACAACGATGACTGCTGAAAATATTGAACGGGCACAGATGGATGCCGATATAGTTTGCGTCGGCTTTGGCCCAGCAACCGCCGGATTCCTGACAACTCTGGGGCGTGGGATGATGGCCGAGGATGGCGTGACTCTGCGATTCGAGAGTACGGTGATGCCCGGCATGCCGCCCGTTGTGTTGTGTTACGAACGTGCGGATGACATCGCCTTTGGCGTTTCCGGCGTTGTGACACGGGGACGTTTTCTGCGTGCGTCGTTCCCCGAAAAAGATTTGACCGGCGAGATTCCCATGTGCGCCGAGGTCACCGACGAGAAACTTCTCTATCTGCTTGACCCCAATGACCACAGTCACCGCAGCCCCCTTGTTCAGGCTGCCGATGCAGTCATCCGTACCATCAAACCGGTGTTGCCCTATGCGGACGATGCCTTTACGCTGCCATGGATTCCGCCTTTCATGCGCAAACATGGCGGGTTCGTCATGAGCATGGGACAGTTTATGCAATGGTCGGGCAACAACGTGATGGGCAGTGGTCTGGCGCAGATTTGGCCGGGGTCTCCTGTGTCCGAAGTTATTTTCGACGAGCAAGAACGCAGCGTCAAGGGCGTGCGCCTGAGCGACCAAGGCGTCGGCAAAGACGGTTCGCCCGATGCGGGCTATATGCCCGGGATGGATATCCATGCCGCGCTGACGGTATTGGGCGATGGGCCGGTGGGCGCCGTCGGCCGCAAGTTAGACGCGAAACTCGGTCTGCCCAAAGGCAATCATCGTCGGGAATGGGCTACAGGGATAAAGTTCGTTATCGATTTGCCGGAGGGTTGCGATTTGAAACCCGGGACGGTGTGGCATACGTTTGGGTATCCTGAACCGGAAATCGCGGGTTTCCTCTATGTGCATCCGAACAATGTGGCGTCGCTCGGTATCCTGATTCCGTCGAGTTTCCGCAGCCCGACACGCACCGGCTATCGGTATCTCCAACACTGGATGAGACATCCCGCTATCTGGAAACATATTTCCGGCGGAACGATGCGCAGCTGGGGCGCCAAGAGTTTGCAAGAGGCTGGGCGCGGTGGCGAACCATATCTCGTAGGCAATGGCTTCGCACGCATCGGCGAGGGGTCCGGCAGCACCAACATTCTCCTGAACAGTGGCGTCGACGAGGCTTGGCAGACAGGTGTTCTTCTGGCCGAAGGCGTTCTGGAACTGATGGAAAAGAAGTTGCCTTTTACCGAGGAGAACTTGAACGAAGCTTATGTGAAGCGTCGTAGAGCAAGTATTCTGGACAAGGAAGCGCTAGCATCGCAACATGCGCGCGATGGTTGGGTTCATGGGTTTGTGATGGGTGTTCTCGGGATGGGAATGGCCGGAATGACGGGCGGGAAAGTATATGTTCCCGGCAAACAAAAGCAGGTCTGGAACGGGATTCCGACGGTTGAGGAGTATTACCGCGGACGCGTCCCACGGGCAGAAATCGAACGGTTGCGCCGCGAGTGCAAGGCGCGAGGCGAGTCGCTTCATGATGCGCTGATGGATTACGCAGGCTGGGAGCCAATCCCATATGACGGCAAACTTCTTGTCTCGCATCAGGACGCGTTGCTGACCGGTGGAAAAGTGCAGGCGGCGGGCGGCTATGCCAACCATGTGAGATTCGCGTTCCCCGAGATTTGCGAGAAATGCGAAACGCAGATTTGCGCCGAGATTTGTTCGGGACAGGCCATCACGGTCAATCCGGATAAGGGTGCGCCCTTGTTCGACCGCGAGAAGTGCGTCCATTGCGGCGCCTGTTTGTGGAATTGCACACATCCCTTGCGGGGCACGGACACCGAAACCGATTGGACAAATGTTGAGTTTGATGCCGGTTCCGGTGGTTTGCATTCTGCCGAGAACTAATTGTACTAATGCATAGGATTCATTATTATCGAAAGATGACCGACCAAAATGACTAAGAACGAATTGAACGAGAAACTTGATGCTTTTATCGCCGCGAACCGCGATCAAATCCTGAAAGATATGGTTGATATCTTGCGCTTCAAGACAGTCAGCCCCGATTTGACGCAAACGGATCGAACGGAATTCGAGCGTGAAACCGACTCATGTTTGAAGTGGGTGGAGGCTCGCGCCACGGATGCCGGTTTCTCGTATGGCGACTACGAACGTCGGGTGGCATGGGTGCATATGGGCACCGAAAACAAATTCGTCGGACTGCCTGTTCATTGTGATGTCGTTCCTGTCGGCGACGGTTGGACGCATCCGCCTTTTGATGGTGTGATTGACGACAAAGGCATTATCTGGGGACGCGGCACCCAAGATGACAAAGGCCCGCTAGTGCAGATGTACTGGGCGATGCGCTTTCTCTCGTCACTCGATGTCCCGCTGACGCACGGCGCCCGCATCATCATCGGTACGTGGGAGGAAGGCGGTTCGTGGGACGAGATTAAGCTCTACGCGTCCAAGGCTCCCGAGGCCGCGATTTGTGTTGTGGCAGACGCTGAATTTCCGATTATCAATGCCGAAAAAGGTCTTTTGTCCGTCAAGGTTTCGACGCAGATTCCAACGCTTGTTCCCGGTAATAATGACACATCGCAGATACAGTCTCTGGCATATCTCAAGTCAATGTCTGCGGGCACTCGAGTCAATGTTGTTCCCGACACGGCCGAGGCTGTGTTTGCCAGGGTCACGGATCGCGAATTGGAAAAGACGAGAGCAGCTCTGACGCACTACACGGCATTAACGAAGGGCGCGTCGTCGGAATTGCTGACCCCGGAACCGGGGACAATGGTGGTGCGCTTCATCGGCAAACCCGCGCACGGCAGTACCCCAACACTGGGGCACAACGCCGCTGTTGATCTGCTCGGATTCTTATCCAACAACTCGATTCTGACACGGCAGGAACGTGTGTTTTCGCGAGCGCTCAGCCAAGCCGGAGCCGATACAAGCGGCTGCTGGTTGTGCGTGTCGGATGCGCATCCGGTGGTTGGCGCGACAACGGTCAATCTCGGGTTGCTGTCATGGGAGAATGGTCAGGTTGCCGCGACTTTCAACATTCGTCCGACTCTTGGGCAAAAGCCCGAAGAGTTGCGCAAGATTATCGAGAATCGCTTTAGCGCTCTGAGCAAGAATCTGAAGTTGACGATTACCGTTGAAACAGTCGGCAAGACGATGGAGGCAATCCTCACGCCCGAGGAGAAATTCTCGAGCTATCTGGAGGCGATGCGCGACGCATATGAGAACGTCACCGGGCGCAAGGCTGAGTACAGAAGTATGGGTGGCACCACTTACGCCAAGGCCTTTACCAATGCGGTTTGCTTCGGTCCGGTCGATAGTACCGACGATGGCGGCGAACTTGCGCATCAGGTGGACGAGAGAATTTCGATTGATGTGATGCTGCGTAATGTACGCATTTACTCGTTGATGCTGGCACAAATTTGCACCCACTAATCACGCGTGACAATTCGTAGAAATAGTAATCTCCGGCAAAGTGAGTACTCTGCCGGAGATTCTTTTGTATCGTGAAAACTTGAAGCGATTACTTTGCGGCTTTGCGCTTTTTGCCTTCGAGTTCGAGGGTAATGGTGGGCGCGTCGCAGACTTCCGCCGGTCCCCAGTACTGGACAGGGCCAACAAACTTGTACGCGTCAACCGCTTTCCATTCGTCACGGCATGTGACAAAGGCTTGGAACGGTCCGCCCTTGAGGTCGACTAAGCACTTTTCGATAACGGGCTTGGGTTGACCTTTACGGATTTCGATGTGCAGCATGGAGCTGACGGGAATGCCGCCGAGAACCCATTCGTCTGCGGGTGCGTCGAGGTTTTGAGCGCTGACGGTGTAACCGGTCAAACCTGCGCGAATCAGCTGGACTCCGGCATAGCCAAGCGAGTAGCAGTAGTCAGCGTCAAAATTTGATGGCTGGCCGCAGCGGCCTTCGTAACCGAAGAAGTGTGGTTGCGCGGCGAACTTGCCTTGGAAAGAACCGATTTTAGCCATTTCGTCAAGCTTCTTCTTCACGCAGTCAATCAAGAAAACTTCTGTTTCGAGCTGGCTGACAGTTAGGTTGCCGTGGCTGTCCGTGCGCAGAAGCACATCCTGCAGATTGACCGGCAATGACGCGTAAAGCGCGGACGAGGTCGGAGGCAGGTGACGGGTCACGAAAGGATACTTGTCCTTGTCAGGCATGGATTCGATGGCGTCAATATGCTGGCGCATCAGGTCTTCCAAGTCCTTGAAGAAGCTCTTGAATTCGTTCACGAATTGCAGGAGACCTTCGGGGATAACGATGACGCCGTAGTTGAGTCCCTTGGCGGCACGTTCCGCGATGACGCGGCAAATCTCGTTGACGATGTCATTGAGCGAGAGGTTGCGTTCCTGAATTTCTTCGCTAATAAGCGTGATTGTTGGCTGAACCTGCAAGGCAACTTCGAGCGCGACATGGGAAGCACTGCGTCCCATGAGCTTGATGAAGTGATAGTACTTGCGGGCGCTGGCACTGTCGCGGCACACATTGGAGACAAGCTGCGAGAATGTCTTGGCAGCGGTGTCAAAACCAAAGCTGGCTTCGATGTGCTCGTTACGCATATCGCCGTCGATTGTCTTGGGTAGGCCAATCACCTGAAGTTTTTCGCCCTTTGCCGCGAAGGCTTCGGCGAGAACTGCTCCGTTTGTATTCGAGTCATCGCCACCGATGATAACAAGAGCCTTGCATCCCAGTTCCTTGAGAACCTTGACACATCCCAGTACTTGCTCATCCGTTTCGATTTTGTCACGGCCCGATCCAATCATGTCAAAGCCACCGGTGTTGCGGTAGTCGTCGACCATTTCGGCAGTGATTTCCACATACTTACCCGTGAAGACACCCTTAGGTCCGCTGAGGAAGCCATAGAGTTTGCTTGCGGGATTGACAGCCATGAGTGCGTCATAAAGTCCGGCGATGCAATTGTGTCCACCGGGGGCAGGTCCGCCACTGAGGACGACGCCAACATTCATTGCGTCGGTAGAGAGTTTGCCATCACCGGCAACAATCTGCACCATGGGTTTGCCAAAGGTGTTGGGGAAGAGCGCCTTGATTTCGTCCGCATCGCGAGGTGGTTCAACAACGCTGAGTTCCTTGACGGCGAATTTGCCCGATTTGAGGGCGCCCGGCAGTTTAGGCTGATAGGCCTTGCGGGCTTCTTGTAAAACAGAGATTTTGCTTGTGCAAGACATGATAATACGATAACTCCTGAAGTTTATACTAAATTAGAAATTGATGATAGCGGTAAAGCTGTCCGCCTTGAGGGCGGCACCACCGACGAGTGCTCCGTCGATGTCCGGCTGCGCCATAAGTTCGGCGGCGTTGTCGGGCTTGACGCTTCCGCCGTACTGAATGCGAACGGCCTGCGCTGTCGCATCGCCAAACATATCCGCGACTGTCTTGCGAATCAGTGCATGCACTTCTTGTGCTTGCTCCTTGGTTGCGGTTTTGCCTGTGCCGATGGCCCAGACAGGTTCATAAGCGATAACGCTTTCGGCAACTTTGGCGGCCTCGAGGCCAGCCAGGCAACCACGCACCTGAGTGGTGATGACTTTTTCCATGTTGCCCTCTTCGCGTTCCTGAAGTGTTTCACCAACGCAAATAATGGGGGTCAGGCCGGCGGCATAGAGCGCCTGTGCCTTCTTGTTGATCGTCTCATTTGTCTCGCCAAAATATTGACGGCGTTCGCTGTGGCCGATGATGCAGAATTTGCATCCGGCGTCGACAAGCATGGACGGAGCGATTTCGCCTGTGAAAGCGCCCTTTTCCTGCCAGTAGCAATCTTGTGCGCCCATAGCGATTTTGGTGCCGCAGATGGCTTTTGCGACTGTGTCGAGTGATGTAAAGGTGGGGCAAAGAACGACATCGACGTCACTCTTGGTGCCGACAGTTTCCACCAGACCTTTGGCAAGCGCTTCCGCTTCGGCCTTAAGGCAATTGAGTTTCCAGTTTCCTGCAATAATAGGTTTACGAGCCATAATAAATTCCTTCTAAAAAGTAAGTGTTGATAGAAAAAAACGGGGACAGACTCCATCCTGGAGGTTGCCCCCGTTTCTACTGCGTTTCAATAACTAAATGTACTGTTGTATCGCGGGGAAGTCCGTTTATACAAACTTCTTAGCGCGCAACTGAGCGGCCAGTTCGACGACGCGGTTGCTGTAACCGGTCTCGTTGTCATACCAGCTGACGACCTTCACGAAATTGTTGTCAAGAACCTTTGTCATCAGACCATCAACGATGGAGCTGAGTTTGCAGTTGTTGAAGTCTGTCGAGGCGACCGGATCCATTGTGAAACCAAGGATGCCCTTGAGTTCTTTCTCGGATGCCTTCTCGAAAACGCCATTCAACTCTTCAGGTGTAACGGTCTTGTCGAGTTCCATAACGACGTCAACAACCGAGACATTGCAGGTCGGGACGCGCAGTGAATAGCCGTCCATCTTGCCTTTGAGTTCGGGCATAACCAGTCCGATAGCCTTGGCGGCACCGGTCTTGGTGGGGATAATGTTCATTGCGCCAGCGCGTGCACGGCGAAGATCCTTGTGGATCTGGTCGAGCATTTTCTGGTCGTTTGTGTAGCTGTGAACTGTGGTCATCAAACCGCGTTTGATGTTGTAGCCGGCGTTTGCAAGAGCCTTGCAGACGGGGGCCAAGCAGTTTGTGGTGCAGCTTGCGTTGGAGATGATGTTGTGAGCGGCAGTCAGTTTGTCGTCGTTCACGCCAAGAACCACTGTGATATCTTCGTCGGTTGCGGGAGCCGAGATGATAACCTTTTTCGCGCCGGCCTCGAGATGAGCCTTGGCGGCGTCAGCCTTTGTGAAGAAACCTGTGGATTCCACAGCAACCTCGACACCGAGCTTTGCCCAGGGCAAATTCTTCGGGTCTTTCTCGGAGCAGACAACGATGGTCTTGCCGTCGACGATAAGATTGCCGTCTTTTGCTTCGACGGTGCCCTGATAACGACCATGAACTGAGTCGTATTTCAGAAGATAAGCGTTTGCCTCGGGGGTTGCCAAATCGTTGATAGCAACGACTTCAACATCTGGGTTCGCCATTGCGGCGCGGAAAACGAGACGACCAATGCGGCCAAAACCATTAATAGCAATTTTTACTGCCATTGTAAAACATCCTTTTCATATTTTTTGTTGTCTTTTTTGAAGAAAAAGCAAGCGTTGTTCATTTTGTCCTTGCTTTATCTCTTACTTTGTGCAATAATAAAGTGAGTTAATTCTAAAAAAAAACGCAATTTTGGCATGGCAAAAGTGTGTCATGCCTTTGTCTTGTGCACTTGCGCATGCTAAAAAGAGTGAAATTGTGTCGGGGAGAATGCCAGTTGAAGTTCGGAATTTTAACTTTGGGGTGCGATAAGAACACCGCTGACAGCGAGTATTACGCAGCGGAACTGGCCAAGCAGGGGGTGCAAACTGTCGCTGTCGAAGCCGAACCTGTCGCGGGTGACGAGATGCTGAACGGAGTCATTATTAATACGTGTGGCTTTATTGAATCGTCAAAGTCTCAATCCGTTGCGGCAATCCTTGATTGGGCAAGACTCAAGAAAACCCTCATCCGCAAACATCGGTCTTTTCGTCTCTATGTTGTCGGGTGCCTCAGTCAGCGCTATGCGACCGAACTCCCCAAGGAACTCCCAGAGGTCGATGGGTGGTTGGGCGTGGGCGACTGGCGCAAGATTCCGCAACTGTTGGCGAACGAGAGCCGCCATGCCGAGCTGATTGACGCTCATCCGCAAATGGCTGTTTGCGAAGGGCAAAATCGTATCCGACTGGATGAAGGCAAGAAGTTTTATGCATTTCTTAAGATAGGAGATGGCTGCCCGCACAACTGCGCGTTCTGCGCGATTCCGCAAATCAAAGGGCGCACACAAATCAGTGTCCCACACGAACAGATTTTGCGTGAAGCGACAGACCTGTTGGCCTCGGGAATCAAGGAGCTGTGCGTCGTTGCTCAGGATACAGCTGCCTATGGTCGCGACTTGTACGGGCGCAACTACGGGTTGCCTGATTTGCTCGCTGACCTTGCGGCTCTGCCTGTGGCGGGTGAATGGTGGATTCGGTTGCTGTATGTGTATCCGGCAGGTATCACGCCCAAACTGTTGGATGTTATGGCGTCGTCGCCGCGCATCGTACCCTATATAGATATGCCGCTTCAACATACTCATCCGGAAATTCTTGCCGCGATGCGCCGTCCCGATGCGACAATTGACATCGAAGCAAAAATCAAAAAGATTCGTCACGCATTGCCGGATGTGACCTTGCGTACGACCTTCATTCTTGGTTTCCCCGGCGAGACTGCCGAGCAGTATCGTCATCTGGAAAACGCCCTCAGTGCTTTGCGCTTTGACCGCATGGGGTCGTTTCTCTATTCGGCCGAGGAAAACACCGATGCACTGTTTATCAAGCCCCGTGTCGCCGCCCGCATTGCGCAGTCACGGCAGAACCGCTTGATGGCTGTTCAGGAGAAGTTTTCGGCGGAGTCTGGGTTGCGCTGGAAAACGCGCACGATTCCTGTTTTGATTGAGGAACAAATCGAGAAGAATCGGTGGATAGGTCGCGGTTGGCGTGACGCTCCCGAGGTTGACGGTGTGGTGATTGTTGAGGCGTTCGAGCCACTCAAAGCCGGTGAATTCGTGCAAGTACTGATTACAGGTTCAGATGTGCATGATTTGTATGGCGAAGTGGTGCTGAAGTAAAGGGCGTTAGTCTTCGACGCGAATGATAATAGCGGTGATGTTGTCCGAGCCGCCTTCGGCGTTGGCCTGATCCACAAACTTTTTCACGCAGAGTTTCAAATCTTTGTTCATGCGCATCATCAGGCATAATTTGTTGTCATCAATCAAACCGCTGAGTCCGTCACTGCAAATCAGATAAGTATCTCCGGTCTGCCAGCGTTCGACTTTGACATCAATCGACATATCTGTTTTATATCCGAGCGCCCGTGTGATGACATTGCGGAAGCGGTGTGTGCGTGCTTCTTCTTCGGTGATGAGATTGCGCGCGAGTTGTTCGTTGACCCAACTGTGGTCACGTGTCATCGCAATCAGTTCGCCCTCCCGCAACCGATAAACTCGCGAATCGCCCACATGCGCGATGGTCAGTGTGCCATCCGGCGAAAACTGTGTCGCCGCGATTGTCGTTCCCATGCCTTGTAATTCGGGCTTCTCGGACTGCATCGCATACAGCGAAACGTTGGCTATGCGAATTCCGGTGATGAGCGCGTTGGCTTCGGCCTTGAGCCGTTTGTCAAAACCATAGGGCCAAGTGATGCCGGGATCCTTCTGATAACGTTCGATGAAATTACGAATAATCTGGATGCTGGTGTTGCTGGCGACTTCGCCCGCGGCATGGCCACCCATTCCATCAGCAACGACGAAAGTACCATATTCGTCAGACGCAAAGAATGCGTCCTCATTGGTAGCCCGCTGAAGTCCTATATCTGTTTGGGCGTTAGAAATCAGTTTCATGCGAGACCACCTGAATTCGGCAGACTGCAAAAACACTCTTCCACACTATGTAAATCGATGTTAGTCAACGAAATAATTAATTATAGATTTTGCTTATTTATACAAATCATAAGGGGCGATGATGTTTTTTTTGTGTGAGATTTTCGCAAGGAAATATTCTCACAGCAAAATCCGTGAAAGCTATTTGCCCTTGCAACGGTTCTTAATCTCGACATTTTTATGCGCGTACAAGTCAAAAGCCTGCAACTGTTTTTCGATTTGCTCGCTATCCGTGTCAGGCTTGTTAAGATCGTGCAGCGTTTGCGAGATGGCCTTGACATGTCGCTTGCCATGACGCAATTCAATTCGCGTAATCAGATTCCGCAACGCGTTTTCGCGTTCCTGAGACGTTCTCTCAACCTTGAACTCCATGCAATCTGTCATGGCGGTTTGCGTGCAGAAAACCCGCAAAGCCTCGTCGGGACATTTCTCCAGCAATGTGTTCCATGAGACTTCGTCCGCCGTGCCGACCAACTCTGTCAACAGCCGAAATAGTTGTCCCGTTTTGCGTCCCTGCAACCATTCGATGTTCAGATGTTCCAGAATGAGTTTGCGCATCTCGGCATCCTCGACGGCGGTGATGAGCAACAGAGTTTCGTTGCGCGGCTCGTTCTCGTGACGATAAAACTCATTGCGTAACTTCTCTTGCGTCTGTTGTTCCATCGGCTGTTGTGTGACGATTTGCTTAGACAGTTGATTAATGCTCTCGATGCTGACCGCCAACCCATTCGCCAGTTGTCGGATATAGTCTTCGCGTGTGACCGGACTTGGGATGCGCAGAATATAGGACAAGATAAACGTGGCTGTCCGGTGTTTGTCTTCCGGCGACGCCAGATTCCAGTGCGCTTGCGCCAGTCCCCACAGAAACTGCAAAACATTCCTGCCCTGACTGATGAGTGCGGCAAATGGCTCGGCACCATATTCGCGCAGATAAGAATCCGGGTCATGTTCGTTAGGCAACACAACAAACGATAATTTGAATTCCATCGGCAACAGGATTTCCGCTGCCCGCAGCATCGCTTTTTGTCCTGCACTGTCGCCGTCATAAATCAGAATGACTTCTTTGGTGAAACGATTGAGCAGCCGCGCCTGTTGTTCGGTCAGCGCCGTGCCACAGCTTGCCACCGCATTGGTGAAGCCGTACTGATGACAGCGAATGACATCCATATAACCTTCCATCAACAGGGCACAGTTCCGCTTTTGGATTTCCGGTCGTGCCAAGTGCAACGCATAGAGCTGTTGCCCCTTGTGATAGAGTTGCGTTTCCGGCGAGTTGATGTACTTGGGGTCGTCGGGTTTGGCGCTGCTGTGATAGACACGTCCACCAAACGCCACCGGGCGCCCGTTGGCGTCATGAATGGGAAAAATAATCCGATTGCGGAATCGGTCGTAGGTGTTGCTGTCCTTTTCGATGACCAGACCCGATTCCACCATGTCGGCTTGAGTAGCGATGTTTTGCCGCACCGCGCTCTCGAGCAGATTGCGCCATCCCGAAGTCGGCGCTAGGCCCAGATGAAAATGCCCGCACAGTTCCGGCGACAGCGCGCGCCGTTGCATATAGACGGCAGCTTCCGTGTTGAGGTTAGATATTTCGGCTTGTAGCGTATGAGCAAAAAAGTCTTGGGCGTACTGGCAAATTCGGAATTGAATGTCGCGCTTGGTGCGTGTTTCCTGTGCGTTATGCTCCGAATGCGCACCCCCAAAGTTGGGAACGGTGATGCCGTATTTCTCTGCAAGGAAACGCAGAGCCTCCATCCATGTCAGATGCTCAATTTCCATGATGAACTTGAGCGCGTCGCCGCCCTTGCCGCAACCAAAACAGTGAAAAATCTGCTTGGATGAACTGACCATAAAGGATGGTGTTTTTTCCTGATGGAACGGACAACATCCCTTGTGGTTCGCGCCCGACTGCTTCAGGCGGACATAGCCTTGCACCACATCGACGATGTCGATGCGCTGACGCAAGGTTTCGGCAAACTCAACCGGAGAGGGCATAGGCTACATGCTCGCTAAACAGAGATCAAGTTTCTCAAGGAAAACACGCATCTCTTCGGTGGTGCCGATTGTGATGCGCAATCCGTCGCGAAGCAAGGGTGTGTCAAACCAGCGGACAAGAACTTTGTGCTCCTTGAGTTGACGGTAGAGTTCCGGCGCGTTGTTGCCGCGCGCAAAAACAAAGTTTCCGTTCGATGGTGGCATCGTGAATCCGCGTTTACGCAATTGCTCCGCAATCTCGCTGCGCAACGCGACGATGCGTCCGTTGTTCTCGCGTTGAGCTTCTGCACTGTCGAGGGCGGCAGAGGCGGCAACCTGCGACATCTTGTTCACATTATACGAATCCTTGACCTTGGCCATGGACTCGAACAGCGCCGGATTCATGCAGGCAAAGCCAATGCGCCCGCCCGCAAGTGACCATCCCTTGGAGAAGGTGCGCGTCACCATCACATTGTCATAACGCAATGCCAAATCAAGCGCGCCACGGGGATTCTCGGTGAAATCAATGTAAGCTTCATCGAAGACGACCAGCCGCTCCGGTTTGGCAGCGGCGATGCGTTCGAGTGTCTCCAAACCGTAGCAAATGCCATAAGGCGGATTCGGGTTGGGCAAAATCAGAATCTTGCCTTCAGCGCCATAGAATGCCTCCGGCAACGTGAAGTCCTCGGTTGACAGGGGATAGCGGACTGTCTTGCACCCGAACATCGATGCCAGCGTTTCGTAGAGCACGTAGGTGGGGTCCGCAACCACGAGTGTGTCGCCCTCGGTTGCAAACGCCTCGAAAATCATGCGCAAAATCTCATCCGAACCATTGCCCACAATAATAGAAGTGTCCGAAAAATTAATTATTTCTGCGTACTTTTTGCGCAATTCATTTGCCCATGGATCCGGATACTTATTGAGATGCATTCCGTCCTTGCCAATCTCACTCAGTGCCTTTGTGACTGAGGGCGAAGGAGGATAGGGATTCTCATTCGTATTGAGTTTGATGAAGCCGCTGCCTCGCGGTTGCTCGCCGGGGACATAAGCAACTAGGCTGCTGACATACTTATTCGGACAAACAGGCATACAAATTTCCTTATTACTATACGATATATTATTATTGTAGTTTACAAGCAAGATGGTCACTCATAGCAGAATATATTTAGCAGGGTTTAGAACAATAGTTCTATTTAAGTGTAGCTGCTAGACAAGAAGAAGCAAAACTGTTGTTGCTTGCAATATTAAACAGCGGAATCAATATTAGAAATTAGGATAAATTCCAAAAATGGAGATAAATGTCAATGGCAAAAATGTCAGTCAATAATTCGAATACCAAAGACAAAAACTTAAGTTTGGCATTACAGCAGATTGAGCACAATTATGGCAAAGGTTCCATAATGCGTCTTGGTGAGCATCAGAATTTTGCGGAGGGTCTTCAGGTTATCTCCACAGGTTCTCTGTCACTCGATTATGCTCTTGGAGTGTGGGGCGTTCCCCGCGGCCGTATCATCGAGATTTTTGGTCCCGAGTCTTCGGGTAAAACGACACTGGCATTGCACATTGTCGCCAATGCTCAGCGTGCGGGTGGCACAGCCGCCTACATTGATGCCGAGCATGCGCTTGACCCACAGTATTGCAACAAGTTGGGTGTCAAGACAGATGAGCTTTTGCTCAGCCAGCCGGACACAGGGGAGCAGGCGCTCGATATCGTTGAGATGCTTGTTCGTTCGTCGGCTATTGATGTGATTGTAATCGACTCTGTGGCGGCACTGGTGCCACGCGCCGAAATCGAGGGCGAAATGGGCGACAGCTTTATGGGTCTGCAGGCGCGCTTGATGAGTCAGGCACTGCGTAAGCTGACCGGTATTGTTAGCACCTCCAACACAACCGTTATTTTCATCAACCAGATTCGCGAAAAAATCGGCGTCATGTTCGGTAGCCCCGAGACGACAACGGGTGGTCGCGCATTGAAGTTTTATTCGACCATCCGCATGGACATTCGCCGTACCGGCGCAATCAAGGACGGAACGGACAATGTCGGTAACCGTGTCAAGGTGAAAGTGGTCAAAAACAAGCTTGCCCCGCCGTTCCGCGAAGCTGAATTCGATGTCATGTTTGGCGAAGGCATCTCGCGTGAAGGCGATGTTATCGATTTGGCGATTGCCAATTCCGTCATCGACAAATCAGGTTCATGGCTCTCGTTCAATGGCGACCGTATCGGTCAGGGACGCGAGAGTGCCAAAAGATTCCTGAAGGAAAACAAGGACATCATGGCGCAAATCGAGACAAGAGTCAAAGAGGCACTGATGCCCTCGGAGAAGAAGGATGAGGAGCCAACGGCTCCGGCTGCCGAATAACCTATGGCGAACACTGAGATTCTCACGCTGTTTGAGCAGCAGCCGATAACAGCGGCTTGTACTGCCCAACAACGAGAGCAATTCGCGATTATTCTGGAACAGTTGCTCGAAGCAAACAAAACAATCAATCTGACTGCTGTGGCTGATGCAGCGACAGCAGTCACTATTCATTTCGCGGATTCGCTGGCACTTCTCGACGCGCTTCGGGTGAACGGCCACGGCGCACAGTTCTCCGTCGCGGCAGACATTGGCGCGGGTGCGGGATTTCCGACCTTGCCTTGTGCTGTTGTCATGCCACAGTGCCAATGGTATGCGGTTGAATCGACCGGCAAGAAGAGCCGATTCACGCAAGCGTGTGCGGCGGCCGCAGGCCTGACGAATGTTCATGCGCTGAACATGCGTGCCGAGGATTTGGGGCATACGGAAGCCACTGCGGAGGTGTTATGCGCTCGTGAAACTTGCGATATCGTCACCGCTCGCGCCGTTGCGTCCATCCCGACATTGATGGAAGTCGGACTGCCACTGGTCAAAGTGGGCGGTCTTCTGATGCTATTCAAAACCGACCATACAGACCCCGCTGAACTAAAACTCGCGAGTACACTTGCCCACGAGTTTGGCGGTTCGCGAGAACCCGACTACCTCTACAGCTTTGCGGGCGATACATATCGACGGATGATTTTGTGCATACGGAAAATCCGTTCCTGCCCCGGGAATTATCCTCGGGCAAATGGGATTCCGTTCAAAAAACCGCTTGCATCCTCGAATAAGAAATCCATTAAATGATAAGTTAGACAGTGCTAATGGCAAGTGGCGCAATTGGCAGCGCATCTGACTCTGGATCAGAGGGTTGAAGGTTCGAGCCCTTCCTTGCCAGCCAGATTTAAACCCCGCATTCCGTAACGGTTTGCGGGGTTCATTTATTTGTCGTGTCGATGTTGTGGACGCTATTTTGTTGCCGTGGTTGCTTTGGTGTCCACCGCCAACATCTGGCGCAGAATGCTTGCACGTTTCAGCTGTTCTTCAGATTCCTTTTTGTTGTCAGCCTTGTCAAGCACCGCGGCATAGGCCTCGCGCAGTTTGGGATCCAGTGGCGCGTTGTCGATGGCTTCCTTCATGAAGTTCAGCATCGCGGTTGTTTGGTTATCTTGGTTGTAGACTGCGAGCAAATTGTTGAGGTTGACGGTGTTGTCGGGATGTTCAAAATACATCTTCCGCAAGATATCGATTGAGCCTTGTGTGTCCGATGTTTCCTTGCAAATCTTGAGCAGGCCAAGCTCAGCAGCATCGTAATTATCTTTTTTGTCCGCGATAAATTCCTCGAGTTTAGGTTCGTAGTCGATGAAGTTATGCAGCGCCACTTTCATATCTTTGCGGATGGCGTCGGCTTCCTTTGTCATTCCCAGCGAATTATACATCTTCAGGATGGCCGACCCCAGTTCGTAAACGCGGAACTGGACGGCGGGTTTGCGTGACTGTTGCGCCGCGATACGCATATGTTCCCACGACTTGCCCATGTCCTTGACTTGTTCTTCCGGTGTCGTGTCCTCAAATGCCTTGGCGAAATACATGGTCGACAGATTCCAGTTGAGTTCGCTGTAGTATGGGAAAACGGTGTGCAGCTTCTCGTAGGTTTCGATGGCCTTGTCGCTCTCGCCGATGCTATGGAGGACATGTCCCAGTTTGTAATAGGATGTCGCGAAAGTCGGGTTTGCGTTGACGGCGAACGTCAGCTGTTTCTTGGCGAGTTGGAGATACTTGGCTTGTTCGGATTTGCCAAGCTCTCTGTAGCCGGCGATATCCATACTGCGGATACCCTCAGCGTTAGCCTTTGCGGCTTGCCAGTACCAATATCCCTGCCATGGCGAGCGCACAATGAAGAGCAAGCAGACGACGATGGCAGCATACTTGACCCCGGTGATAAACCGCATTTTCTTTTGTGATGGTTTGCTCTTGTCATCCACGGGTTTGTCGAGCATGGTCAAACCCATGCTCAGTCCGAACATTGACCAGTAAATCATGCCGGCGACGGCCCATCTGTTGTTGGGGCTGAAGAAGTTTTGCAGCGCTACAGCACAGAGTCCGCTGACGAGCGCCATCTGATAGAACTTGTGGGTGGTGACGGTTGTGTGGGCGATTTGTCTCAACGCACGCACGACGACCATGATGTGCATTCCTAAGAACGACAGCAGCCCGAAGATTCCGAATTCAAGCAGAACATCGAAGTACCAGTTGTGCCCGAATGTCGTGACGTTGTTGATTTGGTTGTCGAACCAGAATGGATTGCGCCATACGGGGAAATAGAAGCGGTATCCACCCGGCCCTGTGCCGAAGATGGCTGTGATTGGGCTGAAGTGTGGATTGTTGAAATCGGTGCCCTTGAGCCACGGCAATAGGCCGCCACTCCAAAGGATTTTGCGTCCCTCGAGGGCCTCGCTCTTGAACGCCCATGTCTGCATAATCTTGGGTGATTGCAGGACGAAAATGGTAATCGCGAGGATGAGTGCGCCAATGATGAACGTCAGAACGATACTGCGTGTGAGTCCCCATTCTTCGCGTTTAACAAACAACGCTCCAAGAACGAAAAACATGGGGTAGAGAATGAGAATGGTCGCGGAGTAGGAGTCGTTGCTGTTGGTGAAAACAAGGCAGATGTTCATCAGGAGGAATGTGCCAAGCGCAAAAATGCGGCGCCAGAAGTGTTCTTTTTCGACGAAGAACATGGCCAGCGGAATGGCCGTTGTCATGACAAGGAACGCGCCATAGAAATCCTCGTTGAGGATGGTCGAGTACATCTGACGGGATTCTTTCAGCGTGTAAAAAAGCGTTACCCATTCGCTGTAATTCCGACGCCAGAACGGATCGCTTTTCATGAAATTGTAGATGGCATCGGTGAAGCCGCGTCCCGCAAAGAAGAAGAGACCGAACAGAACCGAGATAAATCCAAGGCCCGTCAGGAACATCATCGTTTTGCGCATTTTGTCTTCGGTATTCATCAGCCACGCAAACACGAGCGTGAATGTAAGACACGCCATCTGGAACCACACGATGCGTTCGCCTGTCAACTTGTAGGGATTGACTATGTACGAACAGAGCATCGCGACAACCCACAATCCGCAGAATATCGTTGGCGAATCGCTCTTCCACGAAACCTTCGAGAAGTCCTTTTGCAGGACAGCCGAGAGCAGTAGGAAGGGTGGGAATATCATCAAGAAAACATTTTTGATTTCATCGAGCTGATGTGTGTACGGTGTGAAGAAAACAAAAATCAGAGTCATGACGATTGCTGTCGCAATCAGCGTTATCCAACCGGGGGTAACATAATCATTCTCTAATGTTTCAGTGTTCTTAGCCATAAGTCCCTCTTCTTAACGATAATCTGCCGGAATATTGCGTTTTCTCGGGTGGTTTTTGCCCGACGAATATTCAATAGCATTCATCTCCTCGGCATTCATTTTTCTCTCCGAGAGGATAGTGATGTGAATTTCCTTTTTGAGCTGTTCAAAAAACTCCATGAACTCGTCACGCAAGTCAATAGTGCAGTAAAAATGGAGGAGTCCCTTGCGTTCGTCAATTGTACTGACGACAGCCAGCCCCTCGTATGACTCAACAATGCAACATATGTAACCGATATCATGTGGGTTGACAAGGCATTGCAATGTCACACATTGATTGTAAGCATAGTCACTGCATGAACAAAATCTCGATATGTCCCTGTTCTTATATTCCATCTAATTGTAGTACCATCAAAACACTTACTTACTTGGTCGAGAATTGGGTTCCGTGCCATCAAGCCCAAGCAGTCGGCGTTCGAGTTCTCTGATTCTGTCACGCAATTCCGCGGCCTTCTCAAAGTTCAACTTGGCAGCCTCCTCGCGCATTTCCTCGCGCAAAAGAGTGACACGGGCAAGCAAGTCTTGCGGGTTGTCGATGATAATCGTCGTGCCACCATACATCGCCTGAGCTTCAGCGGCAACGGATTCCTCATACTCCTGAACTTCCGGGACATCCAGAATATTGCCCACACGCTTGCTGATTGTCTTAGGCATAATATGATGCTCGGCGTTATACTGTTGCTGAATTTTGCGTCGGCGAGTGCTGATGTCAATAGCCTCGGCGATGGCCTTGGTCTCCCTATCGGCGTACAACACGACACGCCCGTTGACGTTACGCGATGCACGTCCTATCGTTTGGATGAGCGCTGTGCGGCCACGCAAGAACCCTTCCTTGTCGGCATCCAGAATCAGCACCAGCGACACTTCGGGAATATCCAATCCTTCGCGCAGCAAGTTGATTCCGACTAAGATGTCAAAAACACCTTGCCGCAATTCCTTGATGAGACGTGCCCGTTCAATGGCGGTGGTATCGGCGTGCATGTATTTCGCCTTGACGCCAAGCTCGACCAGATAAGCAGTCAAATCTTCCGCCATGCGTTTCGTCAGAGTTGTGACCAAAACGCGGTCGCCCTTTTGCACCCGCAATCTGATTTCGTCCAGTGCGTCCTCGACCTGATTCTTCGCAGGTTTGACGGCAATCTCCGGGTCGACCAGTCCGGTTGGTCTGATAATTTGTTCCGCGACGATGCCACCGGATTGTTCCAGTTCCCATTCGCTCGGTGTGGCGCTGACAAAAATCGTTTGATGTGTGCGGGTCAAGAACTCCTCGAAGCGCAAAGGTCTGTTGTCGAGCGCGCTTGGCAGACGGAATCCGTGTTCGACCAGTACCGTTTTGCGCGAGCGGTCGCCCTCGTGCATGGCACGCACTTGCGGGATGGTCACATGGCTCTCATCGACAAAAAGGACATAATCCTTCGGGAAGTAGTCAATCAGTGTTTCGGGCGGTTCGCCGGGTTTGCGTCCTGCCAAATGCCGCGAATAATTCTCGATGCCGTTGCACCGACCCATTTCCTGCAGCATCTCCAAGTCATACTTTGTGCGCTGAGACAAACGCTGATACTCCAATATCTTGTTCTGCGCCTGCAACTCTTGCAGTCGAATGCACAATTCATCCTCGATGGAATGAATCGCGATTTGCAGTTTGTCTCGCGTCGTGACGTAATGCGAGGACGGATAGATACTCACTGATTTCAGATTCTTCGTCTTCTTTCCCGTCAAGGCTTCGATTTCCCAAATCGCCTCAATTTCGTCCCCGAAAAACTCCACGCGCACTGCCGTCTTTTCCTCGTAGGCCGGGAAGATGTCGAGGATGTCGCCACGCACTCGGAAGGAGGCTCTGTGAAAGTCCACATCTCCGCGTTCGTACTGAATGAAGACGAGGTCACGCAACACTTCCTTGCGCGAGATGGCCATGCCTTCTTCCAGATTGATGACCATCGTTTGCCAGTCGGCACGCGTCCCCAGACCATAGATGCAACTCACGCTGGCGACAATGATGACATCACGGCGTTCGAGCAAATCCTTCGTCGCCGACAGACGCATCTTTTCCAATTCGTCATTGATGGCACAATCTTTTTCGATATACGTGTCCGTATGAGGCAGATACGCCTCGGGCTGATAATAGTCGTAGTAAGAGACAAAATAGTCGACCGCATTCTCCGGAAAAAGTTCTTTAAATTCACGGTACAACTGCGCTGCCAGCACTTTGTTATGCGCGAGAATCAGCGCCGGACGGTTGACCCGCTCAATGACATTTGCCATCGTAAATGTTTTGCCGCTACCCGTCACACCAAGCAACACCTGATGCTCCAGTCCGCTGTTCAGACCGGCGACAAGTTGATCGATGGCCTCTGGCTGATCGCCGGTAGGGCGCATGGGTGAGCATATTTTAAAAGGTTTATCCATCAGGCAAAACTTACTTTTCCGGACGTGTTTGGTCGAGAGCCTGCAACAGTTTCTCCCATTCCGCGATTCCCAATTCCTCGGCGCGTGTGTTGGGCGACAACCCAATCTCTAGCAGTGCTTTCTCCGCGGTTGCCTTGTCCCAATGATACATTCCGGATGTGCCAATCGAGTTCGGCAACACCTTGCGGCGATAGCGGTAACCGGCATCAATCAAATTGAAGAGTCTCTTGCAAGCTTTGGGATCAGGGTTGATTCCCGTGCGCCGCTTGAATCGCAATACGCGGCTCTGCACCTTTGGCGGTGGGAGAAACGACCGATTTCCAACATCACGAATCTGCTCAATCTCGCAGAAGTACTGCACTTTGACCGAGATTGAACCGATGGTGCGGGTGCGTGGTTTTGCCGTCAGCCGTTGCGCGACTTCCAGTTGCATCATCAGCGTCATCGAGTCGAATGCGACAGCGTCTTCGATGATTTTCATAATCAGCGGTGAGGTAATTTGGTAGGGAATATTCCCCGCAATGACAAACGGGCGTCCCTGTTCGCGGGCTTTTTCGGCGGCTTTCGCGTAATCGAAATCCAGCGCGTCGCCATAAAAAAAGTCCAATGTCTCGGGGTTGTTTGCCGCAGCCCAACTGGCGCACAATTCCTTGTGAATCTCCGTGAATCGTGTGTCGAGTTCGATGCCGGTGACACTTGCTTTGCGAGCGAGGAGGGCGACCGTCAAACTACCGGCGCCGGCGCCAATCTCGACGACGGAACATCCCGGTTCGGGACAAGCGGCCGAGGCGATATCTTCAAGAGCTGTGTCATCGACAAGAAGATGCTGCCCAAGCGACTTTCGTAGCCATACGCCATGAAAGCGGAGAAGTCTCTGAAGATATTCGCGTGTCTCAAGTGTCATGCAATTACTCTTTTTGGTAAAAAAATGTATTGTTGTGATTGAACCATTAATATACAAATGAAAAGTCTTCTCATGTACAACACAACCCGTCGGCATCATTCTGTCAGATTTGTTCCGGCGGCGTCGGTCGTAGTATTTGAGCGAAATCTGTCATTAAGAAACAAATATCGCATTTTTATGTCCGTGATAATCACAACAAGTTGTATAACTACATAATATATGTAGTGAAATTATAATTACGGATAATTATTATCAAATGACTCTAATGACACTTGCCCGCAGAATCAGAGCTTTTGCGGTCACGCTTAGCGTAGTTGTTGGGAGCGCAAGTTGCTTTGCGTCACCCGACACCATCCGCACCATTAACTTTTCCGGTGTAAGCGGCGATGACTTGTCCAAAGCACAGTCGCTTATTGCCACCCGTGTCGGAACCGAACTTGACGAAACAACCCAACGCGATGATATCGAACGACTGTATACGAGCGGCCTGTTTTCGCCGGATATCCGCATCAGTATGGACGATGCCTCCGATGGGGTCAACCTGACTTATCATCTGCAACCCTGCCCCAAAGTCGGACAAGTCTCCGTCAGTGGCAATCAGCAGATTGACACAAAGAAAATCCTCGACGAAATCTCGATTAAGTCCGGAGATTCTTACTCGGCTGTGACGAACGAAAAGCTTGTGACTTCGGTGCAAAAGCTCTACGAAGACAAAGGTTTTTCGGATGCAATGGTGATGGTGAATGAGTATGCCGGCACGAACGATACGATGAATGTCGAGGTTGTTGTTGACGAGGGGACCCGTCAAAAGGTGAACAAGGTCAAACTGAACGGCAACCAATCCTACACCGATTTGCGGTTGAAGATGTCTAACGAAACCAAAGGCTCATGGCTCGGTTTCAAGCATTGGTTCAACCAGAGCAAATTCGATCAAGATGTGTCTCGCCTGAAGACTTTCTATGTGGCTCACGGCTATCTGGATGCCGTTGTCGAAGGACACACCGATGTGCTTTCCGATGGCAGCATCACTCCCGTGATTGATATTCAGGAAGGCCCGCGCTACACTGTGGGTCGCCTTGAAGTTCGCGGTTGCACACTCTTCTCACGCGACGAAGCCCTGAAGCCTTTCCGCGGGTTGGTTGGCAAACCCTATGACTCCAAAGAATTCGCCCGCAGTGTGTCGCGTCTTCAGAAACTCTATGGCAACGAAGGCTACTTGACCACCGATGCGGAACCGGAATTCCACAAGGATTCCTCGCGTGCCGCTGTCGACCTTGATGTCGTCATTAGCGAAGGTCCCCGCATTTATGTTGGCAATGTCCGCGTAATTTCGCGTGCTTTGCCGGATGACAGCACAAGCAGATTGCGCAAGTGGTACAGCCGCTTCACGCCGCCACCGTCCGATGAGATTGTCGCTCGCGAAGTCAAGCTGCAGCCCGGGCAGGTCTATCGCCGCTACGACGAAGTACGCACCCGCGATTCGCTGGAATCCATGCGCATCTTCAAGGATGTCAAAGTTTACGATGAAGCAACGGAAGATCCCAATGTTCGCAATTTGGTCGTTGATACGTTGACCGGCGACACCGGACAAAGCATTCTTGGTGTTGGCTTCGGCGATGTCGAAGGCTTGTTCGCGTATGTCTCTCTTGTCGAGCATAACCTTCTCGGCGACGCGACGGACCTTGGCTTCAGCGCCATGATTGGAACCAGTGCCTATTCGGCGGACTTCTCGATTCTGCGCCGCCACTTTATGGAGTCTGACTGGAATGCCCGCTTGAATCTCTACTATCAACATACGAACCGCACCGGCGACATCACCGAAAAACGCCTCGGCAGCTCTGTCGAGTTCTCCAAAGCGTTGAGCGATTCGCTGAGCCATGCGGTGCGTCTGCGCCTCGAAGGATTGAATTACAGTTTGCCTGATGACCCGGCACCAATCGAGGAAATCAACAATTATGTGGCGGCCACAATCGGCTATCGTTTGACCAAACGCACGGTGGATGATCGCTATATGCCAACGACCGGCTATGTCGCTACAGGCGCCGCCGAACTCGGTATCGCGGATGGATTGCTCGCCAAATTGCAGGGCAATTACACACGCTACTTTGACGTCTCGAACGACTGGACAATCATGAGCAACACCATGGGCGGAGTGATGCCTGTTAAGGCGCACAACGTTGGATACAGTGACCGGTTCTTCATGGGCGGTTCGCGCGACCTACGAGGCTTTAAACTCTATGGCGCCGGACAACACGATGAAGCCGCGACAGATGTGCCGCTTGGTGGTTCTTTGAAACTTGTGACACAACTCGAAGCACGTCGCCGCATCACCGACAATTTCGCCCTCCTCGGATTCGTGGATGCCGGTCTCCTCGGCGACTCAATGACAGACATTTCGTCACCGCGCATGGCCGCCGGTGTGGGCGCTCGCTTGCGTATGCCGATTGCCACAATCGGGCTTGACCTTGGCGTACCGGTTGTCAAGAAGAGCGAAGACCAGACGCAAGTCATTCACTTCTCGATGTCGTCCGGACTCTAAGTCGGCTTGCTCAAATCTCTACGGATGATAGGATAATATAATGAAAACAACAATGACCTCCCTGCTTGCCGCGGCGGCAATATGCCTGTGCGCAGCCTCATCACTTCAGGCTCAGACAGCCGGATATGTCGATATCGAACGAGTGACCGCAAAAGCCAAAATGGTTTCTAAAGCCGTGCAGGATTTGTCTGCACAATTGCAAGATATGCAGAAGAAAATCACCGACAAGGAACGAATGGCATCGGAACTTGACGCACAACTGAAACGCGATACCGGTGTATTGGCAAAGGATATCGTCGAGCAGAAACGCAAGGAATTGCTGACGCTCGAGGACGAACTGGATGCACTACAACGCGACTCAAAACAGAAAATGAGATTTCTTGAAACGGATACTTTTGGTCCGCTGAAAAAGGAAATTCAGGGCGCAATCGAAGAGGTGGCCAAGGCACGGAAAATCGATGTTGTCGTCAACGGCGAAACCGTTTTGTATGGAACAACCGCGGCCGATTTGACAAATGATGTCATCGCGAAGTTGAATGGCACAACCGCTGCAGCTGTGGCTGCCGAAGCGAAGAAGGATGCGGAGGAACAAGCCGCCAAGCCTGCTGAAACAAGCGAAAAAGCAACATCCGGTAAAAGTGCGGCGTCTCCCAAATCAGACATCCAACTGGTTGGCGAAGACGATTCTGAGGGCACTTCAACCGCGAAAATCAACAGCGTGTCTGTGTCCATTGATGCCGAAGCCCCACTGACGGGTAGCTCATCAACTGTTAAAGAATAATCGCATGCTCCGACGCTCGCATCACCATTTTTTGTGAGCGGGCGTCGGTGGCATACAAATCCCAATAATCTTCTTGCCGTATTTGTCATGCGCTTGGTCCATGACATGGTCAAGCAATTCCCATTTCTTGTCGGTCTCGCCAAACAAAGGCAGCTCCTCGCAGATTTCCCCGGGTGGCGTCAAGTTCGAAAGATTAATCCCGAGTAAGCGCAGTGGTCTGCCGTTGCGCGAAAAACGCACACTGAAAAGCACTTGCGCCACACGCCGCAATTCCAGTGTCTGGTTGGTGGGCGTCGGCAGCGTCTGCGAATAACCAACCGTGATAAAGTCCGAGAAGCGGGCTTTCATGTGGACTGTCCGCGCTTGCATGTGATGGGCACGAAGAGTTTTCGCAACACGGTCAACCAACCGGTAAAGCCGACCCAACAACTGCGACTCATCCGAAATGTCCTGTTCAAAAGTCTCCTCGGCTCCGAACGATTTGGGCAGCGTATAGGGGATAACCACCGACGAATCTTCGCCCAGTGCCATCTCCTGCAAATGATAAGCGGAATGCGTTCCGAGATAATCGCGCAGAACCTTGACCGGGCACTTCCGCAAATCAGCGATTGTGACCACTCCAAGTAGCGCCAGCGTCGCCGACACCGACGGCCCAATTCCCCAAAGTTTATTGGCTTTGATTTTGGGCGCCATTTGGTCAAACAAATCCTTCGTGAAAATCATAAAACCATTCGGCTTGCCCATATCGCTTCCCAGTTTGGCAAGCAACTTGTTATGCGCAATGCCGACCGTGCAATTGAGACGCAATTCCTCGTGAATCCGCTGCTTGATTTTATGCCCGATGGCCTCGGCGCTGCCAAACAGTCGTTTACTCTCCGTAACATCCAGAAACGCTTCGTCCAATCCAACCGGCTCAATTACAGGCGTATACGTCCCAAAGATTTTGTGCATCTTCCGTGACGTCTTCATGTACTCATCAAAGCGTCCCGGTCGATGAATGATTTCGGGGGAGAGCATCGACACTTGATAGGCAGGCATCCCGGCGCGTATGCCAAAGGCGCGGGCCTCATAGGATGCGGCGCAGACAACTCCGTGGCGCTTGTCTTTGCTCCCGGTCACAACAATCGGTTTGCCGCGAAGCTCAGGAAAATCCCGTTGCTCTACTGACGCGTAAAATGCGTCCATGTCTATATGTAGAATATCCCGTTTCAAAATTAAAACAAATGTTCTATAAATGATTTACTGAAAATTATACGGGAAGTTGTTTTCTATTCGACAAAAATGCAGATAAAACGTCAAGACTTGATGGTCGTGCTGTTGGTGGTTTAGCGCGGCTGAACCGTAATGACTTCCGGCGGCAAATCAGGCACGGCAGACTCAAACGTGGGCGTTGTTGCTGTTGTCTGCGCGGGTTGCGGCAGCGACGACACGGGCAACTGCGGCAAGGGCAGTGCCATGACAGGCGTCGGTGTTGGCGCAGGGATTGGTGTCGCGGTGACTGTTGTCATCACGTTAAGCGGCAGAGCTGCCGGTGTTGGAGCCACGGGCACAGCGCTGCCGGGTTGTGGCAGTGTTACTGTTTCAATCGGCGGTGGAGTTGGGAACGGTGTGGGTGTTGGTTTAGGAGCATCGGGGTCTTCCAATCCGAGCAACTGACTCACCGTCACGCACCGATATCCTTTACTGTTCAGTAGGTCGATAATCTGTCCGGTTGCGGCGATGGTTTTGTCCAGACGATCGTGCATCAGAATGATGCATCCGTCATAGGCGCTCTTGCCGACTTCGGCGACGACACTTTCCACTGTTGTTTTCTTCTGCCAGTCGTTTGTGTCAACGCTCCAGTTGATGAGATAGATATTGTGTTCTTTGGCGAAATCGCGAGTCGTCTGATTCTGAGCTCCATAGGGTGGGCGCACGAGTCGTGGCTGTATTCCGGTCACTTGGGCAATGCCTTCCATTCCCTTGTTGATTTCGGCCGCGAGGGCTTCCCCCTTTAGGCGTGAAAGCTGCTTGTGTGACCAGCTGTGGCTTCCGATTTCGTGTCCTTCTTTTGCCACCTCACGCAGCAATTCTTCGTTGCCCTTGATGTTCTGGCCAAGAACAAAAAATGTCGCCTTGGCTTTTTTCTCGCGGAGCACATTCAGCAGCAGTGGGGTATACGTTTTGTTGGGGCCGTCGTCATAAGTCAACGCGACCATTTTGCGTCCGGTTGACCATTCCATGAGCAACTGGTCGTCCGGGCCGGGCGTGGGTACAAGCTTGACGGTGTTGCGTTTGAGCGGCTTGCCGGTGCGTCGTGCTTCTTCCTCGGCTTTGGCGGCTTCCTTATAATCAAGCACAATCGCCGCGATATTTCCGCCACGGGGTTGGCTCTGATCCGGCAGAGTTTCATCCTTCGGCATTTTCGCTAAGTTGGGCATCATCTTTTCAAAGAGATTTGTCAGCTGACCTTTGTCGTCGAGTTCGCGCCAATACTTGTACAGGCTGAAACCACCGCCCACAAGAATAATGAGAAAGAAAACCAGAAAAACTTTTTTGAAGGCGTCCATAATGTTACTTTGTCGGGGTCAGACTATAGTTCAATTCTTTAGTTTCTCTGACCGGGAACGGCAGAGATTCAGTGACGAAATCAAACGGAATTTGATTGTAGAATGCCGGCTTAAAGAACTTCATGTCTTTGACCGGCTGATAGCCTTCTTTGCTCAAATTGATTTCATAATACCAATTCCACAGATAAGGCATTGCGACGGGTGTTTTTCCGTAGTAGACACCATTCACACGGCATTCTGCGCCCGCCGGAGCCGAGCAGATGTAGGCTGTGCGACGCACGCCACCACAAGCGGTAAGCAAGGACAAACTGACAATTGCCAGACTCGACAATGCCATCACGCGAAAAGTTTTAGAAGTCGATTTCATATCTATATAACATACTCTTGTGATTGGAGGCTGTTTGAGTTTTTAACGTGAAAATCATCACCGCACGAAAAATAGTGAATGTTCGTTCACCTGAATTCTTTTTATATAAGATAACTGTATGAAAGGTACAATGGACTTATATCAATGAGCGGAAGACGAGAGATTCAAACACTGTGCAAGGAGAACGTTGCGGGAGGCAAAGGCAAGCTGATTATGAAGCACTTGCTTGGCCCTGCGGAACTGAAAGATAAATGCGGAATGTATGCCTCGGTCACAATCGAAGTGGGAGCGACACTTGGCTATCATGAGCATCATGGCGAAGCCGAAGCTTATTACATTTTGTCTGGCGAAGGACTCTACAGTGACAATGGCACTCCGACACCCGTCAAGCCCGGCGATGTGCTGTATTGTGCGGATGGAACCGGTCATGGTTTGGAAAACACAGGCAGCGAACCGCTTGTTTTTATGGCATTGATTATCAAGGAATAAATGAAAGTATTTACCAGCATTCATGCTCAGGAAGTTGATCGGCGTACCCAGAATGAATATGGAATCGCCGGGTTCGACCTCATGCTCTCGGCCGGGCGAGCCATCGCGCGTCGTCTGGTCAGTGAGTATCCATCAGTGCGGCGTTGGTGCGTTGTCTGCGGCAATGGCAACAACGGCGGCGATGGACTGATTGTCGCCTCTGTGTTGGCAAGCGAATACGCGGACAGAGGCTATTCCGCGGACGTCGTCTTTTTGTGTTCCTCGCCGGATTTAAAAGGTGAGGCCGCGCAAGCTTGGGATTTCTTGTGTGATGTCATGTGCAAGGTTCCTTCCGGCACAGTGTCAGTGCGCATGGGCGTTGATGATTTGAGCGACCGGCTCGGCACAGCGCAGGGTATCGTCGACGCGATTTTCGGCGTTGGGTTGTCGCGGCCACTCGCCGACTACTGGGCGGATGCTGTCAACTTGATAAACCAATGCAAGGGTCGGCTTCCCATTGTCGCGGTTGATGTGCCATCGGGCTTGGGCGATGCGGTTCGCGGCAGCACTGCTGTTCATGCGGATTTGACCGTGTGCGTCGGTGCGCCCAAACGCTGTTTGTTTGCGATGCCGGATGCGTTATGCGCCGGCCGAATTGTGATTGAAAAAATACAGTTTCCGGACGCTTTGCTGAGCGATGAAGAAGTCACAGAGAATTGGGAAGACTGGACGGAACTCAAGTCGTGGTTGCCGCCGCGTCCGCTCAATGCCAACAAGGGCAGCTTTGGGCGCCTGATGTGTGTTTGCGGCAGCGCGCCCTATGCCGGGGCTGCGATTTTCTCTGCAACGGCGGCACATCGAGTGGGCACGGGACTGGTCTATATTGCGACGACACGCGAACAAAACGCGATTTACAAAAACGCTCTCCCCGAGAGTTGCACAATCATTGCGCCGAGCGCCGACCCGGATTTTCTGGATGGGCAATCCGCCGAAATACTTCAGAGAATGTTGCCGAAAATGAATGCCGTCGTCATTGGTCCCGGCTTGGGATGCAGTGACGGCACGCAGAAACTGGTGAGCGTTTTGCTGAGAGATTTGCAAACCGACAAAGCGCCTGCAGTTGTGATTGATGCCGATGGTTTGAATTGCATTGCGGCGTCGGTGATTCCCTTCCAAGCGCAGAACGCGGAGCACTGCGTGATAACGCCACACCCGGGCGAAGCGGCGCGATTGCTTGGGAAGACAATCGATGAAATACAGATCGACCGATGCGCGACGGCACGGGCACTGGCTAAGCAGTTTAGTGCCGTTGTCTTGCTCAAGGGCGCTTGTACGGTGATTGCTCGTCCTGATGCCCAGCTATGGATGGACAATTACGCGTCGCCTGTTTTGTCACGTGGTGGCACCGGAGATGTGCTGAGTGGGCTGATTGGCGGCCTCATGGCACAGGGTTTGACGTCATGGAAGGCGGCTGTGTTGGGATGCCGTTTGCTGGCTCGTGCCGGTGATGAATGCTGTCGGCGCATGGATGAACGCGGTGTGATGATACGCGATTTGTTGGCGGCATTGCCAACAGTATTTGATGAAAAAAGCAAGTGAAACTTTAAGAAAATTTTCCAAGAATCTCTAATCATTTAGGGGAGTGTAGATATTTTTTGCCTAATTAATACGTAGAAAATGAAAAAAAAGTAAAATAACACTTGCAATTTACGTGAATTTGTGCAAAAATAGAGACATATAGGTTTATCCCCCAAATGGGAACTATTATATTATCATGGAGAGAAACAGAAAATCATGAAACACGCTTTTACGCTCATTGAGCTTTTGATTGTGGTTGCTATCATTGCGATTTTGGCAGCCATCGCAGTCCCCAACTTCCTCGAAGCGCAGACACGCGCTAAGGTGACACGTTGCAAATCGGATATGCGCACGATTGCAACCGCACTCGAGTCCTATTTCGTCGACTGGAATCGCTATCCCTTTGATGGTTCCAACTCCAAAGTGACAGGGTTCAACTATTGGCAGTTGCCATACATCATTACGACGCCTGTTGCCTATTCGACGATCAGCGATTTTGATGACCCATTCCGCACACAGAATACCAGCACTCTTTATCGCAACCTTCGCTATACGAATGTTGGCGCAACTTGGGCTCCTGTGTCCACAGGTTACAAAGAATACTCGAATGGTACCGGGACTGCTACTGGCAGTGGTTCATACTATGACATGTATGCCCAAGCAATGGGTATGTGGCGTATGTCCTCGTCCGGTCCCGACAGAGTGCTCTCGAACGGTTCAAACACGACCTACAATCCGGCTGTTTGGGTTATTACGTATAACGGCGTAAAGCAGAGCTTGTACGATATGAACATGCCTTATGATCCAACAAACGGAACAACAAGCTATGGTGATATTTTGCGTACCCAGAAAAGTGGCGAAGGTTATTCGAACTAATCTGAATACGGTTTAGTATAAAAACCTTAATCGTTTGCGATTAAGGTTTTTTTTCATATTGCATTTTATACTTGTATTTGTAAATCAAACTATGCTATATTGCTTTTATAATAAGGAACACATCATCCCTTAAATCATAAAACATATCAGGAGAAGATGAAGATAATGAAACATGCTTTTACGCTCATTGAGCTTTTGATTGTGGTCGCAATCATCGCGATTCTGGCCGCCATCGCTGTGCCCAATTTCCTCGAAGCACAAACACGTGCCAAGGTAACACGTGCCAAGTCAGATATGCGTACTATCGCGACTGGTTTGGAATCATATTTTGTCGATTGGAACAAGTATCCTTATGATGGGTACAATACCGGTACTGCCCCGCCTGCTCCCTACAACAGTGTGGGTTATTGGTATTTGAACTTCACTCTCACGTCACCGGTTTCCTACTTGACGACATGTGACTTCCAAGATCAGTTCCGTGTACAGGCGACCACAAGACAGTATCAGGGCTTGCGCTATATTTCCACGTCGTCAACATGGGGCATGGATTTCCCCACACTGACAGGTCGTTCCAGTGCGGCAAGCTTCCTCCCCGGATTGCAGCGTCAGTACGGTGGCTGGTATCTTGATAGTGCCGGTCCCGATCGCACCTATGGTCCTCATGGTTGGGAAGGTCCGGGCACCACAGGTCCTAACGCATATTATTCTTCACAGGTTCCACTGCCGTATGATTCGACCAATGGTACTGTGAGTAATGGTGATATTATTCGCGCTCAAATCAGCCCAAACTATCCGAACTAATAGCATCCTTTTAAACTGAACTAAAAGTCTGAGATTCGCCACGATTTTCCCTTTGGGAGGGTTAATTGCGGCGAATCGTGAGTTTATCCCCAAAGAATAATCATTTTTTTGCATGTTATGAAAAAAACTCTTGCAAAAATTTGTGTTTTTCATTATAATGGTAAACAGCTAAAGAGTTTAGCTCAATTATTATTTTATCATACAAAAGGATAAAAATATCATGAAACATGCATTTACACTCATTGAGTTGCTGATTGTGGTTGCTATTATCGCAATTCTGGCAGCTATCGCAGTTCCCAATTTCCTTGAAGCACAAGTTCGTGCCAAGGTCTCTCGTTGCAAAACAGATATGCGTAGCCTCGCAACTGCTTTGGAATCATACATGGTTGACCACAGCAAGTATCCGTTCGATCGTATACCTTATGGGTTCCCGTGGTACACCACAGACATCATTTCCTCGCCCGTTGCCTACATAACGGCAGTGCCAAACGATTTGTTCACCGTCGGTTCGGGGATGGAAAAGACTTATGGAAATGCTACATACGGTTGGTTGGGGACAAAGTTCCGTTACTGCAACCTGAATGGTAACCGTGCCGGTGATGGTTGGGCATGCTGCTGGCTTCCAACGGGCAAAGCCTATTCAGGTAAAAAGGCCAGTGCCGGTTGGGCTGAGATTTCGGAAAGTGATGCCAAAAAATTCGAGAAGAACTTTGGCGCATGGAAATTGCAGAGCATGGGTCCGGATAAGGTCGTGAACGATGTCAACAACAGCTTCGTGACCGGTGAAGATGCTTCGGGCAATCCGATTGCATACTACGACCCGACCAATGGCACTATATCAGCCGGTGATATTCAGTTGACATCTAAAGGCATGAAGTAGTCTTTCGCCTTTTTATTTTTAGCAAAGCAAAGAGTTGATACCGCCGCAGAATCATCCGGTTTCGCGGCGGTTCTCTCTATTTTCCCGGTTGCAGCCTGAAGCGAAACAAAGATTTTGCTTTTTTGAGCATAATATTATTATATTGTCATAATTCTACTGTTGTGAAAATCGATTGTTTTCACCACAGCTTATGTAGGAGAGTTATAAAAATTGCATCCCCGGCAACGTTTTTATTTATCAGGGTTGGTTGTAATAATTTCGTGCGTTTTCTCCGAGAATGCGTCGGCGCAGTTTTTTAGTTTCTTCGGACGCCGTTCACAACAAGAGTATCAGCAACAGCCTGTGGAATTGACTCCGACTCCCAGGCCCCGCCCGAAGCCTCGTCCTATAAAGCCTCCCAAACCGACACCCAAGCCGACTCCTTATCCTGCCATTCCGACCCTTAGCTCCCGCATGCCGGGCACATGGAACGCCGCGGACGGAACTGCCACTTCTTATGGCGGTCTCTACGGCGGCAACTACTGGGATCATGGAATGCCCGTTGGTGGCATCGGTACCGGCGCGATTGAACTGTATGCCGACGGCCGTTTTGGCGCCGCTTCAATCATGAACAATTATGATTCGTCCATCAGTTTGTCGGGCATGGTTCTGGCATTATCAGTCAAAACATACTCGGGCGGTGGTAAGGCCACATTGCTCTGTCTTGACAGCAGTCGTCCGAGTTTGCAGAGTCCTGCGCTCGCGAATCTTCCGGCGCTACAGGCCATACACGCTCAGGCCGCATGGCCATTTATGCGGCTGGAAAATCTGGATTTCGAGCCTGTGCGCCCGCTCAAGGTTGCCATCAACGCATGGAGCCCGATGGTGATTGGCGAAGAAAAAGATTCCTCTTATCCGGCCATGGTGATTGAACTGGATTTGACCAACCCGACCAATTCTCCGGTTGCGGTTGGCACCGAATTGTTTGTACCAAACGTGATTGGTTCCGGCGGCAGCCGCACACCTGGCGACAGCTTTGATGTCTGGCCGACGATGCGCCACGATGCCCTGAGCACCGACAGCCTCTATGGAGTAATGATGTCTGCTGTTTCTGTTCCGGCGACACGCGCCGCGACCTTTACCGGCACGATGTTCGTCGGTGTTGAAACATCGGGAGTTCTGGCCAATCGGATTTTGCATCGCGATTTGGATGAGTCGAATGTTTCGTGGTGGAAGACTTTTGAGTCGACACAACGTCCCTATGCCTCCGGCGCAGTGCCGCCCCAGGATGGCGAAACATGGGCGAACGTCGCGAGTTTCGATAGCACAAAGCACGCGAGAAATGGCGCTGTCGTGGGAGCGTCGTTGCATCTTGCGCCACAAGAACGCCGCATAGTGCCTTACATTGTGGCATGGCATGCGCCGACGATTTATCCAAAGACCGCAAGCAATCCCGTGCTGAAAACAATGTCGGCAGTGCGTTGGGGCGACGCCTTCCAAGTGGCGACCGATTTGGCTGACAACCGCAAACTGTTGAAGTCGAAGACCGCGGCATGGCATCGCTCGGTGATGCAATCGAACTACCCGACCATCCTCAAAGTGCGTATGGTCAACGATTTGTCCGCTCTCGTGACCAACTCCGTTTTGCTGGACGACGGGCGCTTCATGATGATGCCGTCAGTTGCTTCGGGGCGTGGCATAGCGGGCATGATGTCGCATCGGTTGGAATCGTATGGTTTCCTGAGCGCGGCCTTCCCGCGGCTGGACGCCTCCGAGTTGTCGCAGTTCGCGAATCTCACCGACGAGCACGGAAATGTGCCCCCGATGATTGGCGACATACACGAAGGACTCACGATGCCTAAGGAATTCGCCACGGTGACGGGACGCGTGGATTTGCCCGCACAGATGGTCGTTTCACTGGTATCGCTGATTCGTCAGCGGCACAACACAGAATTGGGCAAGATGGTCGCGCCGAAGATTTCCGCGATGCTCAAGCAGATGCAAAAGTGCGGCGATTTTTCGGTTTATACCGTCGACACTCCGACGAGCGGCACAAGCTCCTATGGCACAGGCATACGCATTGCGGCGTTGCGTGCGGGGGCGTGGTTGAGTGGCATTGTTCCGCCCGACAAAATGAAAGACCACAACCGTCATGCCTCTGATTCCTTTGCGGCGCAGGCCAATGCACTGGCCTCGGATTACGCGACGAAATTCCTGCGTGACGCCGGCATTCCTCGTCTGGACACAACGACGGATGCGAGCTTTGCATCGGCATTGGCGGGCGACTGGTTCTTGCGTGGCCCACTGCAGGGGATGCGCGTAATACTCTCTGATAGTCAGCTTGCCGCGGCGTGTGCCAGTCTCATCGCAACACACATCACAGAAACGGATGCGTCCGGATTTGGGTTCTACCCGGTTGTCAATGCCAAAGGCGTTGGTTTGCCGGATGTCGTTCATCTTGCGCCGCTGATGGCACAACTTATCGCGGAAGCCTTCATTGGTAGCCCTTCGGCCGATTTGGCGATGATGCCGATGACGCGGCTGATTCGTTGCGAATGGAGTATGTCTGACCCGTGGCGCCAGCCGCTGCGGATTGACGCACAGACAGGCAAATCCGTCTCGGTGCAAGGTAGCCCCGCAACCATGTCATCATGGCGTGTGGCCGAGGCCATCACCGGATTCTCGTATGACCCCTACAGCGAAACATTATTTTTCGATCCCAAACTGCCCAACGAAATGAAAGGGAAACTGAGCGTTCCCGTCTTCACACCGATGATGCAGGGATGGTTGGATTACGATGTCGAAGCAACATCAGCGACACTGACCGTTCAAGCGATGAACCCGGCGGAGCGTGGAGAATACCTCATCAAGCGTATCGCCAAAGGCGTCAATGAACAGGGAAAGTTTAAAGGCGAGAAGTTGCTGGTTTATCCGCAGCAATTGCGCCCCGGCAAGAGTTATGCGCTGATGCGCAAACCTGTCTGGATTGAACTCGAATAGCGCCTAAACATGAAATGACGCCGCGAATGATGAATGAGTCATCACACGCGGCGCCGGATAAAAAGCCTGTCAGCGGGGCAAAAGATTATTCTTTCTCGAAGGCCGCATCAAACCGAATTGTCGACGGCGGGAAGTCTTTCTTTTTCAAGAAGGCACACGCCTCAGCCGCGCCATGCTCGCGATCCATGCCCGAATCCTCCCACTCGACCGAAAGCGGACCCTGATAATCAATGTCATTCAACGCACGCAGAATCTCCTCGAAATCCACACGCCCATGACCGAGCGAACGGAAGTTCCAATAACGGCGCATATCACCAAACTCCAGATGTCCGCCAAACACGCCACTCACACCGGCCGTCGGATTCCACCACACATCCTTCATGTGCGCATGGAAAATGCGATCGCGGAAATGATAAAGGAACCGCACATAGTCAACACCCTGATACGCCAAATGACTCGGGTCATAATTGAACCCAAAACACGGGTGATAATCCAGTGCTTGCAACGCCTTCTCGCACGTGACAAAATCAAACGCGATTTCCGTCGGATGCACCTCGAGTGCAAACTTGACGCCACATCTCTGGAACTCATCCAGAATCGGAAGAAACCGCGCTGCAAACTCCTTGTAGCCATCCTCAATCATATGCGAAGGCACCGCCGGGAACGAGTAGAGCAGATGCCAGATGGGACTGCCCGTGAATCCATTGACGACATCAACGCCCAGCGCCTTGGCGGCACGAGCGGCCATCTTCATATTCTCCGCGGCACGTTGACGCACGCCCTCGGGATCACCGTCACCCCACACCTCGGGAGTGACAAGAGCGCGATGACGCTCATCAATCCGGTCACAAATCGCCTGACCAACAAGATGATTGCTAATGCTAAAAACCTTCAGCCCAAAACTGTCGAGACGCGCACGCCACTGCTTGACATAATCCGGATTTGTTGCCGCCGCCACGACATCAAAGTGATCGCCCCAGCAGCACGGCTCCACACCGTCATAACCAAACTTGACGAGCTTCTCGCACAAAACATCAAAAGGAAGGTCAGCCCATTGACCCGTAAAAATCGTAATAGGTCGATTCATAATAACACGCTCATATTCACACAAATTTGCCGCAAAAACAAAACCATACGGCTTGAAGAATACTATTATTTAGGCGGGCGAAAATGCGACGATAAAATGTGAATAGCCGAGATAGTTATAGGTAAAAAACTCTTGCAAGTGGGCAATTAGCTCAGCTGGTTAGAGTGCCGCCCTCACATGGCGGAGGTCACTGGTTCGATCCCAGTATTGCCCACCACTATCCCCTTGCTCCCGCACAGAACATTTCTCCTATTCATGCATCGCTACAACAACAGTATGCCATTTCCTATTATCCTTACCTTGTTGTTTTGGTAGTTTTATCGGAAGAGGTTGGCTGCTTTTTTCATTCGGTCGGTGACAATGACGCCGAAGGGACAACGTTTTTCGCAGGCTCCGCATGCAATGCAATCTGACGCGTTCGCGGTCAGCCCTTGGTAGTGGGCGCGGATGGTGCTTGGCATATCTTTCTGCATTGTGGCTAAGTCGTAGAGTTTGTTGACCATCGCGATGTCAATTTTTTCGGGGCATGGCGCGCAGTGTCCGCAATAGGTGCATTGCCCTTTGTATGCGTTTTGTGGCGCGTTGGCGAGTACTGTCGCGTAGTCTTTTTCGTCCATTGTTGCGGTTTCGTATGCAACTGCCGCATCGACGTGTTCGGGGGTGTCGTAGCCGACCATCACCGAGGCGACGGCGGGATGTGTCAGCGCGTAGTGCAGGCATTGCACCGGTGTCAGCGCGATGCCGAATGGCGATGTTTCGGGCGCGAACAGACGGCTTCCGGCATAGCCTTTCATGACGGTGATGCCGATGCCGAGGGCTTCGCAAGTGCGATAGAGCGCCTGTCGTTCGGGCGCGATGCCCATCGACAATTTCATCTCTTTGACGGCCTTGTTGTCTGCCAGAACATTGACAAAGTCTTCCATGGCGGGCATGATGTCAAAGGCGGGATTGATGCTAAACAGCAGCATGTCAATTTCTCCGCTCTCGGCCGCCATTTTGGCGACAATCGGGTTGTGCGAACTGAATCCGACGTAGCGAATGATACCGTTTCTTTTGAGTTCGTGAACCAGTTCGATGAACTTCCCGTTCATAATCTGTTCGAAATCTTTGACCTCGTCGCAGAAGTGTATCATGCCTAAATCGATGTAGTCGGTGCGTAGATACTTGAGCAAATCGTCGAATGCTTTGCGCGCTACCGTGACATCGCGGGATCTGTCATACTGCCCGTTTTTCCATGTTGAGCCGATGTGTCCCTGAACAATCCATCGTCCGCGGCGTCCCTCGATTGCCGCGCCGATATCCATCCGCACCTTTGGGTTCGACATCCAACAATCCAGAATGTTGATGCCGTGGTCGTCGCAGCGGTCGATGACTGCCTTGACTTCTTCCGTGGAATGGCGTTCGAGCCATTCACCGCCTAAACCGATTTCGCTGACTCGTAGTCCGGTGTGTCCTAGTTGCCTATACTTCATCAAATAACCTTTTCTTATCCGATAAGATTGATACAAAACATATCCCTGACCATCGGCAATAATTCCCGAGAAACAATAGGCGTCGGCGTGACCGCTATTGCAAGGGGCGCTTGGTGTTGAGTGGCATGAAGACGATGGGTGAGGGCAGGACACACGCGCCGGGCGGGGTGTAGGTGAATTCGATGGTGGCGGTGGTGCCTTTGGGTGGCGGCGGCAGGATTTGAAGGAGGCAAGCCTTGGGGACGTGGGGCAGGACGGGTTCGTCGCTAGGGATAGCGATAAGTCCGGGCTTGAATTTGCCGGGAGTTTCCATGGGCAATCCGCCGATGATGTTCTTGTCGTATTCGGAGCCTTTGTCGTAATTCCATGTCAGGACGGCCAGTGGGCGTTCGTCGGTGCTAGTGTAGGTGAGTTTGCATTTGTAGAGAACGCCGTAGTGGCTATTGACCGAGCAGCCGACAAATGGTTTGGTGGTGTCGCGCCCGAGGAGTCCCGTGAAAAAGTTGCCGTCATTGAGCATCAGTTGTACTGGGCCACGGGCAGTGTCGATGACGTATTCGGGTGCGTTCCGAATGATGTATTCGGAGAACGGGAATATGCCGCGCGCGGGGAAGAAGTTCGGTGATTTTATTGGCTTTGCGCGCTTGGCTGCTTCGAGCGTTGGCGTTTCCGGGGCGCATTGAATCAGCGAGATGCGTGCAGGCTGGCTGATTTCGATTTCGTGAAATGTGTTCGCGAGTTCGTTATAGTGAACAAGGATGTTCTCCATTGCCGGGTCGAGGACTTCGACGGCTTCGGGCGCGATGACGCGTGTTTGGGGCGTGGTGGAATTCTCATCGAAATAACCGAGTATCGCTTTCTTCGCGACCTGCAGATAATCGGTTGATGGCGTCGGGTACGAGTAGCGTTTCCACTTGAGCGTCATTGGCGATTTGCTGAGATTCTCGATGACCAGCGAGAGCTTCCGGTCGAGCGGAGTGCCGAGTTTCGAGTCGGTGGTGTATCCGTCCTTCGTTTGGGCGACGAGTGGGCAGTTGTATGTTTCGATTCTGACAACTCCCGGGCGAACGACTTCGCGAACGGCGATTCCCTCGGGTTCTGCCAGATACTCGGGGTCATCCGCGAAGAGCAATTGCGGCCCTCCCGCAGTCATTTGCCATGGAATACGTGGGAGGTCGGTCGTCATGTCGTCTTGGCCGAGAGTGATTGTTGCGCCGGGTTGCGTGGCATCCCATATGGCTTGCTCGGTTTGAGTGGTAATACTGGGTGCTGTGTCGGCGGGCGATGTTCGCGCGGAGTAGAAGACGTAATCGTTGACTGCCATTGCGATGGCGGTGACCGCGACGCCGATTGCCGTCATCAAAAGTTGTTTCGTATTCATACATAACCTCGTTCGAATCGTATCGTTGGTTGATAACGGAATTAGGTGCTGCAATGTATCATCATAAAAGTATAAGAGAGTGCGCGGTTTATGCCGCGAAAGATTCTTGGCTAGGGCATCGGCTGTTGTTTATTTGGGATAAAACAAACCGCTCAATCCCTTGTTGTGTCGAGTTTGAGCGGTATAAATCTGGAGCGAGAGACGGGACTTGAACCCGCGACCGCAAGCTTGGAAGGCTAGAGCTCTACCAACTGAGCTACTCTCGCTTTTAACACTTTGTTTTACAGTATTGGGGCGTGATTCTTCATTACTATCTTAGCGTTTTGTTTCGGTTGTTATGCGTGTTTAATTATTGTTGCAAATCTGATAGAATGTGCTACAATTTAATTAGTTCATTCGGTTGAATTACTGATTTTTAGTGTTTACAAAGCCATTTATATGTTCATAAAGAATATCTTTGGTATTGTGGGCTTGGTCAGTTTGTTGGCTGCTAGTCCGGTGATGGGGGCTTCCGGCAACTGTTGGGAAGTTTGTTCTTGACAAGTCTGCGAGTGTGTTGACACTGTCCGGAAATCTGAAAGCGGATGCGATTGATCTGCTCAATGGGACGCTTGATACGGATGGAAGCTATACGCTTAAGGGCCCTCTTTAGGGTAAGCTCAAAAAAGTGAACGGTAACATAACGGGGGCCAATTGGGTTCCTCTTCTCGTTAGCTTGAGTGTTTTTGACCTTAAATAGACAACTGCGTTAGCAAAAAATTAGCCCTCCGGAATTTGGTGTTTCGGGGGGCTATAGTTTATTTTTCAGTCTGGTTGCGTTGCAAGAGCACTCGGGCGTATTGGATGCTTTCTTTGTCCGGCGGATGTCCGACAATCATTGCCGCAATAGTTTGGACACGTTGTTCACCGTCGATGCTATTGATGGATGTTTGCGCGTGTGCGGTGTTCTTCTTTTCTACGCTGAGATGCGATTCGGCTCGCGCCGCGATTTGAGGAAGATGCGTGATGGCGATGACCTGCCGTGATTTTCCCAGTTCGGCCAACTTGTCTCCGACCTTTGTCGCGGCGTCGCCACTAATGCCGGTGTCGATTTCGTCAAAGATTTGAGTTTGGATTTCGTCCTTGTCCGCGAGCACCGCCTTGATTGCGAGCATGATGCGGCTAATCTCGCCGCCGCTTGCGACCTTTCGCAGCGACTTTGGCTCTTCTCCCGCGTTGATGGTAATCATGAACTCGCATTCTTCATTTCCCTGCGCGGGCATGGTTTCGGGGCTGTGCCCGAGAGGCGTCAGGAGGATATCCAGTTTCGCTTTCGGCAGCGAAAGATCCCGCATGACCGTCGTCACACGTTTCGCGAAGTCGGCCGCCGTTTTGATTCGTTTTTCGCTGAGCTTGTTCGCTAGCGCCACGAGCTGAATTTCCAACGGCTTGATTTCGTTGTTGAGCTTTTCCATCTCCGAATCATAATTCAGAATAGTGTCAAGTTGTTCGCCGATACTCTTGCGAAACTCGAGAATCGCTTCCGTGTCGCCGCCGTATTTCTTCTTCAGGTCCGCAATCATCTGCAGTCTGTTGCCCATCGCTTCCAACGTTTGTTGGTCAGTGGAGATGCTGTCGGAATAGCTTCGCAGTTCGTTCACCAATTCCTCAATTTCAATGCGAATGTCCTGTGCACGCTCGGCAAGAATCTGTTTCTCGGGGTCGATACGTGCGAGTTCATTGAGTTGTTTTGTTGCCATCGCCATGATTGTGTTTGCGGGCAACTGGTCGTTCTCGCTTTCGCATAGCATGGTTTGGACTTGCGCGCAAAGTTGCATGATGTGTTCGGCGTTGACAAGCTTTTTGTGTTCCGTGATGAGTTGCGCTTCCTCGCCGATTCTCAGATTGGCGGCGTCAATCTCGTTGATTTGGAACTCGAGAAAGGCCCGTTGTTGCATTGCTGTGGCGGCGGTGCTTTTCAGTGTGTTCAGTTTTGCCAGAGCTGTGCGGTATTCGGCGCGCGTCTTCGCAAAATCCACGAGAAGTGAGTTGTAGCTCCCGTAGCTGTCAAGCAGACGCAACTGGTGCGCTTGTCCGAACAGTAGTGCGCCGTCGTGTTGGCCGTGAATATCGATAAGGAGATTCGACAGCTCCTTGAGTTGCGTCAGCGGAACCGGTCGATGATTGATATATGCCCGTGATTGTCCGGCGGCGTTCAGTTCTCGTCTGAGGATGACCGTTGGTATCAGTTCTTGCGAGTCGTCGTCCTGCAACGCACGTTCGTTCAGCCAGTCGAGAGTCGTCTCAGTCAGGTTGCTAAAGACGGCTTCCACGCTTGCCTTTTTCGCTCCCGAACGAATCATCTCCGTGCTTGCTCTTTCGCCCAGAGCTAGCTTTAGCGATTCCATCAGAATCGATTTTCCGGCCCCCGTCTCGCCCGTTATAACAGTCAGTCCGGGCTGCAGCTCAATGGCTGCTTCTTCGACAATCGCGATGTTATGAATGCATAAAAGTTCAATCATTGTTTCCGGTGTTTATGGATGATGGATTCTCATAATAGTGTACAAAAAAGGACGTGTGATATCATGGCTATTGTTCATCTTTTCGTGTTCTGGTATGTTTTCTGAACGCCCGCCAATCGATGCCATACTGCGCGATTTTATACTGGATGATACGCTTCGTGATACCGAGTCTTTCCGCCGCTAACGTCTGATTTCCGCGAGTCGCAGTCATCGCTTCGTTGATAAGGTCGACTTCGAGATTTTTGACCATCTTGTCGAAGTCGATGAAACTGTCTTCGGAGCGTGGCGTGTGCGGTCTTGCGACTGCGCCTTGCAGCGTCGCCGGTAGATGCCATCCGTGAATGATTCCATCTTCGCTAAGAACAACACTGCGCTCAATCGCGTTTTCCAATTCACGAATGTTGCCCGGCCAGTTGTACGAGGTCAACATCTCAGTGGCACTCTTGCTGATGCGCGTGATTGTCTTGCCCATGCTTAGCGCGAACTTCTGGGCAAACATATCCGCGAGTAACGTGATGTCCGCGGCTCCACGTTCGCGCAGCGACGGCATCTGAATGGGAAAAACATGAAGTCTGTAGAACAGGTCGGCTCTGAAGATTCCTTGGTCTACGGCGTCCCGCAGATTGCGGTTCGTCGCGGCGATGATACGCGCTTTGATGTGGATTGTTTCCGTTCCGCCGACTCGCTCGAACTCTCCTTTTTGCAACACACGCAGAAGTCTTGTTTGCGCCGGAAGTGGCAACTCGCCGACTTCATCGAGGAACACGGTTCCTTCGCCTGCCCGCTCAAAGACTCCTAAGTGCCGCTGAATCGCTCCGGTGAACGCTCCGCGTTCGTGCCCGAACAACTCGCTTTCAATCAGGTTTTCCGGAATCGCTCCGCAGTTGATTTCGATAAAAGGCTGTTTTGATCTGGGGCTGAGCATATGCAATGCTTCCGCCGCGACGCTTTTGCCCGTTCCCGTTTCGCCGGTGATAAGCACAAGCGTGTTTGCGTGGGCCACAGTGGTGATGAGCCGTTCAACATCAAGGAGCTTTGTCGACCGCCCCGTCAAGCGAGTAAACGCTCCGCCTGGCTGCCGCGCTCTTCTGTAGGCAAGCATCTGATTCTCCAGTTGTTTGCGGCGAACGAAAGGCGCGATGAGAGCCGCGACCATCTGCAAGAAACTTAATTCCATGTCCGGGTCCGCAATCAGTGCCGCTTGTTTGTCTCCGCCCATGGTGCCCAGTACCGTCGCGTGATAGAGGACGGGAACACAGAAAAACGAGACGGCGCCCTCGTGTGTCGTCTCGCGGCGCATCCCCGAGCGATTCAGGAAGCGCTCATCTTTCGAGAGGTCAGGCACAAACAACGCCTTGCCCGTCGCGAAGACTTGCCCGGTGATACCTTCGCCGGGACGATATCTCATGCGGCGCCCCGCAATGGGGGATACGCTGCTGGCCGTGATTTCTGCCTTGAGTTCGTGGTCGACTTCATCAATTAAGGAAATGACGCCACGGCGCAAATCACAGAGCGTGTCGAGCCATTCGATCACTTGCGCGAGCGCTTCATCCGCCGATTCCGCCTGTGCGAGATGCAACGCAATCTGCGCCAGCAGTTGATGTTGTTCATTGTTGAGTGATGTCAGGTCGAAGTCCATATTGATACAAAAATGTTTCCTTTTTGAGATTCTTGCAAATAAGTACAAATATGTAATTGATGTTATTCGAAAAGTACATAAAGTTCTAATCCTTAGAAATAATGGGGCTGCGAACGGCAAAAAAAATAATAAAATACAATTGAACAGCTGAAATTGCTAATTTAGCACAATAATGTGTCAAATAAAAGTGTAGTGGAGTGTTATTTGTCGTTAAGAATCGACGAACTGTAGGCAGAGAGCGGAATTGCGGTTTTGGCATACTTTTTGCTCTAACACCTTCGGTACGCGAAAGGCGTCATTTTAGAAACAGGAGCTATAAAATAATGAAACAGGTTGACATTCCTAGCGAAAGTTGCAAACAAGAGGATGTCCTCTCCAGTTTTGGAAAGTATGTTTTTACAGACAATATTATGCGTGAGCGTTTGCCAAAAAAGATTTATCAATCTTTGCGTCGTTCCATAGAGGAAGGTTTGGCGATTGATCCATCTATCGCGGATGTCGTTGCGAACGCTATGAAGGACTGGGCGCTTGGCTTTGGGGCGACCCACTATAGTCACTGGTTCCAGCCGATGACCGGACAGACCGCCGAGAAGCAAGATGCCTTTATTACGCCGGATTTGAATGGCCACGTTATTATGGAATTCAGCGGAAAGTCATTGACGATGGGCGAGCCTGATGCGTCGAGCTTCCCGAGTGGTGGTTTGCGTGCGACCTTTGAGGCTCGCGGCTACACGGCTTGGGACTGCACCTCGCCGGTGTTTGTCAAGAAAGATGGTGAGAATGTTAGCCTCGCGATTCCGAGTTTCTTTTGTTCGTACAATGGCGAAACACTTGACAAGAAGATGCCGTTGTTGCGTTCGATGGATGTTGTGAACAAGCAGGCCGTTCGTATGTTGCGGATTCTGGGCAATACCACAACACATCGCGTTTATCCGACAATGGGCGGTGAGCAAGAGTATTTCCTGATTGATCGAAAGTATTACGAGCAGCGCATTGATTTGCAATTGACCGGCCGCACTCTGTTTGGTGCTCCGGCACCCAAGGGTCAGGAGATGGAAGACCACTACTTTGGTAATTTGCACGAGCGTGTCGCGACTTTCATGGATGATTTGAATCGGACGTTGTGGCATCTTGGAATTGGTGCCAAGACGCAGCACAATGAGGTTGCGCCTTCGCAGTACGAGATTGCGCCATTGTTCGAAACGGTCAATGTTGCCGTCGATCATAATCAGATGACGATGGAGACGATGCAGAAGGTGGCGCGTCGTCACAATTTCGTTTGCCTGTTGCACGAGAAACCGTTCGCGGGTGTGAATGGTTCCGGGAAGCATAATAACTGGTCGTTGCTGACTGATGATGGGCAGAACCTGTTGAATCCCGGCGAGTCGCCGCATGAGAACATGAAGTTCTTGGTGTTCCTGTTTGCCGTTATCCGTGCAGTTGACAAGTACGCGTCGCTATTGCGGTGCACGGTTGCTTCGGCGGGCAATGACCACCGTCTTGGCGCGAACGAAGCGCCGCCTGCGATTATCTCGATTTTCCTTGGCGATCAGTTGAATGACATTTTCCAGCAGATTAAGAATGGTGGCGTCAAAGGGTCGAAACATGCGGGTCTGCTTCAGCTTGGCGTCAACACGCTTCCGCCGTTGCCGCAGGATTGCACAGACCGCAACAGAACTTCGCCGTTTGCCTTCACCGGAAACAAATTCGAGTTCCGTATGCCGGGCAGCTCGCAATCGCTCAGTGGCCCCAACTATGTTTTGAACACGATTGTCGCTGATGTTCTGAGTGAGATGTCCGATGAACTTGAAAAGTTTGCGGGCAAGCCGACGTTACCGGCGCAAGTTCAGAAGCTTCTCAACAGCTATGCGAAGAAGCACGAACGTATCATCTTCAACGGCGATAACTACAGTGATACTTGGGTGCGCGAAGCCGAGAAGCGCGGGTTACCGAATCTGAAGGATACGGTCGAATCGATTGAACGCTTTTTGGATCCGGAGAACGCGACCGTGCTTGCGAGGTACGGCGTTCTGTCGCCCGAGGAAATGCGTGCCCGTTACGAAATCCTGATGGAGCAATACGCCAAGACAATCAACATCGAAGCCGAGGCGAGCATCTATATGGCCAAGCGCCAGTTCTTGCCGACACTGACCAACTATGCGGGCAAGCTCGCGAAGTCAGTCAACGCGATGGTGCAATGTGGGTTCAACAATAACGCGATGATTGAGCGTCTGGGCAAGGTGTCGGGTGGAATTGAGACGATCTCGCAGCGTATTGATACGCTCGTCGACGCCCATGCCAAGGCCGAGAGCAAGAAGGGTACGGCTGCCGCTTACGATTATCGAGACAAGGTAATCCCCGCGATGAACGCGTTGCGCGAAGTCGTTGACGATATGGAATCAATCATCGACAGCACACTGTGGCCGCTGCCGACTTATGCGGACATGATGTTCAAAAAGTAAAATCCAAACAAATATCAGCTTGATTGTGGCGGAGATAATCTGTGATATGACAGGTTATCTCCGCCGTGTATATACGCTGTATTCCGGCGTAGTGAAAGGATGAATCATGGAGAGAATTGTAAAGAATCACATCGCGGCGCAACCTTTATCGGAGCTTGGTGTCCGAACCAATGCGGCCGGATTTCCGCTGAACGAGAACCTGTACTTAGACGCGAGCGAACATGATGCCTGTGGCGTCGGGCTGTTGGCGCATCTTGATAATGTCGCGCGGCACAGTCTGATTGAGCAGTCGCTGTCGGTGTTAGTGAATCTCGAGCATCGTGGCGCGCTCGGTGGCGACAATGTCACGGGCGATGGCGCCGGTCTGATGGTTGGCATCCCGGATAAGTTTTTCAGAAAAGTCTGCAAGGGGCAAATGACGCTTCCGGCATATGGCGACTATGGGGTTGCCATGGTGTTTTTGCCGGTGAATGACGTGGCTCAGAAGCGTTGCATCGAAGAATTGGAAATTGCGGTCATGTCCTGTGGGCTTGGTTTTCTGGGATGGCGCGATGTCCCGATTAACAGTGATGGTCTGGGTGATCTTGCGTTGTCCACGATGCCCGTCATCAAACAGTTGTTTGTCGCCAATGATTTGGGCAGCAAACGGTTTGAGAGCAAACTCTGTGTTGCTCGGCGTTTGGCGGAGAAGTCGTTGAGCACATTTGACGACATGGATGTCAGTCAGTTTTATGTTTGCAGTTTCTCTTCGAAAACAATCGTGTATAAAGGAATGCTTACCGGTCGGCAGTTGCGCACGTATTATCCCGACTTGACCGATGAGGATTTCGAGAGTTCGATGGCGCTTGTTCATCAGCGCTATAGCACCAATACGCTACCGACATGGCAGCTTGCGCAACCGTTTCGTCTAGTTGCCCACAATGGCGAAATCAACACGATTCGCGGCAACGTTCTTCGGATGCGTTCGCGCGAGGGTAGCTTGCAAAGCGATGTGTTGGGCGATGACATCGAGGCGTTCAAGCCGGTTATTGATGAGCGTGGCAGCGATTCCGGAATGTTTGATAACGCGTTGGAATTGCTTGTTCACACAGGTCGCAGTTTGCCGCACGCCATGTGTATGATGGTGCCCGAAGCTTGGGGACAAAAGATTCACATGAGCAGCGACAAGCGGGCGTTCTACGAGTTTCACAGTGCTGTGATGGAGCCATGGGATGGTCCCGCCGCCTTCACGTTTTGCGATGGTCGCTTTATTGGTGGAACGCTGGATCGTAATGGTTTGCGTCCCTGTCGTTATCAGGTCACACGCGACGGTTTCGTGGTGATGGCTAGCGAGATTGGTGTGGTGGATCTTCCTCCCGAGCAGGTGCTTCGAAGTGGGCGTCTGATTGCCGGAAACATGTTTCTGATTGATTTGCAAGAGCATCGCATTGTTCCCGACAAGGAAGTCAAATCGATTCTTTCTCGGCGCAAGCCTTATCGTCACTGGGTTCATGATAATCATATCGCGTTGCGTGGGTTGTTCAATACGAGTCTATCTAGTGCAGAAGAAGATAGTACTGTGTTACGTCGTCGTCAGATAATGCATGGCTACACGCGCGAGGATGAGCATTTGTTGATATCTCCGATGGCTTCCTTCGGTCAGGAGCCGATTGGTTCGATGGGTAATGATGTTGCGCTTGCAGTTTTGAGCAAGCGTCCACAATTGCTGTTCGAATACTTCAAGCAACTGTTTGCGCAAGTCACCAATCCACCCATCGACCCGTTGCGCGAGGAAATGTTAATGTCCGTGCTTAGCTGGCTTGGGCGTTCGGGGAATCTTCTGGCGGAAGATCCATCGCAATGCAACATGCTTCGGCTTCGGCAGCCGATTTTGACTTCGGGAGATTTGGACTGCATTTGCATGTCAGAAGTCAAAGGTCTGAAGACAGCGACGATTGATATTCTGTTTCCGGCGAATGGCGACGGTAACGCCTTGCGTAAGGCGATTGATTTCGTATTCTCGCAAGCGGACGCCGCAATCAGCGCGGGCAACACGGTGCTTGTCTTGAGCGACAGAAATGCTGACGAGAAGCGAGTTCCGATTCCGGTGTTGTTGGTTGTGTCCGGGCTGCATCATTACTTGATTCGCTCGGGGCGCCGCAATATGGTCGGCATCATCGCTGATACAGGCGAGGTGCGCGAGGTCATCCACTATGCGATGCTCATTGCGTTTGGCACGAATGCGATATGCCCGTATGTTGCCTTAGACACGGTGCAGCACATGGCAAACAACGGCTTCTTGGAGAATGACACCAATGCGTCGGACGCCATCGACAACTATATCACCGCAGTGAAAAAGGGATTGCTGAAAACGTTCAGCCGCATGGGTATATCCACGATTCGCAGCTTCTTCGGGTCGCAGATATTCGAGGCTGTCGGCCTTGGCAGCGACATCATGGAACACTATTTCCCGAGCACCGTTTCAAGGATTGGCGGTATTGGGCTTGATGAGCTTGCCGCGGATTACAATCGCCGTCATGCGCAAGCTTATAGTCAATTGGCCTCGTCACTGCTTGATGTTGGCGGACAGTATCAGGTCTTGAACGGCGGCGAAGCGCATCTGTTCACACCCACGGCGATATATCATCTGCAACAGGCTGTGCGGAGAAATAACTACGAGGAATATAAGTTGTTCTCGACGGAAATCAACGAACAAGCCGCGCAGCATATCACGTTACGAAGTCTGTTTGACTTTGTGCCGGGGACTCCCGTTCCGCTGGACGAAGTCGAATCAGAGGATAGCATCATCAAGCGGTTCGTGTGCTCTGCGATGTCGTATGGCTCGCTGAGCGATGAAGCGCACAAAACAATCGCCATTGCGATGAATCGTCTGGGCGGTATGAGCAACTGTGGCGAGGGCGGCGAAGATCCTCGCCGTTATGTTTCCGATGCGGAAGGAAATTGTTTGCGTTCTCGCATCAAACAAATTGCGTCGGGTCGTTTTGGCGTGACGGATGAGTATCTGGTGAATGCGGATGAATTGCAAGTCAAAGTTGCACAGGGCGCCAAGCCCGGTGAGGGTGGGCAATTGCCCGGGCACAAAGTGTCTGTCGAGATTGCACGTGTTCGTCATACGACCACAGGGGTAACGCTGATTTCGCCCCCGCCGCATCATGACATCTATTCGATTGAGGACCTTGCGCAATTGATATACGACTTGAAGAGCGTCAACAAGAACGCCCGTGTGTCTGTTAAGTTAGTCTCCGAGGCAGGCGTAGGGACCATCGCGTCCGGTGTCGCAAAGGCCGGCGCGGATATGGTGCTGATATCCGGTCATGACGGCGGCACAGGGGCATCCCCGCTGACTGCCGTCAAACATGTCGGACTGCCTTGGGAGTTGGGACTTGCGGAAGCGCACAAACAGCTGTGTCGTAATGGGTTGCGTGGTCGCATTCGTGTGCAAACGGATGGTCAGTTGCGGACGGGTCGTGACTTGGCGATTGCCACACTGCTTGGCGCGGAAGAATATGGTTTCGCAACGGTTGTGTTGGTGACACTCGGTTGCGCCATGATGCGTAAATGTCATCTGAACACTTGTCCTCTTGGTGTCGCGACGCAGAATTCAAAGCTTCGTGCGAATTTCAAAGGCAAGCCGGAACACATCATCAACTACTTCCGATTCCTTGCGCATGAGTTCCGCGAAGAGATGGCATCTCTTGGTTTTCGTTCGATTGACGAGATGGTCGGTCATAGTGAGCGGCTGTCGTTCGATGCGGCAAAGCATCAAGGCAAGGAGCGGTTACTTGACTTCAGCCGTTTGTTTGCTGACGACGCGAATCATGCGTCACAACCAAAGCATTGCGAGCGCGAGGGATGGCGTCAAGCGGCCGATGCTTATGATGACCAATACCTTGATGAGTTCATGGCGGCGGCTGATGCGGGCAAGAAGATTGTGCGCGAGTTGAAAATTCGCAATACGAACCGCGCGATTGGCACACGCCTGAGCGGCGACATCGCTCGCAAGTACGGCTATAAGGGTTTGCCGGATGGGACGATTACTCTGAAAATGCAAGGCATCGCTGGCCAAAGCCTCGGCGCGTTCTTGGCGAACGGCGTCAGCTTGCTTGTCGAGGGCGGCGCGAATGATTATCTTGGCAAGGGCATGAGCGGCGGCCAGATTGCGGTTCGTCCTCCTGCGGCGGCACGCTATCTCGCGGAGAATCAGGTGATTGTCGGAAACGTCATGTTGTATGGCGCGACCGGTGGCCGTGTATTCGTCAATGGCATCGTTGGCGAACGGTTCTGCGTTCGCAACTCGGGCGCGACTGCGGTAGTCGAGGGCGTGGGTGATCATGCTTGCGAATACATGACGGGCGGAATCGCTGTCGTGCTCGGTAACACGGGCATCAACTTTGCCGCAGGTATGAGTGGCGGCGTGGCCTATGTCTACGACGCGACCGGGTTATTCGATACGCATTGCAATCTTGATATGGTTGATTTGGAGCCGCTGAATGCGGAGGACATGGCGACCTTGAAAGAGTTGCTGTCGGAGCACTGCCGTTTGACCGGTAGCGTAAAAGCCACGATGATGCTCAAACATTGGGAAAGCGAAGAGAGCAATTTCGTCAAAGTCATGCCGATTGATTATAAGAAAGCACTTGAGCGCATGAGTATTCAGGCGCACATTGATGATGATACGGTGACAGCCACCGAGGAGGTTTTGTAGTATGGGAATGCCGACCGGTTTCATTGATATTCCGCGTGAGGAAGTGATCAAACGCAGCGTCGAAGAGCGCATCCGTGACTATAGTGAAATTGAGCATAGGATGCCCGAAGAGCAGCTGCGCCGTCAGAGCAGTCGCTGCATGAACTGCGGGATTCCGTATTGCCACAACATGGGATGTCCGCTAAAGAACATGATTCCGGAGATAAATGACTTAATCTGGCGTGGGCACTGGCGCGAGGCTCTCGAGTTGCTGCACAGCACGAACAACTTTCCTGAGTTTACAGGACGGTTGTGTCCCGCGTTGTGCGAGGCGTCCTGCACGTTAGGTGTGATTGATTCGGCCGTGAGTGTGCGTCAGGGCGAACTGCATCTTGTCGAAGCCGGTTGGTCAACAGGCGCGATTTGCCCGATGCCGTCTCGTGTGCGGCTGGGCAAACGTGTCGCAGTTGTCGGCAGTGGGCCATCGGGGCTTGCGGTCGCTCAACAGGCGTCTCGGATGGGATACGATGTTGTCGTGTACGAGAGCGCACGAAAAATCGGCGGATTGCTGCGTTACGGAATCCCCGATTTCAAGCTTGAGAAACACGTGATTGACCGACGACTGGAGCAGATGCGCGCCGAGGGTGTTGTGTTCGAAACAGGCGTCAAGGTTGGCGAAGACATTTCGCTTGGCTATTTGCGGCGCAGTGCTGATGCTGTCGTGTTGTGTTGTGGTGCGAAAATTCCCCGCGACCTGAACGTCGAGGGACGCGAGACGAACGGAATTCATTTCGCGGTCGAGTATTTGACACAACAGAACAAGCGCGTTTCGCATGAGGAGTTTGCGGAAGACCCCATCGATGCCAAGGGCAAGAATGTTCTTGTCATTGGCGGCGGTGATACCGGTGCTGACTGTGTCGGAACCGCGATTCGTCAGGGCGCGCGGTCTGTGACGCAAATCGAAATTATGCCCAAACCACCGGAGACTCGCGCCGAATCGACGCCGTGGCCATTGTGGCCATACATGTTGCGAACGGGAGCCTCGCATCAGGAAGGGTGCGTCCGCCGTTGGTCTCTCAACACCAAAAGCTTTGAGGCGAAGGACGGTTCTGTTTGCCGTTGGAATGGCGAAGAGGTAGAAATGAAGCGATCTCCGGAGGGGCGGATGAGCTTTGTGCCTATCACCGGAACGGAACAATCGCTTGATGTCGAACTCATATTGTTGGCGCTTGGCTTTACCAATGAGGGCAATGATAAAATATATAATTGTTTGGAAATCAAAACACAAAAGAATGGCTTGCCTGTTCTTGATTGCAATATGATGACTTCGGAAGAGGGTGTTTTTGCGGCAGGCGATTTCGCAACAGGGCAATCGCTTGTCGTAAAGGCCATCGCCAATGCTCGCCGCGTTGCGTCAGGAGTGGATTGTTGGCTTAAAGAACAGAAGTGAATTTGAGAAAGGAATAATGAAATGCCCAAAAGAGAAGACTTGCGAAAGATTCTTGTTCTCGGTTCGGGGCCTATCGTAATCGGTCAAGCGTGCGAGTTCGATTACTCGGGAACTCAGGCGTGCAAAGCGTTGCGCGAGGAGGGTTATGAGATTGTCTTGGTGAATAGTAATCCCGCGACAATCATGACTGACCCTGAGTTTGCGGATCGAACGTACATTGAACCGTTGGATTTGACTCTGGTGACCGAGGTCATCCGTCGCGAACGGCCTGATGCGCTTTTGCCCACAATTGGCGGCCAGACGGCGCTGAATCTAGCGATGGCGCTTCATGAGGCCGGCGTACTCGAACGGTATCGGGTGGAGATGATTGGCGCTACGGCATCGGTTATCAGCCGCGCGGAAGATCGCCAGTTGTTCAAGGACGCTGTTTGCTCGATTGGACTTGATGTTCCTGTCAGTGATATCGCGCACACGATGACAGAGTGTCATCACGTGCAGCAGATGATTGGCGTTTATCCCGTGATTGTTCGTCCCGCATTCACTCTTGGTGGAAGTGGTGGCGGTATTGCTCACGATGAAGCGGAGTTCACCGCCATTTGCGAACGTGGGCTGGCGCTGAGTCCTGTCAGCGAAGTGTTGATTGAGGAATCTCTGCTCGGTTGGAAAGAGTATGAGATGGAGGTCATGCGTGACGCGAATGACAATGCTTGCATCGTGTGTTCCATCGAGAACCTTGACCCGATGGGCGTTCACACGGGGGATAGCATTACCGTTGCGCCCGCCTTGACGCTTACAGACCGCGAGTATCAGATCATGCGTGACGCCTCGTTGAATATCATGAGTGTGGTCGGTGTGCAAACGGGTGGCTCCAATGTTCAGTTTGGCATCAATCCCGCGAATGGGCGCATGGTCGTCATCGAGATGAATCCTCGTGTGTCCCGTTCGTCCGCGCTTGCCAGCAAAGCGACGGGTTTCCCCATTGCGAAGATTGCCGCCAAGTTGGCGATTGGGTATACCTTGGATGAATTGCGCAACGACATCACTCGCGAGACACCGGCGATATTTGAACCGTCGATTGATTATGTTGTCGTGAAGATGCCGCGATTCGCGTTTGAGAAATTCCCGGGCGCTTCGTCGGTGCTAGGCACACAGATGAAAAGTGTTGGAGAGACGATGGCGATTGGTCGGACGTTCAAACAAGCTTTCCAAAAGGCGTTGCGGAGTCTCGAAACAGGAAGCTGTGGTTTCGGTTGCGACCGGAAGTGTTTGGAAGCAGTCGAGTTGTCGGAGGCCGCTTTGGAAGAGGGTTTGCGTGTTCCAACGCCCGAACGGATTTACAAATTGCATGAGGCATTTCGGCGTGGGTGGAGTATCGACCGTGTGCATGCACTCTCGGCGATTGACCCGTGGTTCCTGTCGCAGTTTGAGGAACTCGTCGCGTATGAAGATGAGATTCGTGGAGTGCAGACGCTTGCCGGGCTTTCCGCCGATAAGGCGCTGTTTTTGCAGGCCAAAGAGTTCGGCTACAGTGACAAGCAGATTGCTGTGCTGTTGAACACGACGGAGGATGACGTGCGCGCAAGCCGTGAGAGTCTGGGCCTGCATGCGGCGTATGGTTTGGTGGATACTTGTGCCGCCGAATTCAAAGCGTCGACGCCGTACTATTATTCGACGTATGGCAGTGATTGCGAAATTGCCGCCTCGCACAAACCAAAGATAATGATTATCGGTGGTGGCCCGAATCGCATCGGTCAGGGAATCGAATTTGACTACTGCTGTGTACATGCATCTTATGCGCTGCGCGACGCAGGCTTCGAGACGGTGATGGTCAACAGCAACCCCGAGACGGTGTCGACGGATTATGACACGAGCGATCGTCTGTATTTCGAGCCGGTCACACTTGAGGATGTCCTCAGTGTTTATCGGCGCGAGCAGTGTGTTGGGGCCATTGTTCAGTTTGGTGGCCAGACACCGCTGAATCTTGCGGCTGCTTTGCAAAAGAACGGCGTGCGAATCATCGGAACTTCTCCGCAGAGCATTGAGCTGGCGGAGGATCGCGAGTACTTTAAGAAACTCGCGGATCGCATTGGTATCTTGCAACCCAAGAGTTTCACCGCACTGACGTTGAATGAGGCGTTGGAATATGCGCAGCGGATTGAGTTTCCTGTTTTGGTTCGACCATCCTTTGTGCTTGGTGGTCGTGCCATGTCCATCGCTTATGATGAGAAAACCTTCAAGGACTTTGCTCAGCAGGCTCTGGAGGTGTCTGACGGGAAACCGCTCCTGATTGATAAGTTTCTTGAGAACGCCATTGAAATCGATGTGGATTGTTTATCGGATGGTGAGGACGTCATCATTGGTGCTGTGATGGAGCACGTCGAAAAGGCCGGGATTCATTCCGGTGACAGCGCTTGTTGCATTCCGCCAATGACTTTGTCAACGGAAGTGCTGAGCGAAATTCATCGCAGTACTCGTGCACTGGCGGTTGAGCTGAAGGTGTTGGGCTTGATGAATGTTCAGTATGCGGTGCAGGACGGAAAGGTTTATGTCATCGAGGTGAATCCTCGCGCCTCGCGTACCGTCCCTTTTGCCGGCAAGGCGACAGGTTTGCCGCTAGCTCGGTTAGCGTCTCTCATCATGGTCGGATACACGTTGAAACAGTTAGGTGTGACCGAGGAGGTTGTGTCTCGTAGCTTTGCCGTCAAGGAGGCTGTGTTGCCCTTCAGCCGCTTCCCCGGTTGTGACGCCATCTTGAGGCCTGAGATGCGCTCGACGGGTGAGGTCATGGGCATTGATGATTCGCGTGGCATGGCTTACGTCAAGAGCCAACTGGCAGCGGGTAATCCATTGCCTCGGTCGGGGAATGTTTTCCTGACGGTGTGCGATCGTGAAAAACCGGGTCTTGTGCCTCTGGCAAAAGAATTGGATGCGCTAGGATATAAAATCTATGCGACAGCCGGGACCGCAACGATTCTGCGTGACGCAGGCGTGAAGGCTCGCGCCGTGTTCCGCATTAGTCGTGGCCGCCCGAACGCGATTGATATGATGAATGACGATGAAGTCGGCTGGATTGTGAATGTGCCGTCCGGTGATCTTCCGACTCGTGATGAGTTGCTGATGCGGCGGGAGGCAATTCGCAAGTGTGTGCCTATGACGACAACGCTGCGTGGCTTGTCCGCTGCGGTGGAGGGCCTAATGGCGCTGAAAAAGTTGGAGCATTACGATGTGTGTTCGTTGCAAGAATTGCATCGTCATGTTTACCACACAAGGGTGATACCGACGACACCACCGGCAAAGAATTTTCTGAATGTTGAATTTCGAAAGGTTGTGACGCAATGATGGTCGAACAAAAGAATCGCTGGTCTTGGAAAGAGCAACGCGACAAGAGTTCGTTTCTCGCTTTGGAGGATGGGACGGTTTTGCGTGGGCAATCAATCGGCGCATCTGTTGATACGTTGGGCGAGGTTGTGTTCAATACCGGTATGACGGGTTATCAGGAGATTCTGACAGATCCGAGTTACAGCGGTCAGTTGGTGACAATGACGTTTCCCGAACAGGGCAACTATGGAATCAACCGTGAGGATGGCGAACAATACAAAATCTTCGCCAACGGCTTGTTAGTTCATGATGCGCCGCCTTGTTCCAATTGGCGCACGTCCATGTCCCTGAGTGCGTACCTTTGCGAGCAGGGGATTCCCTCGCTTGCGGGGATTGACACTCGTGCGCTGACGATTCGGTTGCGCGATTGCGGAACGATGCGTGCCTACCTGTCAGTTGCTGGCAAGCTGACGCCCGAAGCGGCCGTCGAATGCGCCCGCAATTGGGATGGTCTGAATGGGCAGGATTATGTCTGCAAAGTTACGACGGCCGCAGCGTATGAGTGGGATGCGGATGGCAGAATGTCGACCTCATGGGGATGCTTCAACGCGCCGCTGCCCGCTACTGATATGCACATTGTCGCGTATGATTTCGGCATCAAGTGGAATATCTTGCGTCGTCTCCGTCAGCAGAGGATGCGTGTGACGGTTGTCCCGGCGCATACATCGGCGAGAGAGGTGTTGGCACTGAAACCGGATGGCGTCTTTTTGTCCAACGGTCCGGCGGACCCATCCGCAGTGACCTATGCGGTGGACGCAATCCGCGACCTGATTGGTCGTTTGCCGCTGTTTGGCATTTGTCTGGGGCATCAATTGCTTGGACTTGCGGTCGGAGGCAACACGCGCCGCATCAAGTTTGGGCATCATGGGTTGAATCATCCTGTGAAGGATTTGCGCACAGGCAAGGTCGAAATCACGAGTCAGAATCATAATTATGTGGTCGATGCCGACAGCCTTTCGTCGGACAAGGCGGAGGTGTCGCATCTCAATCTGAACGATGGAACGGTTGAGGGGCTTCGGCTGTTGCATGCGCCCGGATTTAGTGTGCAGTATCACCCCGAGGCATCGCCCGGGCCGCATGATTCGATGGGGTTGTTTGCTCGGTTTCGTGAGATGATTGAGCACTCTTGATATCAGAAAAAAACGGATGAAGTCGCGTGTGTGGCTTCATCCGTTTCTGTTTGGATAATGATAAGGAGTTGGGTAGATGTTGTGTGTGAAAGTTATCTTAATTCGTTGAGTTTGAGCTGATAGGCTGCTTTGTTCAGTCTGATGAGCACTCTGTTTTCCATTCTGCGTGCTCCTTCTTGGCTGACACCGATTGCTTTCCCGGCTTCGCGAAGCGAGACTTCGTCGCCACGTTCGTTAAGCCCAAAGCGAAGACGAATGAGTTTTTCTTCGCGGGGGTCGAGCACATTCTTCAGAACCTTGTCAATCAGTTGGCGCTTTGCCTCTTCCTGACACGAATCAATAACGGATGGCGCATTCTTGTCCGCCAAGTTTTCGAAGAAAGTGTTTTCGTTATCTTCGTCCGCATTGACCGAAATCGGTTCTTCGCAAGCTTGCAACAGGCATGTCAACTCTTCGGGAGTTTCGCCGACAAGTTCAGCCAGTTCGGCAACCGACGGCTGATGTCCGTATTTGGAAGTCAACATTTGACGCAGTTTCGCGACCTCGCCGACGACCTTGCATTTGCGTTGGGGCAATCTGATGAGGTTAGATTGTTTGCGCAATGCGGTGATGATGGCCTGAAGGATTCCAAAAGCGGCAAAGGTTGTAAAGCGATAACCCTTTTTGTAGTCGAATTTGTCGATTGCGCTGATGAGTCCAAGAGTGCCTTCGCTGATGAGGTCTTCGAGAGGAATCTTGCTGACGTTTTTGTACGTCCGAGCGATTTTCGCCACAAAACGGATGTTGTGCTCAATCAGAGTATTGCGAGCGTGAATGTCGCCTTGTTCGTATCTTTTAAAAAGATTAATCTCTTCTTCTTGCGACAGAACCGAAACCTGTTTGTAAACGGGATCCATTGTTTGCTGAGCTTTCTTCATTTTAACATCCTCCATATAAGTGGCGTTTGATTAGAGTACAGCATGCTGTGTGCCACAAAAAAAGGCCAAAAGTCGGAAAAAAGTTGGTGATTTTCGGGATATTGCACATAAAATAGCACAGTTTATATTTTGAGTGTGCGAAAAGTTGCACACTATCGACAAAAAGAGCGGCAGACACGTGGTTGTGCCTGCCGCTTCGCTTTACTACTTATATAGGTCTTGTTAGTTTGTTTTGGTTGCGGACGTCTCTTTGGTGCCCGAAGTGATTTCGTCAAATTTCGCGGGCATCGCTGACGACTTGTCCAAGAAATCCACGTTATTCTTCAGTTTGTTTTCCATGAGTCTTTCGGCGACCTTGAGCTGATAGTCGACAAACTTTGACCGTTCGACGGTGGGGCTTGTCAGCGCGGCCGTGATACCCATCTTGGGGTCTTTTTCCACTTCCGCTTTGGGGAAGAGTTCCCGGTCGAGAGGAATGATTCGTTTCGGTTCGGCAGCCGTTGTCTTTGCGTCATCGGACTTTTTCAAGGCGCTCGGAATCAATGACGGCATATCCTCATCGTCCCCATCCTTATTCGGATTGGGGTTTGTTGCCTCGTCCGCGGACGTTGTCTGCAAGTCATTCGTTTCGCTCGTCGCTGATGTCGTTGCCGACTCGGTCGACTTTCCGTCATCCTTGCCGTTATAATTCTTCCACTGGAACTGGCTTGCGGTCGTCATTTCGGTTTCGTTTTGTCCCGGGTCGCCGTACATCCCGAGCTTCAGCAAATCGGTTTCGTTGTCCTTCGGCAGCTCGACGGCGATGTCCGGCGTGATACCAATCTTGTCGATTTTGACTTCGGATGGCGTGAAATAATGCGCCGTGGTCAGCCGCAAACCGGCCTGACGTGTGTTGCCGTTTTCGTCCTTTTCAAAGGAGTTATTGAGCGGCTGAATACTCTGGACAGAACCTTTGCCGAATGTTCTCTGACCTTTGATGCCGACGATGCACGCTCTGTTGTAATCCTTCAGTGCGCCCGTTACAATCTCGCTGGCGCTTGCGCTTCCGCGGTTGATGAGAACGATTAAGGGCAGATCCGTCACAGGGTCATTCTGGGCGAAATATTTTTGATTCTGGCTTGCGATGCGTCCCTTCGTCGAGACGATAATCTTCCCTTTGGGCAGGAAAAGGTTCGAGACGCTGATGGCCTCCTGAAGAAGTCCGCCGGTGTTGAATCTCAAATCGAGAATGAATCCTTTCGCGCCCTTTTGGCGGCAGTCGTCAATAGCCTTCGCAAGGTCCTGCGATGTGCTGTCGCTGAACTTAGAGATACGCAGATAACCAATGTCATCCGTCAGCATATGCGAGTACACACTGTCGACTTTGATGTTTCCGCGGACAAGCTCAAAGTGGAGCCATTCGGGTTCACCCTCGCGGTAGACCGTCAGTTTGACTGTTGTTCCCGCCGGACCGGTGAGTTTCTTGACCGCATCCGTGAGCGAAATAAGTTCCGTTTTCTTTCCATCGATTTCGATAATTCTATCCCAAGGCTTCATTCCGGCCTTAGCCGCAGGGCTGCCGGGCATGGGGGCGACACATGTCAGAACTCCGTCCTTCATCTGGATGTGAATTCCGATTCCGCTGAAGTTTCCCTCGGTGTCCTTTTCGAGTTGTGACAACGAGTCCGGCGTCATATATTGCGAATGCTGGTCCAGTGTCAGGAACATCCCTTGGAGTGCTCCCTCGAGCAGCTTTTTCTTGTCTACATCTTCCACATAGCGTTCGTCGATATTTTTATAGATTTCGGCAAAGAGAGCGGCGAATTCCCACATTCTCTCGTCGTCTGCTTTGCGGGCGTTTTGGGCATACAGCCCAACAACGAGCATACTTGAGAAGACGATGAACAGAGTACAAACCAGTACGATTTTTTTGGGGGAAAATCCTTTTGGCGTTAGAAACATACATAAATCCTTTGATTACTATCACTACTACACAATAAATGATTTACCCCTATATCGGTTGTTCATTTATTGAGAGTTTGTGATTGGGCGCAAAAAAGACGAAGTGTGCAACACAGGTAAATTGCGTTGCACACTTGCAAAAAGATATTTCTGAAGGTTTAGCGTTTCGAGAACTGGAAGCGCTTGCGTGCTCCCTTTTGTCCGTACTTCTTTCTTTCCTTCATTCTTGGGTCACGTGTCAGGAATCCGAACGACTTCAGAGTAGGTCTGAAAGCGGGGTTCACTTTAATCAACGCTCTGCTGATGCCGTGTCTGATTGCACTCGCCTGTCCCATAATTCCGCCGCCGTTGACATTGATGATAATGTCATACTTGGTGAGGTTATGAGTTTCCTTGAGTGGTTGCTTGACCATCATGTCGACGCTTTCGCGTGGTCCGAAATGGCCCGGGAAAGGCTTGCCGTTCACAACGATTTTTCCTTTACCGTTGCGTAAGTAGACGCGAGCGGTCGAGGTTTTGCGTCGGCCTGTTGCGGTGTATTGTTCAATTGCCATTTTCAATATCCTCTAATTATGCGCGTTTCTTCGTGATTGATACAACTTCGGGTTTTTGCGCCTGATGTGTATGCTTGTCATCTGTATAGATGCGGACATGTGTCAACATGGTCGCTCCTAATGTGCCCTTGGGGAGCATGCCCTTGATGGCATGGCGCAGGACTTCAGTGGGTTTGCGATTGAACAATTCCTGAGCGGTAGCTTCTTTGTATCCTCCGGGGTATCCACTGTGCGAAGAATATGTTTTCTGTTGTAATTTTCGTCCGGTAAGGATGACCTTATCGGCATTCAGGACGATGACATGTGCCTGAGGATCAACAGCGGGATGGAATGTTGGCAGATTCTTGCCACGCAAAATGGCTGCAACACGTGAGGCTAAGCGTCCGAGGACCTCGCCTTTCGCATCCACAACATACCATTTTTCCTGAACATCCCCTGTTTTTGGGTAGTAGGTATTCATTTATAAATTATTTTGCCTCCAAAGATATGACAGAACACAGCCGTTCCCTCTGGCTCCTTCAACGGGGGAGAAAGTGCTAAGAGAGAATTTTTGACTCCATCATGTAAGCAAGTGTTTTTACTATGAAGGATTTACTAAATTCATCTGTAAGTCGAAAAATCTTGTTATTTAGCGAAAAATATTGCCAATATAAGGTTTTGGGTGTCGACCCCGGAGCCGTCCGTGTAGGGATTGCGGTTTCGGACACGATTGGGATGCTTGCCCGTCCGTTGTGTGTTTTAGACAGAAGAAAACCCGCACCTGCTGCCCGTGTGGCCGATGTGGCACGTCGCGAAGGTGTTCGTGTGATTGTGGTTGGTTTGCCCCTGAACAGTGATGGCTCGGAAGGTCCCGCCGCAATCAAGGCTCGGTGGTTTGCGGATAAGATACGGCAAGCCATTGGCAGCGACGAGATTCAAGTCATTTTGTGGGATGAGCGCTATACGAGCGTCGATGCCGCCGAATTACAGGAACAGGCGGGGGCTGCAAAGCATTCGCACGGCGTCGTTGATGATTGGGCCGCGGCTCTGATTCTTCAGAGTTGGCTTGACGAAAGCGCAAAAAAACGACCATCGAACGAGGGATAGACTTGTAATGTTCGGTGTTTCTTATGGTAGTCTCCATATAATTTATGATGGAAAGATGCACATGATGGATTCAAGCGAAACAAATCGTTCTCCTAATAAACTGTTGGCACGGTCTGCGCTCCGTCCCTATCATATCCTGCGTATTTTTCTGCCCTTTATATTTAGTTTATTGCGCGACTTTCGCGGATGGTTTTTCTTTGGTGCTCCCCGTCCGATAACGAGCGAGGAACAACACGTGCGTGCTAGGGATTTCATCGCGAAAGTTATGACGCTCGGGCCGACCTTCGTCAAGTTTGGTCAGATACTTGCGACTCGTGACGACTTGATTCCGCAGTTGTATACCAATTTGCTCCGAGATATGCATGACCGTGTGCCGTCGTTCCCGTTCGAAGATGTTCACCGCATCATCGAAACAGATTTTGGAAAACCCCTGTCGGAGTTGTTCGATGAGTTTGATTCGGTTCCCTTTGCGGGCGCAAGTCTGGGGCAGGTGCATCGCGCCGTTTACAAAGGTGATACGGTTGCGGTCAAGGTTTTGCGGCCGGGAGTCGAGGAACTTGTTCTGATAGATCTGTATGTGATTCGCGTTGTGCTAAAGATTGCCCGTTGGATTTTTGGGCGACACTTCATCATCACGAACCTTAGCAACGTGGCGGATGAATTCCGGCGTGTCATTCACGATGAGATGGATTTCCTCGTTGAAGCTCAGAACTACGAGGAAATTTCCGAGAATCTGAAGGACGAGATTGCCGTTCGAATCCCGTGCATCTATCATGATATGACTTCACATCGCGTGTTGACGATGGAATATATCGATGGCATCCGCCTCGATGACAAAGAGGGCGTGCTTGGTCGGGGCGTTGACCCGATGGAACTGGTGCGGACACTTGTTCGGATTTACACGAAAATGATTGCCATTGATGGCGTCAGTCATGCCGACCCTCACCCGGGCAATCTGCTGTTGGATTCGAATAATTGCATTGTGATGCTTGACTTTGGTATGGTGGTTCGCATGCCGAGCGATAGGCGTCGGGAGTTGGTGCGGACAATCAGCGCTGCTGTTCGCGAGGATGTCGACGCGATGGTTCAGGGGTTCTACAAACTGAACATGGTGACGCCCGGCACAAACATGGTTGTTTTGCGCGACGCCGCCCGTGTCCTGATGGATATCACGCTCAAAACGCAGATGAGCACAGGTCGGATTGTGCAAAAGATGGTCACCGATATTCTGTCCTCATTCTATCGTTTTCCGCTCAACCTTCCTTCGAATCTTGTCTACTTGCTACGAATCGCGACGATTCTCGAAGGTATTGGCATACAGTACAAGAGCGACTTTAATGGCGTTCGTTTTGCCCGTCCCATCATTCGCCGTGTTATTGCGGCTCATGGGTTGACCTCGCCCCGGATGGCGCTTGATGAGGCCGTTTATACTTGGAACAACTGGCTCGAATTAGGGCGCAGCGTCGATCGCGTGATTACGAAACTTGACCGTGAGGAACTAAAAGTCGGTGTTCATCCGACAGATATGGGCGAAATCGAGCGCTACTTTGCCGGTGTTCAGCGTCGCATGATTTTTGGCATGCTGTCACTGGCCATCTCAATCGTTGTCGCCATTGTGTTCACCGCCACGCACAGTTATCTTCAGTTGATTCTTGGCGAACTGCTAGCGTTGTTCGTGTTTATGCTTTTGCTTGTGCTACCCGTTTACCGTCGTTGGCGCTAACGGGTTTATTTCGCTTTTTTGTTCTGCCAGAAATACAAAATGACTCCGATGAAAGCGATGATAATCGCGAATGTGTAAAAGATTTGGTATCCGCAGCAGCCGATGATTGCAAGTAGGAGTGCGATGATAAGCAGAATCGCCGCAATGGTCTTTCCCTTGTCAGCGGCAATTTTACGCGACAGAGTTTGTGAGTATTTGTCTTCTTCTTCCTTGGTCAGTGCTTTTCTGTTGAACACAAAGCGGCCTGTTTGCGTCACCGACTCGCTAAAGTTCGCGAGACGGGCATGCAAGTCGCGGCATTGTTCACATTCTTCCAGATGGTCTTTGACTTCGCGAGACTCGTTATCCGACAATTCCTTGTCGATATATTGCATCAACTTGTCTTGTTTAATGTGTTCCATATATGCTACTACCTGCCAAATGATTTGTGATAGATAAGTACTCTGACAAGGGGGATTCAATCATTGGGATAATTCGCAGAAATTCCACAGAATAACATTTGCATCACTATGAAGAAGTAAGTTTGTAACAAAATCTAACAGTCACGATGCCAAAAGTTCAATGAGGGAAGCCCGATATATGAATGCTATTAATACGACAGATTTGAACGCAGATGAATGCCTCGCCGAGATGCCTGGGGAGGAATGTGGCGTTGTCGCAGTGATAGGCCATCCCGAAGCCGCAAAGCTCGCCTATCTGGGGCTGTATGCTTTACAGCATCGTGGTCAGGAGAGCGCCGGGATTGTCTCATCTGACGGCGAGAATTTAATTTGTCACAAGAATGATGGATTGGTCGCGGATGTCTTTACCCCTGAAGCAATGGCGACACTCAAGGGGTCGCTGGCCATTGGCCATGTGCGCTACAGTACGACAGGCGCTACCCGTGTGACCAACGCTCAGCCGATTTGGGCGCGATATGGTGGCGGACAGGTTGCCGTTGCGCATAATGGAAATTTGACGAACAGCGAGGCGCTTCGTTATGAGCAAGAGCAGGGTGGCGCGATTTTCCAGACGACAACCGATACGGAAATCATCGTGCATGGTTTGGCACGGCGTACCGGAAAGGATTTTCATGAAGCTCTTTGGGAGACCCTAAAGAAGCTCAAAGGCGCGTTCTCGTTGGTGATTTTGCGTCCGGACGAAGTAATTGCAGTCAAGGACCCACGCGGCTTTCGCCCGCTGTGCTTAGGCATGCTCGAGGGCGGCGGCTATGTTGTCTCCAGTGAGAGTTGCGCTCTCGAAATTATGGATGCCGCCTATATGCGCGAGTTTCAGCCAGGCGAGGCGATGATATTCGGCAAAGACGGCAGTGTCCGCAGCATTCGGCCATTTCCTCCGGAGACGGAATCCTTCTGCATTTTCGAGTACATTTATTTCTCGCGTCCCGACTCCTTTGCCCGTCATGCTCGTTCGGTCAGTATGCTTCGTGCCCGTCTTGGCGCCCAGTTAGCCAAAGAGCATCCCGTCGATGCCGATGTTGTCATTGCGGTGCCGGACAGCTCGGTTCCTGCCGCCATTGGCTATGCGCGCGAGAGCGGAATCCCTTATGATATTGGTCTGGTACGTTCGCACTATATTGGTCGGACATTCATCGAGCCGGAGCAGAGTATTCGTGACTTTGGCGCTCGTATCAAGTATAACCCCGTTCGCGCGATTCTGCAAGATAAGCGTGTTGTCGTGGTTGACGATTCGATTGTTCGCGGGACGACTAGCCGCAAAATTGTCAACATTCTGCGCAATGCCGGTGCCAAAGAGATTCATTTCCGCATCACGGCTCCACCGTGGAAGTATCCGTGTTATTTTGGAATTGATACGCCCGAGGAATCGCAGTTGCTTGGCGCGAACAAAACGATTGAGGAAATGCGCGAGTATGTCGGCAGTGACAGCTTAGGTTTTATCAGCATCAAAGGTCTTGTTCAAGTGATGCCCAAGACAATCAATTATTGTCTGGCGTGTTTCAATGGCGTCTATCCGGAAGGGCAAGAACCTCAGTGCGAGTTTTCTAAGAATCGCTACGAGAGTCACAAGTAAGCGCGAATCGCGAAGGTAGTTCGACATAATAAGGTGCTTTATCGTCGGCTTGTCCTTCGATACAAAAGCGTGTTTCGAGTGGTTGCGTTTTCGCGATGATGTTATCCGTTTTGAGTTGTGCCTGTAATTCGTATTCGCCTCCGGCCAACGGCAAAGCCTCATAAGTCAACGTCAACTGATAGGTTCCTTGGTCAATCGGCTGGCCTGCGTCAGGGATGGGGGAGACTTCGCGCGAGTTGACAATCTGCCCGAATGGGTCAAATAGAGTGATGGTGATTTGTGGCGGCTGTGGGCTGGCTTGCCGGCACACCAGTTCCATGGTAACGGTCAGCGGGTCATTGGAGCGTAGTGGCTGTTTGTCGCTCACCGTGAGGTTTCGCAAAACAATCGGCGCGTCCGCCAGATTGTCGCGAATGGCCTTGCCCATTGACATCATCCGTGCGTGTCCGAGCAGTTCGTCGTCGTCGCAGAGTCTCAGCATTTCGGCATAGTGTCTGCCGGTGCTATCCGACGATCCAATCTCGACAACCTCGCCCTGATGCATCCATACGCAGCGTTTGCACAACTGACGAATCTGTGAGACGATATGCGAGACGATAATGAGCGTTTTACCCTTTTTGACAAGCTCCAGAATGCGATTCCCGCTTCGGGCTTGGAATTCCATATCGCCAACCGATAATGCCTCGTCCACAAAGAGAATGTCAGGGTCAACATGAATCGCCAACGAGAAGCCAAGTCGGACAATCATTCCGCTGCTATAGTGTCGGACGGGCATTTCGAGTTGTTTGTTCGTCAGTCCGGAAAAGTCGAGGATTTTGGGCAGCAGGGCGGTGACATCGCTGCGCGACATTCCCATCACGGAGCCGTGCAAAAACAGATTCTCGTATCCCGTCAAATCCGGGTGATAGCCTGCGGAGAGATCCAACAGCGTGCCGATGCGTGGCAGACGTCGGTACATTCCCTCGGTCGGCTTCATGATTCCGCAGAGGATTTTGAGCAGCGTGCTCTTGCCGCTTCCGTTGATGCCGATGATACCAAGAATCTCGCCGCGCGGCACCTCAAAAGACACATCATGCAGAGCTTTGAATTTGCGTTTGCTCTCCATGAGTTTTTCGGGCGCAATCCAAAACTCTTTGCCTATGCCGAGGACTTCCACGGCGTTTTCCGGATTCAAAGGTAATGCAATCCTGTTGTACATAGTTTGAGAAACCATCGAACGGCTTTTGTGTTCACAACACAAATACGCTGTTCACTTGTAATAGTGGTTGAGGGATGTGAGATGGATAGATTGAAGAATTTGCTGGAAGAGGTTGCGAGTGGTTCGCTTGCTCCCGTTGATGCCATGGAACGGTTCTATGGGATGGGGCTGTCGTTTGAAGAGCTCGGTCATACGAAACTCGATTTGTCACGTTGTTCACGGCGTGGTGTTCCCGAGGTAGTCTATGGCGCGACCAAAACCGCCGAGCAGATTCTTGAAATCGCGATTCATCTGGACAACGCGCATCAAACTGTTTTGTGTACTCGGGTTTCCGAGGACAAGGCGCAAGTGATTTGTGCGGCGCGGCCGGATTTCGTCTATCATTCGGTGCCCGGAATTATTCTCAAGCGCCAGCCCGAGTCGCCTGCGCCGCGAGGTCTTGTCGCAGTCATGTCTGCCGGGACGAGCGATTTGCCGGTTTTGGAAGAAGCCGCGATTTGTCTGGAAGCGATGGGGAGCAAGGTTGAGCGAGTGCATGATGTTGGTGTGGCCGGAATTCATCGGCTGTTTTCGGCTGCGGAAAACGTTCTGCGCCGCGCTAATGTTGTGATTGTGATTGCGGGCATGGAGGGCGCGCTACCGAGCGTGGTTGCGGGTTTGACAGATGTTCCCGTCATCGCGGTGCCGACGAGCATTGGTTATGGCGCGTCGTTCGGTGGCATCAGCGCTTTGCTTGGGATGCTGACAGCGTGTTCGGGCGGCATTGGTGTTGTCAATATTGATAATGGTTTTGGGGCGGCGATGCTGGCGCATTTAATCAATTGTCCGGCGCATCACATCGATTGATTGAGAGGAATTTAGGAATGAGAAGTGACATGAGACGGGCGCATTTTGATTGCCCATACGGCGTCAGTGGGAATATGATTCTTGGCGCGCTCATCGACCTTGGGTTGCCAGTTGACGAATTGACTGCGGCGTTGCGCACTGTGTTGTCGGACGGCTGGGAGTTGCAAACACGTCATATGCAGCGCTGTGGCATTGGCGGAACGTTTGTCGATGTCGTGACCAACGAATCACATCATCATCGCGGGTTGAGCGAGATTCGCTCGATGATATCCGCGGGTGCGTTGCCTGATACTGTCAAGGAGTACGCCGTGCGTGCGTTTACGTTGTTGGGCGAGGCCGAGGCGGCTGTTCACGAGATGGATTTGGAGTCTGTGCATTTCCACGAAGTTGGCGCGATTGACGCCATCATCGACATCGTCGGCTCCATGTGGGGTCTCAACTATTTCGGAATTCTTGGTAGCGAGGTGAGCACATCACCGATATCGGTTGGCGGCGGCACAGTCACTGCGGCGCATGGCGTCATTCCGGTTCCGGCTCCGGCCACATTGCGACTGCTCGAGGGTGTCCTTACAAAGAGTGGCCCTGTGCAGCGAGAACTTGCGACACCCACGGGGTGCGCGATTCTGCGGGCGATATGCGCGGAAAACGCTGCCGGTATGGGTCAGGGGATGGGCTGCTTCCGTGTGGGCAAAACCGGCTATGGCGCGGGGTCGCTCGAGATTCCCGGCGAAACAAACTATTTGCGTTTGATTATCGAAGACGACACTTCAGCGATGCCGTATGATGTCGAGAACATCGCGAAACTGGAATGCGAAATTGATGATATGACGCCCGAGATGCTTGGCTGCGTGGCGGAGAAAGCTATGGCACTGGGCGCTCTGGATGTTCATTTTGTCTCGGTTCAGATGAAAAAGTTTCGCCCCGGAATTCGGCTTTGTCTGCTGTGCCGGACGAGTGATGTCCGAGCGATGACGGAACTTGTCTTGCGTGAAACGACGACTTTTGGGGTGCGGGTTCAGGATGTCGAACGCCACATTTTGCGGCGAGCGATGGAGAGCGTCGAGACTCCGTGGGGGACTGTTCGGGTCAAGACCGGTTACTGGGGCGAGGAAGCCGTCAAGAGGATGCCCGAGTATGAGGACTGCAAACGCCTCGCCGCCGAAAACAATGTCGCAATTATGCAGGTGTATTGCGCCGCTCAACAGGCCGCGCAGAAATAAAGTCACGGTCTGTTATTTCGTAGAAAACAAAACGGTCTCACACGCGATTGTTACTCAGGTGTGAGACCGTTTCAATTCAGATTCCGTCAAGCGACGGCGCCGCCATGGCTACAGAGCAGTAGGCGCAGATGTTTCGGCGGTTTGTGTCGTGAGACTCTCAGTCGCTGGTGTCACTGGTGTTGCGGCGGGAGTTGTTGACGTGACTGCCTCAGGAATAAACGTGGGAGCTTTCGTTGTCAACGTGTCTTGCGCAACAGGTGTATCGACCGCGGTCTTGTGTGTCGCTTTTGCTTCTTCGCCTTTTTTGATGAAGGCAAGGAACTCGTCCACCGAGTCGATGGCTTCGTCGACGTCCGCACGAACGAGAACGGTTCCGTTTGCATCCAGAATGGCGAATGTTCCGGCGCCATAGAGCCACAACGAATAGGCAAGTTTCGTGTTTGTCAAGAAATCCGCTTTGATGGGAACAAGCTTTTGCATTTCGGCGATGACAAGAGGATTGCTAAACACATTCTGCTCGAGAGTTTTACATTTCGCGTTCGTATCTGTCTCAAAGTATACAAGCACGAGTTGTCCCGTTTTCATCGCCTGATCTTCCGCAATCAGCAAGTCGTAAGACCATTTAATCTCTGTTGATGCAGGATTAGTTGGCTGAGCAATTGCGGATTCGGTGGCTGATGGAACGGCCATACTCAGTGGGGATGTAGCCTCAGTTTGCGCGAGACAAGGCACCGATACTAAAGATAATGCGGCGAGCAATGCGGATGTTTTCATAATTATTCCTGACAAAATAAGTCACACTTACCTGTTCGCGACAAGCATGAAAAGGTAAAGTCTTGTTTCATAATAACTATACAATAATAAGTTATAAATTTTACAATTGTGGAATATCTATCCAGACTCCACCCATTTCCCTCGATTTTTCGCCGAGTTCGTCGATGATGGAGGTCATGAGCATTTCCTCGACAGACAGCGGCGAGATGCGTGTTCTGAGGAACTTCACGGCTTCGCGCATGAGGTCCTCATAGGCATCATGTTTGGGGTCATTGGTCGCGATTTCGATGCGGTCTCCGATAATTGCTCCGACTTGCCATGGCGCGACCTCCCAGTGATTGGCGGGTGCCCACAGGATTTGGATATTGCAACGGCGCTCGCCGTCAGCGATTGTCACATTTGGCGCGTCTTCCGTTCCGGTGTTGATGATGCGGTCGGCCTTGGTTCCGAAGATGGGCAGTGCGCGTGTCACGGTGTGGATGGCGTAGGGATGCCAGTGTCCGTATCCGCGAGCGAAAACTTCCTTGGGCTTCTTGCCGCCGAGCTTTTTCATCAGGTCGAGCAGGTCGGGGGTGAAACGCAAAGAAGAATTCGAGGTCAAAGGCGACCCGCTTGCTTTGCAGAGTCTGACGATTTCTTTGGCGTCCGCGATGCTTGTGGACAGGTATTTGTCGACATAAACCGGTTTCCCTGATTCATAGGCGCAACGCCCCAATTTCAGGTGGTCTTCGATGTTGTCCGGCGCCATCACAAAAATAGCATCCGCTTTTTCGACGACCTCTTCCGGGGACGACGCCTTTTTGACCTTGTTGATTTTGCACCAATCTTCCTTGTCCGCGACGGGATCTGATTCATAGGCGATTGTGATGTTCATGTCTCCTTCGCCGATGGGTCCGTTGAGGATTTTGAGGAACACATCCGAATGCCAGTTGTGCAGGTGATGGTCGATTAAGCCGATGTTCATTTTGTTGCTTCTTTCATAAGTTGTTATATATATGTAATACAGCGCAAACGCTTTAGGTCACAGAGCCTGATGTCGGAATTTATTGATGGTTTGCACAATTATCGCGATGGCGATTTGAATCTCGTCTTCGGTGGTGAATCTTCCAAGCCCCATCCGCAGTGAGTTTCGCGCAAGTGCCTGCGAGACGCCGATTTTAGCAAGCAGTTTGCTTGAGGCATGATGGCCCGAGCAACAGGCGGATGTCGCGCTGACGGCGATGTCCGTCAGGTAATAGGCGAATGGGTGTGGCAGTTGCGGCAAGCATGGAAATCCGATGCTCAGGTTGTTGGGCAGCCTGTGTTGCATCGTGCCATGAATGACGGCATCGGGAAACGCCACCGTCAGTCCTCGCGCCAGTTCGTCTCGTAGACCGGCAACACGAGCGCCATCGGCCGTGCGCTCTTCTGCGGCAAGGCGACAAGCCAGCGCAGTGCCGATGATGGCAGGCAGATTCTGTGTGCCCGGGCGCATTCCGTTTTCCTGACTGCCGCCACCCATGAGTGGTGTGGGCGTCAGTGTTGGGCTGTCGGGGTCGTGGCGAATAAAGAGGATCCCTGTGCCTTTGGGGCCGTGCATTTTGTGGGCGCTAAGCGCAAGAGTTGTCGCGTGAAAAGCATTGACGTCAATTGGCAACCAGAGGGGTGCTTGCGTCGCGTCGACATGAAAAGCAATGTGCAGCTCGTGGCATAACGCGCCGATTTCCGCGACAGGATAAATGGTTCCCGTTTCGCTATTCGCCAGTTGCATACAGACCATCAGCGTCCGCTGCGCATTGGCTCTCAGGCGACATACGAGGTCAGGAATATCCATTTCCGCCTGTGAGTCAAGGGAAATGCGTTCGATGCCAAAGCCGTCACTTTCCAACCATTGCGCGGGAATGGCAATTGATGGGTGCTCCGCATCCGAGAGAAAAATGAGCGGCTTCTCACGTTGACCAAAGCGTTCCGTCCAACGTCGGGCAGTGCCCAGCAGTGCGATATTATTGCTTTCCGTCGCGCCGGAGGTAAAGACGATTTCGTCGCGTTTCGCACCGACAAAAGTTGCCACCTGTTGTCGTGCCGCTTCGAGCGCGTCGCCTGCCTGAAGACCATAGCTGTGCGACAATCCGGAGGGATTGCCGAATTGTTCCGTAAAGTACGGCAGCATCGCCGCAAGGACTCTTGGGTCGGTTGGCGTGGTCGCGTGATGGTCAAGATAGACAGTCATTGAGTTTGTTCCGATATGAGTGACATCTCGAACCAAAACGCATTCTTGAGGATTCTGCCTTTCATACAAAAAAGACTTGCAATCCGGCGGGCATTTTGTGTATTCTGTTTGCATGGATGCTCGGATGGCCATAGTGTTTCTGACCACATTCATTTATCATTGCGGCTCGGCACAAACTTTACAGTTTGTTCGTCAGGTTCCTGTGGTGCTTGACGATCCCAATTCGCTTGTGAAAGACTTTGTGATTTCGCGCGATGGCAACGACCTTTACTATACGCAATACAGCGGAACATCCACGCACGAGATTGTCAAAGTCACGGATTTGTGGGGCAGTGCCACGGCGAGGAATTTCACGGATGGTGCGCAGATGAGCAACAATTCCGCGAATTGTTTGTGCCGTGACGGTTCGGGGCGTCTCTTTCTTACTGATGCCAAAACCAAAAAGCTGACCTGTTATTTGTCAAGCGGCATTGCGGACGAATCATTTGGGACGAACGGTAGTGTGACGCTGGATTTTGTTCCGTCGGAGGTTAGCATTTCCGCCGATGACGCCAGACTTTATGTCAGCGGTTTGCAGGGCACTCAGTCCCGCCCGTACCTCTACCTCATCGATGCGCGAAGTGGCTCAATTCTCGACCAAATCGCTTCGTTTGGCGACCCGGATGACACCGGCACCACGGCCGGACTGAAGACTCAGGCTTGCGGCTCGATGTATCCTGTCGCTTCTCGGCATTCGCTACTGGCGAATGTTGGTGGTGACCTTGCGGAGTTTGCGCTGACCACGACGGGCACTTTTGTGTCCGCCAAGCCTTCGGTGCTGCGTTATCACGCGTCCTATAATCAACCCGTCAACGGCATGGATTATAATCCGGATTTACAGCTCGTCGCCTATACGGGTGGGCATTGGGGACAGAAAGCAAGTCGCAACAGTATGATGGTTTGGCTTTATGACATGAACGCGGACATCGGCGTTCCTGTTTATATGCCGCTGGACAAGACCGCGCCCGATCATCTGGGTGAGACCTTTTCGGCAATTCGCTGGTTCAAGCACAACGGCACCCATTATCTTTGCCTCGCCAATCAATACACGCGGTGCCTCAATCTGTATCGCTATTTTCCGGCGCAAGCGACGTCTCGTGTGTGGCGTCATACTCGAACCATTGACCTGAATGCGTATATTCCGCTAGACGGGCATCTTAAGTCCGTCACGACGCTGCCCAACAATGATTTGGTGTTCAGTTGCTACCTTCAAAACAAGCAACAAGCACCCTATTACTTGCAGCGTATCGCATCACCGGCAACAACGGGCGACGTGTCGATTTGGAGTGAGGATACGCATCCGCAGCAGTACGCCAACAGCCTGACTACAGGCGGCGACGGGTATGTGTATTTCTGTTGCGCGGCGGCGCAATCTTGTTTCATCAAGAAGTATAACGCGGACGGAAAACTGGTCAAAAGCTTTGGTCTTGATGGCGTCGCTCAACCGGTATCAGGCGGCATTCAGGTTTGCCCGCAGAGTCTTTGCGCGGATGACGATGTTCTGTTGGTCGCGCACAAAAGTTATGATACGGTTTTGCCGAATGCGCTGACTCTTGTTGACCCAGAGACAGGGGCGTCCACGGGGAGCCTGATTCCAAGTGTTTCAGATACGAACGAAGATGGACAACTCGAAGATGGCGGTGTCGTCTGGACGGGGCTGTTCTATGACGCAGTAGGCAAGGCGATTTACGGCAACGCGCAGGGCAACCTCATCAAGATGGGAGGGATTGCGTCGCTGTCCTCGTTTGACAGTTCGGTGGTGGATGGGGCGCAGTTAGTCAATTCTCAATACACGATGTCCTTCCCCGGTCATGCGTTGGCCGGTTACGCCAAGGAGCGTCTGGTGGCGTACACGGTGACATGCGATGTGACCGGTGCTTCGTCGCCGAACAAATCCAACCCTGTGCATGTGGGAATCTACAATTGCGCGACCGGTGGTTTCGAGTATTTATGCGAGAATCCGTCGACAGATGGGATGCTCGATTGGGGCGGCGCCATGACATTCTTCGAAGACAATGGTGTGCTCTATCTTGCGGCCATCAGCAACTACGACAACACAATCAAGATATTTGCCCGTGCGTCTCGTCCGTCTCAAATCGCGGACTGGTCACGGTTTTAGACTACCGATAGCCTTTTTCGGACAGGCCGATTGACGTTACCCAATCGTTGCCACGTTTGAGCCGCACCAAATCCATTTCGAACAGCAAATCTGTATCAGGTGGGACTTCGGGCATGGAGCCTTTCTTTCCATATCCGAGTTCCGACGGAATAAACACCAATCGTTTGCCACCGACTCGCATTCCCATGATGCCGCTCTCAAAGCCTTTGAGGAAATTGCGTTCGCCTACAACTACTCTTGCGGGATTCGGCAGAACTCTCCACAAGCGGCTGTCATCGATGACTTTTCCGGTCTTGGCAATCGTTCCGCGATAATGAACATACGCTTCGTCGCCCAAGCCAACCGTTTGCGAACTGAATCCATCAACCAAATTGATATAGGCCAGTTTGTTTGCCAGTGTCACGCTCAGACCTTTGTCGGTTTCTTCCGTCTTGACAATGGCCGATTCGGGGCCGGTCGTTTCATCGCCCGCCACCGCAAGATGAACGATTCTTTTCGCGTTAGGTAGCGTGAGTGGTTCTTCCTTGAGTTCCGTGACCGCAGGTGAAGTCGTCGCATCAACCGCTTGCGCAGTCTGTGTCGTTTCTTGCGCGTAGGACAGCATTGCAACTGTAGCGAAAAGGGTGCTTGTCATCAAAAGTCTGTGTATCTTATTCATTTGCATTCCTGTAAACATAATAGAACAATACCAAATACCCTGTTAGTTTTTCATCATCGCGAACGCGCGAACAAATCAGCAATAAATCCGACGAGCAAAACCTGAATGGTGATGCACGCGATGAGCATGACGGTGCTGTCAAGGATGTTGCCGTGCGAGTCACGGGCGAACAAAAGGACGAGAAGTCCAATGAGGGACAGCAAGCAAGTCAGTGGCCATGCGACGCGCATCGGATTAAAGAAAATCGTGCAACGGAAGACAGTCATGAACAGATTCTTCGTGTCGCGAATCGGCCGCAGTTTACTCTTCCCGACGCGTTTGCGATAGTCGATAGGCAAATACTGAATTTCGAGGTCGTTGCTCAGATAGGCGAGCGTGATGGTTGTTGAGAATGAGAATCCGGCGGGGTAGAGGTTCTTGAAACGGAGCGCGTCGTCGCGTTTGAACGCGCGAAGCCCGGAGTTCAGGTCGTCGATTTTGCGACAAGCCAGATATTCCGCAAACTTCCGCAGAACGATTTTTGCGTGTTTGCGTTCCCACGGAATATGAACATTAGCGCCCGTTCTTGCTCCGACCACCTGATCGCAGTTTTCCAACATATCCAACATCGTAGGCATGACTTCCGCGGGATACGTGTCGTCGCCGTCCGTGATGATGATATTCTCGAATTTGGCGCGGCGCAAACCTGCCTTCAATGAGGCCCCATACCCGAGATTTTCTTTATTTGTCCATACCGTCGCACCGCAATCTTTTGCGATTTGTGCGGTTGCGTCTGTCGAGGCATCGTCCACGACAAACACTTCGAAACGTGAGGGGTCGTTGTTCAAGTACGGAATCAGCGCAGCTTTGGCATCATTGATGACCGCGGCAATTCCGCCTTCTTCGTTGTGCGCGGGAATCAGCAGAGTGACTCCTTGTTCTTTTATAGCAGGTTTATCCGTTTTCACAATCACAGACATTTCGTTTAGCGTTTTCTTATCCATACAATTACATCACGATTTACAGGCATAATCTTGCGTGAAACACCATTGCGTGGCAGGTTGGGTTGTCATTTGAGTTCGTTATTTATACGGACAAGCTCGGCTTTTGCCTGCTCGACATTGATAGTCGTTTGCGCAAGCATCGCGAGCACCGTTCCAAGCGGGAGCCCCACGATGTTGAACCAGTCGCCCCGTGTCGATTCGACTAGCGCGCCGCCCTTGCCCTGAATGCCGTAAGCGCCGGCTTTGTCGAGTGGCTCGCCGGTGTCGACATAGCCATTGATGACACTCTCCGTCAGATTCTTGAACTCGACGAGAGTTTCCACCGCCTGCAATTGCGTGGCGCCATTGACTTCGGTGACCGCGACGCCCGTAATGACCTTATGTGTCTTGCCGCTCAGCTCGCGCAAAATACGTCGGGCGTCGTCGGCATCAACGGGTTTGGGATAAATCGTGTTGTCCAACGCGACAATGGTGTCCGCTGCCAAGATGACGGTGCCTTGGGGATGTCTGGTCGCCACAGCTGCCGCCTTGGCAAAAGCCGTCTTCAGCGCATATTCCCGAGGTGTCGTCCAGCCGATATGTTTTTCATCCACATCGGCCACATCGACAGCAAAATCCAATTTCAGGTCGCGCAAAAAATCTTGTCTTCGTGGTGAGCCAGAAGCCAGTATCAGTTTTGTTGTGATTTGTGACATCTTATTTGAGTACGCAGGTGCTCAGTCGTCTACCGTCCGGCATGGTGACCAATGGATTGAGTTCGAGCAAAGGCCCCCACATGAATTCGCGTTCTGTCAGGTACAGATGAGGAATTACCAAGTTCGGTAGGTTAACTGTTTTGTTTCCGAAAAGCAAAATGTCGATGTCGATGATGCGAGGCCCCCAACGGACATTGGGTTTTCTGCCAAGTTTTATCTCGATTCCTTGAGTGTACTCCAGCAAGGACAATGGGTCGAGACAGGTGCGTATCTCCGCAACCATATTAAAGAAATCCGGTTGCTCGACTCCTCCCCATGGCGCTGTCTTGATAGAGCGTGAATGCGCCGTTAGAAAGATATTCTCGTTTTCGTTGAGAAGCTCCATTGCCTTGATAAGCGTTTTGATGATATCATCATCGCTTCCAATGTTGGAGCCTAGCCCGAGATAAACTGTGACCCAATTTGCCTTACTCTTCATTATTGTTCCAAACCTGCGGGCTTTTTCAAATGCCATTCTGTGGCCTGTTCGTATGCGTGGCCAGCGCGGAAGAGTCTTCCCTCTTCGAATGCCGGTGACAACATTTGCAATCCAATGGGCAGACCATCCGTTGTGAAGCCGCATGGGAGGCTGATGCCCGCGATGCCTGCCAGATTGACCGAGATGGTGAAGATGTCACTGAGGTACATTGACAGCGGGTCGTCCGTCTTCTCTCCGAAGCGGAATGCCGCACTCGGCGCTGTTGGGCCGACGATGATGTCGCACTTTTCGAATGCTTTTTTGAAGTCATTCGCAATCAGAGTGCGCACACGCAGTGCCTTCAGGTAATAGGCATCATAGAATCCGGCACTGAGCGCATAGGTTCCGAGCATGATGCGGCGCTTGACTTCCTCGCCGAATCCTTCAGCGCGAGTCTTGCTGTACATATCAATCACGTTGTCCGCATCGGAGCGTGTGCCGTAGTGCGCGCCCTCGTAGCGAGCGAGATTGCTGCTGGCTTCCGCTGTCGCGCAAAGATAGTACGCGGCAACCGCATAGGGCGACGTTGGCAGAGCGACCTCAACAGGGATAGCTCCGAGCGCTTCCAAATCCTTGATGGCCTTGTCGACGGCGGCCTTGACATCCGGCGTCAGACCTTCGGCGAAGTATTCCTTGGGCATGCCGATGCGCATTCCCTTGATATCTTTGTTCAGGAACGACGTATAGTCAGGGGGCGTGATGGGGGCGCTGGTTGAATCCATTGGGTCATGCCCGGCCAGTGCGTTAAGCAGCAACGCCGCATCTTCCACATCTTTCGTCAGTGGCCCGATTTGATCCAGTGATGACGCGAATGCGACCAATCCAAAACGTGAGACAAGTCCGTATGTCGGCTTGAGTCCGACAACACCGCAGAACGATGCCGGTTGACGAATAGAGCCACCTGTGTCGCTGCCTGTGGCGGCAATACACATATCCGCGGCGACAGCTGCGGCGCTACCACCACTGCTTCCGCCGGGAACACAGTCGAGATTCCACGGGTTCGCGGTTTTCTTGAAGCCGCTGTTCTCCGTGCTGGAGCCCATGGCGAATTCGTCCATGTTCAGTTTTCCGGGTGACGGCACATGCGCGGCCTTAAGCTTGGCGACAATCGTTGCGTCATAAGGGGGCACGAAGTTCGACAAAATCTTTGATGAGCAAGTCGTGAGTACGCCCTTTGTACACATATTGTCTTTGATGGCAACGGGAATACCGGTCAGGTCTGTGACGAACGCATCACCGGCTGCAAGCGCTTTGTCGGCGTCCTCTGCCTGCTTCAAGGCTTGGTCCGTGGTCAGGGTAACATAGGCATTAATGCGTGGCTCGGTTGCGTTGATGGCGTCGACGACACTCTTGGTAATCTCGACACTGGAAACCTCACGCTTGCGAAGCAAGTCGCGCAGTTCATGGGCGGTTTTCTTATTCAGACTCATGTATTCAACTCTTCAATATAAATAGCTGTTACTTATGTTACAGTTGAAACGCGATATGCTACAAGGAAAATTACACGATGATAGACAGGCTCTGCTTCGTTAGTCTTTGAGTGGACGTCCTTGAGCGTCTGTTTTGAGATTTCCGGATATGATGTAGACTCCATCAGCCCATGACCAAAGCAATCCGATATATATCGAAGCTGTAAGCAACTGACAGACACCGATTCCTACATAGCCAAGGTAGAAACGCCCAATCCCGAAAGGTAGAAAAAACTGTAAAAGCGCTGCAACCAGTCTCGATTTCTGTTCGGGAAAAGTTGCTACGGTTTGCGTCATTTGATTTTGTTCGACAAATACAGGTTTGGGTGGGGCTAAAGGTGAGCCACAATATTCACAATTAGCAATTCCATCAATATTTTGGGCACCACATTGCTTGCATTGAGGCATTGTTCTTTCTCCGGTTATACGTAATATATTAGCAAAGCTACTATCGATACACACATAACATGATTGGATAATTTTGTTTTACCTAATCTTGACCGATGTGTCAGAATCATTACTTGAGTTTAGCGAGCCTGTCGAGGAATGCGTCCGGCTTCTCGAATTGAAACAGCGAGAGGTCGTCACGACGTGTTCCGTCGGCGTTGAGGAACACAATCGTGGGCAGAGACAGCGCCCCGAACTCCTGTTGTAGTGCCATGTTCGCGTCAGTTTCTTCGGTGCAATCGACCCTCACCAAAACGAGTTTGCTCAGCTCTGCGGCGACTCGACTGTCCGTGAAGGTTTCCTTCTCCAACTTTTTGCAAGCGGCACACCACTCTGCTCCAAAGTCAATCATAATGTTTTTGCCCTGTTCGGCGGCCATCTTCTTGGCCTCTGCGAGGTCTGTCAACCAGACAAGTTCAGCGGTTGGCGTCTGGGCATGTGTCGTGTCAGTGGGTGCAGTCGCTGTTTGTGGCGCGAGTATTTTGCCATATCCCCATGTGCAGCAAAGGACACAGAGTAGGGCATAAGCTGTCCAGAATCGTGTGGTCCCTTTTGCTCCTGCGGCTTTGATCGCGAAATGAATGCAGAGCCAAACAAGAAGAAGACTTCCGATGAGCAGTATCGTGGGATAAGCGGTGCTTGGCACGGCATCCCGGAGCAAGTAGAGACCGACGGCAATCAGCAGGACTCCCAATCCTTTTTTGATGTCGTTCATCCATGCGCCCGACTTGGGCAAGCGCCCGAGCAACGCTGGGAACGTTCCGAGAAAGATGAAAAGTGTGCCGATTCCGAGTGCGTAAAACGCGAGGAGCAGAACGCCCAACGCGGTATTGTTTGCGGCGGCTGCCACCGCGATGACGCCCGCCAGCACAGGACTACCGCATGGCGAGGCGACAATGCCGGTGACGCATCCAAGGAGGAACGCTCCCGTCAATCCGCCCGCGTGTGAGGTCGCCACATTCTGAAGTTTGCTTGCAACGGAAACAGGCATCTGAATAGTGAACAGGTCGAGCATGCTCGCTCCCATTGCCGCGAAAAACAAGGCGATGGTGCCAATGACCCATGGGTTTTGAAACGCGAATGATACTTGGCGTCCGGTCTTGACTGCAATGAGTCCGAGTACCGCGTAAATCAGCACAATACCCAGAACAAAAGTGAGCGAGCGAATCAGCCCAATCAGTGGTTTTTGACCGGCATTGCGTGCCCCGATAATGCCGAGGGTGATGGGAATCATCGGATAGACGCACGGGGTGAGGCTGACCAGAAGTCCGCCGATATAAACAAGCCCGAGCGTTGCCCAAATGCCTTGCGTTTCGAGTGTTTGAGCGACACTCAACTCGCTGCCTTGTGCCGACGCGATGGCGGCTGTCAGGGACAACAGAAAACAGAGAATTGTCCGGTGCAAAATCGATTTGGATAGTGAGCCGCGCATAGTTCTGCCTCGCAATAAATATTAATATACTAATACAGAGAACTAGCGTTGCCCGTTCATCGGGCCTTTTTGCTGTTGACAATAAGCTGCTTGAAAATCGTGACGCATGTCACCAGTTTCTTGCGTCGTTCCCAGTCCTTGAACGCGAATTGCAGTGAGTATGGGTCATCGCAATAGATTTGTAGCTCATCGTTTTTACGTGGGATTTTCGTCGCGCAATTCGCTAGCGGTGCGATTGGCGCGCGCGCGATAATCTTGAATCCGTTTGCTTCAAGTACGACTCGCACAATTCCAACCCGTGCCGCCATGATTCTGATTCTCGCGATGTTGAGCAGGTTATCCACATTATCCGGCAAATCCCGTTTGACAGTGGCTTTGCTGCTGTCGCGCACTTCCTTTCGTCCAAAACGGTCCGCGATTTCCTCCGCGATGTCTTGCAAGTCGGCGAGTTTACGCGCGTCGGCGATGCGCTTGTAGAGCGAGATGCGCTGCGTTTCCTCGGGAACATAATCCGCCGGAATTGCGGCGCTTACCTGCCACCTGATTTCGACATCGTTGGGCAACATGGGGCGCGTGTCAGTTTTTCCGTCGCCATTTGCATGCACCTGAGCCTTGATGCGTTCGATGGCTTCTTCGAGCAAATGACAGTATAACTCAAAGCCAATATCACAGACGGTGCCGTGTTGTTCCTTGCCGAGCAGGTTTCCGACTCCGCGAATCTCCATATCCCGCATGGCCAGATTAAACCCGGCTCCCAATCCAGAAAACTCCTGAATCGCATTGATTCGCTGAACGGCCTGTTCGGTGATGTTTCGCTCGTTCGGCAACAGCAGATAGGCATAGGCTTGGCGTGATTGGCGTCCGACACGTCCACGCAACTGATAAATCTGCGCCAGTCCAAACATATCCGCTCTGTCCATGATAATCGTGTTGACATTGGGGATATCCATGCCGCTCTCGATAATTGTGGTCGAAACAAGAATGTCGTATTTGCCATCGACAAATTCCAACATGACATTCTCGAGTTCTTCCTCGTTCATCTGGCCGTGCCCGACGACAATACGTGCCTGTGGGACGATTTCCTTGATGCGTTTCGCGGCCTCGTAAATAGTCTGAACGCGATTGTGAATATAGAACACTTGCCCGCCGCGGTTGAGTTCGCGCAGAATTGCTTCCTCGATGACATCTCGATCCCAGTGGACGACGCGGGTGCGAATTGGATGACGATCGGCAGGCGGAGTGTTGATGAGTGACATATCGCGCACTCCCGACAGTGACATGTACAGCGTGCGGGGGATGGGGGTGGCCGTCAGCGTGAGACAGTCCGTGCCGCGTCGCAGTTCGCGCAGTCGCTCCTTTTGCGCGACGCCAAAGCGGTGTTCTTCGTCAACAATGAGCAGTCCCAAATCTTTAAAAATCATCGACTTGGAGAGAACGGCGTGTGTGCCCACTACCATCTGAACTTCTCCGGCGGCGATATACTTCTTTAGTTTGCGGATTTCCGTCGCTGTCTTGAATCGCGAAATCATCTCAATCCGAATCGGATAACTGGCGAAGCGTTCGCGGAAGTTATGGTAGTGCTGCTGGCACAGGACGGTCGTGGGGCAGAGCAGCGCGACTTGTTTACCATCCTGAATCGCCTTGAACGCCGCGCGAATAGCGACCTCCGTTTTGCCGTAGCCGACATCGCCCACGATGAGCCTGTCCATCGAATGCTTCGACATCATATCTCGTTTGACATCCTCGATGGCGCGCAACTGGTCGGCGGTTTCGTTATACAGAAACGAATCCTCGAAAGCGCGTTGAGCATCGTTGTCCGGCTTGCTTGCGGTTCCAGGCGTCATCGAACGGCGCGCGTAAAGCTCCGCCAATTCCCGAGCGTAGCGCTCAATCTCCTCCTGACCCTTGCGTCTGCGGATAGACCAGCGTTTACTGCCGAGGTAATCCAGTTTGGGCGTCTCGTTTTCACCGGCCGAATACTTGTGAATAAGATTGATTTTCTCGATGGGGACTTTGAGCGTGACGTGATCGGCATATTCCAATTCGATGACATCAAGCGTTTTCCCGTTGTACTCGATGGTGCGGATGCCGCTAAAAATCGCGATTCCGTGGTCGATGTGTACCACATAATCCCCTGGTTTGATTTCTCTCGGGTCAGAGATGGTCGTTGTCTTCGAGGTCGTTTTGCGGACGAGATGTCTATGCTTGTACCGCCCGAAAATCTCGCGGTCCGTTACCATCATCAGTTGCGCGCTTTGCAACCTAAACCCGTTGTTCATGTCGCCAACGGTGACGACGACGCAACCGAACTTTCCTGTGTTGGGAACTAATGGAACGGGCAGCTTGGAAAACTTCGAGACTTCCGGAATGCAAACTTCGGTGGGGATTTCGTTCTCCGTCAGCAGTTGCGCAAGGCGTTTGGCCTGTCCGTCGTTATCGCAGACGGCCAGCACATTGCGGTTGCTCTTCAACTCCTCCATGAATCGAGTCGAATACCACAAAAAGTCAGGTTTGACCGTCTCGAACGATTCTGTATCGAAAGTGATTGTGCGTCCAACTGCGCTTTCCAAGATGAGCGAGTGGTGAATCTGCGTGTGATGCGAGAGCGCTTTTTCCAGTTCTTTGAGTCCCGCGAACAGTACCTCCGGGCTCGCCTTGCCTTCGCCGTGTTCCTCGTACCGATGCTTCACGACCGACTTGAATCGTTCCTCGTGGAGCATCCATGTTTCGGTGCTGTCGAGCACGACAAGCGCGTCCGGCGGCAGCAAATCGGGGATGCATGGCAGTGGTTCCAAATGAGCGGCACCCTCGGCCAAATCGCCAAAAGCGACACGCTCGCTTGCCGGTAGAATCTGCACTTCCTCCAGTTCGTCCGCATCCTTGTTGGTGCGCTGCGTGTTGACATCGAAGTGCCGCATGCTCTCGATTTCATTACCGAACAAATCAATACGAATGGGGCTTTCCGCGGTGACAGGAAAAATGTCGACGATGCCACCTCTGATGGCGTACTCGCCGCGAACTTCGACCGTGCTCACACGCTGATAGCCGAGTTTGTCGGCCTGTGCGGCAAAGGTCTCGGGGACGAATTCCTCACCCCAATGAATAACGATACGGGCACGTTCGGTGTTTTCGTGCGATGGCACGCGCCACATCATGGCCTCGACGCAGGTGACCGCGACAACGGGAGCATCAAACTTCTCTCCGTTTTTGAGGCGTGCGAGAATGTCCAGCAATTCCAGATGATTGATTTGGTCGTCAAGAATGGCATCATCGTTATCGTAGGGCAAAACCTCGGGCAGCGACCAGTAGTATGGACGTTGACCATGAGGACTAAAGAACTCCAAGTCGTCAACAATTTCGCTTGCGCGCATGTGATTGCCTGTGATGACAAAGACCATAGAGGGGGCGGGTTGGGCCTGCGCCGTGAACCAAGAGATAACCGCAGGTAAAGATGAGGAACGAAGCCCCTTGACCCCGATGCGCCGAAAATGCCCAAGCGATTCGGCAATAGCGGAGGAGAGCTGTTGACAGGGTTCGGCTTGTGAAAGCAAGGAATGGATAGCGGTTATCAATTCATTCATAACAAATATGTGCTAAAAACAGGTGGCGGCTTCATTCATACGCTATTCGTTTGTCAATGCTCGGCCGTGATGAATGTAGTTAATAGACATGAGTTTCCGTTCGAGAATCGCAAGTCATCTGAGCAGTGCCACACGCCTCAAGGCGAGATTTGTGGCTGATTATGCCTTGCCACACTACCTGCCGCGAATCGTTCGCCACAAGTGGAAGACGGCCATCGGCGGAAAGACGTTTCCGGACGAATTGTTTGTCTTTGTGACCAACCGCTGCAATGCCCGCTGCAAACATTGTTTCTATATTGACGAACTTGGCGACACGTCGGGCGAATGGTCGTTGGCGGATTGGGAACGGTTGGCGGCGACGCTGCCCGAACTTGAGCATCTGACATTGACAGGCGGCGAAGCCTTGCTGTCTCCGGACATCAACGACATCGCATTCGCCCTGTGCAAGGCCGCCAAACCCAAGGTTCTGACGGTGATTAGCAATGGTTTGCGCCCGCAGGCTGTCGAGGATTTCGCGCTCCGGTGGTTGGAACTTGGCGACAAGGACTTCGGCGGCCCACGCCCGGTACTGGATGTGCTGTTTTCGTTGGATGGCTTCGAGGCGACACACAATGACACACGTGGCGTCCCCGGCGCTTGGACCAACGTCAATGATTCCATCAAGCGGTTGGCACGTTTGCGTGACGCAAATCTCGGCCGCATTGATGTGGGCGTCGTTACCGTCATCACCGACAGCAACAAGCATGAACTGAAGGAACTGGCGGCCTATGTGAGCCAGCAATTGCAAGTGCGTCAGGGGTTTGAGTTTGTGCGTGGCACGAACACCAGTGTTTGGGGGCTGCCTCGCGAGATGCGCGCGGACTTCAATCCGAGTACCCATTCATTGCCGCCACGCGATGAACTCAGCGGTATCGTTGACCTTTTGCGTGAGTTGAATCGGCAGGCCGGTTCGCGGGCAAACTTCGAGTTTTTCACGACGAATGTTCTGACGGCGCGTATGCTGCAAGGGGATTTCCACGGCGTTCCACCTTGCGTCTCGGCCGGGCGCACCACGGGTGTCCTCTACCCGAATGGAGACATTGCTTGTTGCGAATTTATGAAACCCTTTGGCAACTTGCGCGATGACTTCGCCTATGATTTCGCGGCGGCATGGCATTCCTCTGCCGCGGATAAGTGTCGTCAGGCGGCACGGCGTTGCCGCTGCACACACGGCTGCTATCTGTCGCGCAATATTGCCCTCTCGCCCTCGGGGCTGATGACCATTGTGAAGGAACTGTAGCGGATGGATACGGTTACCCCTGAACTTACGGCTATCATTGTCAGTTGGAATCGCTGCGCGGATTTGCGCGTTCTGCTCGAGAGTCTCGGTCGACAGGATTACCCGAATCTGCGTGTTGTGGTGGTTGACAACGGTTCGACAGACGGCACGGAGCAGATGTTGTCGACATGGCCGACTCCGCTGACCTATTATGCTTGCCCACGCAACGAGGGCGCCGCGGCCGCCCGAAATATTGGTCTGGCCTTGTCCCGCGACACGGAATATGTGGCCTTCCTCGATTCCGATGCGGAGCTGCTTGCCCCCGACACGTTGACGGCGCTGGTGCGCCGCCTTGAGGACAATCCGGCTGTTGTAGCTGTGGCGCCGGCAATCTATAAGGATTCGGCTTGCACGGAGTTGTGGCTACTTGGGGCCTATGCGGATAAGGACTACTATCTGGATTATGGACGTTGCTTGACCGACAGCGCGAATCCGGACTTCCTATCCACATGCGTATCGGTTTGGCGGGCGCGTCCCGTATGCGATTCCGGCGGATTCGACCCGGCCTATCCCTTCGGTTTCGAGGACTTCGATTTATGCGACCGCATCCGCCGCAAAACCGGGATGGAATTCGAGGTCGTTCCCGCGATAAAGGCGGTTCACCACCTCAGCGACGAGGGACGCCCCCGCACTTACGACACATGGCAGCACCAGCTCTATGTCGAAGTCGTGACGCAACGGCATCGCGTTCTGACATGGGGTTTTTGGGGGTATCTACGCGCCTCCATGCGGCAGGGATTCACCCCCGGTGGGCGCCGCATGCTGCGCCGCTTGCATGGCGGTTTCGCGTTCGGTTTTTGGCGCGAATCCTATTTATGGTACTGTGTGCCGGTGTTGTCGCTATTGCGGCTGCAGCGTTATCGGCGCGAGACGGCGGCGTCTGCATGGATTGACCATGTGGCGCTCCGGGAGGATAGGTTGCACCACATCTCGTAAGTGTTAGTTTCTTCATTGTGTCACAAACAAAACTGCATATAGAAAAACGATTGCAATGTACTTACAGGTGAAATCCAAAATGAGGAGTATTGCTGTGTTTAACGCTGAGAAGCACGAACAATTCAAAGACTTACATAAGGTTCTTCTGACTGAAGAAGAAATCGTCGCAAAGGTTATGGAACTCGGAGCGAAAATCTCTGCGGATTACGCGGGAAAAGATTTGATTTTGGTGAGTGTTCTCAAGGGCGGTATCGTATTCCTTGCCGACTTGCTGCGTTCCATCACAATACCGGTTCGTTTCGATGTCGTCGGTGCCTCCAGTTATGGTGCGTCACTGACCGCTAGCAGCTGCGTCAAGATTACCAAAGAACTTGACCTCGATATCCGCAACAAACACGTGCTTATCGTCGAAGATGTCTTGGACACCGGACGGACTTTGCAGGTGCTGATGGATCTGCTCAAAATGCTCGAGCCTGCCAGTTTGGATATCTGCTGTCTATTTGACAAACCCATCGGCCGTCGCGTGAAAATCGACTGCAAGTACGTCGGTTTTGAGCTGCCGGACGAGTTTGTTGTAGGCTATGGCTTGGATGCCAAAGAACAATATCGCGGACTGCCCTGTTTGGGAGTCCCCAAGCGCGAAGCCATCGAAAAGCTATAACCGAGTATGATAAGGATACCACTTTTCTCGGGGTTCGGCTCTGCCAGATACAAATCCATATTTATTATAGTACTGGTGCTGATTGGTTTGGCTGTGATGCCATCATGCAAGTTTACCAACCTGAAAAAGCTTCCGGGGCGCCTACCCGCCGGCATTATGCCAACGACTTTCACGACGCCCATCAAACCTACCTATTCGGGCATGAACCTCACGTTGCAACAGATTGCCGGAGAATTGCAAAAACGCAAAGCTGTGCGCAACCTCAAGGGAAAGTTCAAAGTCTACACCGGCACCCTGACCGGCATGGGAACGCAAACGTTCGACGTGCTCTGCGGGCTTGACCGCCCACGCCAAAATATTCGTCTGCGCGCCTCGCAAAACTACGGAACTCTGCTGGATGTGCTGATTAAGGATGGCCGTTTTGAGGCGCAGAACTTCGCGGAGAAAACCACCGTCAATGGGACAATCGCCCAACTCGAAGCAAATCCGTCCATCACCGCGGGCATGATGCCCGTCATGCTGTTCGACGTGATTGGCGTTCAGGACACACTGCTCGACCGCTTTGCCCGCTCGGATATCCGCACATGGCTGCGCCATACCCCCGGCGCCTACCGCATTGACATCGTGCGTCCCGACCGCTCCGCCGAACGCTTCATCCTGCGCGACAGCGATTTGCTCATCACGCACTACGCGCGCTATCGCGACAACCTTTTCCTTCCCAACCGCACCTACTTCACCGCCGATTACACCGGCTATCGTACCGCCGGCAAAAACACCTATGTCCCCTCGGGATTCGTGATTTCGGCATTCCAAGGCGAAGTCGGCGTCATCGTCGAGGAAGCCGAAACGAACATCACTCTGCCTCCGGCCATGTTCGTCATGGAGAATCGCCCCGAAGGATTCCGCAATATCCGCCTGTAGGTTTCTTTTGCGGAGATTATCAGCGAACAATTTCGCACGAAGGGTGTAAGTAACAATCGGCTTGGACGACACTGTCAACTGACAATGTCGCAAATCCTGCTACGTGAGCGTCCCCGGATTGTCCGGAGAAGCCCGACTCGCGTGGCCACAAGACCAAAGGAAGGAGCCATAGGAAAATGGCAAAGTATGAACTTGTCGTTATCTGGGACCCATATATGTCCGATGACGACTACAAATTTCAAGTAGAGAAGGGCAAAGACCAGATTGCCCGCCGTAACGGTGAAGATATTGTCGCAGATGTCTGGGGCAAACGCGTGATGGCCTACGAAATCAACAAGAAACCCGAAGGATATTACGTAGTATATTCCTTTAGCGGTGATTTGGAAAACGCGCAACTGCAGGAAATCGAACGCAGCTTCCGCCTGAACGAAACTGTTCTGCGCGAAATGCTCGTCGTGCTGCCCAAAGAAAAAGTCGGCAAGCCCGTCAAGACCCGCAGACCCGCGCCCCAGCGTCGCGCCAAAGAGAGCGCGCCCGCCGCGGAGCAAGTGGAGAAGAACTTCACCGTCCGTAGCGCCGGCGATGCCGGTAACGATAGCCTGTAACCGGAACTGATTGTTCGTTTCTAAAGGAGAAAAATGATGCTTAATATTAACAGAATCATGGTAACGGGACGCATTACGCGTAATCCTGAAACACGAAGCCTGGCATCAGGAACCATGGTAGCGAATTTTGGCATTGCTGTCAATAGAAACTACCAGTCAGGGTCGGGCGAGTGGAAGGAAGAAACAATCTTCCTCGACATCGAAGCATGGGGTCGACTGGCAGAACGCGCGATGGACACATCACGCTTCTACAAAGGACGCCCTGTCTATGTCGAAGGACGACTGAAAATCGACGAGTGGGAACGCGACGGAGTCAAACGCCAAACAGTGCGTATCAACGCGGACAACATCTCGGTTTTCGATGTTCCCAAAGCCGGAGCACGCGATGACGCGCCCGTCGGCGGAGAAGCAGAAAACCCCTTCGCACGCAACACCACACCATACTCCGGACGCCAACAGGCGGACACCCCCCTGCCAACACCCGGAGTCTCGCCATCCGCCAAACCATCCGATGGTCTCGACTGGGGAAAATCAGCCGGAAGCAATCCGCCATCGACAGAGAACGACATCCCGTTCTAAAATAAACATAGCAATAAGAAAGAAAGATAAAAATGAATACCGACGAAATTAAAGACGAAATCATCGAAGAAGAAGTCGTCGAAACCAAAGAAGACGAAATCGAAGAAGAAGGGTCGCACGAATACGCGCCCCGTAACAAGCGCCGCTTTCAGCGCCGCAAAGTCTGCCCATTCCTGCGCGACCACATCACTTACATCGACTACAAAGATGTCGACCTGCTGAAGAGATTTGTCACGTCACGCGGAAAGATTCTGCCACGCAGAATCACCGGCACAAGCGCCAAATACCAGCGCATGCTGACCACCGCCATCAAACGCGCCCGTCAGATCGCGTTGCTGCCATACAAGGCCAACTAAACCGATTCGCGACCGCTTGGCGGCCTGCCATCATGCATAAACATGACAGCGAGCAGTAACCCGCCAACCTGTCGTCCATGGGCGAGTAGCTCAGTTGGTTAGAGCACCAGCCTTACAAGCTGGGGGTCCACGGTTCGAGCCCGCGTTCGCCCACCATCATTTCACCCGCTTCACACCTGCACTTTAGGCGTGAGGCGGGTTTTCATTTTGCCTTCGCAGCTCAGCGCCTTGTGTTAATTGTGTGTAAGTCTCGCGAATGGTTTCGATGGCGACAACCGGCAAGCGCTCGTGCCTTTATTATTGACCATGAAAAAATTGCTTGCATTATTTAACAAAATATGCTATATCATATTGTATGAGCCTAAACTTATCATACGCAAAAACATCAAAAATAACAAAATTTGATGAAATGACCGAAAAGACGTGTGTACAACCAATAGCCCAAAATGAACCCTAGTAACTAGTAATGTAAGACCAAAACGCCGGCATAAAGACAGGAGAATTTTCACATGACACACAGCCGCAAGATGATAACATCAATCCGCATCGCCACCACGCGCGCCATGCGCCAAACAAAAGAGGCCGTCATGCGCAAACTCCTGCCCGTCCTTATCCTCGCGCTGACCCTCACCGCAATCGTCGGCGCGCAAACGTCGGTCACCCCCGCCGGTACCGGCACCGCAAACGACCCATACCAAATCACCGAACTCGGCAACCTCGTGTGGGTCTCCGACCAAACAAATATGGGTGACAATTGGTCAAGTGGTACACATTTCAAACTTATGAACGACATTGACGCATCGTCGACTGCGATATGGAACGATGGCGCGGGCTTTACACCAATTGGCACAAATGATGCAAGATTCAACGGCGTCTTCGATGGAAACGGCAAAAAGATAACGGGACTGACAATTAATCGCTCAAGTTCGAGCACTGATTATATTGGTCTATTTGGCTACACTGACACGAGTTGCATAATCATGAGCCTTGGCCTCGATGGCGGCAGCGTGAACGGCAATACATATGTTGGTGGCCTTGTGGGTTATTCAAATGGTAATATCACCAATTGTTACGCGACTGGCAACGTAAGTGGCGATTGGTGTGTTGGAGGCCTTTTGGGTGCACTAAATGGAACTATTTCGAATTGTTATGCGACTGGCAACGTGAGTGGGACAGCCAGTGTTGGTAGCCTTGTGGGTTCTTTATATGGAAATATTACGACTTGTTACGCGACTGGTTATGTGAGCGGTGAGAGAGTTGGTGGGTTGGTGGGAGATTCTGGTTATTCGGAAAGTACAATCACGAATTGCTATTATAACAGGGAAATAACAGAACATAGTGACACGAATCTAGGCACTCCCAAGACCACTGCAGAAATGCATCAACAGGCAACTTTTGAAGGTTGGGATTTTGACACAACTTGGAAAATTGTAGAGGGTGTGTCGTATCCATATCTCAGTGAGTTTGGTGATGATTGTACATTATCAGTCTCTGTTAAAGGTTGCGGCACAGTGACACCAGTGGCAGACATTTATACCCATACTTATGGTGATAGTGTATCATTATGTGCAATTCCTATGGATGGCTGGGTATTTGCCGAATGGCTTGGAGGAAATGTTGTCGATGCTCATGATGCTAACACAACGGTGGTCATGGACAGTAACAAGACTGTTGTGGCGCATTTTCGTAAGTTATATGAGATTCGTACTCTTACCGAATTACAGGCGATTAAGAATGACCTTGACGGTCACTATACATTGATGAACGATATCGATGCATCTGAGACGTCGACGTGGAATGATGGTGTCGGCCTTGAGCCGATTGGAACTGAAAACATTCCGTTTACTGGTGTCTTTGATGGCAAAAACAAGAGGATTACAGGATTAACTATCAATCGTTCTAGCTTAAGTTGCGTTGGCTTATTTGGCTTTACTGGTTTGGGTTGCCAGCTTAAGAATCTTCAACTCGTCAATAGCAATGTGTCTGGAAATACTTATGTTGGTTGTTTGGTTGGTGAATTAGTTAGTGGTGTCATTACGAATTGTTATGTGACAGGTAATGTGAGCGGCAACAACACTATTGGTGGGTTAGTTGGTGGTTACTGTGGTACGATTGCGAATTGTTACTCGACATGTTATGTAAGCGGGAATCGTTCTGTGGGGGGGCTGGTGGGCTGTCAGAATAGCGGAATTATTACTGATTGTTATGCAACGGGCAGTGTGATTGGGTCTGTTTATGTTGGTGGTCTTATTGGTGGAGCAAGTGGCACAATCTCGAATTGTTATGCAACAGGTAAAGTAAGTGGCTACGATTATTACGGTGGTCTGGTAGGGGTACAAGGAGATGATGTTACAATCACGAATTGCTATTATGATTGTCAGACGACTGGTTGCAGCGACACTGGTAAGGGCAATCCGAGAACGACAGCGGAGATGCATCGACAGGCAACATTTGAAGGTTGGGATTTCGACACGACATGGAAGATTGTCGAGGGGGTGTCATATCCATACCTTAGTGCGTTAGGTGATGAGTGTACATTGACAGTTTCTGTTATTGGCTGTGGTACGGTGACGCCCATGGCGGGTAGTTATACGCATTCTTATGGTGAAGCAATTCCGATATCAGCAACCCCGGACACTGGGTGGCACTTAGTTGAATGGCTTGGAGGCAACGTTGCCGATGCTCATGATACTAATACAACGGTTGTCATGGACAGCAACAAGACTGTCACGGCTCATTTTCGTAAGTTTTATGAGATTCGTACCCTTGCGGAATTGCAGGCAGTTAAGGATGATCTTGACGGTCATTACATATTGATGAACGACATCGATGCTTCGGAGACGTCATCGTGGAATGATGGCGCCGGTTTCGAGCCGATTGGTTCGTATACAGAACGGTTCACGGGAATTCTCGACGGTAATGGGAAAACGATTACAGGTCTAATAATTAACCGCTCTAACACAGGCATTGCTGGTTTATTTGGTTGGATTGAAACTAATAGTATCATCAAAGATCTTGGACTCAACGGTGGTAAAGTAACCGGGAACGATTCGGATGTAGGAGGTCTAGTGGGTGTGAGTAATGGCACAATTACGAATTGCTACATGACGGGCATCGTGAATGGTGGTGATGCGGGCGGTTTAGTAGGATATCAAGATAGCGGCACAATAACGAATTGTTATGCAACAGGCAGTGTGAACGGTGGTTATGCTGGCGGTTTAGTGGGAATTCTATGGAATGGTACAATCGCGAATTGTTATGCTACCGGTAGGGTTGATGGAGGCGGTGGTCTAGTGGGGAGCCAAGATGGCGGCACAATTCTGAATTGTTATGCGACTGGTAACGTGAGTGGAACTTGGAGTATTGGTGGTCTAGTGGGGAGCCAAGATGGTGGCACAATTACAAATTGTTATGCGACTGGTAGCGTGAGCGGAACTAGGAGTATTGGTGGGTTAGTTGGAAACCAAGATGGCGGCACAATTACAAATTGTTATGCGACTGGCAGCGTGAGTACAACGGACTATTATATGAATACATATGTTGGTGCTCTTGTGGGTCAGCAGCTAGATGGAACAATTCTGAATTGTTATGCGACTGGCAGCGTGAACGCTACTTATTCCTATATGGATTTGTATGTCGGTGGATTAGTGGGGTGTCAAGATGGTGGCACAATTACAAATTGTTATGCGATTGGCAGCGTGAATGCTATTTACTCTTCCTATACGTATATTGGTGGTCTCGTGGGGAAGCAGAATACTGGTACTATTACGAATTGCTATTATGACAGTCAGACAACAGACCAAAGTGACACTGGTAAGGGTATTCCCAAGATAACCGCAGAGATGCATCAACAGGCAACTTTTGAAGATTGGGATTTCTTGAATACTTGGAAGATTGTCGAGGGTGTGTCATATCCATACCTTAGTGTGTTTGGTGATAAGTGTACATTGACTGTAAACATTATTGGTAGTGGAACGGTAATGCCTTTTGTTGGAGACCATTCAGATGCCTACGGAGCGGTCATTTCGTTAACAGCTATTCCTACCCCTAATGGATTCTTTATTGAATGGCTAAATGGTAATAATACTAATCCTAATTCTTCCAACACAACGGTAATAATGGATAGCAATAAAGCTGTCACAGCACGCTTTTGTAAATTGCTCTATACTGTAGCTGATTTACAGTCAGTTAAAGATGACCTTGACGGTCACTGTTTATTGATGAACGACATTGATGCCTCGGAGACAGCATCTTGGAATAATGGTGCAGGTTTTGAGCCGATTGGTAATTACTACATGCCGTTTAATGGCGTTTTTGATGGGAATGGAAAGAGAATATTCGGGATTTCTATGAATTATCCGGATTATGGCAATATTGGCCTGTTTGGCAATACTGGCTATAATTGTGTAATTAAGGACTTAGGTCTCGAGGATGTCAATGCTAAAGGGTATTCATACGTTGGCGGACTTGTTGGTTCTCAACATGGCACAATCATGAACTGTTATATGAGTGGTAGTGTTAGTGGCAAAATTCATCTATTGGCGGTCTCGTGGGGCAGCAGTCTGGTGGCACAATTGCGAATTGTTATGCAACTAGTTGCGTGAATGATACTGACTCCAATTTAGATACGTATGTTGGTGGACTAGTTGGGTGCCTAGATGCTGGCAGAATTATGAATTGTTATGCGACAGGCAGCGTGAATGCTACTTACTCTTCCTATACACATGTTGGCGGTCTGGTTGGGTATCATTATTATGGTTATATTACGAATTGCTACGCAACCGGTAGTGTGAGCGGCTATTCGGATGTTGGTGGCCTGGTGGGATATAGGAAAAGTGGCACTGTCACGAATTGCTATTATGACTGTCAGACGACCGGGCAAAGTGACACGGTAAAGGGGAATCCGAAGACGACAGCGGAAATGCATCAACAGTCTACTTTTGAAGGTTGGGATTTCTCAGATGTTTGGGGAATTGTTGAGGGCTTGGATTATCCTTTCTTACGTTCTCTTAAGCAATGTGGTTCGCTCTACGTGACGATTGTTCCGCCTGCTGCTGTGGATGCCGGAGCAGAGTGGAGTCTTAACGGTGGTGTGACTTGGAACGCGAGTGGCGCGACGGTGAGCGATTTGCCCGTCGGCGCGTACACCATCACTTACAAGACGATTGCGGATTGGGATGCTCCTTCGGACAAGTCCGTAAATGTTGTCAAAAACGAAATCGTCAATGTTACAGGGACTTATGTTCAACCTTTAGGTTCGCTCAAAGTGACCATTACTCCCTCTGCGGCCATTGCTGATGGAGCGAAGTGGTCGTATGATGGCGGTGTGACATGGCTTGATAGTGGCGTCGAGGTGTCGTTGCTTAATGGGTCATACGACATTTGGTTTAGTGATTTGGTTGATTGGATTTCTCCATGGCGTCAGTTCGTTGTGGTGCTGCAGAATCAGGTGACGAGTGTTGTGGGTGAGTATGTTTCGACGCAGGATATGGTGTTGGTTGACGGCGACTTTGATTCGGGCGTGGGCACGAGTATTGCGCCGGGTGACAAGGTTGATTTCTGGTGGGATGTGGTGGCGGATCGCCCGGTGACGGAGCCGTTCTGGTGCGAGTTGTTCGCGAGCAAGACGGGCGGCTTTGACCAAGTGCGTTTTGGCAGCACGGTCACGAGTTCGTACAAGCAAAACGGTATGGGCACGTATGCGCAAATCGCGCCGAGTACGCTGACGCTGAACACTATCCCCGACGGCATCTATACCCTGTTGCCGAGCGTGAACCGCGGCTCGCTTAAGCTGGCCGACCGCGTTTCGGAAATCTCATATTCCAACAACTGGATGCCGGTGGCGGGCAAGCGCCTTTCGGTGCACAACCCCGTGCGCCAACAGATTGACCTTGTGTTGGAGAATCCGCAGATGGTGCGCGACGCGACCGATGTCCGCCGCGTGACGTTGACGGGACGCATGCGCAACGCCGGAAGCGTGAATCTGGACAAGCCGGGCGCATGGGTCGAGGTGTTCTACGGAACGATGACGGCCGAAGGTACATTGATGCCGCAGGGCACGATTGGCGCTGGTCAGAATATCAACACGCTAGCTGCGGGCGAATCGGCCGAATTCTCGCTGTCCGGCTACGTCCCGGCGGGTGTGCCGAACCGCGCACTGGCGGTGATTGTCGACAGCACGGACATCGTGCCCGAGACGAACGAAGTCAATAACTCCAAACTGTTCTATGACGAATCGATTCTGCCTCCCGGCAAGGACAACGGCATCGACTTGGCAATTGTCTCGATGACGGCGAACGCGTCGCAGCTGTTGCCGAACGCCGTCGCGCCGAACAGCAAACTGCGCTATTATGTGACGGTGCAGAACAAGGGCACGGTGATGCCGAGCGGGCCGGTGTATCTGGAACTGTTCGCGTCGCAGGACGGCGGCGTGAGCTACGTGCCGGGCGTGACGCTGACGTGGAGCGAGCAAATCAGCGCCCCGGCGTTGGGCGAATTCCAGACCTATCAGTTTGAGAAAACCCTCAACAGCATCGGCGACGGCGTCTATTCGCTGTTGGCGGTGGTCAACCGCGACGGCGCCGGTAACAATCCCGGCGACATGACGCCACTCGACAACCGCTATCGTTTCGCGGGCGGGCGCATCTTCCTGAACACGCCGGTTAGCTCGAACGCCGTAAACCTCGTGTGGAGCGAAGGCCCATACTTCAGCGGCCTCGACACCGGGCAGATGACCATCGAAGGCCGCATCCGCAACATCGGCGACACGATGACACGGGCATTCTGGACCGAGGCCTTCGTCGGCACCGTGCAAGAAAAGACCGGCTACTTCTACAAAGACACCAACAGCGTCTTTGCGGGCGGCATCAACTGTCCCGGGCTTGCGCCCCGCGAAGAACTCGTGATAAGCCTGATTGGTCGATGCCCATCCGGCAAACTCGTCGGCATCCTCACCGACAGCACCGACGTCGTTGCCGAAACGGACGAGACGGATAACTACGACTACAGCGGATTAGTCAAGTAACCATCACAATAGAGATACCCATCTCCGGTGGGGCGTCCCTCGCCGGAGATGGGTATTTCTGTGATGATGTTTTGCCGAGCGCATCTGCGTGGCGCTGGTTGGTTTATTTTGTTTTGGGGGTGGGACGGATGCGGATGGCGTCGGCGACGACGGTGCCGTCGGTCATGTTGTTGAGGGCAACGTAGGCGGATTTGCCGCGCGCCATGTCGTATGTTCCGAGGCTCACCCATTTGCCGGCGTTGGCGGCTTGGTTGATGGTCGCCGTTGTTGTGCCGTTTTTGTGTTTGATGGTGTATGTGGCGTTCGTTGCGGTGGCGATGTTGCCTTTGGGGATGAAGACGTCGATTTCGGCGGCTTCGGTCGCTTTGGGCGTCCATTGCCAGCATGCGGTTGCGGTGCCATCGCCGGCCGTCATCATGGCGCAGTTTTCCGAGGTGCTCCCGAGCGTGGCGGTGGTTGTCCACGAGCCGGTGTTCAGGCCTTTGGAGGCGTAGCCCTTGACAATTTCGGGTGTCAGGTCGGGCGTGGGGTTCATGCCGAAGTGCGTCATGAGGAAGATGTCGGTGTCGCGTGTGTTGGTCGGCCCCGAGCCGAGGATGCAGGCTTCGAAGCCCGCGGCTTTAGCGGCGGGGATGACGCGGTCGTCGATTTGCGAGAACGGGATGGACAGATAGCGCACTGTTTTGCCGGGCATATTCGCCTCGATGTCGCGTTTTGACCACGCGATTTCGGTGGTCAAATTATCATCGCTGAGGGTGGGCAGCGCCGTGTGCGTCACGGTGTGCGACTCCGTTAGAATCGTTCCGTCCTTCTCCATTTCGCGAATCTGTTCCCATGTGTTGTGATCCCATGCGGTTTTGACGCCGACATACCTGGAGTGGACAAAGTTGTAGCCAAAGAATCCGAACTTTTTCAGCGTCGGGTAGGCGACGGAGTAGACGGTGGCGTAGTTGTCATCGAAGGCGAAGAGAATCGGGCGCGTCGGCAGGGCGGGCGTTCCGCTCGTTATCCAGTCGGCCATTTGCTTCATCGTAATCGATTCAAAACCGCTCTCGCGCAGTTCCTTGATTTGCGCAACGAAAATATCTTTATCAAAAGTTTTGTTGGCATACTCATCCGTGAGCGCATGATAGAGCAGGATGGAAACCGACATGTTTTTCTCGGTCGAAAACCCGGGGTCGGTGTTGTCGATGATGAGTGGCTTGGTGTCAGCGGCCAACGCGGTGGCGGTGGCCAGTGTTGCGGCGGCGCATCCCAACAGGGCGAAAATGTGTTGCTTCATAATTGATTGTTATTCCTTTTTCTTCGGACTTGGTGAAATGCGAATGGCGTCGGCGAGCACAGTCGCGTCGGCCTTGTTGTTCACGGCGACATAGGCGGGGCGCCCCTTGGCCAGTGGGAACGTGCCTAACGTGAGCCACTTGCCGGAGTTTGTCCGCTGATTGACGCTCACAGTCGAAATGCCGTCGCGATGGCGAATCGTGTAAATCGCGTTCGTCGCGGCGGGCGTGGCACACCGAGGGATGCGCACGTCAATCGCATATGGTCGTGTCGCGTCGGGCGTCCATTGCCAACAGGCGTTAGCGGTTCCGTCCCCGGCAGGCGCCATGGCGCAATTGTCCCCGACGGCGTCTTCGGCGTCGGCCGTTTTCCATGGCCCGGAGCCAAGGCCCGCCGTGGCGTATCCTTCAAACATCTTCATGGTGCAGGTGGTGCGTGGGTCAACGAGGAATCGCGTCATCAGATAGGGGTCGGTGTCGCGGTCGATGAGACCATCGCGCCCGCACATGGCGCAACCGTATCCGGCCATGCGCACGGCTGCCGTGGCGCGGTCGTCAATGACGGCCATGGGGTAGGCGAAACAGAACACGCGTTTCCCCGGCATGTTCTTTTCAAAGTCCGCTTTCGACCCGTAAATCTCATCGTGCAACTTTGCATCGTCGCACTGATTGAGGTTTGGGTGCGTGGCACTATGCGATTCGGTGATAATCGTTCCGTCACGCTCCATCTCGTTGAGCTGTTCCCACGTGGGGTGCGGCCACTGCGTCTTGACCCCCACATAGCGGCTATGGGCGCAGTTCACGCCCGTAAAGCCATACTTTTTCAGCGTCGGAAAAGCGACGGTATAAATCGACATATAATTGTCATCGGCCACTAGCAGAACGGGGCGCGTGGGCAAAGCGGGAGTGCCCTCTCGCATCCAACCGACGAGTTGCGGCAAGTCCACCGACTCGAAGTTGTTGTCGCGCAACCACTTCATCTGTTTGTCGAACACGTCCGGCCTAAAGGCCGGGTCGCCGCAATCGGGCGACAGACCGTGATACTTCAGGCAGGTGACCTTGAGATTATTCGCGCTCGAAAACTGTGCGTCCGAGTTGTCAATAGTCAACGCTTCCTCGGCACTACACGATAACGCTGCGGCCAAAAAACAGCCGGTAAAAAAGATAGAGTGATTTCTACGGTTCATTGTCCTCTTTCCTTTGAATTCGTTCAACAGACACTATTTGAAGAAAATGTCGCGTTGCGGGAACAGTCCAAACAGTCCACCGGAATGGATGTAGAGAATGTTTTTGTCGCGCTTGAAGAATCCTTCGCGCACCCGTGTCACCACTGCATGGAAGGCCTTGCCCGTGTAGACGGGATCCAAAATCAACCCTTCAGTTCGCGCTGCCAGTTTGATTGTCTCGATTTCCTCGGGATAGGGGATGCCGTAGCCCTCGCCGACAAAACCGTCAATCACATTGATGGGTGACGCTTCGTCCGTAAACGACAGCTCGTATTTGTCCTGAATCTCGTTGAGGATGTCGCGAATCGGGCCAGTGGGATAGCCCTGCGTCTTGCCGATATTGACGCCCCAGACCTGCGGTTTCTCGTCGCTCTCGTCGATGGCGCGTCCCGCGATGAGGCCGGCAAAACTTCCGCCGCTTCCGGTCGCGATAACCACATGATCAAACTTGACACCCATGTTTTCCTGTTGCTGCATAATCTCGTCCCACGCGACCATGTATCCCAGACTTCCAACGGCGTTGCTCGCACCAATCGGCGACCAGTATGCGATGATGCCTTGCTTGGTGTAATCGGCAATGATATCGTCCACGATTTGAGGCTTGCCTGTGGCGTACCCCTCATCGGGAATATAGGTGATTTCGGCGCCCGCCAACATGTCGAGCAGTAGGTTTCCATCAGGCACAGCGGGCTTTTCGCCGCGGAGAACGAGGTGACATTTCAGTCCGAATTTTGCGCAAACCAACGCGGTCGAGCGGCAGTGATTGCTCTGTAATCCGCCGGAAGTCATAATGACCTTTGCGCCCATATCAGCGGCCTCGGCGATAACAAACTCCAGTTTGCGAGCCTTGTTCCCAGTAAGAACCGACCCCGTGAGGTCGTCGCGTTTCACCCAGATATTGGCTCCTCCGATTTCCGCATTGAATTTGGGCAGAAACTCAATCGGTGTTGGTGTTTGTGCAATCCTAAACGAATTCGGAATTCTCATTCCTTACTCTCCTGTTGTGTCTTTTGCATTATTTGTCATTTTGTTCATTGCCGGAAAAATGATTGTGAAAGTCGTTCCCTGATTCAGGACGCTCTCGAGTTCAATTGTTCCGTTCATGTCTTGGATGTACTTGTGAGTCATCGTCAGGCCCAGTCCGGTTCCCTTGTTGCCTTTGGTGGTATAGAAAGGTTCCCAGATTCTCACGAGTTTCTCTGCGGGAATCCCCGGGCCGTTATCGGTCACCTTGATGCACAGATCTCCGTTATCGAGCTTTTGCGTCGTTACAATGATGACCCCGGGCAGTCCACTCATGGCATCCATCGCGTTCGTAAGTAGATTCATGATGGCCTTGGTCAGGTTTTCCGCGTTCAGGTTATAGGGCGGCAGATTCTCCTCAAAGTCGTGTTGCAAGTCTACCATATTGTTACTGGCGGTTTGCGAGAAACTCTGAACCATCTCGCCCAATGTCGCGTTGACATCAATCGGTTGCAGTTCGACGACCTGCTGATTTGAGAACGCGAGGATTTCCTGCGTGAGCACCGTCATGCGGTCCACGCCTTTTTTGACCAGTGGCCAGAAACTCTTGATTTGTCCCAGATTGTCCGCCGCGACGGCTGTTTCCATGAGATCCATACCGCCCTTTGCCAGTTGTAGGATGTTCTTGATGTTGTGCGAGAGTCCGGCGAACGACGTCCCGATGGCTGCCAATCTTGCCTGATGCAAGTTCTGGACGTTGAGGTTATAGTTCGCCAGAGTCAGTGCCAAGTCAAGTCCGAACGAGCTAAGGAAGTTCGCGTCGTCCTGTTGGAAAAGTCTTGCGGGATTGGTCGTGTCGATAAACAGAACTCCGAGGACATCGGTTTGATGGAGCAGCGGCACGCAGATGGCGGCACGGACACCGCTCATGATGAGTGATTCGCTATTCTTGAATCGTTCATCGAGCCGTGTATCACAGCTAAGAATCGTGACACGTTGCGTGATGCATTGATTGACCATTGTCCGGCTGATAGTGATATTTTTTTGTTCGACCGTCATGGACATCTTTTGATTCGTCGCATCACGTCCACCGGTAAAGACAGAGATGCCCTCGTCTCGATGTCTCAGCAGAACAGGCTTCGGCATATTGTCATGGGGGTCCGTCAGCAAGATGGCGGCGTGATCCGCAGGCAGCGCCTCGAACAGCAAGTCGATAGACTTGTTGAGAATCTCTTCCTGCGTTTTGCAATTGTTCACAATCGTGTTCAACTTGTAGATAATTGCCAAACGTCGGATGGCACGGCGTCCCTGCTCCGCATCGAGCATATCGGGTGTCGATGTTTGCTGGATACTCGGAACTGTTGCCTGTGTCGCGATGACCATTCCATGCGAGTTGTTGTCATCGCTCTCGTCATTGATAAGTGTGATGCCGATGGACGGGAACGATGAAGAACCTTTTGAGAAGTAGTCTTCGGGCGGCAGGAACGAGAAAATGAACTGCGCGTGTCCGCATGTCAGTTCATCGCCTTCCTTGATAAGTTGAAGCGTGCGCACCTTGATGCTGTTGATGAAAGTCCCGTTGCTCGAATTGTTGTCTTTGACGAAATAGTTATTATTTTTGCACTCGATTGTCGCATGAAAGCGCGATATGCTGGCGAGGAGAATCACAATCGTGTTGGCGGGATTTCTGCCAATTGTTGTTTGTCCGTCGCCAAGAGCAAAGAACTTATTTTCCAGTCTCATGGACGAATCAGGATATAAATAAGCGGTCATAATCTCATCTCTCTCATTGCCACAATTTCGAGTCGCCGTCATTAGTCTTTGGTGTCTGGCTTTCCTTATCAATCTCCAGACCGGGTAATTCTTCTTCTAACATTGTTGGGGGTTCATAGTCATCCGGGAGTTTCTGCAGAGTCGCCGGCTTCTGAGGCATGGGCGCCTGCTTCGGTTCTTCCTGCGCGATTTCTTCTTGACCGGGAGCGTCGTCCTCCGCGGCGTCATCATTATCGCTCTCGCTCACAGGAGTCAGGGGATCAGTCTCGGGTGTTGTCTCCGTAAACAGTCCGTTTCCATTTGTGTACACATCAGGATTCTTTTCGGGTGTCTGAGGAACATAGACAACCTCATCCGGCATCGACGAATCGAATTCATCGTCTTGTTCGTTTTGTGGTTTGTCCTCCGTCGCAGGCGCGGGCAGAGCCTTTGGCGTCTCGGCGCTCGCCGAATCCGTGTCACCATTTTCGTCCTCGCCCTTGAATCTCGGAGCATAATCTTCGAGCCGCACAGTCTTGATGCGTTGCGTATCTGTTTTCATCGCTTCAAGATGGCGACGGCGCAAAAATTCATAAATGCTGCGAATCATGCACAGCATGGCTCCACGATTGCGGATGAATCTTTTCGTCGAGTAGACACACGTTAGCTGTTTGCCTTTGCGCATGCGAGCGTAAATCTTGAGTGCGTTGTTGTGGATGTCAATCGAGTCGATGTCGATTGCCGCGATAGGTATGGTCTGCGTCACGAAACTCCGACGCATGATGAGCAAGTTCTTGCCATCGCAACCAAGCTGCCGATAAAAGAAGATGTCAATTCCCCAAAAGAAAAGCACAACAGCGCTAGTGTAGAGGAGAATGGGAAAATGCGTAAGCAGAGGATTTGTCCACCATTGACCTTGCTGCGCCGCATAAACAAGCGCGAACGCGATGGCCCAATAAATGATGGTTCCGCCGAATCCTGCCGAAAATCCAATCGGCGCGAAGGTGACCGGTTTGCCGGTCTCCATGGTTTGCCTATACATGCGCCGTGCCATGTGCGATACGCCCGTGCGAACAGCGATGGCTTCGGCGAAAGGATACTCGGGATACGTCGCGTTATCGATGACGATTTTCGGTGACCAGAGCCAGCGAATCTCCGGCATAAACTTCAGTACCAGTCGGCGTGTTGTGCTGCGATGGTCTTCGAGTCGAGTGATAGTGCGATCGATGCGAATCTCTTTCACATCATCCCACGGCAGCGAACGTGTGCGCCAGAAAAAGTATGAACGATACAAACCGTCTTCGGTGAGCACCAGAGATTGCAGTCCTTTGACGAACCAAATCAGCAAGAGGATTGTCAGTACAATTGGAATCCATGACATAAACTGAGTAGAAAGGCCTTTGGCCTGAAACCATTTTTCGATGGCCGCCAGATAGACGATAAGCTGTGGTGAAACGTAGTTGTTCGCCTGTACTTGTTGCCATGCATAGGGGACAGTCCACACAACGGCGACGAACAAAATCGGCGCAAGCATTCGCCACCATGGACGTCTGAATATGTATTTGTTAGACGATTGTTTCATACTCTATATACTCTACAACATTTTGAGCGACGACACAAGTCTTTTATATAGTCATCGCAGAAAAACGCCGGACAATTATCGTTCCGAGCGGTCACGCTTCTGCGTCGCGAATTATTTACCTTTGGGAGGCAGATCCTTGATTGCCGCGAGGATTGCTCTTCCGCCGTCAGCGCGCGATTCGGGTGTGTCGAGAGCCTGATCGAGCGAGACCTGTTGCGAAGCAAAAGCCTTTGCGTTCGGATGAACCTCACTTGGCTTTTTGAGTCCGGCTCCAACGACAGGACCATAACCACTCGAGGTGACAGGGATTCCGCACGATGTTAGCGTCATTGCGGCGCACAACATCATTGCAATCGTAAACATTTTGGTCATTGTAACAACTCCTTTATTGTGTTTTCTGCGGTGCTAATTGCTTGTTGTAATTTTTCTGTATCCGTTCCACCGGCCTGAGCCATTTCAGGCTTTCCGCCGCCCTTGCCGCCGATGACAGGCGCGAGCTGCTTGATAAGATTCCCGGCATGAACTTTCTTCGTGACATCCGGCGTCGCAGCTGCGAGCAGAGTTGCCTTGCCGGCATTATTCGCTCCAAGAACAGCCACCAGTTTTTCGGGGCGGTGCGACTTCAGTCCGTCAAACACCTGACGCAACATTGTGCCGTCCATGCCGTCAAAGACTTTGCAGACGACCTTGATGTCGTCGCCATACACCGGCGCCTGTTGCAGGAAAGTGGCTCCCTGCTCGGCAAGATGCGCGGCCTTGACCTGCGCCATATCATGCCGCAAATTCTTGATTTCGTTTTGCATCGCTTCGATGCGCTCAGGTAGCAACTCCGCTCCAACACTGAGATTCCCGGCAATCTTCGACAGCAACGCGCGTTCCTGTTGCATCATCTCGACAGCACCGCGTCCCGTCACGCTCTCGATGCGGCGAATGCCGGACGCGATGGCGCTCTCGCTTCTAATCAAGAAAGTACCGATACCTCCGGTTGCCGGCATATGCGTGCCACCGCAGAACTCCGCGGAGCAATCGGGAATTTCAATCACGCGCACACGCTGACCGTATTTCTCGCCGAACGGCGCGACAACTCCGGGCACCTTGCGGGCGTCTTCGATGGACAGTTCACGTGCCGACACCTCAATGTCGCGGCGAATATTTTCGTTGACGATACGCTCGATTTTCTCGATTTGTTCGGGCGTGACCGCTTCGGGATTTGTGAAATCAAAGCGCAGATAATCCGGGCACACATACGAGCCTTGCTGCGTCACGTGGTCGCCCAGAACTTGCTTCATTGCGGCTTGCAGCAGATGGGCGCTTGTGTGATTGCGCATGATGTCCCAACGGCGGTCGCCATCGATGATTCCCACAGCCACTTCGTTGATGGCAATCGAGCCACGTGTGACGAGTCCGAAATGGACGAAAATATCTTCAGTCGTTTTTTGCACGTCGGTGATTTGAACTTCGCCATGCTCGAACAGGAATTTTCCTGTGTCTGCGACCTGACCACCGGATTCCGCGTAGAAGTTCGTCGCGTCAAAAACGAGAGCAACCTCGTCACCTTCTTTGGCGCTCTTGATGCTCTTGTCATCCGCAAAGGCGGCAAGCAGCGTCATTCCCGCATACTCAATCATGGGGTAGGCGTTAATCTCATCCCAGAGCTGATCGGCTTCTTCTTCGGGGATCGAAATCATATCTTCTTCATTGATTTCTTCCGGCTCGGGTTCCGGCCCAAAATCCTTCGCGTCAGCTTCCGTAGATTCGAGAAGAGCATCGAGGTCGATGTCCTCTTCGTCAATCGGGAAGCCTGTGAAAACCGTTGCTCCGTGCTGGTCGAAAATCTCTCGCAGTGGTTCTTGCAGTTCGCCAAACTTCGAGCCTTTAGCGCCTTTACGGCTGATTTTCTGGTGCTCCTTGATGTGCTCCAGATAACTGTTCTGGTCGAGCTTCAATCCTTGATCCACAGCCATCTCGCGGATGTCGTCGATGTGCAGACCGTGCGTCGTGCTCAGGTTGAACGCATCTTCGCCATCAATCACTCCATTGGAATTTTTGGCTTTGTCAACGACTGCCTCAAAGTAATGCTGCCCGACGGCGAGCGTATTCGCATACGATTCCTCTTCGGTCATAATCACTCGCTTGATGATAGCCACGTGCTTTTTGAGGTCTGGATAAAAACCGCTCATAACCTCAACCACTGTGTCAACAATCGGCGCCATGAACGGACGATTGATGCCCAAGTGTTTTCCGTATCGTGCCGCACGACGAAGCAATCTGCGCAACACATAGCCGCGGCCTTCGTTGCTCGGCAGGATGCCCTCGCTGAGCGCAAAAGTCAGCGCTCGGACGTGGTCGGCCACGACGTTGACCTGTTGTCTCACCTTGAGTGGCAATTCCTTGTAAGTTCCCTTAAGTCCCGCAATCTTGATGACGTGGGCGCAAATGGGTTGGAACAAATCTGTCTCGAATGGCGATGCCGTATCTTGAACGATACAGCACAAGCGCTCGAGTCCCATTCCCGTATCAACGCCGCGATTCTTCAGCGGTGGGCGCGACCCGTCCTTCTGCTGGTCATACTGCGGGAAAACGCAATTCCAATATTCGATGTAACGGGTCATTGGGTCGTCGTCATTGATTGTCGCGTACTGGAAGGTCAACCCCTCGCCGTACTGTGCTCCGCGGTCATAATAAATCTCACTGCATGGTCCGCACGCGCCCGTCTCGCCTGCGGGGCCCCAGAAGTTATCCTTGTCTCCCAGACGCACCATGTGGTCCTCGGGCATCCCGATTTCCTTGGTCCAAATGTCCCATGCTTCGTCGTCATCCTTGTAGACACTAGCGTAAATCCGCGCCTTGTCGAGTTTGAGGACTTCCGTCGAGAACTCCCATGCCCAGTGAATGGCTTCGCGTTTGAAGTAGTCGCCGAAGCTGAAGTTGCCCAGCATCTCAAAGAAAGTATGATGGCGCAAGGTGTGGCCGACGTTCTCGAGGTCACTGCCCTTGCCGCCCGCACGGAGACATTTCTGCACCGAAGTCGCGCGTTTATAAGGCAATTCCACGGCGCCCGAATAGAGCCTCTTGAATTGGACCATGCCCGCTGTAGTGAAAAGCAAGGTGGGGTCATCCGGAGGAACAATCGGCGAACTGGGGACTAAATGGTGTTCGCGTGCCTGAAAGAATTCGATGTATAAACGGCGTATTTCTGACGACTTAAGCATTGTTGTTTACTGTTCTCTAAAATCTAAATTATGGTTTTACCAATTTATAAAGTACAGCCAGCCTCTAAATATATATATTGAGAAAAATATTAGATTCTGAAGTTTGCCATCCGCAAGCACAGTGTCAAGTTGACTCCGCCTATAACGCAAATCGCCAGAGGTGACATGGTCGGCAAAGAAATAACGATGGCGGCTGTCGGCAGAAAACAGAGCAAGCAAAACACGGCCTTGCGGGCGAGTTGCGCCCACGGCAGCAGTCTGTTCCACGGCAGATTGAGCGAGCGCCGAATGACAGACAGATAAAACACCGATTGGCAGATGGTGCTTGTGACAGTGGCAATGGCAGCTCCGGCCATGCCAAGCGGCGTTAGGCATACCAGTGTGAGGCTGAGCAAGGCGTTGAACGTTAGGTCGCCAACGGAGCCGACGAGCACCAGATTCTGTTTCCCCAGAACATAAAGAAGGGGCATAAAGGCGGTGATTCGCAGGGGCAACATACAGAGGTAAATACGCATGTAAAGAGAGGATTCTCGATATGTTTCGGAATACAAAAGCACAAGAAACGAGGGGGCGATGAACATGAAGAGCGTGAAGAAGGTGAACAGAACCGTCGCCGTTTTGAGGCAAGCACGGTGCCAAAGCTCTGTCATTTCGGTGGTTTTCCCCTGATGGAAAAGGCGCGAAAACTCAGGCAGCAACACGGGTGTGACAGAACCAATGAGTAGGCCAATCAACGGGATTTCCGCCGCGCCGTAGGCATAGAGCGCGTAATCGCCGGAGGAAAAGAAACGTGCGACGATGTTGCGGTCGAGCAGGACGGCGAGTGTGTCGATGATGCTGACCGCGCCGACGGGCAGAATAAACGACATCATATCTTTGAGCGATTGATGCCATTGAGTGGGCATCCATTTTCCTCGGAGTGTGGTTGCCGCATGGAATAACCCGATGATGACACGCGTTAGTGCCGCCAGTGTAAGCCCGATGAATACGGCCTTGGGGATGGCGGTTGCGTTGTCGGGGGCAAAGACGCAGGCATAGAAGAGAACCGCGAGTTGGAGACAGCTTGCGGGGATGGCCATGCAGAGCGCTCGCCACGGATGTCCGGTGGCGATGAGCAGCGGCTCGGCGGCGCCTGCGGGCAGTGAGAGGAGGATGCTCAGCGCAGCCCACATTAGGAGCGAAGTCATCTCGGGAGCATTGAGGTAGTGCGCCAGTGGCACACGTCCCACGAAAACCGCGGTAGCCAACAGCGCGCCGATGACGGACAAAAACAGCAGGCTCTGAACAAAGAGCGAGCGTTTGTTTTCATCGGGTGTTTTGGGTAGGGCGGTATAGAGAAATGTTTGTATGCCAAACATGCCCATAAGGATGCACATGTTGGTCACGAGTAACCCTTTTTGAACGATTCCGGCTTGTTCCCGCAAGAGGAAGCGTCCGATGACAATTCCGCTGATGACGATTGCCGCCTGTGTGGTCAGGCGGGCCGCCGCAACAACAACAGTTTGTCTGGACAGGTTCATGAGGTCTGTTCCGTGTTGGTTTTTTCTTCGTCGTAAAAATGTACGGCCGTGTCGCCATACACTTCCGTTCGGATACAGCGCAGATTGCCATATTGTGCTTCGACGGCTTCGCGTGCTCCGCATTGGCACACGACTGTTGCGCCTTGCGCCACCCATTCACAGGACTGAATTGCCTGCATGGTTCTGTGCGCCAATCCGACGTTATAGGGCGGGTCAAGAAAAATCAGGTCGGCGGTGTCGGTGGCGTCGCTCAGTGGCGTTTTGCAAAAAGCAATCGCGTCTTTGGCAATGATGAGAGCTTGCGCATTCTCTCCGCGTCGGTCATAGTGCAGCTTTGCGGCATTCTCACGAAGACATCCGATGGCGGCAAAACTCTTCTCGACGAAATAGCACCGCTTCGCTCCACGGCTAAGCGCTTCGAATCCAAGCCCTCCGGCTCCGGCAAACAAATCGACGACAGTGATGTTGTTGAATGTGCCTCCGAGGATGGAGAACAGCGACTCTCTGACGCGTCCCAGTGTTGGCCGCGTCGCCATCCCTTTGGGAGCCTTGAGCGTTGTCCCGCGATTATTCCCGGCGATGATGCGCACAGTAAACAGCTTCTCCGGAGTGATTATTTCTGACGGATTTTGACGGCGTTGGCATGAGCGAAAAGCCCTTCGTTTGCAGCCAGCGCGATGGTGTGCGGCGCGGCCTCAGCAAACGAGTTTTCGTTATAGCAGAGCACATTGCTCCGCTTCAAGAAGGAATCGACTCCGAGCGGCGAGAAGAACCGCGCCGTTCCGCCGGTTGGCAGCACGTGGTTTGGTCCGGCGACATAATCGCCGACGGGCTCGGGTGTCCATGGGCCAAGGAAAATAGCGCCAACGGCGTCGATCTTCTCAGCGATGGCGGCATCATTCTCCGCAAGAATTTCCAGATGTTCGGGCGCTTTTGCGTTCGCGACTTCGATGGCGGTCTCGGCATCCGGTACGCGAACGAAAAAGCTGTTCTTGCTCAGCGTACTCTCGATTTGCACGCGGCGTGGTGCCGTCGCGATTTGCGCCGCGATTTGTTTTTCGACAGCTTCAAAATCAAAGTCCGCGCCGATACCAAGCAAAACAACCGTTTCGTTTCCGGTGTGTTCCGCCTGCGCAAACAAGTCCGCCGCGATGAAAGCGGGATTCGCTGTTTTGTCCGCGATGATCAGAACTTCGCTTTCGCCTGCGACAGAGTCAATGTCGATAATACCGTATAGCATCCGTTTCGCGCAAGCAACAAAAGCGTTGCCGGGGCCGACGACTTTGTCGACACGCTCGAGCGTTTTCGTCCCGAACGCCAATGCAGCCACAGCCTGTGCGCCGCCGACAGTATAAACATTGTCCGCGATGCCGAGCATGTGCGCGCACGCAAAAGGCGTGAAGCAAGTCGGGTCACCGTGAACCGGTGGGGTGACCATGACAATATCCTTGACGCCCGCGACTTGCGCCGGAATGACATTCATCAAAACCGTGCTGGGGTAAGTGGCGCGTCCTCCCGGGACATAGACGCCGACGCGACGCAACGGGCGAATGCGTTGGGTCAGGCGGGTGCCATTGGGACGAGTGAGAGTGAATGATTCGGGCAGTTGTCTCGCATGGAATTCGCGAATTCCATTGGCCGCGTACACCAGAGCGTCGCGCAGATCCGGGTCGAGTTTCTCCCATGCGGCAGCACAGACAGCGGGGTCAGCTTTGACTGTCTCGGGGGTAAGCCGAACTTTGTCGAACTTCTCGGTAAAATCAAAGACAGCATCGTCACCGTGAGCACGTACCTCGTTGATGATATTGGCAACAATCGCGTCAACACTGTTATCGCGTTGTTCCGCTTTGGCAAACTTTGCCATCAACTCCGGTTTCTCCGCCGGATAATCATAAACTCGCATTTTAATTCCTCACTACTACATCATACAAACGGGAACGGGGATTTGTTACGAGCCGGAGATTTCATGCCCCAAGGGAGTTAGATGGCCATCTTAAGGCTGAATGCCACAACGCCGCTTCCGAGCGCTAACAACAGGACAGAGATGAAGAAGCATCGGAAGATGTGACGTTTGATGACGTCGGGAGCAGGCAGTTTTTCGTCTTTGCCTAGCAAAAGGATGTTGCTGCCGTAGAGGACGAGAGGCAGAAGACTGCCGAAGAACAGGAACAGCCCAATGGCAAACACATAGAGATCCGGCGAGAGCGTGTGGTCCGAGAAATCCGTCGTTTTCGGGTACATCGTCGTTCCCACATAAGATATCAAAATTACAGTGGCGTTGTTGAGGAAATGCCCAAGCATTGAAAGGCTGATGTTTTGCGAACGAAGCATGATGAAGCTCAGCGCGATGCCAATAATCGCAGTCGGGAGAATCCTAAAGAGATGAAAGTGAACGATTCCGAAAAGTAGGCCGACAACGCACGGAATCATCCAACGCTTCTTCAGTCTCGAGCACGAATACTGGATAAACCCACGGAAAAGAATCTCTTCGCAAATGCCGGGCAGTAGGGCGCACATCAGCAGCATCACAGGCAGAGACGACGATGTCATCATCTCTTTCATTTGATTGTTGAACGCGTCAATATCCATTTGGGAAAACAACGGCATGGTTACGATGTTGACCATCGCGCTCAAATAGAATGTGCAGCCCCCGAGCAAAATGATTCCTGCGATTTGCCTGAAGCGTGGCATCCGAATGGGGAGCACGACCCGAGGGGAAACACGATGGAAACGCATCGCGAGAAACGCAATCAAAACGATGGTTGTCTCGTTGATAAGGAGTTGTGTGAAGTTGTTTACAGAAGGGAGAATATGCCTGTATATTATGAGACACAGAAGCGTCAGCAATGCGACAACCAGACCGCTGAAGAGGTCCGGGTTGGGTTTTGCGGATTTCATCATTCGTTCAAACATTTGATGCTCCCCTCATGAGAATCGTTCTGCACGTTATATACAGTGTCTCGCTTCGAATGCTTGTATGATTCTCGTCATCAAGTGTATGGTATCTAAAAGAAAACACAGATTAATGCCAAGGAGAAAAGTCCTTTGAGAATCGTATACATGGGTACACCGGATTTCGCGGTTGCGCCGCTGATGAAACTCATTCAGTCGGCACATGAAGTTGTGGCTGTCGTCACACAGCCTGATAAGCCTGTCGGTCGTGGCCGAACGCTGACGCCGCCTCCGGTCAAGACGCTCGCCCTCAAGAATGGTCTGCCTGTCCTGCAACCCGAAAAGATTAAGGGCATGGCGTTTGACAAAGAGCTTGCCGTGTATTCTCCCGATTGTATCGTCGTTGCCGCATATGGCAAGATTCTACCGAAGGAAGTTTTGGAACTCCCGACTTATGGTTGCATCAACATCCATGCCAGTCTCCTGCCAAAGTATCGTGGCGCCGCGCCGATTCAGCGCGCCATTATCGATGCCGAACTCAAAACGGGTGTGAGCATCATGGTCATGGAGGAGGGGCTTGACACGGGCGCCATTATCTCCTGCGAGGAATTGGACATTATCCCGGATGATGACGCCTCCTTGGTGTCCAATGCTCTGAGTTTACTCGGCGCCGGTTTGCTGATTAAGGAACTGGACAAGATTGAGAAGACCGGCAAGATTGTCAGCACTCCGCAGGATGAGAGCAAGGCGAGTTACGCGCCGATGCTCAAGAAGTCTGATGGCCTGATTGACTGGACGCAAAGCGGCGATAAGATTATCTGCCATATGATGGGAATGCGCCCGTGGCCGACGGCGTTCAGCTATCGCGGGAAAGCCAAAGAGATGTGGAAATTCCTCCGCGCCGAATCCCTGAAAGGTTTCGAAAAAGATTATGCCGATGATGGCGAACTTGTTGCGAAGGCGGCACCGGGGACGGTTACGGCGCTTGTGAAAGGGCGCGGTTTCCTTGTGCGCACGGGCGATCAGCATCTGTTGATTACCGAGGCGCAACCACAAGGCAAACGAGCGATGAGTGGCGCGGATATTATTAATGGTAATCTGCTCAACGTTGGGGATGTATTTCTATCGGAGAACAACGAATAGAATAACGAGCAAGAAACATTCTTGCTTTGATTGACAAATGTTGCATTAGGTGATTAAAGGTTTTTGTTGGATGTCTAAAAAGAAAGTAATGCCATGGGTTTCATGGCCGATATTAATAATCGAATTCATGGGCTTTGCCGTCGCGTTTTATTTGTTGCTGATATCGGCGCGAGTGATTTCGGCGGACTCCATGCCATGCCCGGCCTCAGGTATTTTCGCTTGCACTTCAATCATTCGTGGCAAGTTCTCCTACATTGGCCCGTTCTCCATCGCGGCACTTGGGACATTCTATTACGTTGTGCAAATCGCGCTGACGAATTTCGCGCGTTCGGGCAACTGGTGGGCGTATTTCAAGGGCTTGATGATACTTGGTGGTTACGGTTTCCTTGGTTGGTTGCGCGCCACCGAGATTGTCTACTTGCACAAGATTTGTCCGTGGTGTTATTTCGTTTGCTTCCTGATGCTTTGCGAGGCCATCGCGTTGTGGCCTGCCTTGACGCCGTTCCTGCCCAAATGGAAACTTCTGATGCGTACCTTTGCCGTCTTCTCGGTGTTTATTCTGGTCAGCTTGGCGCTGTGTGTGCCTGCTATGCTCTTCAAGAACGTCGAAAACTGCTATGGGCGTCAATGGTTCCCGTACAAGTACAAGCAGCTTGCGGAAGACGGCGGTGTGCCCATTGAGCATGACATCGATTTGATTCCGCCCGGCAGCACACGCGACAAGAGCAAGCCGACTCCGACACCTGTGCCAATCTATACGCCGACGCCCGCGGTCACTCCTACAACTACCGTAGAGGGCACACCCACGCCGAAAGCAAAGACCGGCGTCTACAAGACAACAGATTCTTCCCGCGATACCGAGGAAACACGTGCCTTGCGCGCGCATGGGTGGAAGGTGGTTGCGGACAACAGTTCTGTCATGAGCGCGTTGCGCCACAAAGCGCCGGTATTTCTGCTCGCCTTTGACCCGATTTGCGACGAGTGCTCGTATCTTATCACGCAACAGTTGACCGACAAATCTGTCGAGGATTTGCCTGTCACAAAGATCGCGATTGAGTATTCTCAGCTGCGTGGCGACCTTGCCAATCTGATGGACAGTATGCCCAAGATGTTGCTGATTGATGGTGAGGGCAATATTCTTTGGACGCACACCGGACGGCTGAATCCCTCCGGTATCGTCAAAGGAATTAAGGGCGGCCTGAACAAGAACTAACGCTGTGGAACAGCGTAGAGTGTCTCTTCGTCAATCGTCAGCCGTGGTTCGAGTAGCGCCGCTGCTTCTTGTGGCACTTGGCCAAAGACCCACCGAATATTGTTCGCATACAGCAGCGGAACATCGCTTGCCCTGAGCCCGTCAGGCTCGGGTAGTGCCGCCGTTGGCGAGATGGGTTGCCCACCCAAAACATAATTCATCCGTGCCGGGTAACAAACCCCGAGGATTTTTCCGTTGTCGTATTCGTTGCGGGCAAACTCAGATTGCGCCAACTTCATTGAAGCCGCATAATTCCGCAACCGTTGCGCGCGATATTCGTCCCGTGCGTTTTGAGTGACGGGCGGTATTATCTTCTCGTTGAGGTCATAAAACATCAGGATGGTAGTGCGTCCATAGGCGAGCAGCATCAGCAGGATTCCGCCCGTTGCCAACCGCATCAGTTGCTTTTGATATTGCGGGCAAGCGAGGTACAGAAACTGAAACCAGTAGACGCATAGGATGGCAAGCAACCCCACATGCGCCATAATATAGCGGCTGTCACTGCGCAGCGCTCCGGTCGGCACGCCAAGGATGTACGCCGTCACGAGGAAGATGATAATCAGCTTGACAGGCCGCGGGAAAGCGTGGCGGCGGTCGGTGACGAAACACATGAGCGCGAGGATGAGCGCGAGTGTCGGCAGATAGTTGCCGAATTCCGAGAGAGACCAGAACATCGTCGCGAGAAGCGTCCACACATTAGTCGCGAGCGCCGTGTACTTCGGCCCGGGCTGGATGTCGCCCCACACGAGTGTTTCGGGCGGAACAGATGACGGCCCCAGAATGCTCATGAAGCTCGGGCAAACGGGATTGCCGGTCCATATGTAGTTGCGCACAAGCCACGGCGAAAAGACGATGAATGCCATCGCCGCAAAAAGCAGAATCTTGGCGATTGCGCTCCGTACGGTGTCGTGTTTGCGAGCGATGCGCTCGAACTGTTGCGCCACGAGTACGGCGCAAAGGGGGAGAAGTCCCGTCAGAATCGCCGTGTATTTGGTGCTGATTGCTGCGCCCGCCAACAGTCCGGCAATGAGAATCGATTTTCTGTCGGCGAGGTTATCCACCTCGGGGCGCAGCAGCAGAATGTAGAAGGCCGCGAGTGTCCAGACGGCTGTCGCCAAGTCAACATAAGTGGAAGTCGCAAGGTATGTCCAGACGGGCACGAGCAGCAGCAACAGCGTGGCGCACAACGAGAGCTTCTTCGAGAGCTTGAGGATTTGCCGTGCAATCTCGTATGTGCCCGCCACAAGCAAAATGCCCGAGAACCAGTGGAACAGCCGCGCCAGTGTCTCCGAGTGCGCGTCCAAGCAAACACTGTAGAGCATCTGTTGCGCTTGCGGAATGTACGTCAGGATGGAGTTCGGAATCTCGATCATGCGCTCGTTGACAGAAAACAGCATGGCCGCCGAAATGTGGTATATAATGGAGTCGCCGCGGACTTCGGGCGCGAGAGCCGCCGCAAAGGTCAACAGCAAAATGCTCCCGCCACAAAGCGCGATGAGCGGCGAATGGCGCAGTGTTCGCGCGGGCAGCGACAGAACACGTTCCGCCAGTGGCGTCGATGATGGCGCCCGCCATAACCCGACGATTCCCAGTGGCAGATAGCAAATCGGCAACCAACACCACAGCGGAAATGAGTGTTGTGTCGTGGCGTAAAACAGCGAATTGACAAATGGCAGAACGGTTGGCAACCACAGCGCCAGAGCGGCCAGCGGCCACCGTCGCCATTGTCCCATAAAAGCGAAAACGCACAGAACTATGGGGATAAAAAGGCAGAGTCCCCACAGAATTTCCATTAGCGTTTCCCCGTGAAAACGTACCCTACGCCGCCGCGAGCGTCAACCCAGACCTTCTTCATCGCGTTCTGCGACCAGCGGCACGCCACGCCGTTTTTGCGACTGGCGCTATCGTGTGTAATAATCCATCCGTCTTTGTCAATGCCGATGAGGCAAATCAAGTGCCCGTCCGTTCCGCGATTGCCATACATCAGCGGTAGCTCGTCCTTGGGAACGGCGTTATCGGGGAACTTAATCGAGGCGCAAATCGTGTAGCCTTTGCGTAACGTCTCGTTGACTTGCGAGATATTGCGGAAGCGTGTGATGTAGCCTCGCGCGCCAAACTGCGAACCGAGGGAGACCGCGCGAATCCAGTTGCCGTAAATCTTCTCGTAAGGTTCATAGACAAGATCGCAAGCACGGTCGAGGTCTGCGCGGATGCCGAATTTCGCGATGGCGGTGACGACACTCGTCGGCGAGCAAATCTCATTCACGCGGGATTTATCCGAGACGACCTGCGTCGTATAGGGAACATCGAGCTGAAACTTTTTGCCGGTCGGTTCCATAAAGAAAGGCCGCTTGTCGCCGTAGGCTGCGTAGATTTTCTTTTTCTTCAGCGTGTTGCTGTACGATGCCGCCAGCAAGCTGAGCTTGGGAGATTCGATATTGGTCGAACCACGATAGAATTCGACACGCCACGAAATATAGGAAGACGTTCCTTTGAGCAGGAGGGTGTCGGTGACATATTCGCCGCCGGGCACCTTCTGCTTGAACTCCACCGGATAGGGGAACTGGTAGTCGCCCCAACGTGCGGCCTCGAACCAGTCATTATTGCCGGGTGTAACGGCAGTGCTGAGCAACAGACGAACGCCGGCGCCTTTGGGGCACCACACGTTCCAACTAGGAATCAGTTCATTATACGGGAATTTCGTTTGTCGGGAGACCATCGTGTAACCGGTTGTCGCCTTGGATTCCAGAACGATATATTTTCCCTTCTCTGCCGACTTGACGCCTGCATTCGTGCGATTGCCAAACATCTCGTTAGCGCCTTCAACTATAATCAGGCCATCGGTTGCCATGGGGGGATTCCCGATATTTTGCGCGTTCACGGCCGTGGTTCCCAACAGGGCTAGGCAGGCTGTCGCGATTGATGTGAGGACAGAGGTCAATCTCATAGTGCTATTCCTTTATTTGGTACTTTCAAAATCAATAATCTTCGCGTCAAAGACAGGTCCGTCCTTGCAGACAGTGCGCAGAGCTCCGTCTTTTGTTCGGACGATGCATCCGCCGCACACGCCGACGCCGCAAGCCATGTGGCTCTCCATACTCACGAAACACGGGACCTTGTTGTCCTCCGCGATCTTCGCGATGACGCGCAACATCGGTGTGGGACCGCAGGCATAAATAGCGTATCGTTCGCTGTCTTGCGAAATCAGCCGACGCAACGGCGCGTCCACCATTCCTGTTTCGCCCAGTGTACCGTCGTTCGTCGTAAAAATACATTGTCCAAATACTTGTTCGTTTTCTTCGAGCAACAGAATGTCCGATTGTGTTCTTGCCCCATAAATCAGCGTGGTGTGGGCGCTGCTGTTCCGCGCCAAAAACAGGACGGGCGAAATGCCATATCCACCGGCAATCATGATGGGTGCTCTGTCGGGCAGCAGCGTGAACGGTGTCCCGAGTGGTCCGGCAATGTCGACAAGGTCGCCTTCGCGTTTGGACAGGAGCAACTTTGTTCCCTCGCCAACGGCCTTAAACAAAATCCGCACAATGCCCGACGATGGGTCGGCGCCCAAAATACTGATGGGGCGGCGCAGCAGTGGAACGGTTGTCTGTGTCACGCGAATATGCAAGAATTGCCCGGCTTGCGCCGTGTTGGCAATGGCGGGAGCCAAATACCAGTGTTCCGCCGTCACTTCGTTGTGACGAATGACACGGGTCAGAGGAGCGGCAAGGCAAAAATTACGTTGGTGCATGTCAGGCGGCCTAATCCTTTATGTCGCTTTCGTTCTTCGCGGCCTGCAGCTTGGTCTGGCGTGTCCGCAGGCGATGCTTCCATTCGCCGACGATTCCAATCATCATGTACACAAGGAATCCGACAAAAATAAACGTTGAGATATGGTTTTTCAGCGCGATACAAATCGCGGTGAGCAACACAATGATGGGCAGCACATTAAACTTCATGCGCCCTTCGAGGTTGAGTTGTTTAAGACTCGGGTAGTTGATGTTGCTGACCATCAGGAAGGACAGCAGCAGCGTCATCAGTGGCATCACCCACAAAATCCAAGTCTTGGTCCAGTCCGGATCAAAGCGCTGGAAGCACAGGAATCCTGCGACGATGGTACCGGCGGCCGCGGGAATAGGCAGCCCCGTAAACGATTTCTTTTCGGAGTTTGATTTCTGAACGTTGAAGCGCGCCAGTCGCAAGGCGCCGCACGCGATAAACAGTGTGCAGATGACTTCGGCCACGTGGGGCTGACTGATTGCGGTCAGGCGGGCGTAGGACAGCGCAGCCGGAGCAACACCGAAAGCGACCAAATCCGACAACGAATCATATTCCGCGCCAAACGCGCTTTGCGTGTTGGTCATGCGCGCAATCCAACCGTCAAAACAATCGAGCACGGCGGAGACAAGAATCAGCCAGCAAGAGACTTCGTAGCGCCAATGTTGGTCGACGGCGTTGATGGCGACATCGAACACATTCAAGATAGCAAACCCGCCACAGAACAAACTCGCGGTCGTAAACAGATTTGGCAGAAGATATATTTTTCGCATGATTATTCTTTTTCCTCATTTTGGTGAGACAGACGGCCGAGGATTGTCAATCCTCCGCTGACCTTGTCGCCAACATTGACAAGCAATTCCGTATCCGCGGGCATGAGCGTCTCCACCTTCGACCCAAAACAAATCAGGCCGACTTTCTCTCCGGCTTCCAGCACGTCGCCCGTATCGACAGGATTGACGATGCGCCGCGCCACCAGACCCGCGACAGGCGTAAACACAATCAGTCGGCCATCCGCGCGCCGCAGCCAGATGTTCTTATGCTCGTTTTCATCGGCGGCCTTGTCGTTGATAGCGTTCACAAACTTGCCCGGGACATACGCGACGCGTTCTACTGTGCCCGCGCATGGCGTCCAGTTGATATGTACGTTAAGCAGCGACATAAAAACAGCGACACGCAGCGCTTGCCCGTTCGGGAAATCCGGGTGCGACACAATTCCCGCCGCCGTGACCACACCATCCGCCGGACAGACAATCAGGCCGTCATCCTTTGGGGTGTTGCGGTGCGGATTGCGAAAGAACGCCAAGATGTAAATCGTAAGAATCATCAGCAAACCGAACGGAATCCACGAGCGCGTAATCAGCAGCAAGCAGACAGCCACACCGGCTACGGGGACGGCAAAGCGCCACGCTTCTCGGGCAATGCAAAACGTTGTGTCGCGATATTTCATGAGTTATTCTTCGATTCCATCGTCCGGCAGAACCAGCGGCGCGGCAGGCGCGGCGTTCTTGGCGCCGCTGCCGTCTTTGCTTTCCGTCGAACCGGAATTTTTGCTCTTCAGATATTTCGTGATATTCTCGCGATGTTGGTCATAGGTCGTCGCGAAAGCGTGCTGTCCGTTGCCTTTATAGACATAGTACAGATTGTCACTCTTTGGCGTGTTATAGGTGGCCATCATCGATTCAAAACGCGGACTGCAAATAGGCTGTGGCGGCAATCCCTTGTTGAGATATGTATTGAATGGCGAGTCGATTGTCTTATCCTCGGGTCGTGGTGGCGTCGAGAAATCGCCCTTGGCATATTGCAGCGTCGCGTCGATTTGCAACGGCATTTTCTTCGCCAGACGGTTATACAGCACCGACGCAATAAGCGGTCTGTCCTCGTTACTGCGGGCTTCTTTCTCAATCAGCGACGCCAGAATCAAATGCTGTTGGAACGTGAACTGTTTATCTTGCTCCGTTTGCGTCACCTTGAAAATCGCTTCCATCTTTTTCTTGAAGGAGTTTGTCATCATCTTCAACAATTCAATTTCGGGCATGCCCGGCCCATAATAATAGGTGCTCGGATACAGGTAGCCTTCGAGCGATGACAGCTGCTTGGGGTCGAACCCGAGTTGCTCAATCGTCGTCGAACTATGAGCCAAATCATAAAATGTTTTAGTGTCAAACGTCGGGATATTTGCCGAGATAATCGCCGCCGTTTCCGCCAGCGTTTTTCCTTCGGGAATTGTTATCTTGAAGTCCTTGGAGCCTTGCAGCAGTTTGCTGTAAATCGCGCTCAGCGACTGGTTGCAATTCAACTGATAAGCGCCCGTTTTGATTTGGTGGCTTGTGCCCTCATTCATCGCATAGAGCTTGAACAGCCAGCGATCCGGCAGCCCGACAAATCCGCGCAGGATGCCGCACATTTCCAGCTTACGCGAGATGGCCGCGAAATTGTCGCCTTGCTCAATCGTCAGAATCGCGATTTGTCCGACACTCGGTTCGCTCTCGTACACACGGGTATACGCGTAGCGCCCGTATATAAAGGTAAAAGCAAGTATTGCCACGATAACCAGCAGACTTGACCACACGAACAAACTCCCGACAACTCCGAGCAGGCCGTGCCGTCTCGGGCGTTCTCCGGGATTCCGACGGTACTCGTGCCGGATAGTCTCATGGTCACTAAACGAGTTATCATCCCCGAAAAAATCGGGTTCATCCTTCTTGCTATGGGTGGGTGGGTATCTCTTATTTATCATCTAACCAAAATACAGTACAGGAATAAATGTGTTTGCCATACACAATAACTTCTAAGGAATATACCAAATCATAGCAATGGATGTGTATTTATTTCTTATTCGACCAACTTGAGATTCAGAGAGGATAAACAGTCAGATGCCATCGTTTTGGGAAAATGAGCAACAGGTACTTATCTGGATTGTTGGCGTCGTCTTGATGCTTGCCGGAGCGGGGCTATTCCACTTCGCGACACGCGTTGCCGGGCTACTCGTCGGCGCGGCATGCGGCGCCGTGGTGGGGTTCTTGTGCTCGTTGGTTCTCAATCTCAAAACCGGCGACCCCGTGATGCTTACGGTTGCAGGCATCTTTGTCATTGCCGGTATACTCCTCGGGCAGTTCTTCCTCAAGTTCAGTTTGCGTGTGACCTTCGGAATCGCGGGGCTTGTGAGCGGTTTGCTCCTTGCTCGTCTCGGCTGCGAGATGTTTGGTGCTCAGCCCTTTGCGTGGTCGGCCCGCACGGTTCTCATTATCATCGCCTCCGGCATTGCGGGGGCCATCCTTTGCGCCCTCTGGCAGCGCCTCGTCGTCATCATCTTCAGTGCCATCATCGGCGCGGCGTTGGCGACACGTGGCATGACGCCGATGCATGAATACTGGCTTGGTTGGGGCGCGGGCATGGCGCTACTATCTGTTCTGTGGCAGGGAATTCTGGTACACTTCCTGTTCGACAAAAACAAAAAAGAAAACGACAACGATTAGTCGCCCCGATTGGTAGGGGGAGAGGAAAACGAAAACGGCGCCTCGGACCTTGGGAATCCGATGCGCCGTTTAATGAACTTTTTTAGATGTGTTTAGTCGGTTTAGAAAAGCGACCAATCAGAAACATCGGAGGTAAGTCTCTGATAAACATAGAGTTTGCTCGGACCTGTGATATACAGAACCTTCTTCGCGCCAACTGTAATCACGACAGCATCACGACCGGCAGCGGCATCCGCGGCAGGCAAATCAAGCGTCTGGACGATTTCGGCGGTGTCAGGATTAATGATATAGGCTTTCGTGTCTGTACCATTGGTGAAAATCAACTGATCAGCGGATTTGTCAAAGAAAACGCCTGTGTTGGCAAGACCCATCTCACCGAATGTTCCCGATGTGAAAGGAACGGGAGCCGAAGTGGTGTTGGCTGTGACGTCACAAACGGACTTGTAAAGTTGTCCGCCATAAGCAACGAACAATTCATCAGTCTGGCCAGTGGCTGTCTTCGTGCGGGCAGCCCAGTCACGATAGTGAGGCTTGGTGTACGCGGGAGTCGCTTGACCTGCAAACGTAATGTCTGTGTCAGGCGCACCTGTTGTGCCATTGAAGGTGATGAACTTTGTTGTGGAACTGCTGACAAAGTGGTCAGGCATCGCGATGCGGCCATCGCTCAATTCGAACGTACCGCAAACGCGGGCGCCAGCCTGGTCTGTAGTACCATAAACGGTACCATCGGGACCAAGCACTTTTGTCCAGAGCTGGTCAGCTGTCGCGACAATGTTTCCATTGGGCTGGCAAACCATACCCAAAATACCATTGTAACCACCACCAAGGTCACCCGAGTCAAAAATCTGCGAGAATTCGCCTGCGAGCAAATTGGAATCGCCGGCGGGAACAAATTTCTGAACCTGTACAGATGCTTGACCTGCACCATAGGTGCTAAAGAATACTGTGTCGGAACTCGCAGCCATACGAACGTTGGATGTGTTATAGGGTACGCAAGCGATTTCGCCAACATAACCCCATTCTTCTGCCGCGCAAGCAGAAGAGGCGATTGCGAGAACCGCAATGCTGTATAGTAACTTTTTCATAATTTAGTCTTTTGCAAGACCTCCTCAAAATAAAATGATATCATTAATTTGGGAACATGGACATTGCTGTCCAATTACCTATAATTTAGTATAGCATAATTGTTTGCTAAAAATGCAAGAGAAAAATGCACCGGCATCAAAAAAAATAAAGAAATCTATTTCTTATCCCTTGTTTGTTGCATACGTAAATATGTATTGATGGGGCCATCAATATCATGAATGATGCATGAAACCCGCAGAGGAACATTGAAGAAGCGTGGGTCGCACATTTCCTCGTAAGGAATGACAAACTCGAATCGCGTCGTCGGATTGTTTGCGTTCGGCGCGGTGACACGGAGCATCGCCTCCGTCAAACATCCTTTTTTCATCGTCGAAAAAGTATCCGTCATAATCAGTCGGGGGCGTGTGCCTGCCGGGCCAAAATCCAGAAACACCCGAACACAGCGAGTGGCGGAGGTCGTGTCCTCGAATACAAATTCGATGGCATCCGCCGCATAGGGAGGCTCGGAACCCGCCGGAAGTCGCGGATTGGCGAGCGCACGCATGAACGGTGTGTCGTCCCTCAGCTCCCCGACGCCAACAACGGCGTTCGGCGTAAAACCAATGTCACACACCAGCGAACAATCTTTCTCGCCCGACCAGTTAAAACTATTCGTCTCAATTTGCCAGATTTTGTTCAGGTCAAAAGAAACAAGTTTATTCGATTTGAGCAGTCCGACTTCGTGGTCAAACAATTCTTCCGATCCCTCGCACGTACCCTCGTCAAAGGCGTTTGGGGGCAGAGGCGTAATCGAGCGCAAACTTTTCATGGGAGCCGTGCTGACTGTGTCGGGCGCGGCGGGCGCAACAGCCGGTAGAGAAAACAGAATCGCGCCGCCCAAAAAAAGGAGAGCGCGACAGTAATTTTGCACGTTGGACATAAGCATCCGCAGCCTACTAATAAGGACTGACAAACCGAATCGCTTTTTTGCCTGTCTTGATACCGGTATTGACAACAATGCCGCCCGCTTCGGACACGGTTTTCACTGAGTTCACCGCGAGATTCCTAGACCGGTCAAGAAGAGTATACGATGTCTTTCCCTTCGTCATATCTTTCTGGGAAAGCTTACGCTTTCCAAAACCCGAGTTGTCGGGTTCTGTCATTGCGACAGCCGTATCAACGGCATGGCGTGGCATGGCCAAGAGGCGAGGCACAAGACCCGGCTCATACTTAATGATCGCCGTACCATTCTTCGTTCGCTTGGCAACAGTATAGCTTTTCTGCGCGCACAAATCTGCGGGAACCAAAAGCATAACGCCAGCGATAACGGCAAGGATTAAACTTTTCATCGTCATCATAGTTCTCATTATACACAATAACATACAAGAAGTCAAACAAAAAAAAACATTTTTTATGCTTTTGTCTGCTTTTTCTTCGTGATGCCAACACTCACTAAGCATTTTCTTTACGCCGGATTTCAACTCCGAACATGGAGCGACAAAAATGATGTCCGCTTTTCAGTGACGGTTGAAATAACAAAATTAACAGGTGTCGCATGTAAGGCGTTTTTTTTGTTAAATAGTGTCGTTTTTTTCTTGACTAACACAATGTAGTTATGGTAAGATTGTTACATCATCAAGAAATTGACAAACAAAACCCGAAAGGATTATGAAAAAAAATATGTTTAAAAAATCATTAAGTGTTGCGGCACTTGCGCTTTGCGCAGTCGCATTCACAAGCAATGCATCGGCAGCCGTTTACGCTTCCGAACTTAAAGCGGGCACCGGTTCGGACACCGCCGCACCCGTCTCGTTCGTTCTCAATACCGACGCAACCAATGTCAAGCTTATTATCAAAGATAGCTCGGACACCGTCGTGAGAACAATGGACCTTGGCGCAAAGGCCAAAGGCGTACAGAGCGCGACATGGGATTTGAAAAAAGATGACAACACAAAAGCTGCCGCCGGTCAGTATAAGTGGGAAATCGAAGCCAATGGCGACACGATTGACGCCGCCAGAATGATTTCTGATGACGCGAGCGAATTAATGCAATTCTACTCACCTCGCGGTGGCGTAGTCGTTGACAACAGCTTCGAAAGCCCCTATTTTGGTCGCGTTTATGTTTCAGAAACCATGGGCGGACAATCTTCCGCCGGTGGCGCAACCCGCTTCCTCACCGCCGGTATCTATGTGCTTGATGCAGCTCTTACAGACTGCACCGGTCAAGGCGCCACTGCTTATGAAGGTGGTGTCGCTTGGACCAAATCAGCAGATCCTTTTAGAATGTGTGTTGATGAAGAAGGAACAGTCTACATTACCTCATGGGCTGATAGCAACTCCGGTATCTGGACAATGGATCCAGCCAATCCTTCCGGAAATTTTGAGAGCTTGCTTGCGGACGGCATGACAATGTCTGCAACCGGCGTTTGGACAAATGGCGCTAGCGAAGAAGTTATCGGCTCGACATCTTCTATTTATGTCGAAGGTACAGGCGAAAACCGTGTGATTTATGCCGGTAACGAAGATTTGTCTTGTGATGGTCAGGTAACTGATACATATGGTGCTTACCTCGGCATTTTGAAATGGAATATCGGCACAGGCAAAATCGGAACCAAACCCGACGTCGTTTTCCAGAATGCTAGTGTTCTTGGCAATGGTAACGGCACATTTGGTCCTGATGGCCAAGGCGCAGGCGGATGGTGGTTCTCGCAATATCGTTCAGCCGATACAGCGGGTCTTCCTTGCTTCATGCACGTTGTCGGAACCGATAACACCACAATCGACTATAACAGCGGTTCCGCGGATCCTAACATCCTCAATGGCGGCGGTAACGACCGTGGTTCCTTCGCTGTCACTAAAGACGGCAAACGCATTGCAACGTTGAACACCATAAACTCAAACTATATTGTTTGCGATGTTGACTACAGCGCCGGAGCGCCTGTTGTGACTTCGTTCGCCGAGACTCCTGCTGCAGGTTCCGGTCGCGCAAACTGTGCGTTCGACGCCGCAGGTAACCTTTATACAACATCTGCCAACGATGAACGTTTGCGTGTCTTTGAGATGCCTACAACAGAAAACAAGTTCACCACACCCGCACCGTCAAGCCAGCAGCTGACCGTTTCCGCAGCCGGTGTTGAAAACTGGGAAGTTATGTAATCGGAATTTAGATGAGAGTCTTTAGCACTCTCAAAGAAAGACGCCGTCGCGGAAAACCGCGGCGGCGCTTTTTGTTTTCGTGAAACGGCAGAACAACAATCATGAACCCGACCAAGCCTGATGCTGTCGAACCGAAATCCCCTATTTCGTTGACGAGGCACGGGCAAGAGCTTCGGCTTGCTTGAGATATCCCGCTGCCTGCTTATACTGCCGTTGCCGCTGTTCGGTTGACATCTTTCCCTCGGTGGTTTCCTCAAGACAGGTCGAAGCGTCAATGACAAATTGCGACATTGTTTCCCGTTTATCTTTGATTGTCGCGAAATCCGCATTGTCATAGTTGAGCGTCGTAAGCTTGTCCATATATCCGCGCAGATAATTCGCCGTCGCCTTAAATTCCTCTTTGTTGAGAGGCTGTTCCACGGGCGACGCCTCAATGAGTTTCCGGAATTTCGCATTGGCCTGACTCACTGCGGCATCCGTCGGCATCGTCTTCCACTGTTCCTGCGAGAGCGTCGTATTCAAATCGAACGTTGGCGGTGGCAACGGCGGTAGCGTCGCGAGGAATTTCTCGGCTTCCACGACTGGGTCAACGGGAGGCTCATGAATAATCACTCGTGCCGGAAGCGTCGATGTGAGAATCTTCGGTCTTGCCTGAATTTCTGCTGCAAGACGTGCCTCTTCCTTAGACTTGAGTGCCGCCGCGAGTTCTTCCGGCGATGAAGTCAATTCATCGGCCGCGGTTGATGTCTTATCATCTGCCATGGTTGCGGAGGTTGCCTTATCATTGGTGACTCTGCGTTTCGCGGCACGTGTCCTCTTCTGTGGATGCCGTCTTGTCGTCACCGAAGATTTTCCGGAGTCGTCAGACTGCGCGTTTTTGTCAGAATTTCCGCAAGCTGTTATCATTATAGCTGCTGTGGCAACGATAGCCGCAAGGCATAAAAACTTATGTTGATTCGTTATCATTATTTCATTTTCCCTTATAGGTAATAAAAAGAACCCTCTCTCCAAATATTTGAGAAAGGGTTCTTCATTCTATAATTCATCGCGCGGTGCGCGAATCAATTTATCAAAGACTATTTCAGAGACCAATCCGTAACAGCTGCGGGATAGGTGACTGTGACGTTCTGCGAAAGCGGTGCTTTTGTCGCATATGTACCGGCTGCATACGCAGGGCTCATGATACCGCAGGCTTCTTTCGAATTGTCGGTAACGATAAAGTTGCCAACGGGATCAATTCCAATGTTGCCATAAGTCGTGTTTACGGAATATGGATACATGAAGATCAGGTCATCAACGGATGCGTCTTTGACCAAGGAAGCTTCGGACGCATTGCCGATAAAGAAGACACCTGAACCGGTGTCGTAGCGGCTGATGCAGTACAAATCACCTTTGGAGTCAAATCTCATGCCCATGGGGCCAACGCTTGCCGCGGCGACACGGATTGGGTGACAATTGATTTTCCATTCGTAGGTCGAATCCGTGATGTTGACAGTTTCGGTAATCCCTGCGAGATACTCAGGCGACCAACGATAAATCTGTGCCTGAACGCCATCATTGTCAGCTGTGGCGCCTCTGTCAAGTCCGTAGACTTTTCCATCATAATTTAACGCCAGTTTAGAATAGCCACCGGCAGTTAAAATAGTTACTTTTGTTCCTGCAATCACAGCGTTATTCTCGTCCAACTCAAAGCGATTCCATGCCGCTCCATTTGCGACCATGATATACTTTTTGCTATTGGCCTCGAATGCGCAACCACCGCGAGGATAGGTGTCAAAGTCAGAACTGCCCTTGGCAACCGCCAATTCGTCAGTCAAGCCGGCTGTGTGATAGGCTGTTTCAGCGATACCTGCTTGTCCTGTATACTGAATGACGTTCTTATCCCATGGCAAATAGTCAGCATTCCATGCCTGTGTTCCCGCAGGCGTCGGCGCTTTCATAATCATCTTCTCAAATCCGTCTTGGCTTTCCGTTGGATCCCAGAAATTCAACTGGGAATCAAATAACACGGCACCGCAGTGCTGAATAGCCGGTGTGGCTGCTGGCACATAGTTCGAGAAGGTGTAAATCATACCGAAATTGTCGGAATCCTGATTCAACTCAACCATAGCCGCGCGGGGAGAATACCCTGAAAAGAGATCCTGTGTCGTTATTTCGGTATAACCGGCAAATGGGTTAGTTGCGGTTCCTTTCGAGTACTTGCCCGCGATAAGGTAAGGAGTTTCCTTAGCCGCGCAAGCCACATCAATCTGGACACGATAGGTGCCGGGTGTGGCGGGGGCTGTGATTGTAGCGCTGTTCAAGCCGGCTGCGGTTGTGCCAACAGCGGTGGCGACCGTTGCCATCGTTGAGTCAAGCAGTTTCACTGTGACCGATTCCGCCGCTTCGTTTAGAAGGTAGGTGACATCAATGTTTGCGTTTGTGCTAACACTTTTGTTAGTCACCGCAACTCTTGATGCGTATGGGATGGCGTCGGCTGCAGACGCGAGCGCAAATGCGCACGCTGCAAGGGCGACAATACTAAGTTTGTTCATGCAAGTAAATCCTTTTCCAAAATTATAATGTGTAATGTGATTATGGTTTTCTACCACTTATATTTATATTATGCGCAATTCTCCGACAAAAGTAAAGCATTATTTATCATTATATGCATTTTTTTCTATGTCGAAAGAGATTCCGTCTCAAGCCACGAGGATGACGCGATGTTCGCGCCGGTTATTTGTCGAGCCCTGCGACACCAAAGACGGAAAGGCTGCAGCCCGCTTTGTTGGATTCGAGGGTGATTGTCTTGATGACTTTGGTGGGTTTAGGATTCTCCCAGACAAAGGCATGCAGATAACGCTTTTTGCCCGTTTCGGGGTCGGTCACCGTCTCCAGTTCGGGTGTGTTCGGGCGGTTGCGATAGTCCTCGGTCGCGAGCGTGTTTTCCGCCATGACCCAGTTAAACGACTGCGTTGTACCGTCCGTATAGGTGATGATGGTCTTCGCTATTTCCTTGCCGTAGTACTGATAGTAAGGAGTGGCCGTCGCAAAGACTACCTTCTTCGCTTTTTTGTTGATATTCAGGACAAGCGCGTTCGCCGCGGTGTCGCCGCCCTTGGTGAGTTGTCCATAGAGCATCACGCCTTTGGCGGCGTCTTTGCCGTCGGGGGCGAACCGGATACGTCCGAGGTATGGCGATGGCTCCGTCTTGGGATATCCCAAATCGGCGAGCGTGACATTCGCGTCTGCCGACAAATCCGCGTACCATCCGCCGACTGTGTCCGGAACAAGTCCCGTGTCGCCCATGATGCGAGCGAAGGCCTCGAAGAAGTTATAGTTCCATTTGTCAACCGGCAGGTCCCCGCCGTTCCACGCGGCATCCGCTGCGGCAACATAAGCGGCGTATTGTTTGCGTGCGCCATCAATGGAATTCTTGTCGAAGCTATAGCCCGCCCACGTTGTCTGCATCATTCCGAGCGCGTGCATTCCGCTGGTTGTGTCCATCGCCGCTTGCGCTGTCGCGCTGGTAAAGTTGACGATGTTGACTGTCGAATACCATGGCGCGCCGACGACGTCAAAGCCTTCGTCCGCGAGCAGTTTGACGCTCTTGTACTGTTCGGGTTTTCCCGGCGCGTAGTGCCAATCGGCGAACATGATATCGCGTGGCAGCATGCTGCGCCATTCCTTAGCCTGCTCCACAGATTTCGCGTTCGTCGAGTCGATTGATTCGCCCGGCCCGAGGAACATGTCGCCCCAAATCATCGTTCTGATGTTGCGTTTCTTGAGGAAGTTGTGCCAGTACAGGATGTCGTCCATAATGAGCTTCTTGGCGCCGACCTTTTTGGCGATGTCCTTCTTGGGGAACGTCGGTGCGTAAATCTCGTCATGTCCGATGTGGATGATATAGGGCTTAAAGATTTCGATGGCTTCCTCATAAATCTTCTCGCAGATTTTGTAGACTTCGGGGTTCGTCGCGTCATAGCAGAAAGGCTTCTCCGGGTCATCCGCGAGTTTCTTATACGTTGGATTATCAATCATCCATTCCGCGTGGCCATAAGTGTTAATCAGGGGGACAACCTCGATGCCGTTTTGCTTGGCGACTTTCGCGATGGCACGAACGTCACTGTTCTTGGCGCCATATTGTTTGTTAAACATCTTCGGGAACTTTGACCAACCCATATAATCAAGCTCGTAGGTCACTGGGTTGGCGCGAATGATGGGCATGAGGTCGCCAAAAATTTTCTTGTGAAGTTCGAGGCTGTCTTTGCCCGTAAAGAATTGAATGCTTCTGAAAGGCAGAGTCGCGTAGTCGTCGATGACAGCGCGGCGGATGCCGAACTTCCCGTCAGCGTAACGGAAGAGCTGGCGGTAAGCGCCGATGCCCGACCAGAGGCCTTTGAGGGAGGCCGCCGTGATGATGGTGTAGTTTTTGTAGAGCGCGCGCAGACCGGAATCTTCGTTGACGACGAGTGTGTAGTGGTCGTATTTGTCGGGTTGGAACGTTCCGTCCAGTTTGAGGACAAGCTGCGCGACATCACGTTTCACGATATGGGCCTTGCCCTTGCAGAGCCGATCGAGCGCCGCGTTGAGGGCCTCGACCATCAGCTTCATTTCCGCTGTGTCCTTCTCCGTTTTGTTTCCCTCGAAGGCGATGCCGATTGTCTTGTCCGGCATGTAGGTGGCGCCGTTGCCCCATGTGATGCTCTTGGGGCGGGGCGTGATGTAATCCTGTCCCGGGTCAGGATTCATAACCGCTTTATCCTCGATGATTCCTTCCGTGTCAATCAGGGAACTGGATTCCGGTGTCGCGGCCGATGTTTTGGCAGGCGGGAACTGATACTCGATTGTCATGTGAATCGGCGCTTTGGGGGATGTTCTCTCAAAAAAGACCCCATTGACAAAAAGCATCGTATTGTCTTCCCATGTGTTGTTGCGGTAGTCGGCGGCAACGACCTTGTGCGTTCCCTCGACAGTCATCACAATCGGCCCCATGATGGTGTCGACTTCAAGCCGTTTGATGCTCGGCGAGATGATGAAGTCCGCGAGCTTGCCGGTCGGTGGCGGCGTGATGGTAAAGGTGCCTTCGCTGGTGTTACCGTCAATGTCCTCGACTTTGTAGTTCCTTCCGGCATACCACCCGGCGGCGACCGATGCAATCATGAATTCGAAATTCGCCTCGGTGTTCGTGGTGAGTGAGCCGTCGACCTGAATGCGAAGCTTGCGGTCGCCGAGCAGTTGTAGGGTTTGTGTGCCCTCGAATTCATTGAAGTTGCCGTTGAGCATGAACGATATTGTGTCGGTCGTCTGTTTGAATGACGCATCGAAAGGCGGATTCTGAAAGTATCCGGCATAGTGATGATTCCATATGTCATTGACAACCCACAGATGACTGTTCGACGAGAACGGCACGCCGTCGACTTCAACCATCATGCCACGCGGCTTATTGAACTCGACTCTGATGCCGTCGCGTTCGATGAGCGCCATGGTGTCCTTGGATTTTTCTGGGGGCGCCGCAATCGCGATGGTCGCGGAGCAAAGAATGATGGCAGTGACGCAAATAGATTTGATGATGTGCAGCATGGAAAACCCTTTCAGATGTGATTTTGCATTACGTAATTGTGTACCACTAAACGAGAACGTGAATCACAGCTAAAGTGATGACGGCGCAAGTATCTGTTTCGTGTCAGAAGAATAGTTGAGTAAATATTACTAATCCATCAAGTTGTATTTCCTTAGAACTAAATAATTATGGAGTTTGAATCATAAAATCTCGTGTTGCCATATTTCTGTTATTCGCAATGCTGAGTTTCTGCGGCTTCGCATATAGTGGCACAGCAGAGGATATTCCGAATAATTCCCGCAACAGTTCCCTGATGGCATGGTCCTGCGATATGAAAGCGTTGCTCTCGGGCAGCTATATCCGAAACGATACGGCGACCGGGACAATCGATTCGAGTGCCGGTCTTTTGAAGATTGAGGGTTTGAATCCTAAATATATAGGAAACAATGTCACCAAAAATGCATATGTCACTTTCTTTTTTGGACAGACAATTAACTCTGCGACTTATCCTTATTTAAGGATGAAGATTCGCGTCACAAAAGGAATGCTTTATTATCTGCGTCCGATTGCGAGCGATGGAAAACTGGCGTATCCCGATAACTGGGAGACCACGTTTGTTGCTCCGGCGATGGAGAAACGCGTGGGTACGTGGGACGAGACTGGAGATCCAAATGGCGGTTGGGAAGACCTGACGTTCAATATCGACAGTTACACAACTTTGCACAAGACGCAGACCAAGAGCTATAATCAACTCTCACTGGTGATATTGCCCACTTCGGACACGTCTGTTGTTCCGACGCAGCCAAAGTATTTGCGTATGCAAATCGCGAGTATGACGGTTCATAAGGGCATCCTGTCCGAGACCGTGTTGTCGGAGGAGAGCGTGTTCCATGATGGGTTGGACAATGATGGCGATGGAAAAGTCGACCGTGACGATTCTGATTTCGACAAGTATCGCATGAAGAAAGTGATGCCCGTCTATCAGACACACATTGCTCCAAAGGTTTGGTACGATTCGTCGAACAATGTTCTTTACAGCGGCAAATGGGCGGGGTATCGCCGTCCCAAGAACCATGTGCAGAACGCGACGATTTGCGGCCGTGGCTTGTGCCCGAAGTGTTACTTCATCAATCCCGGTAAATCGCTTGGTAAGTCTCTCGGCAAGCGGGCGATAATGTCGACTCGCTATCCATTGAACTACTTGCGTTTCCCGAAGCATGATTACGATGTGAAGAATTTTGCGGGGCGCGCATTCAATGAATTTGCCGACCAAAACGAGAAAGGCATTTGGGTCAATGGCGGTAAGGGCGCTCAGAGCCCAGCTCCGTCCGACCAGTTTAGCGATACGCCGCTGAACTACGAATCGGTTGGCGCGTTTGAGGAATATGATTTGAGTGAGCCGAGTTGGATTAACGGGAGTGTGAATCTGGCTCGCGATTTTGGCGCGGACGGATTTGTGTTCAATGACCAAGCCAATTACGAAGGTTATGAACCCTATGTAAAAAGCCTGTACGAGGTGGTAAAGACTTTGAACACAGATCGGTGGAGCAACAATCCGTTCCTGCTTGCGCCGTTCTATACACCTACGAATTTTGCCAAGACGGTTGAGGCCGCTGCCGCCGATTTGAGCTATATCGCGGAGTTGCGTGTGCCGAAAATCGGCTTGAGCAATCTGCTACAATATAACGGACGCCCTGTTGTTTTTGTGACGCCAACGCAATGGTACAAGAACGACAATTGCGTGCTTGATACTGTCGAGAAATGGGATCAGATGTGTGGGCTGATGCGTGAAAGCTCCGAGGATTATGACGGTTTGTTCGCGATGCCACAGCCGCAACCCGACGTGAAGAACTTCCTGCGCTTCCGGTTTGATGACAAGAAGGTTGATTCCGTTGGAGCGTTGACGGCGAACATTGATTATGTCGAGTTTTTGGACAAGGAGATGAATCGTGTCGAGTATGTCGATCTTGGGACGCAACAGGCTCGTGACGAGAATTTGACGACGCCCGTTGGAGACCCGAAAGCAAATGATTGGGCGCACGACGTGACGACCGAGCCTTCGTATACATTCGCTCGTGATAACGATTATAGTATTCATTCGAAACCGCGTTCTCTGATGCAGCTGACCATTCCGAAAAACGTCAAGTACATGCGGATACGTATTCTTGCTGCGACAGGCCTCCCCGACTCAACGCAGTGGGTGGAGATGTCGGTCATGCCGATGAGCACTCCCGTGAACACCTTGAATAATGCGACGGACTGCGGAATTCGCTTCTCGGTGACCTCAAATGATTGGGCTATCAAGACTTTCCGTCTGACCGATTTGCCCGATGGTTTTGATTTTCACAATTACACGCCGCAACCCAAGTCGGAATTGCCCGTGAGCCTTTGGGGCGATGTGATACCTTTCATCAATCGTTATGACCATAGCGGCAACTACACGACCGGCTTCGAGGGCATCGCGAATTATGTCAGTGGTGATTCGCAAACGATGCGTGATGTTCGTTCGTGCGTCAACTATCCTTATTTGCAGGTTGCCACCGTGCGACCGCGGTTTGATGACAGCGGCTTACTGTACTACGAACCGACCGATAGCAAGCGCGATTACTTTACCGCATCGAATTATGGTGCCCGCATGCGACTGGAATTTGAGTCGGTGATAAAGTATGGCGCCGATTCGATTTTGATAACGAGTTGGAACGAGTGGGGCGAGGGCACGGCGATTGAGCCGACCATTGAGGAAGGATTCCTGTTTGTTCGTTTGATGTTGACCTATTCGCTGATGTATCATGACCAGATGTCCACGGCGAAATGGCCGAGCGAAACGAACCTAACGATTCATCGTTATGACCGCGAGGGCACTACCCGCAGAATCAAGTTTGTGATTGGCGGTTCCGACACAATCACCTTCAAGGATCTTCCGTTGAAGGATTCCGCGAATATCGTTTTGAAGCGCAACAACACTGTTGTTTCCGAGAGCGCTTCGGGGAATAACTGGTTCCGTAGTGGGAACAATATCATCGTGAACGAAACAAACGCCTCCGGCGCCACGTGGGAGATTTCTTACGAGAGCAAGTTGACCTATTCGCTGAATTCAAGCTTGTCGACTTTGCCCGAAACGGGTGGCCGTTACAGCGTCAATCTTGTCTCCGAGGATCCGAACTGGTCGTGGACAGCGTCCAGTGATGCCAGTTGGTTGAATCTCGAAAATACGAGCGGCACAGGCTCCGCGAGTATCTACTTTAGTGTTGACGCGAACCGCACAAGCGCTGATCGTGTTGCGACGATTACGGTGGGCGAGGCGAGTGTGAGTATCACGCAAGAGAAACATATGGCGGAAATTCAGTTCTCTGTTTCTCGTCTTGATATGAAAGTCGTGACGGGCAAAACGGCCTCGCAAGATGTCGTCGCGACGCAGAAGACTTACGCGACTCATCTAACCGGGTATACGGTTTCGTGCGACGATAACTGGTTGAGTGTGACCCCGACATATGGCGAGAATGTTGGCTCGGCCGGCCTCACGCATACGGTCACCGTCGACAGTGCCGGGTTCAGTGTTGGACAGCATCTGGAATCCGTCGTTAGGTTCTCTCCGTATCCGAGCAGCGAACAGGTGACGCTGCCCGTGAGCGTCGATGTGATTTCTCCGGTTACAAACAATCTTATTTTGTCAGACGCCGACTTCAGTCCGGATTCGTCTGTCGCCAAAAGCCCGGGCGATGCGATAACTGCGTCGTGGTCTGTCAGCGGCACTGCGGAATCCGGCATGCCGTACTGGCTTGAGATGATGCCATCAAAGTCCGGTGGCTTCGAACTGTTGCGCAGTGGGCAAACCATATGCGATTCATCCAAACCGTCGTCCTATGAGAACCCGTTTACGCTCACCAACTCGAAAGCCAAAGTCAAATGGCTACCGGATGGCGTCTACACGCTGTGTCCGATTGTCAATCGTCCCGGCACCTCCGAATTGGGCGAAGTCAACTATATCGACAACTGGTTCCCGATTCCGCGCAAACGGCTTTATGTCCGCAACACGATTGAGCCATCTTGTGATTTGGTTATCGCTTCTCATGAAATCAATCGCAATGGCCTGAATGTTACAATCCGTGCGACCGTCAAAAACAACGGTCCGTCGGCCATTCCGTCGAGTGGTTGCTGGGCAGAAATCATGCGAGGCACACGCGACAAGGAAGGCAAGTTTACCGTGTCGAATTATCTTGGCGCGGATGCGATGCTCAAGTCACTTGCTGCCGGTGCACAAGCGACGATTGAACGTTCGGGAAAATTCCCCGAGGATACCGTTTTTGCGATCATGATTGATTCGACAGATTTGGTGCCCGAAACAGATGAGCGCAATAACTTTAGCTTGATTGACCCGAATGACCCGCAGTTTACCGGCACGGTCGACATCGAAATGTTGGATGCCGTGTTGGATTCGTCGCAGGCAGCGCCGGTGTCGCTCGACCCGTCCGCCGGAACGAGTTTGAAATGGTCCGTGACGATGCGCAACAACTCATCCGTTGCCGCAAATGATTTCTATGTGGAACTGTTCCCCTCGCAGACAGGGGGATTGGATCAGGTGCGTACCGGCAAGACGATTTGCTGGTCAGCTAAGGCGAGCCTTGCCGCATATGAAACGAAGACGATTACTTTCACGAAACCGCTCAACTTGATTTCGGACGGCATCTATTCGCTTGTCGCGGTTGCGAATCGCAGCGGCGTTTCTGGGAATATTGCCGACTCGAATCCGCGCAATAACTCGAAGACGATGAAGTCACGTGCGGTGCTGCACAACGCGACTCCGGCGGAATCCGACTTGGAACTTGTCGAGGGTGGATTGACCATTGCACGGACCGGCAACAACGTCCAGATAACTGGCACGGTAGCCAATGCTGGCACAGGCGCGTCCTCGCAGTCATGGGTCGAGGCGTGGTACGGGACCATGAATGCCGCCGGTGTGTTCAGCCGTGTGAACATCATCGGTCGCGGCGTTCTGGTCGATACATTGCAACCCGGTGCGACACAGACATTCAGCATCAGTGGCACTGTTCCCGACGGCAATTGGGTCATCGGAGTGATGACGGATATCACCGACATTGTGCCGGAACTTGACGAGACAAACAATTATCAATTTCGGTAGAATTTGATAAAATCGTTTACATAATTAGGCAGCGGATTGTATACTTATAATAGCGTGATAACCATTTGACCGCGAGGACCAAATAATCGATTTATTGGGAGTAGGGTGTCATCGGGTGATTGCTCAGACAACTTACAGCTCCTTAGTGACTTACGAGTCTGAAAGTGTCTCGTAGGCTTCTCATGGATTATCACGCTCTTCTTTTTGCCTACTGATTATTCCCAGTTATTTACGCTGCTGATGTCGTCGTCCGGTCGTTCGCTTCCGCCAATTCGAACATAATCGTATCGGATTTCGAGCATGCAATAATTCATCAGTCGAATGCCTCCGACGCGGAATCGGGAATCTTTGATGCTCCAATTGACAAGCGTCTCCGCGGAGTCCTTGCGCGTGACTTTGATTTTGATGTCGTCACCTTTGGCGATGACATCAACGACGACATCATCTCCGGTTTTGATTCCACTGCCGACCGTTTGCTCGCACTCGCCGATGGTGTTCCATGACCCTGTTTCACGCAACATAATTTTGTTTGTGTTCGCGCCCGATTGATCTGTGAAGAACGTCAGACTGTAGCCATGCGACCCGCAGTCATTCTCACGGAATCGAATCTCGGTGTTCGCTTCGGGCACGTTCGGCACTGCTGCGCTGTTGACGATTTTGAACGCAGTCGTCAAACGGAAATCCGCAAACGCATTCGCTTTTGTCATGATGCCCGATGATGCCCACTGCGAGTTTCCCGCGAGTTTCAGCCAGCCGTCGCCGGTGTATGTCGCGGCACCACCGTTGGCGCAATCCGCTTTCCATGCGGGGACAGGCGCATACGAATCCGTGACATTCCCTGCGGCATGGCCAAACTCGTCGGCCGCCCACAGCTCGGTGCTCTTGAGCTCGATGATGTTGCCGGGTACTCCGGTCTGATAGTCACTGCTAAACACTTTTTGATAAGCGACCCACGGGTCACCCGCCGCTGTTGTGTCGCCGGTTTTCCCTTTCCAAAATTCGAGCGACCATGCGTTCCAACCATCCGCGATATTATCGCTGTCCTTGGGGTAAACAAACCACATCGCGCCCGTCACCGTGTGCGGTTGACGCCGAGGCCAGAGAGACCCGACGACGAGGTTCTGCTGATTGAGCGCCTGCATGGCCGCCGGAATAAACCGTGCCGCATTCCGCGCTGCGTCCGCCGTCGGCATATGCATATTCCACTCCGTGATAAACACCGGGCGTGCTCCCATGCCAAAACCGTCGATGATGGTCAGTTGGCGATTGACCGTTTCCATAAAATCATTGACGCCATTGTTCGGCGCGCCAACCGGGGCATAGGCGTGAATCGCGAATCCGTCAACCTTCTCACGCTCCGCCTCCGTCATGCTGTTCAAAGTGTCGAACAAAAAATCATATCCATCGACATTCCGCGCTGCGTCTGCCGCCCCGGGCGATACCGGTTCCATGAGAACTGTCTGCGGCTCATTGTTATCCGGCGTGACCTCATGTATGGCATCGCGGATGGACAGATATGTTGTCGCATACTGCGCCGCGCTGGGCTGCCATTGCGCTCCGGAATAATTGTTGTCCGTCGGATTCCATCGAATATTCTCGCCTGCGATATTGACTTCATTACCGACTTGCCAGAACGTCACATTCTTCGCGCGGTTAGCGGCGGCCGTGGCGTCCCGTGCGAAATCGCTCAGCGAGTATGGGTCATCCTGATGTGGCACATTGACTCCCCAGTAAGGTTGCAAGCGGATCAAAGGCGTGTGACCTTTTTGCTGAAAAGGCTTGATGATATTCTCATTTCGCCACGGTATCAGTTGCCAAATCTGCGCCACGTCCTCATTCGTCATCACATTTTCCAACACCCAGCACGGGCGCCCTCCTGTCATCTCCTCTACAAGTCCCGTTGCAGATGCCGCGGTCGAGTACCAGTGAATGCCACATAACCCAGGCGTGGCCTCGCAGTGCGGGCTTCCGATTGTCAATATTGCAAGGACAAAAAGACACATATTTTCGTATTGGTTTATGAGTTTATTCACGAAAAAAGAATCCCGAACCATAATGCACGTATACTAAAATCGTAATGAATTAATATCGTCGTTTGGACGTTTTATCACAAAGAAATTGTAATCAAACCTCGTAAATGGCGTATTTAATGTTATCAAAGAGAGTTTGATATAGGGTTCCGTTTTTAATGGAAGTAGTGAAAAAAGATATTGAGATATTGAACGATGCTGGTTTGCACTTGCGGCCAGCGGCGATGTTTGTGCAGACAGCAAACAAATATAAGAATTGCAACATATTTGTGATTCGCGATTCGATGCGCGTCAATGGTAAAAGCATCATGGGATTGGTGATGCTTGCCGCGAGCAAAGGCACTATTCTGACAATCGAATGCAGTGGCGAGGAATGCGAGAAAGCCCTCGATGACCTGTGTACGGTTGCCGCAAATCGTTTTGGCATGTAATGCCTGCCCCGTTCCTCTCTTGACTAATCCCACAAGTAATATTTTTCTCGGAGTTTATTAAATGAAGAATTTAATTGCAATTATCTTGGCAGCTGGTCAGGGTACACGCATGCATTCGAACCTACCAAAGGTCCTGCATCGTGTTGCCGGTCAACCCATGATTGACCATTGTTTAGAATCCATCGATTCCCTGAAACCGGACAAGATATTTGTCGTCACCGGCCATATGGCCGCCGAAGTTCAACAGCACATCGAGGCACGACATGCGGCACTGGTCGCCGCCGGCGAGGCTCCCTATTCCGAAGTTCAATGCGTCGAGCAGACCGAGCGTTTAGGTACGGGCCATGCCGTGAAACAGGTCGTTCCATTCCTCAAGAATTTCCAAGGCAACGTTCTCGTTACCGTTGGCGATGCGCCACTACTGCGTACTGAGACATTGGACGAGCTGATTCGTCGCCGCAAAGCGCACAGTGTAGCCGCCACAGTATTGACCACAAATCTGGAATGTCCGCGAGGTTACGGACGCATCGTGCGTAATCGCGACGGCACAGTACGAAAAATCGTCGAAGAAAAAGACACGAATGTCTACGAAGAAGAAATCAAGGAAATCAACACAGGTATCTATTGCTTTGATTGCCAAAAGATGCTCGAGGCGCTCGAAAAGATTGGCACCGAGAACGCGCAGAATGAGTATTATCTGACGGATGTCGTCGAAATCTTCAACAACATGAAACTCGAAGTCGAACCGGTCGTTGCCTCCGACAACACCGAGACAATCGGCATCAACAGCCGTGTCGAACTGGCACAGGCCGAGTCATATTTGCGCTCACGCATTGCCCGCTCCATCATGGAACAAGGCGTGACCATCATCGACCCCAGCAACACATACATCGATAAACAGGTCAAGATCGGTGGCGATTGCATCATTCATCCATTCTCGATTATGCAAGGCAAAGTCGAGATTGGCCCCAACTCAGTGATTGGCCCACACGCGCACATTCGCGACAGCGTCATTGGCAAAAACGGCCATTTGAGATTCTGCTCCGTCGAGGAAGCCGTCCTCGAAGACCGCGTATCCGTGGGTCCATACGCCAGTGTCCGTCCACGTAGCGTCATCAAATCCGACGCTCGCATCGGCACCTTCGTCGAAGTAACCCGCAGCACCATCGGCCCCCGCTCAGACGTCCTGCACGCCTGCTATCTGGGCGATGCCACACTCGGCACCGACGTCTCTGTTGGCGCAGGCAGCATCACAGTAAACTTCGACGGAAAAGACAAACACAACACAATCATCGGTAACAACGTATTCCTCGGCAGCAACACAGTGTTAGTTGCGCCCGTCAACATCGAAAACAACACCCACCGCACCCACAACGCCGTGCTTAAAGGGGACGTCAAAACCGACGACAACTAGATAGAGTTGAGAGTTAAGAGTTGAGAGTGGAGTGGTGGACTTGAAGCTGCTTAGTTTAGGAAAGGCAACTGAGAAGAATCTCAGTTGCCTTTTATTTTAGTTGGCCTTATTTGGCTTCTTTCATGATTTCGTCGATGACTGTGGCGCATTTGATTAGGCAGCGTGGAATGTGGAACGGCCCTTTCCACATGCTTCCTTTAATTTGTGTGCTCGGTGTACCGTCGCGGTGAAGGTAGCCGTACCATTCGCCGAATTCTTTGTCGGGGAAGTGGGACATGGTGTAGTCAAAAGCCTTTTTGTGCCAATCGAACCACTTGTTGTCGTTGGTGACGAGGAACGCTGTCAGTGTCGCGATGAGTGTTTCGTTGTGCGGCCACCACATTTTCATGTCGTGTTCGAGCGGCTCGACCGGGTAGCCTTTGCAATCGACGAAGGACATCATTCCGCCGTACTCTTTGTCCCATCCGATCGCGAGCGAGCCTTCGAGAATGGCTAGCGCGTTTTTCTTGAGTTCCTCGTTGCCGGTTTCTCTGGCTTCGTCCATGAGGAACCACGATGTCTCAATCGCGTGACCGGGATTGACGATGCGCCCGACTGGTTCGTCGACAAACTTGCCATCGGGGGTGACGTTCTCGATCAGGCACTTGAATTCGGGGCGATAGAAGTCGCGAACGACCTCTGTGGCGAAACCGGTGATCATCGTGCCTGCTTTGGCGCAGAATTCCTCGTATCCCGCGAAGTTGGATGCGGCGTTGCGCAGGATGCGTGCCGTGACCAACAGAATCATGGGCATGGCGTGTCCCTTGAGCGGGCGTGTGTCGCCGACGCCCTTGGGCGGTGTGGTTTCATCGGGAGTGTAGTAGCGGCGCACGACCGCGTCGAAAATCTCCATGGCTCTCTTGAGCTTGCGTTCGTCCTTATGGGCAAGTGCGTTTTCGGCCATCGCGACAACGGCAAACGTCTCGCTGAACATGTAGCGGCGTTTGCGCAAGGGCTTGCCGTCACGGGTCACGATGAAGAACATACGCCCGTCTTTGTCGAAGCAGTGCTTCTCCATGAAATCGATTCCACTGTCCGCGATAGCGAGCCATTGAGGGTCCTGCTTTACGGTGTTATAGAGATGCGAAAAAATCCAAGCGCCTCGGCCTTGGAACCAGACGGATTTGTCGCCGGAAATCAGCGAGCCATCGCGGTTGACCCATGTCAGAAACCCGCCGTACTCGGGGTCGGGAGAGTTCTTCTGCCAGAAAGGAACCACATTATTGAATTCCATATCCCAGTAAAAGTCCCGCCATTTGCCAAGCATTTCAGCTTGTTCTTTGGATAAGATAATACTCATTATGATTGTTCCACCTTGGGAAAATTTATAGTACAACCCTCTTAACAAAAAAAAAATGGGTTTTGTTTATTTTTTTCTTGCATTCTGCAAGTAAAATGATGTAAACTAAAAGCATCGAATAATTCAAGCGCTTGAAAAATTTCTTCGCTTGTCAATTATGAAAGGAAATATAGATTATGAAGACAATGTCTTTGGCACTTTTGGGCGTGGCGGCATTATTGCTAGCCGGTGAATCAATGGGTGCATGCACATGGAAGAGTATTGCGGATGGCGATTTGTCGGCCGCCGCGACATGGGAAATTGAGTCGGGAACACCCGCTCTTGGGCAGACTGTTCCGGCCGCAGGCGACAGCATTCATGTCCTCGGGCACTCAGTATTTATGGACTCAAACACCGATTTCGAAACGGTCACACTGGGCGCATCCGGCAAGATTATCGGCAGCCAGAACTCTATGACCGCTCCGGTTGACGTGGTTCATAATTGGAAGAACTTGGTTTTGGATACCGGTAATGTGACCTTAACTGAAGGCCGCAAGCCGGGTTTTGTTACATACAACATTGATTCGATGACCGGTAATGGCGATGGCAACTTCACATGCGCGTATTTTGCCGCCAATACCGCCGAGGAACAAACAATCCCCGTGGTGAACTTCAAGGGCGATGTGAACTGGGTTACGTCCCAAGGATTCCCATTCTATCCGCTGAACTTCAACGGTACATTCTATAATCTCACCAAGTTAGTGTTCAGTGGTGACAACGCTTCGGTCAGTCTTCCGACACCAGGCAACATTGACGTGAACATGGTGACGGTTGAAGCAGGCAAGACGGTGACATTCAAGTCCGGCAAGTTCAACATGTCCATGGGTCTTGTGTCGCAGGAATTCGGTAATTTTGAGATTGACGGCACTGCCCTTTTCGAAACACCGGCGTTTGTCTGGTCGTATGCTGGCACGGGTGCCATCAAGGTGAATGCAGGTGGCGTGATTGGGACAAACTTCTCCGGTGGTATTGCCAGCACAGATTCAGCGTCATGGGGTAATGGTTCTGTTGTCGGCTCGACAATCGAGTTCGACCCGGCCGGTGGCGTGATGTACTTTGGTAGCGAGAACCAAGTCACAGGTGATCTTCTGCCTGCGGCCGTTGGCAATCTTGTTTTGGACAAGACCGGGGGTGTTCTGACTCTCTCTGCGGATTTGTCCTCGGAAGCCATGTCGTTGCTCAATGGAACGTTGAGCACCGAAGGCAGCTACACACTGACAGGCCCCCGCGACGGGAAACTGATTCGTACAAATGGTCAGGTGACAGGCCCGAACTGGACGCCTTTTGCCGGTGTGAGCGATTGGTCTCTGATGTAGTAGTGTAGTGCATTGAGGCGTCATGTCGTGCAAAAGCGCAAAGCAACGCATGATTGCCCGTGTACGTAAAGAATCCAAAGAAGGAAGACGGAGCACAATACTTTGTCTTCCTTTTTTATCAAATGTGAAGTAGCAAAAAGTATATAACAAGTGCAAAAATTGAATGGAGAATGTGATATGCAAAAACGGTTTGGGTTGATGTTCCTTATGTTATTCTCGGCATCCGTGAGCTTCGGCGCGAGCGAGAAGTGGGTGGAGATATCGGATGAGGATTATCTCGACCATATTCGCGCCTGTTGGGTTGCGAAGTGTGCCGGTGGCGCTATGGGTATGCCCGTCGAGTGCTGGGACTACAAGAAGATTGAAGCCCGTTACCCAAAGGTTGACGGTTATATTGGCTACTTCCAGCCGTTGTGGGAGGGGTGGAGCGGTTTCCTTGGCAGTGTTAAGGTTCCTGCGGATGGCAAGTTCCATGATCTTGTGACGACGGTGACCATGCCGAATTATCCAGTCGACAAATTTAAGGCGATTCCGATTGTTGGTTTGTCGCTCGAAATGACGACGTCCCCGGCAGAGTTCCAGATTGAGGCGATGGACGTGAGCGGCCCGTCGATTCCACTGGGTTGGCCATTGAAGTGGCGTCAGGATGTCGGTTGCCTTCTCGAACCAAATAACAAGATTTTTGGGCTAAGCTTTGACGGTCTTCGCGCTTGGGTCAAGGGTCGTAGCGACATCTACAAGCTGGGCGATTTTGTTCCCGGGAAAGAGTATGTGTTCACGATTCGCGCGAAACGCACATCGGGCACTGAGGAGCGTTTGGGCGTGGCGTTTGATTACTGTGGCAGCAAGACGGCGATTGGCTTTGGCCCGGATGACGACACCAGCTATCAGGTGAGTAGCTTGCTTGCGATGGAGAAATACGGCCCAGGCGTGACGAGCGACCAAATGGCCGAACTATGGGCGGCGACGCTTCCCGAGATTTCACCGTTACTGGCAGAGGGCGTTGGTCTTGCCAACATACGCAAGGGCATCAAGCCGCCCGAGTGTGGGAAAAAGGACAACCACAGCGCCGAGGCTATTGGCGGTCAGATGCGCGGCGAAATCTGGGGCATGTTGTGTCCCGGTCGTCCTGATTTGGCAGCCGAATACTCCCGTCGTGATGCCGTGTTGACGCACTGGCGCAATGGCGTGTATGGGGAGCAGTTTGTGGCGGCCATGATTGCGGAATCTTTCCGTACAAAAGATGTCGAGAAACTGATTGATACGGGTCTGCAGTATATCCCGGCCGATTGCGAATACGCCTCCGTTGTGAATTACATCAAGGAACAGTGGAAGGCCAAACGCCCGTGGAAAGAAGTCCGCAACGAGCTAATTGCGAAGTATCCCGGGACGTGCAATCCCGTTTACGCGGAGTGCGGCATTATCACATTGGCGTTGCTCTATGGTGAGGGCAATTGGGACAAGACCCTGCACATCGCGTTCTATTGCGGTAGCGACACCGACTGTAACTGCGCTACCGTGTGCGGAGTTTTGGGCGCAATCAACGGGCAGAAGTTCATCGCCCCGAAGTGGTCCGAGCCGATTGGCGATGTCCTGCGTTGCTTTGTCAAAGGTCACGAAGAATGGAGCATCACGGAACTTTGCAAACGCATTGAGACGCAGTACAAACTCATCAAGGCGTACCATGGCGACGGGAATCGTTTTGCCGAGAAGTAGTCTTTTCGGTATAATGGTTTCCTTGTGCGCGTGAATGCTACTATATTTTAAATTGTAGTAAACGTTTAGTAAATTTAAAGTGTTAAGAGATTATGGGAAAAAAGAGAAGCGGTAACTATAATAGTGGTAACCGTCGCAATTCGACTCCGCCTACCGCAAATAGCGATCAACCCACTGCCGGACATAACCGTACCTCCAAGGGTATCGAGCTTGAAGGCACGGTGACGGAGGCTCTGCCGGGGTGTGTCTTTCGTGTAGAGTTGCAGAATCAGATGAAGGTTATAGCAAGTATCAGTGGTAAGATGCGTATGCACTATATCAAGATTTTGCCAGGTGACCGCGTACTGGTCGAGGTCAGTCCCTATGATTTGACCAAGGGTCGCATCACTTACCGTTATAAATAGACCAAAGAAGATTTTCGCGATTGCAGCGATGATTATTTGTCATGACTAATGCAAATAAATATTTAGCAATTGTGTAGTTGCGTTGGCACAAAAAAAATGCGGGTCTATGCTCGCAAAGGAAGAAACAGGTGTTTTTCTAATGAAAGTTAGAGCTTCAGTTAAACTCATCTGCAATAAGTGCAAGATGATTAAGCGCAAGGGTGTTGTTCGCGTAATCTGTGAGAACCCCAAGCACAAACAGCGTCAGGGGTAATGGCGCGGACGCTTCCACCGTCTGTCACATTATCGATGATGACGTGCTATCAGTATCTAGATGGCACATACAGAAAACAAGCATTCCAACGGTCTCTCCGGAGACATAAGATAAAATAAGTAGCACAGCAGGCGCGAAACCCAGCGTTTGCGCAAAAAAGTATTTTAGGAAAAAGAAAATTATGGCTCGTATAGCAGGTATTGATTTACCCCGCGATAAGCGAATTGATGTAGGACTGCACTACATCTATGGTATCGGTCCGACCACTGCAATGAAGATTCTTGCGGAGGTCAACATTGATCCTTCCAAGCGTGTCAAGGATCTTGATGACGCCGAGGTTGGTCGTCTGAATGCTTACATCACCAACAACATCAAAACAGAAGGTGATCTCAAGCGTGAGGTTTCTATGAACATTAAGCGACTGATGGAAATTGGTTGCTATCGTGGCATTCGCCATCGTCGCGGTCTTCCCGTGCACGGACAGCGTACACGTACCAATTCTCGTACCCGCAAAGGTCCGCTCAAGACCGTTGCCGGCAAGAAGAAGGAGACAAAGTAAGATAAATCATGGCTAAAAAAGATACAAAAGCAGCTGCCGCAAAGGGCAAGAAAAAAGTCCGTAAAAATGTTGCTGAGGGTCAAGTGCATGTATACGCGACCTTCAACAATACTCATGTGACGATTACAGACAATCAAGGTAACACAATTAGCTGGGCAACCGGTGGTACAGTCAGCTTCAAAGGCTCGCGTAAAAGCACGCCATTCGCCGCTCAACAAGCGTCCGACCAGTGCGCACGCAAGGCAATGGAACATGGTTTGAGAAAAGTCGAAGTGTTTGTTAAGGGTGCCGGTGGTGGTCGTGAGAGCGCTGTCCGTTCACTGCAAGCGGTTGGTCTCGAGATTACCCGCATTCAGGACGTAACACCCATTCCGCACAACGGCTGCCGTCCTCCCAAGCGTCGTCGTGTATGATGTGTGAAATTTCACATAAACAATGATGTGATAAGTACCCGACTCCTCAACGAGCCAGGTACTTTTTTGTACCAACAACTGAGGGTTTTCCCCCGTCCATTGTACTTAAAGCAATGTTGTGACATAACACTTTGATTGTGTTTTTGGGTAAAAAATTGTAATAATGTTTGAACAAAAGTCAGTTTCCGATATATTTCTAATTTTGCTGTGCGCCTTTTTTCTGGCGTATAGTGTGTATATTCGTGTGCGAAAACGTGAGCTATCGATGAAGTTGCGTATCGTTATATCAGTTTTTGCAGTTTGTTTGGGTCTGGGCTATGCTTATCAAAGCGGCAGTACCGAGGCTTGGGCTTTGCCGGTTATCTTGGCAGTGCTTTTGGGCGTTGGCTTGTTCCGGCTCAAGCGTATGTCATCGGAAACCGACAATGACGACCATACACATTAGCGTCATGGCGAGAGGATTTCATAGCGAATTTTCGGGATGAACGCGTTCCTTTGAGAGAAGTGCATCGGCAACAGATGCTACGCAGTAAACCGAAATAATTGGCGAAAGGCCAAAATAAAATATATAAAGGAGTTTTTCCCTTGGCAAGATACATTGATGCCAAGTGCCGGCTGTGCCGGCGCTCAGGTCAAAAACTAAACCTGAAGGGTGACCGTTGTGAGAGTGCTAAGTGCGCTATGCAGCGTCGCGCTTTCCCTCCGGGTCAACATGGTCAGAATCGTCCTAAGGTGACGACATATGGTCAACAGCTTCGCGAGAAACAGAAAGTGAAGCAAATGTATGGCGTGTTGGAGCGCCAGTTCCGTCGTTATTTCCAACTGGCGGATAGATACCGCGGTGTGACAGGTACAGTGCTTTTGCAGTTACTTGAATCACGTTTGGACAACATCGTTTATCGTTTAGGTCTTGGATTGTCACGCAATCAGGCTCGTCAGCTTGTGCGTCATGGGCACTTTACGGTAGACGGCCGCAAGGTCGACATTCCTTCCTACCGTCTGAAGCCCGGTCAGCTTGTCAGTGTGCGTGAATCAAGTCGCACAGACAAGTTGTTCGTTGAGAATTTTGAGACAGCAGCTAAGAAAGAACGTCCTTCCTGGCTTGAATGGAATCCGGAAACTTTTACGGGGAGAATTTTATCAGTTCCGGTTCGCGAGCTGATCCCTGTTGAGGTCAACGAACAGCTTATCGTCGAACTTTACTCCAAGTAACGTTTGGTGTTGATGTAGTTGATAGAGTGCTAAGCGCACTCTGGAATAACGAAAGAAAACTGGGAGAATCTATATGGATTTAAAGGTATTAAAACCTGTCAAGCCAAACAATATCGTGGCTGATGAGAGTAACCCCAACCTGTTTGTGGTTGAGCCTCTTGATCGTGGTTTTGGCCATACGATCGCGAATTCATTGCGCCGTATTATGCTGAGTTCGATTGAAGGTGCTGCTATTGCTTGGATTACTATCAATGGCAAAAACCACGAATTTGACACGATTGATGGTGTCAAGGAAGATATTCTTGACTTAGTGTTGAATCTGAAAGAATTACATATCAAGTTAGCGGAAGATGTCAAAGATGCCATTTTGGTTTTGAACATTCCTTCTCTGGAAGAAGACAATCGCGTCGTTACGGCGGCGGATTTTGTCGTCTATCCCGAGAATGCTGCCGAGATCATCAACCCTGAACAGCCAATCGCAACCTTGTCAAAGGGCGCGAAGCTTATCATGGAGTGCGGTGTCTATCTTGGTCGTGGCTACGTTCCGGCGACACGTCTTCGTTCAATCATTGAATCCGGACAGGGAGGCAAGTTGACCGAAGGTCGCATCTATCTCGACGCGACATTCTCACCTGTCATTCATGTTAGCTACAATGTCGAACCGACTCGTCATGAACAGTATACAGACTTTGACAAGTTGGTTTTGGATGTCAAGACAAACGGCACAATCGAGCCGATAGATGTGATTGATCAGGCAGCTCATATTTTGAGAGACCACCTTAAGTGCTTTATCAAAACAAGTGATTCGAAAGATGATCAGACTTTTGATGTCGACCCCAACGCGCATGATGCAGCCGCGACGAAGGATGATCTCGAAAAGTTCCTCGAGAAGTCTATCGAAGAATTGGAGCTGAGTGTTCGTTCGCATAATTGTCTCGAAGCCGCCGGCATCAAGACAATTAGAGACCTCATTCAGAAGACAGAATCCGAGATGCTGAAGTATCGCAATTTCGGACGCAAATCATTAAACGAAATCAAGGCCTTGCTGAGAGGTATGGATCTTGAATTCGACATGGAGATCGGGCCGAATGGCGTACCGGTTTCTAAAAGAAAATAAGAAACAAGGATAGGATAAAATGCGTCATCGCAGACACTCGTCCCGACTGAATCGTACTACTGAGCATCGTACGGCCTTAATGCGTAATTTGGGCGCGGCTCTCATAGAGAAAGAAGTCATTTATACAACAGTAGTTAAGGCAAAGCAAGTCCGCCAGTATGCGGAGCGTTTAGTTACACTTGCTAAAAAAGGCTTGAAGGCTAATGACAACAAAGGCGCTACATTGGCCGCTCGTCGTTTGGCTTTTGCACGTCTCGGAAACAAAAAAGAAATCGTCAAGAGATTGTTTGATGAGATTGCTCCTCGTTTTGCCGAGCGCAATGGCGGTTACACGCGCATTGTCAAGGCAAACCGTCGTCTTGGTGACGGCGCGGAGATGGCATACATCGAGTTCGTCGATCGTGAAGCCGCTGTTGTTGTTAATGAGCCGAAGGCTGCCGAGAAGGCCGCCAAAGCCGCTGATCCCGAGGCTGCACCTACAGCCGCTGAGTAGTCATTCTTCAATAGAGGACAATAAATAACAGACATAACGGTCTGCCTCTGACTCACAGTGTGAGCATCCGGAGGGAGACCGTTATTTTTATATGTATAAAACAAAGAGACGGAACAAGCAACATACATCGGAGCTTGTTCCGTCTCTATAATTTCGTGAGTGTTTGCGGCTAACTATCGGCCGATACTGTAGTACTCGAACCCGAAGCGCTTGGGTTTGTCCATTGTCCAGATATTGCGCCCGTCAAAGATGATTGGCGACTTCAGGAGGGTGCGCAACTTCTCAAAATCAAGCAGTTTGAACTCGTTCCACTCAGTCACGATGAGCAACATATCGCTGCCATCGGCGGTTTCGTATGCATTGCGAACATACTGAATGTCAGGTAAAATCTTCTTGCAGTTTTCCGTTGCTACAGGGTCATAGGCCTTAATCTTGGCGCCTTTGCCCACGAGGTATTTGATAAACTCGACACTCTTCGCTTCTCTCATGTCGTCGGTATTCGGCTTGAAAGCCAGCCCGAGAATACCGATTTGCTTATCCTTGAGTTCGACCATTCTGTCTTCGATTCTGCCAAGGAAACGCGAAACACGTGTTTCGTTCGTTTTGATGACGGCGTCGAACAAATCAGTGCATTCGCCGCATTCCATTGCTTTGTGGCGTAGGCTGAGGGTATCCTTGGGGAAACACGAACCGCCATAGCCAAGTCCGGCCATCAGGAAGTCGCGTCCGATTCGGCTATCGTAGCCCATGCCTTTAGCGACCTGCGTGACATCGGCTCCCACTTTTTCGCAGATATTAGCGATGGTGTTGATGAAGCTGATTTTTGTCGCGAGGAACGAATTTGATGCATATTTAATCATTTCGGCGCTTGCGATATCGGTGATAAGCATAGGTGCCTCGAGGGGCGCGTAGAGTTCGAGAAGAGCCATTGCGACCGATTGGTTGGGCGCTCCGATGACGATTCTTTCGGGGTTTTGCGAGTCCTTGACGGCGGTGCCTTCTTTGAGGAATTCGGGGTTCGACACGACATCGAAAGGCACATTTCTTCTTCTGTTGGCTTCGATGACATGGCGGACGAACTCTCCCGTTCCGACAGGGACGGTGCTCTTGTTGACGATAATGGTATAGTCTTCGAGTGCGGCTGCGATTTCCTTGGCGGCTGCCTCGACAAAGCTAAGGTCGGTTGCTCCCGTTTCGTCGGGCGGAGTTCCAACTGCTATGAAAACCACTTTAGCTCCGGTGACTCCCTGATGGAGGTCTTCGGTGAAAGTGAGGCGTCCTTCTTCCGTATTTCTCTTGACCATCTCTTCGAGTCCAGGCTCATAAATCGGCATTTTGCCCGAGTTGAGCATCTGGATTTTCTCGGGGATTTTGTCAACGCAAACGACTTCGTTGCCTAAGTCGGCAAATGTAGTTCCGGTGACGAGGCCAACATAGCCTGTCCCAATAACGCAAACCTTCATACTATATAATTATTGCCTTTCAAACATATAAACAGATTAATGTACAGTTCAAGCACAAGAGGTTTCAGCTAATTGTTAGCATTTGTCAGGCAGGCGGCACAGCAGAACATCCTGATGCCCTTCGTCTGCTTCCTTGATTCGTACCTGAATGACCTGAGTTTTGTCAGTGGCGAGCTTCATCCCGATATAATCGGCCTGAATGGGGTACTCGCGCATCCCGCGATCAATCACAACAAGCAATCGCATTAGCTTAGGGCGTCCATAGTCGACAACGTGATCCATTGCGGCGCGGATGGTTCGGCCCGTGAACAGCACATCGTCAACAATGACGAGTTTCTTGTCAGAGACATCGAATGACAGATTGCTCCCGGTAACCATTGGTTGAGCGCCGAGTGTCGAGAGGTCGTCTCGATAGAGCGTGATATCCAATTCGCCGAGGTTGGTCGTCATGCCATGATTCTTCTTGAGCAGTTCGGCCAGTTTTTGCGCGATGTATACGCCTCTCGTCTTAATGCCGACAAGAATCAAGTCGGGGTCGTTCGGAAAGTCGCAATAGAGTTGCGCCGCAAGAAGCATCAGCGAGCGATCAAGATCGTTTTCTGTCATCAGTGTGCGCAACACAGGAAAATCATGTGCCATATGAGTAGTGGAGTCCTTGTCAATAAGTTTCAGCAATATTTAGCAGACAAGAAGTCTCCGTGTTCATTGTTTTTGCAAGAAAATCAGTGATAAGTTTGTGTCTTTGTCGTATTCTATTGTTAGTTTAGGAAATGATGGAGAAAAGATAATGCCGAAAAAATCATTATTGACAGCTTGTTTATGGGCGTTGTTCGCGTCCTGTCTGTGGAGTGCGGAGCTGACGGGTGTCGTCTACGAAGATGTTAACGCGAATGGTGTGCGTGATGAAGGCGAACCGGGCATCTCCGGTGTCGCAGTGAACACGGCACAAGGTGTCGAGATGACCGATGAAGACGGCAATTATACCTTGAATTGGATTGGGATGGGCAAGCTGATTGTGTGGGTGCGCGTGCCCGCCGAATATACTGTTGCCCGCGACAAGATGACCAATGTGCCACAGTTCTACAAAGTGTTTTACAGCGAAAGCGACAATGCGTTTCTGAAGACAAATGAACCGGGCGAGTCCGTCGACTTTGCCCTGCTGAAGCGTCCCGCTTCGGAGTCCGGCGATGCGTTCAAGATGCTTGTTCTGAGTGACCCGCAAGTTGGTGATACCCATCAGGTCGAGTTGTATCGCGAGGACATTTTGTGCGAACTTGTTGGCACCGACGCCGAGTTTGCGGTTTGCCTTGGCGACTTTGGTGGTGGGCCGAAGTTCATTCGCAACATCGCGGATGCAACCGGTATGCTTGGCATCCCTGTTTATGGCGCGATTGGCAATCATGACCGTGTAGAAACGACAGATAATCGGGACTCGTTTGATGATGGTTTCAATGCGGTTTATGGTCCCTCCGATTACTCGTTCGACCGTGGCAAGGCGCATTTCATCGTCTTGAGCACGACATACTTTACGGGTAAAGGTTCGGGCTACAAGGAAGGTTTGACCGAAGAACAATTGTCATGGGTCAAACAAGATCTGGAGAGTGTCCCGGCGGAGAAGTTGATTGTCTTTATGAGTCATTGTCCGCTCTACGACCGCAAAGGTGTGCCGCAACTCAACATCGACAAACTGTTAGCGCTGCTTGATGGTCGCAAAGTGATGTCGTTTGCGGGGCATTGGCATACCAACAGCCGGATGGATTTGATTACGTCGGAGAATGCGACGACGACGGGGCCTCGTGAGTTTGTGCAGCAAGTTTGCCCCGTGGCGTGTGGTTCGTTCTGGTGTGGGCCTGCGGATTTGCGCGGCATTCCGGTGAGCGATCAACCCGATGGAACACCGAATGGCTACACGATCTGGCAGTTTGATGGCGACAAAATGCCCGTTGGTCGTTACAAAGCGGCCAGCTTGCCCGAGAGTTATCAGATGCGCATTCTGACGCCGGATTTATTGGGTGGCGGGTACTACTGGAATGGCAATGGTATGTTGGTGAACTACTTTATGGGCTATGACAAGTCCAAAGTTGAGTATCGTCTCAATGGCGGCGAATGGATTGCGATGACCCGCAAGGAGATGGTGGACCCCGAAACAGAACAGTTGATTGACGGTGTTGCCGCTCATCGTTGGGTGCCGACGCTGTGGGTTGAACCGTCCAAACATATCTGGTTTACGGATACGCTCGTCGGCTTGAAGACTGGGATGAATACAGTGCTGATTCGTGCGACGGAACCTGATGGTCGTGTGATTGAGCAAGGCCGCATTTTCAGGGGCTACAAGAAGGCCGACTAGAGTCTCTCTGTCACATCAGTCGTTATTGAGCCAAGGCTTATGGCCGCAATAACGTGATCCCTCGGGGCATTTGGGCGCGATGCCGGCTTTGTGCCGCGTGATGCATGGCGGATCCAGATACTGTCCGATGCGTGGGTTGACCTCGGCGATTTGTTGCGCTTCTTCGTGCGACGCCATGCAGATTTCCTCCTGTGCGTTGAAGCACAGGCGCATGGCCATTTTGTGGCGCAAACTGAGCAAATCAGCGGACTGCGTGAAGCGTATCGCGACGGCGTTAGGCAGAATCATCGAGACGGCTTCGGCGTCGGCGCCGCTTTCCAGTAGCGCGTTGGCAGTCTTCCAGCAGTGCGCGTTCGCATCATCGAAAAACTGTTTTGCTTGTGCGCATTGATCGATAAGGCTTGGCGTAATCACATCCGGCTCGCCGGTGAAGTGCGCCATGAGTATCGGTCGCGAGGCCGGTGTCATGCGGTGGCGCTGATCTTGACTGTCCGCGCAATGACTGATGCGTTTGCGAAACGAATAGTGCGGATGCCACAAGGTTCGTGTCAACTTGTCCATCGTACCGATGTTCATCGTTTCCGACAACGCCTTGTTACAACTCGGATTCATCGCCGCGGTAATTGCGTCATCGTCCGACATTTCGTCGGAAGAGATTCCGAGAACTTCACGCACCGCGCTTGCAAGCAGAGCTTCATTCTTGACCCCATAGTCGACGAGTTTGCTGGTCTTGCCCTCGAGGGTGGTGTCAAATTCACGAACGAATTTCTGTGCCCGCTGTCTGTCGACAACCCCACCATGTTTTGCTAAAAGGTCAGTGACCGCGAAACTGTCTTGGGGGATTGGTTCCTGAAGGAGTTGCGCGAATTCCGGTTCTGCCTGAATCAGCAATTGCGCCATGGCCTCCGCTAGCGCTCGCTGCTCCGTTGGCGCGTCCGGTTGAGTCATCATGCGGTGATAACGCAGAATCGTCAGGGTGCTGACAGTGTGATGCAAACAGGCATGTGTTGCCAGTGGCAGCACATAACGCGCGACTTCCTGAGCGCGTCGTTCGATTGCCTTTGGCGTTTGCTTGTCCTCGCCGCGAGCGGGAAACAGCGATAGATACAGGTCGCGAACAGATGGCGTAAGCGCTTCGCACAATTGGCGATAGGCATTCATCTGTGCCTCTGCAGTTTGCGAAAATAACTCGCGTTGTTTGGCGTCCAAACTCTCCGGCACTGTCAGCGCGTCATGCGACACAGCCACATAGCGCTGGCTGATTTGCTCGCTGTTATAGAACGGATGACTATGTAAAAAACTCCAAATCGTTTGCCGTGTGACACCTTCAATCGCAAAAGTCGCATGCGAATGTTGGAGCGTCGTGTGGTGACCGGCCGCGAAGATGCTGCTCGACAGCCCGTTGCGTTTCTCCGTGTCCCATGCGGCGGCTTCCTCGGGGTCAACCAATCCACGCGCCGAATAGCAAGTACGCGCGGCCGCAATCATTTCATCATAAGCCTGTGATTGCAAGCTTAGTAGTCGTACACGCAAAGTGCCATTCGTTATTGTCGGATAGGGTGTCATACTATCATAAGGACTACAATCAAATGTGAAAATGCCAACTAAAAACTATTTTGCGTGGCAGTCGTTACGTCATTCATTCCGGGTGCGATGACTTTATATCCGTCAATTTCCCGAGCCATGTCACTGCTTGAGGCGCGTTTGCATCCGACCTCCCAAATTTTGGGATTGTTGTGCGTAAAGATATAAAGCGTGTCCGCGTCATAGGACCTTTTGCCGTTGAGAATCTCCCACAGCTTTTTATCTTCGATATTTTTCTGAGTCTTATCCCATCGTGCCAGATAGAACGAATTAATGCTCATGTGCTGCGTATTGGCGAAAATCGCCAGATCTTTCCATGTGCTAGTTCCGTAACCTGACGGGAACACCACACGGAGCTTGCTGTAGCGCTTGCCAAGACTTTGCCAAGAAGGGTCTTTCATCGTTGATACATATTTTTGGCCATCGTTCATACCATAAAAAAACAAGAACACCTTCTGCATATCCCAGCATTGGAATATCAGGGCACCGGTCAGAATGCAGATGAGCGGTGCTGTCTTGAGGCTGCGCACTAACAGAGCAAAAATGCCGAGATAGAGACAATAGGTGGTGACCCAGAACATCCGTCCCGAGGCACGGAAACACTCCGTATAAAAAGACAAGAATCCGACGTCGAACTCGAGGAACTCGAATTCGCCAATCGCGATTCTGTTCGAGAGAGCATTGATAAGGAAAATAACGGCAAAAATGGACAGAACACGAGCATGAGTTTTGGTCAGGTGTTCGGCGTAGCAATCATTGAGTGTGTTGCTTTTCTTCGCGATACCCCACAGGAGCAATGCCCCCGCGAGCAGAACAATAATGCCACTGCCGAGGTAGGCAAATCCCTCGTAAAATGTGAAATTGTTTTGGATGTTGACCAATGTTTCCGACCAGAGAAAATCCGGGTCAAATGGTGCCAGCAGATTGGTGCGGTGTCCGACAAAGGCTGATGTGCGCATCGATTCATTGGAAATGACAAAAGCACCAATGACATAGAGCACGAGAAGCGCCGCAAGTGGCGACGCGACGAATGTGGGCAACGTCACGCGAAGCGAGGAACGGTCGTCGATACCGCGCCGAATAACATCCGCCAACAGCAGACCACCGAGCATCGGCAGAAAATAGATACTGAGCATGCTTGCCGCAGCAAACAGAAGTACCCATCCAATGCGGGCGAACTTTGGGCGCAGATAAAACCAGAGCGCCATCAGAATCACCCAGTGATTGCTGAGGCTCGCTTGGCATTGCGTTCGCCACAAGAAGACGGGCGTCAACACAAAGAATGTTGCCATAAGCAAGCATGGCAGGCGGCGCTGCGTAAAGAAGCGCGCGAGGATGTAAGCGAACACAGCTTGCAAAATATAGCAGGCAAAAATCCATCCGCCGAAGTATTGAAAATGTTCGGGCAACAGCGCGTCAAAGCATCGGAAGAAAAAGGCCGCCAATGGCATGGAATCTGTGTAGATGATGGAGCTTGACAGTTCCATGCCGCAATCGGGGTTCAGACCAAGCGGGAACTGCCATAGCGGAGTATGACGGAAATAATCCCACCCGAGATAATGTTGTGGGAAATCGTAATCGATCATGAAGTACTTGTCGTTTTCCCAATACGGCCCTAATCGATTATCGTTGTTGAAAATCCAATCGATGGAGGTCGGGTTGAGTGTGGGCACACCGCCCATCGCCCAGAAGACGGCGAAAGCGATGAAAATGAGGATAAGCCCCGTTAATACTTTTCCGCGAAGTGGATATGTGTTTGGTTTGTTCATTGTTACTATTTATTACTGAGGGTCGTAGTTGTTTGCCAGTTTGGCGCGACGACTTTGAATCCGTCAATCTCCCTCGCTAAATCGTTGGCTGAGGCACGTTTGCATCCGGCCTCCCACACTTTGGGATTGTTGTGCGTGAAGACATAAAGCGTGTCCGAGTCGTAGGGTCTCTTGCCGTTGAGAATCTCCCACAGTCTGTTGTCTTCCTGCTCTTTAATGGTGCGATCGAACCGCGCGAACCGGAACGAATTGATTCCCATATGATTCATGCAAGCATAATAACTAATCGGTAGCCATGATGGCGTTCGGAGCGTTGATGGGAAAAAAAGACGAATTTTTGTGTATTTCTTCGCGGCCTCATTCCAGAACGGATCTTGCAAGGGGCTGGTGTATGGGTCATCGTGAAAGACATCACGCAAAAAGAAAAAAGCCTTGTGCATGTCTGCCACTTGAATCATCAGCGCGACGCTCAGAACAGACACGAGCGCCTTGTGTGGCAACGCGCGGATGAGTAGCGCGAACACACCAACATAGATGATGTAGAACGGCAACCAAAAGAGTCTGCCGATTGCCCTGAAGGGCGCAATGAGTGGACGGAAGTTGTCATACGAGTATTCCGCGAGATTATACTGCAAGAAGCTGATTTTGTATGACAGCGAGATAAACCAAAAAAACAAAGCAATGATTGTCAGAAAAATAACGCTGTGTTTTGTGTTGATTGGCGTTGGTTCGTTAGCGACGACGCTCCGTTTCGCGAATAATCTCGAAGCGATGCCGATGAGCAACAGAAGAATAACGCCCGTCCCGAGATACCCGAAGCCCTCGCCGTATGGGTTGCGTGTCGGCAGATTAGGCATGAAGCACGTCCAGAGCGTTTCGGCATCAAATGGTGTCACAAGGTTGGCGCGGAACAACTCGTGACTTGGCATTTGCATTCCACTTGACGTAATCATAAAGACGCCGATGACGTAGAGAGTCAAAAGTGTTGTCACAAACGCGACGGTGAATGTCAATAGCATTTGCGGGAGTTGTCGTCTGTCTGTGATGGCGCGGTTCGCGATGTCGCCGCAGAGCAACACACCAATCATCGGGAAGAAGTAGTAGTTGAGCAGACTGGTGAGGAAGAAGAGGACAACCCAGCCGATGCGAGCGAATTTCGGTCGTATGAAAAACCACAACCCCGCGAGAATAATCCAGTGGTTTGCTGCGGCAATTTGACAATCCAATCGCCAAAGAAAAATAGGAGAAACCAAAAAGTATGTCGCGATGAGGACAACCGCAACACGGCTCTGTGTCATTGTTTGTGCAATGCGCATCCCGAAGAATCCTTGCGCGATGAAGCATATCAGAATCGCGGTCCCAAAGTATTGAAAGGGGAAGGGCAAATAAGGGTGGAAGGGATGCAGGAGTAGCGCATAGAACGGCATTGAATCCGTGAAGACGATTGAATTCGATAGATCCAGGCCACACAGCGGATTCTTACCAATGGGAAATTGCCACAGCGGCGCGTAGCGGAAAAACTCCCAGCCCATGTAGTGTTGCGGGAAATCGTAGTTATCCATCAGCCAGTCGGTTGAGACAGGATTGAGCGCTTGCCATCCGCATATCGCGAAGAACAAAACGCACGCAATGGCGCCGACGATACCGGGCACAATCAGTTTAGCAAAGTTTGTTGGGTGAGAGGTCATCTTTCCTCTTTTGATTCAAGAGATTCTGTTGTCGAATTGGCGCCGGGTGCGACAATTCTGAAACCGTCAATTTCGCGAACGGTGTCATTCTGCGAGGCACGTTCCTTTATCAATTTCCATATCATCGGATTCGAATGGGTGACAACATACAGCGCGTCCGGGTCGAAAGCGCTTTGACCTTCGATAACCTGAATCATGCGTTTGTCCTCCAACGCGAGGCGATTCTCGTCGGAGCGCGCAAAGTAAAACGAATTAATGCCCATGTGATGTGAGCAAGCGTATTGCGCCAGTTCTTTCCATGGCGGCTCGGAACTACTGCTCGGCGGAACAACGCGCACCTTCGTGTAGCGCAAGGGCGCCTGCTCCCAGAAAGGGTCTTGCATCGGCGATTGCCACGTTTTGGTTTTGTGTTTCTCAACGCACAACACAAACGCGTTGCGCGAATCGTAAAGCTGTAGGATGAGCATCATCGCGACGAGAACGGAAAGTGCTCTTCGTGGCAGAGTGTGGCACAACGCCGCGAAGATACCTATGTAGATGATGTAGTAGGGCAACCAGAACATGCGACCAATGGCGCGGAACATCTCGGAGATGGCGTCGAAAGGCCCCCACGAGTAAATCAGTATGTCTTTGCGGAACAGTCGCACATTGCTCGACAGTGCTATAAGGGTGAAGAGAATCGCCAAAATGGCGAGCAAAACGATGTGCGCACGAAACCGCTGGCGTGGGCGATTGGGGCGACGCATCTGCGCCACGATGATTGCGACTATCGCGATGATTGCCAACACAATGACGCCGATGCCAAGAAACGCAAAACCTTCGCTGTATGGGTCGTAGATGGGCAGATTCGGCAAGATTGTTGAAAAGCGGTCATTGGGGTCGATAATCGATGCGAGGCTGACGCTGAACCATTTCGCTTGCGTGAGGCGGAGGCCTTGCACCGGAATCGTGAAAACCCCAGCGACGGCAAGCAAAGCAATCGCAATCACCGGTGCGGCTATGCAAGTCGGAATGAGGGCGCGGGGCGTTTCAGTGTGGTCAATGCTGCGGCGTATCACATCGGCAAGCAGCAGTGCTCCCAGCATTGGCAGGAAGTAAATGTGAATCATCGCGGCAACGGCCATGAGAATAATCCATGCGTTTCGGGCGAAGCGTGGGCGCAAAAAGAACCATAACCCGCAGAGCAAAAGCCAGTGCGTGGTAAGTGACATATGACATGCGGAGCGCCAGATGAAGATGGGGGCGATGAGGAAGAAAAGGGCGATGAGGCTTGCGTTGATTCGGTCGGCCGTTAGCTCACGCGCAATGTGCAAAGCAAGGTATGTCTGTAGCAAACAGCACAGGAGCAACCACAGTCCGAAGTATTGGAATGGCTCGGGCAACAGGGCGTTGACCGTGCGAAAAGCGAATGCCATGAGGGGAATGGAATCCGTGTAGATGATGCTGCTTGCGATTTCAAGTCCACATTGTGGATTGGCGCCCAATGGATACTGCCATAGCGGCGTGTGGCGGAAGTACTCCCAGCCCAAGTAGTGCGCGGCGAAGTCGTTGTCCGCGAGCAGCCATGCGACGTTGCACGGGTTGAGTGTAGCCAATCCGCCCATTATGACAAAAACGAACAAACTCGCAAGCAGAACAAAAATGATTTCTGCCCTTCCGAGTGATTTGTGTCGCTGCGGTACGCTCATTGATTTGTTATTTCAGATTTGCAGTGATGGCTGCCTGGCTGGGGACAGTCATAAAACCAGAGACCCGTGGGTGTTGCTTGAGTGCCTGTTCCACCGCGCGCCGCACTTGACCCGTTCCGTGTCCGTGAATGATTTTGATGGCTTCCATCCCGACCAGCAACGCTTGTTCGACATACTCCGTTGTGCGGTCAAACGCCTTCTCATACGAGTATTTATGCAAGTCGATTTCCGCTGGAACGCGCTGCGTCGGTTGTTGCTCGGCGCTCCGTTTCTCCTGTTGCATCTTCAGTCGCCGTTCCTCCATGGCATTGTTCATTCGCGCGATATCTTCCAAATCGTTTTGCAATTCGGGCGAGATTGGTTCGAGCATCTTCAGGGAAATTTCGACTTGCGAGATAGCCCCTTCATCGAGTTTGACGACTGCGTTATTGCCCGCAATGCGAATGATAGTTCCCGGCGCCGACGCGACAGGTAATGCCAGAATGCGGTCGCCGACATGGAAGACATAGGCGGGTTTTTTGGCTTTTGTCTGTTTGCGTGTTGTCGCGGATTTGGATGTGTTCTTTGCTTTTGCCATGATATAGTATTCGGAGTAACAGATTTCAATAACTACATACAGACATTCGCTTGAAATATCAGTGTATCATGTTCTTTCGATTTTGCCCTTGACTACAGGCCACGACATCCTATATACTGAGGAAGAATATAATGAGGTGCGATTTATGATGCATGGTTTGTGGCGTTCATGCTTGGGCGCGTTAGTTTTTGCAGGGATGACTCAATTGGGTTTTGCGCAGTTTCCGGTGGTGACATATCATGCTCATGAGAATCTGGGCTATACACTCGAACAGTTCGAATGGCATTTGGACTTCTATAAGGACAATGGCTATAATACGATTGGAATTAATGACTTCTGGGCATGGTACAAGAACGGCACTGCGCTACCGCCACGTCCGATGTTGCTGACGGTTGACGATAACTACATCAAGCTATACACCGAGATGTATGGCGCCATGAAAGAGCGTGGGATGCGTGGGATCAATTTTGTAATTACTTCCGTGACCGAAGGCGGTTCCTGGCCGTCATGCAACTGGGCGCAGTTGACTGAGATGGAGAATGCCGGAACTTTCGAGGCGCTATCGCACTCCCAGACGCACCCGTATCTTGCCGAGCTTACGCAGACCGAACAACGCACACAGTTGCGTGAATCCCGTTCGGTGCTTGAGTCGCATATCGGCAAATCCATCAAGTTTTTGGCTTATCCCTATGGCAGTTACAGCGCTTTGACAATCAGCGAAACATCGCTCGCCGGTTATGATGGTGCGTTTGCTTATGACACATCCCTTTCGGGAGAAGAGGCCAGTGTTTATCGCGACACGCCACCCTACGAGTTGCCGCGCATGGCGTGTGATTGGTGTACAAATGTAACCGACCTGAAGGCGAAGGTGGGTTTTATCGCGCCGCTTCCGGTGAGTGTCACGGGCAAAGGTTGGACGTGTGATGACCGCGAAGTGGCAGCCGTCTATGATTCTACGGCATGGACCGAGGTTATCTCGAGTGCTCAGAGCGCAATTTACGGCAAGTCATTCCGTATGCGTTCGACTGCGGATGGAACCAAACCGTTTTTGTGGAAGACACTGCTTCCGCTCGCCGGGCGTTATCGTGTCTATGCGAAGTGGTACCCCCAACCCAAGAACGCGACCAACGCGACATATATCGTCAAGGAAGGCTCCACTGTCAGTGCGGAATGTGTTGTGAATCAGCGTGAGAATGCCGGTGTTTGGAATCCTCTGGGTTATGTTTATGTTGCGACCCCCATGCAGAATGTCAGCGTCACCCTTGCGGACAGTGGCAATGGCGCTCTGTGTGCCGATGCCGTATGGTTTGAATGGTTGGGCGCCTCGCCGGATAGCGCCGTGAATGACTGGTCTTTGTTCTAAGGTATTTATCTTCGGGGTGTACTTAGAGTGGGCGTGCAAATGCGCGTTACAGTTTAGTAGAAGAGAAGAAAGTTTATGAACAACAATTCGCGTTTTCCCCGTCGGGAGAGAGCATTCCGCGATGATTCGCGGCGCAGCAGTGCTCGTTATTACGAAGCAGACGCCGATAGAGACACCATGCCGCGCCTTGTTGTTTCCAATGAGCGCGTTCGCGACCCACGGATTAGTCCTCGCTGGTTCTTTGACAATATGGTCGTGCGCGAAGAGAACAATCCACGCGATGGCGCTGCGGTGTTGTTGGTTGATACACGTGGGCGTCAGGTTGGCTCGGCGATTTACAACAGTCATTCAAAGATTCGTGCTCGCCTGTTCTCCTACGAGTGCAAGCAGTGGACAGCCGACTATGTTCGCGAAGCAGTCTCGAATGCGGTACAGCGTCGGTTACAGTATTTTCGCTCCGACGATTCCATGCGACTGATTTATGCGGATGCGGATTTCTTGCCGGGCGTTGTCGCGGATCGCCTTGGCAACGTCATTGTGATTCAACTCCTGACGATGGCCGCCGACATGATGGTTGACGTGATTGTCGACGAGCTTCAAACGATGCTCAAGCCTGCCGGTTTTGTGCTGCAGTTGGGTTCGCCATTGCGCGAGAAAGAGGGACTTGCAGTTTTGCCGAATCGCCAGATTGGCGAGGTTGCGCCAAAAGTTTGGGTGCAGCAGGACGGTTTCGGTCTCTATGCGGATGTGATTGGTGGGCAAAAAACGGGTTTGTTCTTGGATCAGCGTTTCAATCGTCGATTGCTCTCGCAGTGGGCAAGTGGTCGAACTGTGCTCGATTTATTCTGCCATGTTGGTGGCTGGAGCATGTCCGCTTTGACACAGGGCGCCGCGCACACCGTTGGCGTGGATTCTTCGGCCGATGCTCTGGAGATGGCTCGTGCCAGTGCTGAGCGCAACAACTACACGCCGGAGCAAGCGGAGTTCATCCATTCGGATGCGTTCGACTTTTTGGACAAAGCCTCCGACGAAAAACAGTATTGGGATATCATTGTGACTGATCCACCTGCGTTCGCGAAGAATTCGCATGTGCTTGATTCAGCCTTGCGTGGTTATTTGAGCCTGAACTATCGTGCGATGAAACAGCTTTCGCCCGGTGGTTTGTTGGTCGCTTGTTCCTGTTCGCAAGCCGTTCGCGAAGATGTCTTTGAAGATTGTTTGATGACCGGTGCGCGAAACGCCAAAATGCAATTCCAAATTGTGGCTCGTGGTGGACAATCTCCTGACCATCCCATTCTGCTTGGCTTTGACGAGAGTCGCTACTTGAAGTGTCTGGTTTTGCGTCGTCTGGAATAGACAGCGCTTCGGTCAGTTTTGCTTAGCCGTCATGCTTTTGCGCATACGTTCGCGGATGACATTTGCGATAAATCTGATATTTCCCAGAGTGTATCGTCCGCAGAGTCTCTTGGGTTCAAGCACAAGTCTAAACGCCCATTCCATTCCGATGTTACGCATCCAAATAGGCGCCCGAGGCCGTTTGTTGCCGAAGTACTCAAAGAGTGCTCCGACGTTCCATGAGATGGCGCAGTTAATCTCATCGATATGTCTGGCTGTCCATTTTTCCTGATGCGGCACACCCATCCCCACAAGGAGAATGTCCGGCGCTACCCGCTTGATGTTTTGCACAATACGCGCTTCGTGCTCGGGCGAATCAAAATATCCCGGCTCGTATCCTGTGATGACAAGATTTGGAATCATTGCGGTCCAGCAACGTGCTGTTTTCTCGGCGACACCTTTTTTTCCGCCGATAAGATGAATGCGGAGTTTTGCGTTGGCGCATTCACGCAGAAAGTTCGCAATAAAGTCCCCGGCGTTAACGCGCTCCGGGATTGGCGTTCGCAACAGCTTTGCCGCCCAGACGACAGCCATTCCGTCCGCATAAAGGCAGTCGCAATTCTTAATCAAACTCCGGTACTCCTCATCGCGTTCGGCGACGATAGTACACCATGCGTTGAGATAGGTGACGAAGGCCGGTTTGTGTTGTGCTGTGTTATTCCGGCGTGCTCTTGCCCGCTCAATCATCCATTGCGAGAAAGCATCGACGGTGATGTCCGCGAGCGGCAATCCCATGAAGTCGACTGTTTTGATTGTACTGAGAGTGCGTGTGGTTTCGTCAGAATCCGGAGTCATCACACTTATTTTCCCGAGTTTTCTTTTTTGTCCCGTTCTATCAGGGAGTTGACCTCGTCATAAAACTCCTGCACATTGTTGAACGACCGATAGACGCTCGCGAAGCGAATATATGCCACTTGGTCAATGGAGCGCAACTGCCGCAGCACCAATTCGCCGATATACGACGACGGCACTTCCTTGTCCATTGTCGTAAAAACATTCTGCTCAACGGCCGTGATGATTTGCTCCATTTGGGCAGCCGAAATCGGGCGCTTCATGCATGCTCTCTGCACGCCGGCCAGAATCTTCGGGCGTTCAAATGGTTCTCGGCTTCCGTCACGCTTGACAACGATGATTGGTATTTGTTCAACCATCTCGAAGGTGGTGAACCTCTCCTGACAAGCCAAACATTCCCGTCTTCGCCGGATGGAATCACCCTTTGCCGACTGTCGGGAATTTGTTACTTTTGTCTCTGCGTTACCGCAAAAAGGGCATTGCATTGCTGTGGTACCAATTGCCTTTCACAGGTTCTGTTGCGGATTTGACAACAACATTCCAACTAATAATGTATTATTGTAAAAAATATTAATTATGCAATCCTTGAGGTTGTGTAAATGAAAAGGTTTGTGTGTTCACTGTACCAACAGAGCCAATGATTCCGGATTTGTCCTCGCTGACGATTGACAGCGACGCACTGGAGCGGCAACTGGGTGTTGAAAGTTCGCATCCCATCGGCGCGCGCGAGAAGTTCATTTCTCGCATGGTATTGGCGCGAGCTGCCACTCTTTGCGAGCCGCGCGGTGTCTTTCGCGTCTTTGGTGTGCAGCACGTCGACACAGGTTATGCGCTGAGTGATGCCGACTTATGTTTGTCATCGCCACAGTTGTTATCCCTGTGGGGCGATAGTCTCGAGTATATTGCGTTGTTGGCTGTGACGGTGGGGCCTGCGCTCGAGGAGGCCGCCGCGACTCTGGGCGAGCATGGCGATGTGTTGGGTCAAGTAATGATGGATGCCGCCGGTAGTGTCGCCGTGGAGCAGGCCGCCGACATGATGAGCGCCGCCATTGCCTTGTTTGCGTCGGAGCATGGTTTACACGCGAGTGTGCGCTACAGTCCCGGGTATGGCGATTTGTCGCTCTCATTCCAGAAAAGTTTTGAACGTCTGCTTTCCATGCGCGAGACGCTTGGCATTACTCTTTTGGGTGGCGAGGTTTTGCAGCCGTATAAGTCAATCACCGCTTTCGTCGGCTTGCGTAAAGCGGAATTTTCGGTTCCCACGGATCGTGCTTGTGATGTTTGTCAATTGAAAAATACCTGTGATCGGCGTGTGTGCCGTCATGGCCATGAATAAGGGGAATGCCAAAAGATGAAGCGTTCGGAGTTTCGGCAGTTAGTTTCACAATCAGTATTGATTCTTGATGGCGCAATGGGTACGATGTTACAGCGTGCAGTTCCGGTAAAATTGCATTGCCCGGAGCTTGCCACTGTGGACTATAAGTCCGCCGTTCAGGATATTCATCGTGCCTATGTGGCTGCCGGTTGCAACATCATACAGACGAACACCTTAGGTGGTAACCGCCTCAAATTGGGCGTTTACGGATTGTCCGACCGTGTGGACGAACTCAATCGTTTGGCCGCCGCTACAGCGAAAGAAGCCGTTCGCGAGACGCCGGGCATTATGGTCGCCGGTGATATTGGCCCGTCGGGGCGCTTGATGGCGCCGATGGGCGACTTGACCTTTGCGGAGGCCGTTGATGTGTTTCGTGAGCAGGCCGCCTCTCTTGCGGCCGGTGGCGCGGATTTGATTCTCATCGAGACGATGGCTGATGTTCACGAGGCCAAGGCCGCCGCGATTGGTGCTCGCATGGCGTGTGATTTACCTATTTTGGTTTCGCTGACTTATGACGAGGATTTGCGCACGTTGACAGGCAGTTCGCCCGAGTCGGCGGCCGTCGTGCTTGATGCACTGGACATTGACGCGATTGGCGCAAACTGCGGTTTTGGCCCCGACATGTTCATCAGCATCATCGAGGGCTATGCTCGCGTGACCGATTTACCTTTATTCGCCGAACCGAATGCCGGCTTGCCGCATATGTGCGACGGTGCTTCCTCATTCAATTTATCCCCGGACGATATGGCATCCTATGTGGAGGGTCTGATTGCCGCCGGCGCATCGCTACTTGGCGGTTGTTGTGGCACTTCGCCCGAACACCTGAAAGCGATTTCGGCTCGGGCGGCGAATGCTCGTCCCACTGCCCGTAAGCGTGATGGCGTCAGCCGACTTGCCGGAACGACAGATGTCGTCACGATTGGCGACAGTTCGACACGCCTGATTGGCGAGTGCATCAATGTGAGTGCACGCAAGGCGCTGACGGCTGCCGTGGCTGCCGACAACTATGCGGTGATTGCTGATGAAGCGCTCGCTGAGTATCGTGATGGCGCCGATGTGATTGATGTCAACATGGGTCTGAAACTGAAAAACGTCACCGAACGCGAAGCGATGATTCAATCGGTGTTGGCTGTCCAGCGCGTGGTCGGTGTGCCGCTGTCCATCGACAGTGTCGACACTCAAACCGTCGAGGAGGCGCTCGGCGTTTGTCGGGGCAAGCCACTGATAAATTCGACGAATGGCGAGCCTGCGCACATGGAGCGTACATTGCAATTGGCGCGCAAATACGGTGCCGCCGTTCTTGGACTGACGTTGGACGAACATGGAATTCCGGATTGCGCGGAGGACAGGTTTGCCATTGCTGAACGCATTGTGACACGCGCTCTGGAGATTGGGTTGCGCCGCGAGGATATCTACATCGATACGTTGACGCTGACCGCCGGGTCGAAACAGGAACTTGTTCCTGAAACGCTCAAGACGCTCCGCATGGTGCGTGAACGACTCGGTGTCCGGACGATTCTGGGCGTGAGCAATATCAGTCATGGTCTGCCGAATCGTGCGGAATTGACGGCGGCGTTTATCTTGACTGCGATTGATGCCGGTTTGGACATGGCGATTGCAAATCCACATCTACGTTCCATCTGGAGTGCGATTCGCTGCGGCGATGTTTTGCGCGGGCGCGACCAAAACGCCTCTGCCTACATCGAATGGGCAGGCGACAATCCACTGGATGGTAGCACGACAAATCTGGCTTCGTCACGAGACCGAGAGGCGTCAGGCGTAAAGGAAAACAATCTGACGAACGCCGTCATCAAAGGCGACAAATCGACGACCCTTGCGTTTGTCGAGAGTATGCTTGCCGGTGGCCTTGCGGCGTCGGAAATCGTTAACGGGCACCTGATTCCCGCGCTCGAAGAAGTGGGCGAGCGTTACGAAAAGAAGGTCTTTTATCTGCCGCAGTTGCTCAGTGCCGCCGAGGCCGCACAGTCCGCGTTTGGCCGTTTGTCAGGCGAGTTGTCGGCGAGCGAATCGAACAACACTCTCGGCACCTACATTCTGGCAACGGTGAAGGGCGACATGCATGACATCGGCAAAAACATCGTCGGCATCATGTTGCGCAATCACGGCTTCCGCGTCATCGATTTGGGGCGTGACGTCGACAGTACAACCATTGTACAGACGGCGCTGAAGGAACATGCCGACCTGATTGGCCTTAGCTCGCTGATGACAACAACAATGGGCGAGATGGAAACCGTCGTCAAGGAGATGCATATAGCTGGCTGTTCGATTCCGCTGATGGTGGGCGGCGCTGTTGTCACGCCTGAATACGCTTCGATGATTGGCGCCCATTATTCCTGCGATGCCATCGATGCGGTGCGAGTCGCCAAACAGCTTCTCGGCAAATAAATCAACATAAAGGGAATTCTTGTTGATTTAGTTTTGTTTCCGCACATATATAATTTAATGTTTAATTTGAGTAAAAAGGAACAGTAATAATGACAGAATGTGATTGCACTTATGAAACTAATGGCGTGAAGATGTTTTGCATCGACAACAAGACCAAAGCTCGGACGATGGTGGGCAACATCAGCCTGAAGGCCCCCGGCAAGCGTTGTGCGTTGGTTCTTGGAGCCGGTGGCTTTATTGGCAGTCACCTTGTCGAGCGACTCAAGAGCGAGGGCTATTGGGTTCGCGGCGTTGACCTGAAGCAACCGGAGTATTCACCCTCCAAAGCGGATGATTTCATTGTTGGCGATTTGCGTCATTTCCAAGTGATGGACGAAGTCATGGACTCGTTCATTACCGAAGTTTACCAGCTTGCAGCCGATATGGGCGGTGCCGGATTTATTTTCACCGGCGACCACGATTCTGAGGTCATGCACAACAGTGCGATGATTAACCTGAACACGCTCGAAGCGATGGTGCGCCATGGCGTCAAAAAGGTCTTCTATAGCTCAAGTGCTTGCATTTATCCCGAATCCGCGCAGATGGATCCTGAGAATCCCGGCCTGAAAGAGTCGTTGGCTTATCCGGCTGGTCCCGATAGTGAATACGGTTGGGAAAAACTGTTCAGCGAGCGCCTGTATATGGCTTACGGTCGCAACCATGGCATCGAGGTTCACATCGCGCGTTTCCACAACATTTATGGACCCGAGGGCACATGGGAAGGTGGCCGTGAGAAGGCTCCCGCCGCGATGTGCCGCAAGGCTGCGATGACGCCTGATGGTGGCGAGATTGAGATGTGGGGTGACGGCAAGCAGACACGCAGCTTCCTCTATATCGACGAGTGCCTCGAAGGTGTTCGCCGCCTTTGCGAAAGCGACTTCATGGGTCCTGTCAACATTGGCAGCGACGAGATGATTACCATTAATGGATTGGCAGAGATGGCGTTCCGCCTCGCCGGCAAGAGAATCAACATCAAACATATTCCCGGGCCTCTGGGTGTGCGTGGCCGCAATAGCGAGAACACACTCATCAAGGAAAAACTTGGTTGGGCGCCCGATTATCCTCTGGAACGTGGCATGGCAAAGACCTATGAATGGATTCATGCGCAAGTTCAAGAGAAATATGGCTTGAAGTAAAATGACAGTCCACCATTGCAGTGGGAAACTGGTAGTGTTCGAGGGTGCTGACGGTGTTGGCAAATCGACACAAGCCGAGATGGCCGTCCGCGCCTTGCGAGAGCAAGACGTGGACGCGATTTCTCTATACGAACCGACTCGCGAAAGCCAATGGGGGATTCGTTTGCGCCAGTTAATGCTCGAAGGGCGTGGCGACCCCGAAGAAGAATTCGAGCTTTTCAAAAAAGACCGAAAATTCGATGTTGACAAGTATATTATGCCATCGCTGCAGGCGGGGCGAGTCGTCATCGTCGATCGCTACTATATTTCGTCAATGGCATATCAGGGAGCGCTGGGCGTGAGCGGACTGACCCCCGAGCGCATCCGCCGGGAGAATGAGGAATTCGCCCCCGAACCTGATTTGTTGTTGTATTTCGATTTGCCCGCCGCCGTCGCCCAACAACGGATTACATGCAACCGTGGCGAGTCCCTCAACACATTTGAGCAGACGCAATATCAGCAACGTGTTCGTGAGGTTTTTGAAAAGAACATTCTGCCTGTATTTAAGAATGTGCAAATCATCGATGCCAGTTTATCGATTAGTGACGTCCACACGACCGTGATGCAAAAAATCCTATCCTTGACCGGAAAAAAATAACTTTAGTTGGATTTTTTCGTATCATTTTCATATACTATAATTGATATATGTCAACTTACAACGATGTGATAATCGGAATCGATTTTGGCACGACCAACTCTGTGGTGGCAGTGCTCGAAAACAATTCTCCGCGTGTCATCCCCAACAGTGAGGGTAGCACGCGTACTCCCTCTGTTGTCTCCTATATGGAGAATGGTGATGTTTTAGTTGGCGAGCTTGCACGGCGTCAGGGAGTGATTTTCTCCGATAGGACCATAAGCGGTTCCAAGCGCATGATGGGTTCTTCCCTTGCGCAGCTCGAAAAAGAAGGCATCGACCTGATGCCTTACCGCTTTGACGAGGTCAACGGCCAAGTTGTTATTCAGATTGATAATAAGCAATATACCCCTTCTGAGGTGGGCTCGGAGATTTTCAAAAAACTAAAGTCTTCTGCCGAAGAGTATTTGGGCTTGAGTATTAGTCGCGCGATTATTACCGTTCCTGCGTATTTTGACGATTGCCAGCGCAAAGATATCGTCGATGCCGCTCGTCTCGCGGGTCTCGATGTTGTTCGTCTCATCAACGAGCCGGCCGCCGCTGCGCTAGCGTATGGTCTGGGACATGCCGGAACCGAGCGCATTGTGGTGCTCGACTTTGGCGGTGGCACGTTTGATATGACTGTTCTTGAAATTTCCAACAATGTGTTTGAGGTTAAGTGCAGCGTTGGCGATAGCCATCTTGGCGGTGATGATATCGATGCAGAAATCATGCAATGGGTTTTCCAAAAGTTCCTTGCGGAAAAAGGTTTCGCGCTACCCAAAGAGCCGATGATTCTGCGCCGCCTGAAGGATGCTTCCGAGAAGGCAAAATGCGAACTTTCCATCGCCCGCCAAGCAATGATTCATCTGCCGTTCCTGACGTTGCACGACAATGTGCCCGTCAACTTTGAGGCAACATTGATGCGCTCGGAGTTTGAGTCTCTCATTCGCAAACGCCTGAAAGATTTATTGGTGATTACGAATAAGGGTCTCGAGGTCGTTGGTATGGCGCCCGAAGATATTGACCGCATCATCCTTGTGGGTGGCTCCATGCGCATTCCGCTGTTGCAGGAGATGATTGAGGAATACTTCCAGAAGCCTCCGTTCAAGGGCTTGAATCCGGACGAGATTGTTGCCATGGGTGCCGCGACACAAGGTGGTGTCCTCAATGGCAAACTGCGCGAAGTTGTGTTACTCGATGTGACTCCGCATTCGCTTGGCATCGAGGTCGAGAATAATCTTGTCAGCCGTGTGATTGAGAAGAATTCGATTATTCCTATTCGCGCGTCCAAAATTTTCACGACGACACACGATGACCAAGACGTTGTGCAGGTTCATGTGTTACAAGGCGAAGGCGAAACCGTTTCTGAATGTCGTTCGCTTGGCAATTTCGTCCTTGAGGGCATCCAGAAGGGACGTGCCGGAACAGCGCGAATCGAAGTGACTTTCTCGATTAATGCTAGTGGTATGGTCGAGGTTACAGCTTTGGATCTTGTGACTCGTGAGGAGCGCTCGGTGGGTGTTACGGTTTCTCCGGGTGATAGTTCCGGTATAGACAGCAAGCAGCTTTCCGCCGATCAGCGCCGTCAGCGCGCCGCTCAGCGTGTGGCTGATATGATGCCCGATGCCATCCCCAATCGTAGCCAGGAAGTCATCAACCGCAGTACACATATGATTTACTCGAATGACAGCGGTGAGTTTTCTGTCAACAATCAGAGGCAAGGACCGAGTCAGTCTTCTTCATCGACCAAGCCCTCACACACGTCAACATACAGCAGAGTGGATGTTGCGTCCACCGCACCAAACGTGGGCGGAAATGCGCAACAGCCAGTGACTGACGTTGCGACCCCTGCGGGGACATTGTTGGCGACGTCGCCTTATCCCAAAACAGATGGTGATGTCGCGACGGGCAAACTCTTCGATAGCGCTGAGTTTTCAGCCACTCCTGCCGAGCCTGCTCCACCCGTCAATTCGGAGCATACCACATCACGCATCGGCAAACCGGCTCAGTATATTTTGGACGCGATGAGCTGCCTACAGAACAAGGCCGTCGACCCACATTCAATCAATCTCTACACACAGGCTGTTCCCAAGTTGAGGGCGATGGTTTTGGCAACACCAACGCGCGAACTGATGCATGCCGCAATATGGATGTCCTGCATTCTTGGACAGGTTCACGAGTCCGGTCAATTGCTGTCGCAACTGGTGGAGAACAATTTGTGCCCGCAGAATGAGGATTTGTTAGGGTTGTACAACACGCATCTTCAGTATTTCCCATCCGATGTCAATGTTCGCGCCATGCGTGGATACTTGCTGGCCAAGATGGGCAATGCGGAAGAGGCCATGGCCGACTATGAGACCGTTTGTGCCAATGCGGTTGGCTGTAAGCCGCAGCATATCAAAGAATTGATTGACTTGTATCAGTCGCAGATACGACTCAACAATGATTCCGCCATGAAGTTCAAGTTGGTTCGCCTATTGGTTTGTCAGAAGCAGTACGACAAAGCCATCGAACTGTTGCAGCCGCTATCACGCAGTGTCAGCTATCGCGAACGCGCCACAAAGATTCTGGCGTTGTGCTTCTGGCAAAAGGGAATGCATTATCTGGCATGGCAGCGCCTGCAGGAACTCGAACCGACCGAAGAAGTCAAGGATATGTTCTATCGCCTCGCGGTGGATATGATTGGCAGTGACCAGTTGATAAATGCCGTCGCGGTTCTGAAGAACCTCAAGGAAATCGACGAGAAGTACAGGGATGTCGCGTCGCGTCTGGAAACCCTCGAGATGCAACTGCAACAAGACCAGACGGATGCGGGGAACAATAAGGCCGCCGTGCCTGACAACATCAATATCGACGAGAGCCTGAAAAATGCGGCATTGGTGGGTGATCGTTCCTCCGTGAGCAATAACCTGACGCAAAATACTAGCATCATGAAGGCGCTCAAGGGTTCCCGCTTCACTCCGATTGAGGAAATCAACCGTGGTTCGATGGGTATCGTCTTTCGCGCTCGCGACAAGATTTTGGATGAACTTGTCGCACTCAAAATCTTGAGTGATTATCTGGCTCATGACCCTCATGCAGTCGAACGTTTCAAGCGCGAAGCCCGTGCCGCAAAGCGTCTGTCGCACCCGAACATCGTGCGTATCCATGATATGTATGAGATTGGGGACAAGCGCTTGCTGTCCATGGAGTATATTGAAGGACAGGACGTGAAGGCGTTAATTGGCAAACAGGGACGCCTGCAACTCGACCAAGTTCTGACGATTCTGAATGGAACATGCGCCGCCCTTGAGTATGCGCACAAGATGGGCATTGTTCACCGCGACATCAAACCCGCGAATATCATGCTTTGCCCGTCCGGATTGGTCAAAATCACAGACTTTGGTATCGCAAAATTCCTGCACAGTTCCGCGACCCGTGACAACACCTCCACACAGGCGATGGGTACACCTTTGTATATGTCGCCCGAACAAGTGCGTGGCGACAACAGCGACGCCCGGTCGGATATCTATTCGCTTGGGACGACCCTCTACGAAATGCTGACCGGCAATCCGCCATTCTACGAGGGAAACATCGAATATCACCACCTTTATTCGCGTCCACGCCCCTTGCCCGACGACGTCCCGCAAGCACTGGCAGCGATTGTCATGAAGTGTCTGGAAAAAGACCCCAACAAGCGTTATCAAAGCATCCCTCAGTTGAGGCAAGACTTACGAAATGCCGGTTTATCTGTCTGAACACAATAACTAATTAATTGTTGTTTTAGATATGGACTTTAGTAGACTCAGGGAGTTATGCGTTATGCGTATTTTATATTTTTTAGCGACACTCATTCTGAGTATCATCGCTCTCCCATTAAATGCTTCGGACATGCTGTCCTGGCCTATGGATTATCAGACTTCCACCTATCGAATGACACTGTTCGAACCACAAGTAGAAACGTGGACGAGCTCTTCATCTCTTAGTTTCCGAATGGCTGCGTTAGTTTTTGATGTTGGCACCACCGAATCGTTGCCCGGCGCATTGCGCATGACGGCGCAGACAACTGAGGAAGGTAGCGAAAATGGCGAAGTGCGTGTGGGTGTGATTCACGCGGAGTCCGCTATGTTCCCTGATGCGGATGATGAAACCGTCCGCAAAATCGTCGACGAGCTAAACGCAAGTTGGGAGGGCGTCGTCGTCCCCCTGACCAAAGCTGAACTCATGGCAATGATGGATACCGCTCCTGCCGCTGATGCCGCCACAACCACGCCGGCAGAGATCGCGAACAAACCTCCACGGATTTTCACAAGCACAGAACCCTCAATATTGTTGCAGTTTGACGGTGACCCGTTGCTGTCGCCGCTGGCCGACTCGGGGCTTCTGTATGTCGTCAACACAAACTGGGATGTGATTGTTGATTCGACCTCGACAAAAGTTTTTCTGCTGAACAATGACCAATGGCTTGTCAGCAAGGAAATCGCCTCGCCCGTGTGGGAAATTATGCGCGACCCGCTGCCCGAGGTATTCAATAAAATCCCTGTGAATGACGACAGCTGGGCGGATGTGCGCAAACATATTCCCGCGAAAATTCCTGCGGCGGATGCCAAAGTGCCCCAAGTATTCATCAGCTATGAACCCGCCGAACTGATTGTTTTTGATGGCGAACCCAAGATGGAACCACTGGTCGACAACGAACTCTTCCGCTTTACCAATGCCTCCACCGATTTATTTTTCTACGGCCCGGACAAAGCCTATTATTATCTGATTTCCGGCCGCTGGTTCTCGTCCTCTTCACTCGATGGTCCGTGGACCTATGCGACGCCGACATTGCCTGCCGTATTCGCGAAGATTCCCGCCGACAACACGACTGTCTCGCACGCGCTAGTTTCTGTACCGCAGACGACGGCAGCCAAACAGGCCGTTCTCGAATCTTCTGTGCCGACCGTGAATGTCATTGAGCGCAAAGTCGACCCAAAGGTCAAAGTCGTTTACGTGAACGAGACGCCCAAGTGGTCTCCTGTCAACGGCGTCAAAGAGGTGTACTACGCGACCAACACGCAATCCTATGTGCTACGTGTGAACAACGTGTTCTACTGTTGTTATTCGGGCGCATGGTACTCGGCTCCTCGGCCTGTTGGTCCGTGGATTGTCTGCGAGCGTGTTCCCGGCGTCATCTACACGATTCCGGCGAGTTCGCCCATCTATCCTGTAACATATGTTCGTGTCAGCCGTGCGACTCCCGAACGCATCATTTACTCCTATACATCCGGCTACAGCGGCTCCTATGTGTCCTGCGGCACGGTGGTTTATGGAACCGGCTACACCTACAAACCTTATTATGAATCAGCAGTCAAGTTTGGTCTCGGCGTTCTTGTTGGCGCCCTTATCAGCGAGATAATTCATGACGATGATGACTATTATTGCCGCGATTGGCGTTGGTTCCATCGTCCGCATCATCCTCCCATTCCACGTCCGCATTATTTGCCGCCTCCTTACAGCTATGGTGGCAATGCGTTCTACGATCCATGGCGTGGCAACTGGGCACATCATCGCGACGACCATCATATGCCTTATGGTCCTCGTGGTGGTATCGTTGCGCCTCCTCGCTTCATGCCGCATCCTCCGCAGCCCATCCACAAGACTCCGGGCGACATCAATGGTCCGTCTCCGATTTATAATCCGCGCACAAACACGATTGTCGGCGCACGTAGCGTTCGCAATAATCGTCCCGCACCGGTTATTGTTCCGGCAAAGCGCGAAGCTCCGTCCATTCGTGTCGGCTCACATTTGACACCTCCGCTACAACGCGACGCTCGCTCCGGCCGCGATGTTCCCGGCACAAAAGCCGGTGACTGGCAGATGCAAGTCGGCCGCGACGGAAAGATTTATCGTAGCCGGGATGGCAAAGAGGGTTGGCAAGTGAATGATGGCGGTAAGTGGAATGACACAAATAAACCGCCCGAGACTGCTGTCACACGCCGTGGCGCCGACACGGGTCGTACTGCAACAGGTCGTACTGCAACAGGTCGCACCGGTGATACCTCTGCGAATACCCGCACCGGCCGCACAGACTCGGGTAAGTTGTCACCGACACCGAGCACTCGCCGAGAGGCCACCCGCACCGATACGGGTCGCACTGTCACGGGTCGCACCGGTGATACCTCCGCGAATACTCGCACAAGCCGCACAGACTCGGGTAAGTCGTCACCGACACCTACACGTACAGTGACGCCCTCGAAACGTACCGAGACAAACACGAAGACACCATCGACGGAAAGCCGCACAAGTCGCGATTCGTCTTCTGCTCGCACATCCATATCGGATCTCCCCACAAAGAATACGTCAATCACGCCAATCTATCGCGAACGCTCGGCACGTACACCGGACGCCCAGATCAGAAGCGAGAATAGTGGTTCCGCTACCCGGAGTTCTGAGGGGAGAACGCCTGCCCGCTCTGACTCTGATTCTAGGAAGCCCGCACAATCTGAATCCCGCCGTGAAGTTGGCAGAAGATAGTTAAAAAAAAGCATGAATTTATAAATTCGTAACATTTTTGTTGAAAGAAGTAAGTGTTTACTCTATACTAAAAAACACAGCATAAGAAAGTGAGAAAGAAAATGAAGATACGAACTTTAGGCCTAGTCCTTCTTCTCTGTATTTTGGGGCTTTGCTCTGTGCAGGCCCAAACGGATTCCTCTGTGTCCAATACTTGGCCGCGAGAATTCAAAAGTTCTTTAGGGGTGTTTACAGTCTACACTCCACAGGTTGAATCCTGGAAAGACCAACGCGAGTTACAAGCGTGGATGGCTGTGATGTTGGAGCCTAAAGATACTCCAAAGAACGTTTTGCCCGGCGCTGTGCTTTTGAGTGGTCAGACAGCCGCCAGTTCTGACAACAGTCAAGTGTTGTTGAGCGACATCAAAGTGAACGAAGTCAAGTTTCCCGATGCCGACGATGCCATGACCACTAAAATCAAGACCGTCTTGTCGGAAGAACTTTCGACACGGACGATGCTTGTCAGTTCGCAGCGCATCATGGCGCAGCTTGACAAGAATGACGTCACGGCTAAGGATGCTGATGTCAGCACCTCGGCGCCGAAGATTTTCACGAGCAATGAGCCTGCCATTCTTGTGCAGTTTGATGGCGCGCCGATTCTGTCGCCTTTGGGGGACACGGGTCTGCTCTATGCCGTCAACACGAACTGGGATGTGATTGTTGATTCGACCTCGACAAAGGTTTTCCTGTTGAACAAGGATCAGTGGCTCTACAGTACAGAGATTGAGAAGCCCAACTGGCAGTTCGTGCGTGATCCTCTGCCCGAGACATTCAACAAGATTCCTGAGAATGATGACAGCTGGTCGGATGTTCGCAAACAGATTCCCGCGAAGCCCATCCCCAGCAATGCCAAATTGCCCAAGGTCTTCATCAGTTATGCTCCCGCAGAATTGATTCTGTTTGATGGCGCCCCCCAAATGCGCACCATCTCCGGCACAAAGCTGATGTGTGTCAAGAACACGGAGTCTGATGTCTTCTACTATATGCCTGATCAAGTCTATTATTATCTTGTTTCCGGTCGTTGGTTCTCATCCAAATCGATGGACGGCCCGTGGGAATACGCCACAGACAAACTGCCCGAAGATTTCTCCAAGATTCCTGAAACCGACGAAATGGCTCGCGTTCTGGCCTCTGTGCCCGGAACGGACCATGCAAAAAATGCCGTTATCATGGCAAATATGCCCAAGGTTGCCGCTGTTTCTCGCGACGAGAAGCCGACCATCGAAGTGACATATGCGAACGACAAACCGCAGTTCACAAAAGTGGAAAAGCTTGATGTTTCTTACGCGACCAACACTCCCAACATCGTCTTCAACGTCGGTCCGAACTACTACTGCTGCTTCAGCGGTGTCTGGTATGTTTCGAGTTCCGCGACCGGTCCATGGGCATTCTGCGACAGCGTCCCGACCGTCATTTATCAGATTCCCGCGACAGTTCCCGTCTATCCGGCGACCTATGTTCGCGTGTACGACAGCCGCCCCAATGTAATCGTATATGGTTACTCTGATGGCTACAACTGCAGCTACGTTTATGGTGGCACCGTTGTCTATGGCACGGGCTACTACTATCGTCCGTGGGTCGAAGACGTCGTGACCTTTGGTTTGGGCGTCCTGACCGGCTGGGCCATTGACAGCTGGTGGCGTGACCACGATTGGTATTGCCATGATTGGAATTGGTTCCATCGTCCGCCTCCTCCCTTCTGGCGCGGTCCTCGTCCTCATCATCCTTGGTATTATCCTCCGTTTGGTCATGCTTACGGTGGCGGCGCATGCTTCAATCCTCGTAATGGTGGTTGGTTGCGTCATGGTCATTGCTATGGTCCTTATGGTGGCATCAACGCGGTTTCTCGTTTCGATCCTCACACCGGTCGTTTTATGCGCGGCTTCGAGGCAAACGGTCCTGACCGTTCCGGTTTTGGGGGTACGCTCCACAATCCTCGCACTAATACATTCGGTGGTGTGCGTGGTGGCGAAGGCCCCTACAGAGCATGGAACAACAATCTCCGCGGCGGAAATGGTGGTCGCGAGGGCTTTATCTCTGACAGAAATGGCGATCGCTATGTGCAGGGGCGTGATGGCTGGAGCAAGTTCGATGGCAACAGATGGACTCGCACTGACGAGCCAAAAGACCTTCTGAATCGTCGTGACAAAACACGCAGCGATTTGGGAATTACAGGTCGCGAAGGTAACCGTCTGCGTAATTCGAAGGGAGACAATCTCTTCGTCGGACGCAATGGTCAGATTTACCGCAAGGAAGGCAACAACAATTGGCAGGAGTATGGCCGTGATGGTAAGTGGAATCGCGTCGATACCGACCGCATCGTGAACCGTCGCACTGGCAACGAATCTCCCACGGGAGACCGCACTGCGACAGGACGTCGTAACGGAACTCAGGTCAACAATCGTGGTGAGCGTGGGCAGACCGCGCAACCGGGTCGTGACACAAATGGCACACGTGGCGATTTGAATCATAACTCCAAGAAGCCAGGCGATAACAATGGCGACTTGAACCGTCGTGGCACCGAACGTCCAACGAATGGCCGCGAGACTCCACGTACTGGAACACGCACCGGCAACGGCAAGGACCCGTCTGCGAGTCGCGATACGAATCGCGGAACGGCGCGTCCCGGCACGGATCGTCAGCCTACCGACAGAAACGGTGGCCTGAATCATAACGCGAAGAAGCCCGGAGATAATTCCGGTGATTTGAATCGTTCCCGTACTGATCAGCCGTCGGGTAATCGCAACACAGAACGCCGCGAAGATATCCAAGCGAACAACCGTGGCACCCAACAGCGTGGCCAGACAGCTCAGCCCGGCACAGATCGCAGCCAAAAGCAACCTTCGGCTCAGCGTTCGTCTCAGGGAACTCTTACACGTGAGCGTCAGAACACCAATACATCATCGCGCACAAGAGCGAATGAAGATGTCATGAAGAATCTTCAACGGGATTCGTCCGCACGCAACAGCGCATTGCAGGCAACACGTTCGACACGTAACTTCGAGCGTTCGGCAACGACTCCGCGCACCTCAACCGTGCGTCAGTCTCAGTCCAGCTCCTCGCGTTCAAACTCCTCCTCGCGCTCGAGCTACAGTGCGCCGTCGCGTTCAAGCTCCTCCTCACGGTCGAGTTTTAGCGCCCCCTCACGTAGTTCAGGCTCCTCGCGTTCGAGCTTCAGTGCTCCCTCGCGTGGTTCCGCGCCTCGCGCAGGTGGTGGCGGAGGCCGTGGCAGACGCTAGTTCGCATAGGTCAAATGCAATTCAACAAAATGCCGCTATTCGCAAAAATAGCGGCATTCTTTTTGTGCCGAAATCTTTCGCTCTCAGCGGTATGTATTGGTGAAGAAAGAGAATGATGACCGATAGAAAAAACACTGGTTTGTATTACGCATGGACGATGATTGTCCTTATCATTTCAATGGTTGCTGTGTTGCAGGTCGTGTTCGAATTTCTCTACTACCCCCAACCGCATGTTATCGATTTGTTGACACGTTGGGATTATGTCATCTGCTGCTGTTTTTTCGCCGACTTTCTGCTTCAATTACTCCAGAGCAAATCTCGTATGAAATATCTGATGGGTTGGGGAGTGGTTGACTTGCTGTCATGCATCCCCGTGATACAAGGGATCCAGGCGCTTCGTCTATTTCGCGTCTTTCGTTTGGTCAAGGCAATTCGTTCCCTTCGCTATTCGTTCAGCGTCTTGCTACAGCCCGGCAGCATCTTGCTCATGACCCTGACGATGGTGATTGTCCTCTGGTTCTTGGGGGCATTGCTCGTTCTCTGCTTAGAAGCTCCGGAATCCAACGCCACAATCGCGACCGCCGACGATGCTCTTTGGTGGGGCGTTGTGACATTGGCGACAGTCGGTTATGGTGACTACACACCCCTGACTTTTGGCGGCCGCATCGTTGGTTCTGTGATGATGACCTTCGGTGTCATCACGTATGGTGTATTGACAGGCTTCATTGTTTCCTACTTCACGCATCAAGTCCAGCTGAGCGAGAGAAGTGCCTTCGGACGTCTGCGGAAGTCCCTTGTGGAGACCAACGCGCGACTGGAGCGACTGGAAAAAACGCTCGAGAGAATCGAGTCAAAAAAGTCCTCAGAAAATGATTAAAACTGAACATAATCATGTTTCTTTTTTAAAATAAGTTAAAACAATAAGTGAGTTTGATTTATGAAAATATACGAATTGTTCAAACAAAAACGGCCCGTATTATCCTTCGAGGTATTCCCTCCCAAACCGAGTCTTTCGTTCGATTCCGTTTTCGAATCGGTCAGCACTCTGGCCTCCTATAAACCTGATTATGTCAGCGTCACCTATGGCGCGGCTGGTTCCACACGCGGTCGCACGCTGGATTTGGCGCAGATGATTAAGATAAAATATGGCGTCGAAGCATTGGCACATACGACAGGTGTTTTGTTAGACGAAGTTCAATTAGACAAACTTTTGGACGAAATCGATATTCGTGGTTTGGACAACATACTTGCCTTGCGCGGCGACGTTCCGCAGGGTGGTAGCGATGCCGACTTGAAGTTTCATGCATCGGACATTGTTCGGTTGATTAGAAAACGCGAAGGTCGTTTTTGCATTGGTGTTGCCGCCTTTCCCGAGTGTCATCCGCAGTCCAAAAGTGTTGAGGACGATTTGAAGTATTTGAAACAAAAACTTGATACCGGTGCGGATTTCATGGTGACGCAGATGTGTTTTGACAACGAACTGATTCTTCGTTTTCGTGATCGCGTTCGTCAGCTTGGTATTACTCAGCCAATGACGATTGGCATCATGCCTGTTTTTGCGGTTGGACAGATTGCGCACATTTCCTCTATGTGCGGCGCTGTTATTCCCGATGAACTGAAACAGACAATGGAAAAGTATAGTGATGATAGCGCTTCGATGCTCAAAGCCGGAATCGAATTTGCCTCAAAGCAGATTACAGATTTGATTGCTCAGGATTTTGAGGGTATTCACATTTACACGATGAATCGTCCCGAGTTGGCGCACGGTATTCTGGTGCAGACAGGCTTGCGCAACCTTTAGAGCGCGAGTTTTTCTCTGTAGCAGGCGGCCAATCCAATGGCAATCAGTGATGGTTCAAACTTGACTTGATGTTTGGACAGTTTGGCAGTGAGTTCTCCATGTCCGCCCGAGAAAACGACTGTCGTTTTCTGTCCGATGTGTTTCCAAATCAATTCAATCAGATAATCGATTGCCCCGGCCGTACCTTGCACGATGCCGAACCGAATGCAACTTTCCGGGTCTATGCCGATTTCCGGTGGATAATCCGCAGGCACAAAGGGGAGCTGCGCGGTATGCTGAACCAGACTGAGCGCCTGAGTTTCCGGGCCGGGCAGAATCGCTCCGCCGAGGAACGTCTTGTTCTTATCAACGACATCGACAGTCACCGCAGTTCCCAAGTCGACGGCCACGACCGGCGCGCCATAGAGTACGACAGCGCCGACAACGGCAGCGATGCGGTCAGTGCCTAACGCTTCAGGCGTCCCGTATCCGATTTTAATTGGCAGCGGGGAGTTCACGGTCAGAACATCAGTCGTGAGTCCCGAGACCCTCTTGATGTAGTTGCGCATGATGGAAGTCGCTTTCGGCACGACCGAGCACATCATCGCGCCTTTCGTGTCGGGTGGCAGTTGCGCGAGTTCCGCTTTCATTCGTCGATCCAACAACGCGCTGTCACTCTCGAGAATCGTATCAAAGTGCGTGAGCGGCTTGACCTCGTTTTTCTGGGCGAGGCAAATAGACGTTACAGAGTTTCCGATGTCGATTGTGAGAATGGTCATAGTTTAGTAGATAGCTAAGTCGTCATGGTGGACGGCTTCATAATAGTGTCGTTCCCCGACAATGCGCTTGATGGCTGCGGTTGGCAGCCCCTTAATCCTTGTGATTTCCGCCGAGCTGTAATTCATGATACCGTTGCCGAGAACCTTGCCTTGCATATCTGTAATTGCAATGACATCCCCGGCTTTGAAAGTGCCCTCGACGCCTTTGACGCCGGCGGCAAGCAGGCTCTTCTGCCGTGCCATAATCGCGTTCGCCGCGCCCTCGTCAATCATCACACTGCCACGGGTTTTTTTGGCCAACAGCCATTGCTGTCTCGAATTATGTCGACGTTGGTGCGCTGGGAAGAACGTCCCGCCGCCTTTGCCGCTGAGCATCATATCGATACAGCCTCTGGTTTTGCCGTTGCCAATCATCACATTGACGCCCTCGTTTGACGCATACTGTGCGGCTCTGAGCTTGCTTTTCATTCCGCCCGTCCCGAACTTTGTGTCCTTAGCGAACTCGGGCGGCGTCACCGATTGAATCAGTTCCTTGGTAATTGTCGGCACAAAAGGCAGCAAAACAGCGTCGTCGAAAAGCACCGGATTCTTGTCGAAGAGTCCGTCAACATCGCTCAAAATGATAAAGGCTTCTGCCTGAACTTTCGCGGCGACAAGCGACGCCAATGTATCGTTATCGCCAAACAATTCATCGACGACAGTCGAGTCGTTCTCATTGATAATCGGCACACACTTCAGATGCAATAACTCATCGAGTGTGCATCGAATATTCGTGTCCCTCAACCGGTTCTCCAAATCATCCTTAGTCATCAGGATTTGTCCGACGGAAATGCCATACGGCGCGAACACTTGCGAATAGATTCCCATGAGTTTTGCTTGTCCCACCGAGGCAAGGGCTTGTTTTTGGCTGAGCGAGAACTTTCTTTTCCCCATCATTCCGAGAGTTCCGCGACCCGAGGCAACAGCGCCAGACGAAACAATCAAAATCTGTTTGCCTGCCTTCATATGCTTGCTCACAGCCGCAGCCAAGTCCTTGAGGAACTCCAAATCAAGTTCGCCGCTATCCTGAGTCAAGACGGCGGATCCTATTTTTATCACAATCTTTTTGGCTCGTGCCATCGGATTCTTGAGTGTTTGTGTGGTGGTTGTCATGGTATTTGAGGAACCCAAATAATCTATACTTAATATCAAATAGCAAAATACACAAAAAGAGGTCTCACCATTGTCAGGAATGTAAATAATCGTCAAAAAAGACAATTTATTATTAGCTTTATAGGTGTTGAATGTAATTATACATGAATCATCAAAACAGATAAGGATGTGCTAAATGCGTTTGCTCAAGTCTTTGCTCTTGGGATTGATATGCGCTAGTTGTATTTCTGGTATTGCGGTAGCCCAGTTAGAAGACTTTGATGAGAATGAAGGCTTTATTTCTCAGATGTCTAAGAGTTTCGTTTCCCTTGAAGCTCCGAGTCTTGATGCTATCGATATGGAAACGGCTTTTGATGATTGGCAGGGGACACTTCCGCCATCGTTGGATAATTCGCATCCGCTCTATCGCACCATGGACACCGGCGACCCGGGGCGCGTCATCGCCCATAGCCGCTATGGTAATGTCACATCGCGGGATTTATATCTGTGGTTGACAATCTCGAATTCGAGTGTGCCCGCCGATGTTTTGTACCAGTACGACAAACTCAAAACGACGCGAGAGAAAGAACAACTGGCTCCGTTAATCGAAAAGAGTATCAAGAATTATCTGTGGATTAATCACATTGTTCCCGGTATGAAGCGCACAATCAACAATCCCGCGGAGGATGCTTTGATTGCATTGCGCAGCCATGTCTACTCCTTGCCGGGGTGGCAATTGGTCTACATGCTTCGCTCGATTAAGCCCTCAATCAAGGTGACCGAAGCCGACCGTCTCCATGCATTGCAACAGAATGTTTCCATCCTGACAAGCGGCGAGAGTTGGCAAGTGCGCTACATCTTTATGGCAAGCAACCGCAATGATGATTTGACTTCGCAAAGCGAAGTTCGCGCGGCGATGGATCGCCTCCGTGATGATTTGGTTTCGGGCACACTGACATTTGCCGATGCGGCCCGCCAGTATTCGCAAGCTCCGAGTGCGGCTCGTGGTGGCGTCATTCCGCCTTTCTTCAGGGGTCAGTACTTTTTCGCGTTCGAGAATGCGGCGTCGCAGTTGCAACCCGGCGGACTGAGTGATGTTTTTGATGGACCTTCGGGCTTGTATATGGTGCAGTTGATGCGGTCGATTCCGCCCCGCGAAGCGTCGATGAGCGATGCCGAGACGGCCGCAAAAGTTGAGAACATTGTCATGACGAACGCGATTCGTTCCGCGTTCCGCGAGCGGGTTCGTTTGTTGAATGAGAAATCTCCAATCGGGAATATGTGGTCGCATTGGGACACAACAGATGCGGACGATGTTATCGCGTATGTCACCGGTGTTGAACTGACTAAGCGTCAAGTGGAACAGTTGCTGCCCGTGGAGGATGCACGTAGTCTCGAATTGCGAGACAAGATGTTGAAGAATTTCCTTGAGAGTTATCTCGAGGGCGAGAACATTGTTAAGGACGTAAAGAAACTGGGTCTTGAATGTGACGGCGATTTGGAGAAGATGAAGCGCATGGCTCATAACTTGGCATTGCGCGATGCGTTGCAAGACGAAATCGCTTGCTCGTTAGACTCAAGCGAATCAACGGTGCGGTCGTTCTACAACAGCCATCCCGAATTGTTCCGTCCGCTTCCGCTGAAGCGTCTGGTGCGCCTGACGCTGACGCCGGTAAATCTTGCGCCTACGACAACAGCCACACTCCAAGAGATGTATCGAATTATCGAGGGACGTCCGCGTGACCCGGAAGCTGTGATTAATCTTCCCGTCTGGGATGCCGAGTTCGTCGAGTTAGACGGCGGCAATGCGTTAGTTCCCAAGGTGGAGGATTCGAAGACTTCGCTTCCCGTGCCCGCCAAGACTGAACCTGCGCCAGCCATAAAAGAGACTCCGGTCAAAACCAATGCGGCGACCACCGATACGCAAGCCGCATCAACGGAAACCTCGGTTTCGTCTGAATCGCATACGGAATCCGTCGAGACAACTGCCGCGACACAATCCGATGCTGTGGCGACTTCTGCTTCATCGGCGGTTCGTGTCGATGTTCCCGAGACAGCGTCATCAGTTGGCGTGACGGGCGGCGCTGACAGTGCTCCACGCGCGGTTGGATGTCCTCCTGCGGTCAGCCGCAAGAAGATTGCGCCGACTGTCCTTCGCTCGCTTGTGTCTCAATACAAGAGCTCCGATTGGTTCTTGCGCTACGATGATTACGGGTATGTCTACCTTGAAGATTTGCCCAATCTACCTAAGACTGTCGCAAAGTTGAAAGTGGGCGACTACTCGGAGCCAATCTTCATCGGCCTTTCGGCGGTGAGCTACTATTTGGAAGATGAGCGGAATTGGCCGATGCAGAACTTTGATTCTGTCAAGGCTTACGCTTATGAAATCTATCGCCGTGCTCAAATTGATATGCGTTTATATCGCGCCAAGAAGTCCGGTTTGGACAAAGCGGGTCTCAGTTTCAGTTACTAATGATAACGCCTAAAGCGTAGAAAAAAAAGAAGCCGCGGCGAACTTGTTGTAGTTCGCCGCGGCTTATTCATTGTTCAGGCTTCCGAGATGGAAGTCAAACTGTTAGTACATTCCGCCCATTCCGCCATCAGGTCCTGCGGGCATCTTTGGGGCGTCGTCTTTCTCTTTGATTTCGGTGATCATGCACTCGGTGGTCAGGAGCAGAGCGGAGACGCTTGCGGCGTTCTGCAGTGCGGTGCGGCTGACCTTTGCGGGGTCGATGACGCCGTCTTCAATGAGGTTGCAATATTTTTCGGAATCAGCATTGAATCCGAATGCGACATCACTGTTTTCTTTGATCTTCTCGACAACGATTGTGCCTTCCACTCCGGCGTTCTGCGCGATTGAGCGGCAGGGGGCTTCGAGTGCGCGAGCGATAATCTTTGCGCCGAGTTTCTCGTCGCCTTCGAGCTTCAGAGCTTCAACAGCGGGGATGGCCTTCAGCAGTGCAACACCGCCACCGGGGACGATACCTTCTTCGACAGCTGCGCGTGTGGCATGCAGAGCATCTTCAACGCGGGCTTTCTTTTCCTTCATCTCAACTTCGGTGCTTGCGCCGACTTTGATGACGGCAACGCCGCCGGCCAACTTCGCAAGGCGCTCCTGAAGCTTCTCGCGATCGTAGTCACTTGTTGACGATTCGATCTGAGCCTTGATTTGAGCGATACGGCCTTCGATGGCTTCCTTTGTGCCGGAGCCTTCGATAAGTGTTGTGTTTTCTTTTTCGATACGCGCTGTCTTGGCGATACCAAGGTCTTCGATAAGCGCGTTCTCGAGCTTGAGACCGGCGTCTTCGCTGATGACCTTACCACCTGTGAGGATGGCGATATCTTCGAGCATGGCTTTACGTCTGTCACCGAAGCCGGGAGCTTTGACGGCCACGACATTCAGTGTGCCACGCAACTTGTTGACAACGAGTGTTGCCAGTGCTTCACCGTCGACATCTTCGGCGATGATAAGTAACGGTCTGCTCTGCTGCAAAGTCTTCTCAAGAATGGGCAGCAGGTCCTTCATGTTGCTGATTTTCTTGTCATAAATGAGCACGAACGCATCTTTGAGTTCGGCAATCATTTTCTCGGCGTCTGTCACGAAATAGGGTGACAGATAACCTTTATCGAATTGCATTCCGTCGACAGTGTCGAGGATTGTTTCGAACGATTTGTTTTCTTCGACAGTGATGACACCGTCCTTACCAACTTTGTCCATTGCGTCTGCGATGAGGTCACCGATGACCTTGTCGTTGTTCGCGGAGATGGTTGCGACCTGAGCGATTTTCTGATGCTCACGTGTAGGAATGGAAATCCCCTTGACGAAATCGACGACAGCTACTACGGCCTTGTCGATACCGCGCTTGAGGTCCATCGGGTTTGCGCCGGCGGCGACATTGCGAACGCCTTCACGGACGATAGCCTGAGCCAGAACGGTTGCGGTGGTTGTTCCGTCGCCAGCGACATCACTGGTTTTGCTTGCGACTTCGCGAACCATCTGGGCGCCCATGTTTTCAAACGGGCATGGAAGTTCGATTTCTTTGGCGACCGTCACGCCATCTTTTGTGATGGTGGGGGCACCGAATTTCTTGTCAAGAACGACATTACGACCCTTGGGGCCGAGTGTGGTTTTGACTGCTTCCGCGAGCTTATCAACGCCGCGGGTAATTGCTTGACGAGCGTCTTCACTGTACTTGAGTTGTTTTGCTGCCATGGTAATTTTGATTCTCCTGTTTAGTTTTCAATTATAGTTTTTACTGTATGAAATGTCAGATTAGCTGACGATACCCAAAATATCATCTTCACGCATGATCAGGTACTCTTCGCCGTCGACTTTGATTTCACTGCCTGCGTACTTGCCGAAAAGAACAATGTCGCCCTTCTTCACATCCATCGCGATGCGTTTTCCGGTGTCGTCTTTTTTGCCTTCACCAACTGCGACAACTTCGCCGCGTTGAGGTTTTTCTTTGGCGGTATCAGGAATGAAAATTCCACCCGCTGTTTTCTGTTCGGCTTCTTCAGCGCGTTTTACAAGCACTCTATCGTGCAAAGGTTTCACTGGCATAGTGAATGTCTCCTTTAAAATAATTTGGTTGATGCCTCTAATATAGCAACTTTTGGACCAAAAGACAAATAACGCTCCCGACAGCAAAAAATCAAGTGTTTGTGCGTTATTGAGTACTCGTCAAATTGCGTTTTTGTGTCGAAATAACACGCAGACACAAGAACGTCGTTAAAAGTGTGTCATTAAGACACTGTCATAAATATCACACAAGCGCTCAACATAAACTTGGGGCGCAAAGTCCCCTGCACGCTTCAATCCGTTTTGTCCAAGAGTTGCCGCAAGGGGTGGATTCTCCAAAAGCATCGTGATTGCGTCGGCGAGTTTGTCCGGGTCTTCCGGCGGAATCAGCAATGCTTCCTTGCCATCTCGCGCCACCTCGGGAATGCCGCCGACGTTGGAGGCAACGATGGGCAATCCAAACTGCATCGCCTCGACAAGAACCAGCCCGAAGGCTTCCTGCCGTGATGGCACGGCCAGCAAATCCATCGCCGCGTAATAATTACTGACATCGAGTTGTTCACCGGCAAAGTAAACCAGTTTCTCGATTCCCAAATCCTTTGCCAACTGTTGGTATCGGTCGAGATACTTGCCGCCGACGACAAGAAGCCGCCGGTTATCATGATTCTCGGCGAACAGTTTTGTGCAGGCTTGCAACAAAACATCCGGCCCTTTTTCTTCATCGAGCCGTGCGACCATCCCGATGACCTGCGCGTCTGTCGGAATCCCCAACAGCCGTCGCATGGCTTCCTTTGATTCCGTCGGCGGCGGCAGTGCCCCTGCGGAATTCAGTAGAACCGCAATCTTCTCTTCATTGATTCCGCCGAGATGTTGTCCCATATAATTCTTGCAATCCTGCGAGACAACGATATACTTCTTGCGCCACCTATCGAGACGGAGTTCCGTCTTGATTCTTGACGGCGAGCCCCATTCGTTGACCATATGGATATGGCAAATCATGGGGGTATGGCGCACACCCAGATGAGCCGCAATCGTTGCCGTGACGTTGCTGGCGAACATATGACTGTGGACGACTCTCGGCTGCAGCTGACGCAGACGCCTCGCCAGTCGCCAAATTCCGATGGGATGCGTTCGCTTGGGGACAGATATCAGTTCGACCGTCACGCCTGCGTCAATCAGGAATTGCGCGTTGACGCCCAAGCTCTCGGTGCAGATGACATGCGGCGTATATCGATTCGTGGGCATGAGCGGCAGAACGCGAGCCAACAGAGATTCGACACCACCAACCGAAAGCGAGCGGATGATATGGACAGCTTTGCCGGATGTGTCAGGTATAGTCGGGTTAATCGTTATCCTCGAATGAGATTGTTCCGTCAGTTTGCGCCGTCTGAACTTCTTTTAGGAAGTTGTCGAGTTTCCACTGCGACTTTGCGTAGGACTTAATCACAAGATGGTCAAAAAACTTAAAGAGTTTCCGCTCGGGGCTATAGAGAATCGACAACCGTTTGAGGAAGTACCGTTCATCCGGTTTGTGGTCGCGCCCTCGATACGTCGAGAATGCGGCGCGGTATCCGGCACGCTTGGCGAGCAGCTCAAAGCTTGGTCGGGCGTTGCCATAGGGATAGGCAAACAGGTCGACTTTCTTGTTGATAATGCTTTCGAGTATTTCCTTTGAGTCTTTCATCTCCCGAAAAACTTCGGCATCCGTCAACTCCACCAACCTTGCATGCGTCATTCCGTGCGACTGAATCGAAATGCCATTCTCGGACATCTCACGGATTTCATCCGGCGACAAAACAGGATCTCCCTCCGGCGGTGTGTAGTCGAAGTGAAGAGCTTCGCCAATCTTACCGGCGACGACAAAAACCGTTGCCGGGAACTGATACTTCTTGAGAATTGGCAGCGCGTTTGTCAGGTTGTCTCTGTGCCCGTCATCAAAGCAAATGGCGACGGAGCGCTTGTCAGGATGAGTCCCGTTGTCAAGACAGTCCACCAAATCGCTCAGATACAGTCCCTGCCATCCCAGCCGTTTCAGCCAGCGCAGGTGATTCTCAAATCGGTACGGCTCGATGAACACCGCATGGGGCGGTTTGCCCGCGGGAGGCGTATCGATTCGATGGTAAAGCAAAACGGGGATTCGGATTGTGTTCTTCATCTTAATCTTTTAGTCTTTCAAGAAAACCTCATCAATATTCCACAAGAGACCGGAGAACGGTGTGGGTTTGAGGTTTTCAAACTTGTTACGTGCGACGACAAAAACAGTCGACGTAAAGAGCGGCAGATAGGGGCAGGCTTCGGCAAGGATACTCTGTATTTCGAAGAAACATTTCTGTTGTTGTTTCGTATCGATGGTCGTGTTGAAGGCGCTGCAAAGCTTGTCGACTTGCGCTTCCCAAGGTGTTGCGGGCGAGGCCTGTTCGGGATTCCAGAAGTGTGTGCGTCCGCTGCTGAGATAGAGATTCATGGAGTTCGTGGGGTGAATGCTTCCCCCAAAGCCGAGCAAGCAAGCGTCATATTCGTGTGTGTCCTGAATCTTCGTCACAAGACTCGTGAAGTCGATGAATTGCGGTTTGGCATCGATGCCGACATTTCTCAAATCCTGACTAATCAGAGTTGCGATGTTCTCGCGTGACTTGTTGCCCTTGTTGGTGACAAAGACAAAAGAGACCTTCGTTCCATCCGCAGCTTCCCGGATTCCGTCGCCGTCGCGGTCAGTGATATTGGCTTCGTCAAGGAGTTGTTTGGCTTTCTCGACATTAAAATCGCGGTGCGGAACATCCGGGTTATACCAGAAACCCAGAGCGGGCGACACCATACTCCATGCGCTTTGCGCCAGTCCGCGGAGTTCGGTGGCGATGATGCTCTCCTTGTCGATAGCATACATACACGCCTGTCGGAAGTTTAAGTTATCAAAAATCGCCGCAAGCCCCTCACTCACATAAGGATTCCCGCTTTTCTCATTTTTCCCACGCTTCATGTTAAACCAGAAAACACTTGTGCTTTCGCCGGGGCCGCATTCGTAGACGGTATAGTTGCCCTTGCTTTGTTCGTCGAGCAAGTCCGGAATACTCTGCGCCCGTGGTCCCGCGAAGGCGTCAGTCTGTCCGGCCTTGAAGCTAAGGAGCTGCTGATCCTGATCGGGGGAATACGTCACGATAATCGTATCGATGTAGGGGAGTCTGGTTCCGTTGGCATCAAAGCGATAATAATGAGGGTTGCGCTCGAGAATGACACGCTGGCCGTTCTCGTATTGTTTGAGTTTATACGGCCCGCTGCAAATCATGCTTTCCGGTTTCGCATCCGTGTTGAGCACCTGCGCGAACGTTTTATTATCGATAGAGGCCTGAAGCGTATGTTGTGGGATAACGACAAAGGACGACATCATCATGGGGAATGATGCGCTTGGCGCCGCGATTGTCGCGCTGACCGTCACGTCGTCAATCTTCGTGAATTGCACCGGTTTCCCGTCCACCTTCAGGATGTCCTTCGCGGGGTTATTCAGCTCATTATAAATCGTGTTGATGGTGAACATGACGTCATCGGCATTCAACGGTTCGCCGTCGCTCCACTTGAGTCCTTCACGCAGCGAAAGTGTCCAGTCACACTTGTTTGTCGGCGACATGACCCACTGCTTGAGTAGCGCCGGTTGATAGTCTTGCGTCTCATAATTAAAGGAGATGAGTGGCGCATACATAAGGGCTAGAATGTCATTCGAGGCCGAATCGTTAGCGCTGATGGGGTTAAAGTCTTTTGGCCCCTCGCCGAACGACCCATAAATCATCGTGCCGCCCTGTTTGCCGACCGTGATACTTGTCGCGATATCAGCATCCTTATTTCCGTTGACCTTTGCCAATTGCTCTTCAGTGAGAGGCACAGCGGTATGTTCGAGCGAAAGTTCAGAAGACATCACCCGCGGCGGAATTTTGGTTGCTGTCTGACTTTGCGAACCGGAGGGGGGTGCTGGTGTTGTGGTCGGATTTTGGCCGCAACCGACGACGCCGAACAGTAGGCTTTCTGCGCACAACATCAGAGCTAATAATTTATACGAACGCATTAAAACAACCTTTCATGGGGGTAAGTTAAATATATACTTCAAATAAAACAATATATCAAGAACGATAAAATTTTGTCTCGTTGTATTTTTGATATAACATACAAAACGGTAACGGAGTATACTTCGATTTGGAGCGAACAGTGATGATGTATAAAAGGGTCTTATGTTCATGGACATCTTCCATTGCTTTTGTACTGTCGTTTAGTTTCGGCAATGCAGTCATGGCACAGGATCAATTCCCGCAAGGATTCCCGACAACCTCAATGAGTCCGGTTCTTGACGCTGTTGAGCAGACAGCGCAGATTTCCACGGCATTGGAAAAGCGCGAGGCTTCACGGAGTTTCCTCGACCCATCCTCGACAACTCCTGTCGTACTCGCCACATGGAAAAATGGTGGCGTCTTTACTTCCGATGACATGAAGCGCACCTTGAAGACACGCCGTCCAAAGGATTTCGCGGACAAATCCGCAGACACCATCATGTCATTGCCTCGAGCCACATTTCGCAAGGCGTTGGAACAGATTTTGATGACTCGTCTCTTGACGCAAATGGCCAAGGATGAGGGATTCACCTCCGCCTCCATCGAAGTCAAAGACTACATCGCGGCTCAACGCAGCAATATTTTGAATACCCTTTATTATAATAGGAAGCTTCTGCCTACCGTGAATGCGGCCGAGGATACGATTCGCCGCAAGATATACGAAGAGAGCAAAGGCAAGGCCTACACGTATCGTGATCCTCTTCGCATTAAGGAAATCTGGTTGCCCTATGTGCAGACTTACAAGGTCGCCAAGGGTGACACCTGGACGTCGATTGCCGAGAACGTCTGCGGCGACCCCAAGGCAGTCAAACAATTTTTGCGCGATGACTTTGTGCGCTATCTGCGTGTCCCCGAGGGCTTGCCCTCCGCCGCTCCTCGCGAAGGCGAATCGCTGATTGTTCCCATCAAACCGGATGCTCAGAAGCAGGTTGCCGCTAAGGGCAAGAAGCTTGTGGCGGATTTGAAGGCGGGCGGTGACTGGAGCAAACTTGCCGCTGAAGCAGGCAACGAGGCGGCCACGGATACCTTTACCCCCGAGTTCAATGGAATCGAACCGGCGCTTGGTGCCGCGATTCGCAATCTACAGGCCAAAGCCATTTCGGATGCTATCGAGACCTCGTCCGGCATTCACATTTTTATGGCTGAATCACTCGAGACGTCGCGGACGATGTCTTTTGACGAAGTCAAAGAAACGATTTCGGTTCCCGATGATGAGTCTGTGAAGATTCGCGAGAAAACACGCAATGATGTTTTGAAGGGTTTGCAGTCGAAGTATCCAATCAACATCAATGAGGCGCTGTTGCGGATTCCGGATTATCAGGATTCCGGTGGCCAGATTCAACCCGACACCGTTTTGGCCGAAGGCGAAGGTCTGAAGTATACCGCACTTGATTTTGTCAACGAGCTTTCGACCGAGGAAAAAACGTGGAAGCAATTGACTCCGGAGGAGCGCATCAATCACATCAAGATGTCTCCCATTATTCTAAAGTGGTTGGTTGTACGCGAGGCCGAGAGCCTTGGCTACGCGACGGACCCGAAGGATGCTGAGTATTTCGAGGACAGCGCCGACGAGGCTTTGTCCGTGTTGGCGTATCAGCGCCTGATGGGGCGTTTTCAGGATGCCAACGAATCGGAGCTTCGCGAGTATTGGCAGGCCAATCCGCTGAAGTTCACGCAACCCGAGCGCGTCCGTTTGCATGAGATAACCAAACGAGTTAACCTGAATTTGGCGGCCTCTGAGCTTGCGAAACAGGTCGAGAAAGCGAAGAAGGACTTAATGGCGGTTCGCGATAAAATCACGACTGACATCGCGACGTTTGAAGCGCAGGCACGGTTGGAGAGTCAGGCGTTGAGCACGCGTTCCCGTGGCGGTGACCTTGGCGAACGTATCGCAGACTTCCGCGGCGACGATTTCCGCAAGGAGATTTCTGAACTGAAAGTCGGCGAAGTGAGCAAACCGTTTAAAAATGGCAACGAAGTGATGCTGATTCGCTTGGATTCCCGCGAAACATCCGGCCCTGTGCCGTTTGACAAATGCCGCTCCGAGGTTCAACAGGCATGGCGCAAACAACGCGCCGCGACCCTTGAACAGGATGCCCGTGCGATGCTCTTCCGCGATTATATGCTCGACATCAAAGTCCCTGCGCAATAGCCGTTGTGTCATGGGGATGTCTTCGTGCCGGAGCGAATGTGAGTGCCGTGCAAGAGTAGTCTAAAGGGATACTCACGCGTATCAGAGAGAGTTTATGTTAGAAAACGCAAAAGAACAACTGACTGAGTTGCGTCAGCGCATCCTTCAATCCAAGGTGCATCTTTGACTGTGAAACCAAACGCGCCCGTGCCAGAGAATTGGAACAGGCGACTTTAGCACCAGATTTTTGGGATGACAACCGCGCTGCTCAAGCGCATATGCAAAAATTAAAACTGCTCGTTCGTTCTTATGAGCCTTGGGATTTGGCGGAATCTGAGGTTGACAGCTTGTTGGAATTGTCCGAAATGATTGGAGCCTCGGGCGATGCCGAGTTAGCATCGGAAATCGAATCGCAATTCGCCGAGTTGTCCCATCGCGTTGACCAACTGGAATTCCAGAGTATGCTTGGCGCTCCCGAAGATGTCGCCTCGAGCTACTTGTATATTCATCCCGGCGCCGGTGGCACCGAGAGTTGCGACTGGGCGCAGATGTTGATGCGTATGTATACCCATTGGGCCGAGACGCACAACTACAAGGTCAAACTCATCGATTTGCAGGAAGGCGACGAAGCGGGCATCGCAAGCGTCACGCTGCTGATTGAGGGCGAGTACGCTTATGGCTACATGAAGGCGGAGACCGGTGTTCATCGGTTGGTTCGCATCTCGCCGTTCGATGCCAACAAGCGCCGTCACACGTCGTTCGCGTCCGTGAATGCGTACCCGGACATACAGGATGATATCGAGTTGGACATTCAGGAAAAGGATTTGCGGATTGACACGTATCGTTCCGGAGGCAAGGGCGGACAACATGTCAACACAACCGATTCCGCGGTCCGCATCACGCACTTGCCAACGAATATCGTCGCGCAGTGCCAGAATGAGCGTAGCCAGCATCAGAATCGCGAAGTCGCCATGAAGGTGCTTCGTGCCCGTCTTTATCAGTATTATAAGGAAAAGGCTGAGGTCGAGCAAGCCGCAAAGAATGGCGAGAAGGCCGATATCAGCTGGGGCAATCAGATTCGCTCGTATGTTTTTCAGCCGTATCAGATGGTCAAAGACCTGCGCACCGGTGTTGAAACAAGTAGTATTGATAATGTAATGGATGGTGACATTGACCCCTTTATCGAAGCGTGGCTGCGCAGTCAAATGGGCAAACATCATCGTGAGTTGTAGTTGAATATAATAGGAATATCATGGATCAGAGCTTAATACGAAACTTTTGTATCATCGCACACATCGACCACGGCAAGAGCACTCTCGCTGACCGTTTGATTGAGCATACGCATGCGGTTTCGCATCGCGATATGCGCGACCAATTGCTTGATACAATGGATTTGGAACGCGAGCGCGGTATTACAATCAAGGCGCAGGCCGTTCGGCTGCCCTACAAATCGTCGGATGGTCATGTCTACGAGTTCAATCTGATTGACACTCCCGGTCATGTCGATTTTACCTACGAGGTGTCGCGGAGTTTGGCTGCATGCGAAGGCGCGTTGCTTATCGTCGATGCGGCACAGGGCGTCGAAGCGCAGACGTTAGCCAACGTGTATTTGGCAATCAACAATGACCTCGAAATTATTCCCGTCATCAACAAAATTGATTTGCCCTCCGCCGACCCCGAAGGTGTCAAAGAACAAATCGAGCAAGTGATTGGTCTGGATGCATCGAATGCTATTTTAGCCAGTGCGAAGTCCAACATTGGAACCGCTGAGATTTGCGAAGCGATTGTGAAGCAGATTCCGCCGCCCAAAGGCAACGAGAGTTCTCCGTTGCGGGCGCTGATCTTCGACTCGAAGTACGACGCTTATCGTGGCGTTGTCACGTATGTGCGCATTGTCGATGGCCGGTTGCACAAGGGCGACAAAATCCGCATGTTCAGCAATGGTGCCGAATATGATGTTGACGAAGTAGGTTGTTTTGCGCCCAAGATGACTGCGACAGATGAGCTTGCCGCGGGCGAGGTCGGCTATGTCATTGCGACCATTAAGGAGCTGTCGAGCGTCCATGTTGGCGATACGATTACGCTTGCGTCCAAGCCCTGTTCCGATGGCCTCGCAGGTTACAAGGAAGTCAAGCCTGTGGTGTTCTCCGGCTTGTATCCCATCAACAGCGATGATTATGACGAAGTCAAAGATGCGCTTGACAAACTGAAACTCAATGACGCGAGTTTCTTCTTCGAACCGGAGACCAGCGCCGCGCTTGGCTTCGGGTTCCGCTGTGGGTATTTGGGGCTGCTCCACATGGAGATTGTTCAGGAGCGCTTGGAGCGAGAATTCAATCTCGCGCTGCTGACGACCGCGCCCAGTGTTATCTATAAGGTTTATTTGAAAGACGGGAGTGTCGTCTCGATTGACAACCCGACGAAAATGCCCGACCCCGGTGCAATCGATATGATTGAGGAGCCGTTCATCGAGGCACGCATTGTGACACCGCCACAATACATCGGCAATATCCTGACACTCTGCCAGAAGCGCCGTGGTGTTCAGCGCCGCATCGACTACATCAACGACCGCCGCGCCATTGTCGATTACGATTTGCCGCTCGGTGAGGTCGTCTTGGATTTCTATGACAAACTCAAGAGCGTGAGTCAGGGCTATGCGTCCTTTGACTACGAGATTCGCGATTATCGCGCAACGGAGATGGTCAAGCTTGACATCCTGATAAATAGCGAAGTTTGCGATGCGTTGTCCGTGATTGTCCATCGTGACAATGCCTATTTCCGTGGTCGCGCTCTTGCCGAAAAACTCAAGGATTTGATTCCTCGCCAGATGTTTGATGTGGCGATTCAGGCCGCCATCGGAGGCAAGATTCTCGCTCGCGAAACAGTCAAAGCGCTACGCAAAAATGTGACGGCCAAGTGCTATGGCGGCGACATCACCCGTAAGCGCAAGTTACTCGAAAAGCAAAAGGAAGGCAAGCGCCGGATGAAGCAGGTCGGCCGCGTCGAGGTTCCGCAGGAAGCCTTCATGGCTGTCTTGCGTGTCGAAGACTAAACAAAAAAGAATCGCGGGGGAGAGTTCCCTCGCGATTTCTGTTATTTGGACTTTTCTTTGCTCGGTAGTTGAAGCTTGTCACGCTTCGTTGTTCTGACCTTGATGACCATGCTTGACTTATCATCCTTGACGGAGATAACATTTGGGTCATTGACGTCGAGCACCCCGGAAGTTACCTTCTCCTTGAGGCTCATCATCGGTGCGCCTTCCATCAGCGCCAGCGCTTCGCTCGTCCGTTTTTCGGTCAGAGCGGCCGAGGTGCGTTCACGTTCGATGTGAACACGCATTCCTTTAGAGGCAAGGAAATCCTCGCGTTCCTTATCCGACATCTTGGTGAACTTGGCCTGTTCTTCTTTCGTGAAAATCGGTTTCTTGTTTTGTTTGGCCGTGCTCTTGTTCCTGCTTTTCTCAAGCATCTTTTTGACGGCCTTATCCTTTGCATCCATCTGGCTGCGTTTCTCCATATACTCTTCGCTCCACTGCACCATAGCTTTACTGGCTTCTTCGGGCGTCATGGCTTCGAGTTTCGATTTTTGCTCCGGCGTCAACCATTTCGGCAGTGTGTTCCGGCGCATTTTAGCTTCTGCTTTTTCAATCGAATTCAGCGTCGATGTGGACAGCTTTTGTGAGAGCAACGGCAAGTCCTGTGCGGCGACGGTAATCGTTGTGTCCTGGAGTTTTCCGAGAGTCGCCGTCGTAGCCAGACCTTCGTGTTTAGCAATCAATGCATTGGCAGAGGTTGCCGTCATCACAAGCAAAATGGCCATGGTGGCTACGATTTTAGTAGTATGGGAAACGATGAACATATTCTTATTTTGTATCCTTTTCATATATACTATTCTTGACTCTCAATATCTTTATCGATTCTAATTGAGTAAATTTCAATTCCAATGAGAGGTTGTTTGGGCAAGCCGGTCTTTAGGAGTGGTTTGTTGACGATGTGAACCGGAATCGAGTGAGTTTCCGTTGTCACTTCAAAGGGGAGGGCAACATCCGTGAGTTTGTCGATGACCGCCGAGGTCGAGTTATCCGAGATACTCATCCGGCACTGAACAGTTCGAGTCGTCGAATTGTCGTGGGCAAATCGTCTCAGGTTTGAATCCGCATGCAGACGGAGCTTGTATTTCCCGGGATAAAGGAAGACAGGAAGAATCATGTTGACATCTTCTTTCCTTGTCCAGACGACTCTTCTGCCGATTTCGTCAAATGACAGTTCCGGGGTTTGCCATGCAAAATTATCATTATTGAAGACTTCCCCCGGGTCATCCACAAAGATGTTATTCTCGAGGTTTGATGGCGTAAAGATAAACTGCGTGATTTTCGGTGTCGGTGTATCGCGGAGCGCTAGCTTGATGGGGTTGGCGTACCATGTTCTGAGCCACGGCCAGTCCACATCCTTGGCACGCATAATGACATTGTTATCTTTTGTCCAAGTCAGAGTTGTGGTAGAATGGGTCGCGATGGCGCCGGGCAACCCGAACAGCATCCGGTTTTTATCGTCTTCCGCAGGCGAGTCCGTCAGAACAAAAAGGATTTCTCGGTTGCGAGCCGGCTCATCCAAATCCATTATGACATTGTTCATTTCCTTGAGTTGGTCTTTTTGCTTGGGTAGCGCATAGGACACAAAACGCTCTGTGTAGTTCGGCCAGAACGCGACGACGGTATTATCCTTAAGGTTATGTTCCACAATCTGCGACAACTCTCTCCAGATAGAATTATCCGGTTTGTGCGACAAGGCAAAGGACATTGTCCCAAAGAAGAGTACAGCCGCGAGGAAGAACGCGAATCTGATATGCCGCCATGGAATGGCCGCGCACAGTATCGCGATGAGCATCGTCATGAACGGGATCACCAGCAGGGCGTCACGTTCCAGCAAGAAGTATGTTCTGTCAATCTGCACATAGCCGTAGCATGCCATCAGGCTCATGACGCATCCCACCAGTGGAACCCAGATAAGCCGCGATGCCTTCAGGCAAATGGGCAACGTGCAAAGTATCGGTAGGAAGAAGAGGCATTGGACGATGCGGACGTAAACGGATTGCGGTGCATCTGTGCCAGTGAAAGGCGCTGTGAGCAGGTAGTGCAGCGTCGGCCAAAAGCTTGCATAGTCCACATGCCATGGTACCCACGAATCCATGCGGATACGCCATGGAGCGCAGAAGCAAGCAAGAACAAAGTAGTAGAAGAAAACCCGTGCGACCCGGTGTTTCCGAGTGGCACGTATGTCAATTCCCTCGGCCTGTGGCGTGAGGGCATAGGCGAGGTGGCAGACAAAGAGTGCCGCGATAACCCAAGGCGCTCCGGCGTGGATGTGCAACAGCATCAAAGCCGTCGCGCAATAAAGCAACCAGTCTGTCCGGCGAGCCGTTCCCGTGCGGAAAAAGGCGGAGATGACCAGATATGTCATCAGGATTGCCATCGCGTCGGGTGTCATGGAGCACGAGGCGATGACATGCAGTGGGTTGAGGGCGAGCAAGAGCGCGGTGCTCCAAGCGAGCCGTGGGCTGTCGAAAGCCCGCATGACCGCAAGGTAGGCCGCATAGGGCGTGAGCAAACCCATCAGGAATGAGAAAATCCTAGGTAACCATGGCTCACTGCCGCAAATCGCGAGGAACTTCGCGGGGAAGTAGTAAAGCGGTGGAACAAGCCCAATTTCCTTGGACGTGAGATAGGAGAAGGGAGAAAGCTGAATCAGATCGAAAGTTGCAATTTCGAAGTATGTTGGACTGTCATGAAGAAAAAAAATGGCACGAAAGAAAAGTGTTATGGCCAAGATAGCCAAGGTCAGCGCAACCGCTTGAAATCGTGTCATAAATGGAAGATTCCTGCCCGAGTTTAGTTCGTGATAAAATCGCTAAGCGCTTTTTTGGAGGCTTGAATCCGTTCCATCCCCAGAGTAATCATGGCGGCATCATAGTTTGGTGTCGCGATGCCTCGACGGACAAAACCCACACCCTGATTGAGCTTGTTCAAAATAACATCCAATTGAATCCAGCTTTCAATCGAGAGATTGTCCTTTTGTTTGCGGAGGAGATTCGTTTCCGCCGTCAGGAAGTCCAGTTGGTCTCCAATCATTTGTGAGTCTTGACTTGGGGTAGCGAAGGCAGTTTTCAGGTTATCGACAGTCTGCGCGATATTGTTTGTGTGCGGCAGCATGGTAAGCTGAGTTTCGTTGTCGATTTTATAAAACGTATTGTCGAGAGGTTGCCGCCGTGGTGATGCCGAGATTGCTACCATTCCGTGTTTTGCTGCCGGGGCTGCCGATTCAATCACTGACTCTTGCGGTGAGGATTCCTGTTGCTTAGCCGAGAGTAGCCATCGCGTCTTGGGTGATGATGACGTTTCACTCGACGTCATGTCCTGATAGTTGTTATGCATTCCGGCCGGACAAGCCGAGGTAAAATCATTTGCGTTTGTGGGGTGCTGCGATGTTGCGCTGGATATCGTTTGAGGATGCTCTTTAATCGCGATGGCCGGAGGTGGCGGCACCATAGTTCGTTTGCTGTGTTTGCCGAGAAATGGGATAGGCATATTTGCCATAGGCGCAGGCTTTCGGTCTGGGCGTTTGGTAGGGAAGAGCTTATCAACAAAGCGCATTTCATTAGCGCGCGGTGTCGGTGATTGCATCGAGGCGGTTGGGTTTGCCGATTCCGGTACTGCCAGTGATGCTTGTGTCGACAGCATAAGCGCACAGAACACTGCGGTTTTCGCAGTCAGGTTTGGTAATCCTGTTTGATGCTCAGCGTTCACTTTCGTCAAAAACAACTTTCTGTGTAATCTGATGTTCATTGTCGCAAGGGTCTGTCCCAGTGACAACTATACTTATAGTATAAAACACGCCTATCTAAGGAATTTGTTCATTTTCGGCAGTAAATTCTGCGCAAATGGGCGCCATAAAGAGGCAATTATGCCTGTAAAAAGGTCTATTATTCGGCACTTCCTGTGTCCGTTGTGTCAAAATACTGACGGACTCCCTTGTCATAGACGATGCCCGCAAGAACAGCTCCGACGCATGGGGCGATGATTGGGACCCAGAAATAGAAGTTCTTTCCCAACGCATAATAATCCCATCCTGCGAGCATGGCCAGACACTTGGGCCCAAAGTCACGAGCCGGGTTCATGGCAAATCCTGTTAGGCATCCGAAAGCGCCGCCAATCATGGCAACGGTCAGCCCGATAATCATGGCCGATGTGTTTGCCTTGGGGGCGTTTGGATTCTTAGGGTCGCAACAGGCAAAGATGACAGTCATTAATATCATCGTGATAAGCGTCTCGACAAAGAATGCCGTCAGGTGGTCGATGGACGGATTCGGGTAGGTCGAGAAGACACCGGCTGTTGCGGCGACGCCATCGTAGCTTGCACGGACAACACCTTGGGCGGCTTCGGTCTCCAAGAAGAGATTATGGAAGAGGGCGTACACGCAAGCCGCCGCCACAAAGCATCCGAGGAATTGCGCGATGATGTAGGGGATGACTTTCCGCCACGGGAAATCGCGATAGACGGCAAACGCCAGTGTTACGGCCGGATTGATGTGGGTGCCCGAGACACCGCCGGTGATATAAATAGCCATAGCGATGCTGAGTCCCCAAATAACAGATAGATCAAACTGACCGATGTCTTTGCCCACCAGAACCAGCGATGCCACGGAACCACAGCCAATGAAAATAAGGAGCCATGAACCGATGAATTCTGAGACGCATTCTCCGAATAATGTCTTTTTCATTATGATAAAAATAACCTTTCAAAACAATATCATAACTATTTTGCTCGTTCGTAACGAGAAAAGTCAATCGAAAAACGATTCAACGTCCCCTAATTACTATTCCACTGGGGCAATCCAAATGTCGACGGTGGGGTCATTTGCGGCAGAGATAATCGCCTTTGAGCGCATCTGTCTAATCCACGTGATGATGGGTTCACGCATCTGTGCCCATTTCTCGTTGCGTGAGAACGGCGCATAGAAGTCTTCCGGCTCACGGATGCTCGGCCATTGCGCCATCAGGTCGGTAACCCCTTTCGACCGCAGTTCCTGTGGCCGCGCGTATTGCTGCGTGAACCGCCTCAGTTCCTCATTGTTGACCAGTATGTACCGGATTCCCTTGTCACGCAACCGCTTATTGATTTCGGCAGGAGTGCGGGCACCATTGGCAATCCGCAAGAGTTCGCTCTCGTCAAAGACAGTGTTATAAACAATTCCGCCCCATCTGTTGGGCATCATGTGCAGCCACAGCCACGGCCGAGCCTCGTAGACAAGTAGCAGCTTGCCTTTGTTGTCTATATTAACGGTTGTCGTTGTGGCCGTCTCAGTCAGAATACGCCCCAGCGCTCCAAGGTTTTTCTGATAGAAAGCGCTGTCACCCTGATTGAGATCCTGTTGCCCCATCCCAACCTCGAACGCATATGTCAACCAGTCCATGCGTGAGAACTGATACCATTGCTTCATCGTCGCCGCTGTGGCTGTCATGCCAAAGAGGACAGCAAGGAGTATGACAGAAGCTCTCACGAACAGGAAATCCGCGTTTCGTTTGGCGGCATGCCAGATGTTGTGCATCGCGAGAGTTCCCGCGATAATCGCCATCAGTATAGTCGCCAGTAGGAATCTCGCCTGACTTTCCCGAACAAGATTCCATAGCAGCAGCGACACAATCACCATAATCGCTAGCCGCCATCCGTCGCGTCTGAAGTAAATGTTAATGGGCATCATATAGGCTAGCAGAGACGCCAACAGCGGCCAACTAATAGCGCCGATGCGGGTGGGCAGTGTCAGCCAGTATTCCGCGCTGATAAATGACTGCGGAAAATGCGAGAGCAAGTAGTATTGTTCGCGGGCTACTGCCAGTGTGTCCTGAGACTGGAAGAACCATTGAAAGAACGGCTCGACGGGATTGTTGTACCAGATTATGTTTTTGCCGTACCAGACCGCAATGGGCAGAATTCCGGCACAGACTCCCGCGATAAGATACTTCCACTGCTTGTTCTGACGAATCATTCGCGTCAATGGAATCATGCAGAAGATGGCAACCGGCAACAGGTAAACCTGCGCCACTGTGTATTTGGTGCATAGCGCTCCACCCGCAAGGAATCCGGCGAGGATAACAATCTTGAGACGCACGATGTGGTCGACAATTCCGCCCGAAAGCATGATGGCGTAGATTGTCGCAAGCACAAGATACGCCACGGGGGCGTCAATCATCGCGTCATGATTGACCTGTAGCATGACAGGATGTCCCACGACAAGGAAGGCTGCCAGCAATCGCCACACACGGCGAACGGAGGCGCGTTCAAGCCACGTGTAGACAAGCAGGGAGCATGCTAACACGCAAAGGGCGTTGAGCATCTTGGGCGTTGCCGAAACGTGATAAAGCGTTTCGATGGGGAACGGAAAACGTGCGAATATATTATTAGGAACGGGGACATAGCGGGGTGTGTTGTTGAGCGCCGTCAGCCCATAGTCGGCAAGCGCACCGAGATGGTACTCCGTGACATCATACAAGAGCGATGGCGCGGGCACGGCTGCAAAGGTAAGCAGAACCGCTTGCGTCAGGAGGATGGACAGAATCATTTGCCACACCGTCCATTTTTCTCTGTCGATAGGCATGACACGCTTGACGCGCCGCCGCCATTCTATCGCGAACACCACACAGAAAGCGGCCGGCCAGAGAATCCCACCTTTGGCGAGAGTGCTGGCAAGCGGGAATCCTGTGACCGATGCAAGAAAGAATGCACAGGACATCGCGACCATCCCTGCTGCACCACGCAAGAGCCATTTCTCGAGTAGATTCAATCCGTTGGTGCGTCGCAGCAACGGGCGTGTGACGACTAATCCACCCAGCAGACAGTACCACAATGGGCCTGCGCCGACGAGTTCGAACTTTGTCGTCCACGACCCGAGAATGATTATCAGCGGAAGAACGCTCTCATCGAACGCGAAGAAGAATAAGGCTGCAACAATAACGACGAGAATGAACAGCCAAGGCGCTATGCCCGAAACAACATCGAATTGGAAAAACTCCTGCGTCTTTGGCTTGTCCGGCGTTACCACAGGCGTTGGCGCAGTGGGGTGTACAGGAGGTGTCTCTAACTTAATCGTCGGGGCATCCTCGGCGGTAACGGTATCGCTTTGCACATGAACAATTCGCTCTTCATCCGCAAGATTGGACTCAAGAGAAATCGTTTGTGGCGAATAGATTGATTCGTTTTTTTCGGGTGTGTTCTCAGTCATTGTAAATTCTATATATATGTTACGACAAAAGTTTTATAGGCAATCACTTCGCATTGTAATTAAGTTACAAACACGAGTCGTTTTGTTGCAACATGAATAATGGAGGTGTCGAGAATGTTCATATCGCGAAAAGTTTTGATTGCTGACCCCGATGAGTCCGCGTTGGCTTATATGAAAGCAGTTATTCGTTCCAAGGGTTATGATGTGGTTGATGTTATCGATGGCGGGCTAGCTTGGGATGAGATGAACTGTCCCGACCCACCTGTGCTCGCGATTGTTGCTTTGCAGATGAATAGCATGAGCGGTTTGGAATTCTGTCGCCGTAGCAAGCGAGATGAGAATCTGAAGTCGATTCCGATTTTGGTTGTCTGCGATACCTCGATGAGCGCAGGGCGAAACGAGGCATTCTGGATGAAAGGTCTCGGCTGCGATGACTTCATGTTCAAGCCCTTTGACCCGCTTGCCTTGCTTGGGCGCGTCGAGGTGATGATGCGCTCCGTGGCTGATGCCGAAGCGCAACGTGCCGCGGCGCCTGCGTTCCCTCGCTCGATTGTCCCTGACAATAAGCCCCAACCGAAAGAGCCCATGCCCATCGTGGATACGGATTCCGCAGCTTCTGTCACAGAGCCGAAGCAGCCCGCAGCTCCGGAGCCGGTGTCGCTCAAGGATGCAAAACCCGAAGCCTTGCTGGAGATGTATCTCAATGCGGCGCCAAAAGGACAGTTCGGGCTTGAGTATGATATTCAGGACTCCGAGATGACGTCCGGGATTGACCGCGCTCAGTATGAGCGCCGCCGTCAGGATGCGTATGAGGCGGCAGGCAAACCGTCAAGCGAGATTATCTCTTTAGAAAGCAAAGAATCGCATAATGTAGCTAAGGTGACATGCCGCCGACGCGAGACGGTGAATGGCCTGCAAGGTCACGAGCGCACGGAAGAGTATTGCTTCAAAAAAACCTTTCAGGGGTGGAAGCTCATCAGCGTGCGCGTGAAACCTGCCGCATTCAAGATTGTGTCTGACGATGAAAGCACCGACGGAGACAATCCCCGGTAGCGTTCTCACTCAACGACGCAAGTCTTGGAGAATCTCCGTTTTAGCCGCTGTCAGTTCATCTTTCTCTTTGATTTTCTGAGCGGGCATTCCGGCGACAACTGTATTCGGCGCGACATCTGCCGTGACAACTGCTCCGGCCGCGACGACAGCGCCCTTGCCGATATGCACTCCTTCGAGCACAACCGCATTGGCTCCGACGAGGACATCATCCTCGATGATGACAGGCGATTTTCCCGGAGGTTCGAGCACACCGGCAATCACAGCGCCTGCGCCGATATGGCAATTATTCCCGATGATGCCCCGCGCGCCGACAACGGCATTCATGTCAATCATTGTTCCGCTACCGATTTCGGCGCCGATGTTCAGCACGGCACCCATCATTATGACCGCGGATTTTCCAATCGTGACCTTATCTCGGATGATAGCTCCCGGTTCGATGCGGGCATCGATTTCGTTTGTGTTGAGCATGGGAATCGCTGAATTGCGTCGATCGTATTCCAGTTCGTAATCGTCGATGAACTCCTTGAAAGAATCGAGAAGATTCTTGACCAAACGATACTCGCCGAAAACGGTGGCGCATTTGGAATCGCCAAACACGCGCAATCCGTCAAAGTCAAGCTGCGTCAAGTTGCCCTTGATGTATAGCTTCACTGGGGTCGTCTTCGTGGCCTCCTTGATATAGCGTGCAAGCACGTAGGGGTCGTTCTGAATGGATTGAGTCATGATGTTCTCCGATTATATGTTGCTCATAGAATACAGTCCGGTTGATTTGCCTTTGAGGAACCGTGCCGCTTTGATTGCTCCGCTGGCGAAGATTTTCTTAGACAGCGCCGTATGTTCGATTTTGATGATTTCATCGCAACCGGCAAACACAACCGAGTGCTCGCCGACGATTGTTCCGCCTCGTAGAGAGTGCATCCCAATCTCATTCGGTTTGCGTCTGCCCGACTGCGGCGAGCGTCCGTAAACCGGCTTCAGGTCTGTTTTTGAGGCCTCTGCCTTGAGCGTATTCAGCAGCATTTTCGCGGTTCCGCTGGGCGAATCCTGTTTCTTATTATGATGCGCCTCGATAATCTCGGCATCATATCCGGCCTCTAGCAGAACAGCTGCCTTCTTCAGCAGTTCGTTCATGATGAACACGCCGTAGGACATATTCATGCTGCGGAAGATTGCCGTTTTCTCGGCTGCTTGCCGCACCAGTGCTTCGTCGTCGTCCGTATACCCGGTGGTTGCCAGAACGGCCGGCACTTTTTCCGAAATTGAATACGAGAGAATATCCATTAACAGCGAGCGATGCGAAAAGTCCACAAGAACGTCCGGGTGCTCGTTCACTGCTCCAAAAGTTTGATAAGTGGGGAATGGCGCGTTATCCACCGGGACAGCGTTAATCCCCGCAATGATTGAGATATCCGGCGTGTCCTCAACGAGTTCTTGCATGGTTTTGCCCATAGCTCCGTTGCTTCCGACCAACAGTACATTAATCATTTTGTCGTCTCCTTTTGTGTAGGCATCAGCCCAATTCGTTCCATTTCGCGAATGAGCACAGCCTTGTTTTGCTCTTCCATCTCGGCGAGAGGTAGGCGCAAATCGCCAACATTATAACCTAACAAATTCATGCAAGTCTTGATTGGGATCGGGTTTGTCTCGATGAACAAAGCTTTGATAAACCGGAAAAGATGCAGTTGCGCGTCCCGTGCCGCCGAGATGTTGCCGTTCAAATAGTTCGTCACGATGTCGTGCGTTTCTCTCGGGCAAACATTGGAGAGCACAGAGATGACGCCTTTGCCTCCGAGCGAGAGCACGGGCACAATCATGTCGTCGTTTCCGGAGTAAATGTCAAAGTCCTTTTCGACTCGTGCCGCGATTTCCGCGACATAACTGATATTTCCGCTTGCTTCCTTGATGCCGACAATATTCGGATGTTTCGACAGCTCGACAACCGCGTTCACGCCGATATTGAAGCCTGTGCGTCCGGGCACATTGTAAAGAATAATCGGTGTGTGGAGTCGGTCGGCCAAGTAGGTGTAGTGCTTGACGATGGCCGATTGTGTCGACTTATTGTAATAAGGGGTGACCATCAACAGTCCGTTGACGCCAACGCTCTCGGCGTGTTGTGCCAGTTGCAGGGCGTACAAGGTATCATTGCTACCTGCGCCGACGATGATGGGGACACGGTTATTGATGTGTTTCACGGCGAATTCGATCACGCTCTTATGCTCGGCATCCGACAATGTGGCTTCCTCGCCTGTTGTGCCCGCGACAATCAGGGCATCAATGCCGGACTCGATTTGCCAGTCGATCAGTTCTCCGAACTTCGTGTAGTTCACGCCGGTGTTGTCGAAGGGTGTAACGATAGCCGTTGCCGCTCCTGTAAAAATACTCATTTTTATCCCTCTTGGTATAGATAATATGTGTATCTTTGAGTGGGATACCGCAACACATCGGACGGAACAGCCCTAAAAAAAACTGCCATGAGCAGTAAGTCCAGCTCATGGCAAAATCGTTCATGTCTATTCTTACCCAATGTATTCCAGCACTCCGCGAACGGTCGGGTAAACCGTTTTTGACAGTGCCATGCATATTCTGCATGGTCCCAGCAAGAAGCTTGCGCTTCATGCTTCGGCGATAGCCCCTTTTCCCTTTCGGGTACTCTTGGCGTACCGCGCCTCTGCAATACGAGAAACATATACAGTGCCTAATCTCAGATAATTCACACGAAAGTGTCGGGAACTAACTCGGCTCGCGCGCTTCCTGCTAAAAGTTGAAAATCTGGTGGCAGTAAACAGTCCAACTATCCGCGCCGTGACCGACATTCTTCCCGAAGTTTCCGGTAAAGAAATAGCCTCCGCCGCATTCGATGCTCCAGTGCGAGTTGAACTCGTACTTTGCCATCAAATCAAGCTCGCGTCCCAAGTCGCGTCCGCTACTGCCGGTGACATCCCAAGCGATTGTGCGGCCGTCAGCACCAATCCAAGCGTCCTTCGCCGAGTTCAGCCAGAATTGGTGAGCGCTCGTGCGAATCGTCGTTTTCTTGTTGGGCTGCACCTGGAAGGCAACGCCGATTTCGTTCATGTTAGTCAGCTTGACGACATTGACCAGTCCATAGGCGTAATGGCTTGGGTCAAGCTGCACATCAAAGCGGTTGATTTTATTGGACAGAGGGTCCTTGTTGCCGCTTGCGATATTGCCGAAAAGCATTATCGACGGGTCCCATGGCTTGTCGAATTTCCATATCAAATCGCCATGGAGCATATAGGTAAATACCTTGGAATCACCGCCGTAATTGCCCACCTGTGTCATAGCTTCCGTTCCCCAGATAAGCGTTCCGAGGTCCTTCTTGTGATACAGTGGTCCGCGAACTCTCGAACCAAAACCGTACATCTGTGCCCGTCCCGTGGTGCCATCGCTACTCCTGTAGGGCGATGCCTCAAAGGTATGCACATTGAGGTTATAGAGGTCGAACTCGTATTTCTTGGGCAGATACCACGTGTTGTAGACGCCGGTGAGGAACTTGTTTGCCGGCCGCATCTGCTGCCCAAAGTTTCGCCCGGTGTACTCGTCGCGCCCCTTAAAGGTGTACATGTAAGCGGCAATCAGGTAGGTCGCCATCTTGTCGGTTTTGCGTGTCGCGACAACGCCGTCATGCGCGTTGTAGTGCCAGTAGTAGCGCCCTTCGCCCATCAGTCGCATCTCGCCCATATTAGGCAGACACTGACGCCCGATCTTGACAGACCACGGAGAATTCGGAAATTTGTACTCATACCACGCTTGCAACAAACCACGTTCGCACGATTCGTAGGGGTCCCATGCCGGATTATAATTATTAGGATAAACCCCGTAAAGCTCCAAGAATATCGACTTGTCTTTTTTCTTGTTGGTTATCATTGCGTTAATCAGACCATACAGGAAACGCGGCTTGTCGTAAGTCTGTGTGCCTTCGATGTGTTGCATATTGAAGTTTGTGCGGATTTCCTTGCGCAACTCAATCTTCGCACCCGGTTGCAATTCCCAGTTTTCGCCAAGGGGGATAGGCTTCAGAAGTCGGGGATTTGTGGAATCTTTATCGACTAAACTGCACAACGTTGCAAGCGAGAAATTCTGATCGAGTATCGAATCCGCTGCCGGGGTGCACTGTGTTTGCCCATTGACTGGCAGAAGTAATGCTGCTGTTGCTAAGGCGGCGATACGTAGTCCTACCGTTGTCAACCGCGCGGTCATAAGTCTTAAGAATGGCATATGTCGTTTCATTTTATTATGGGATTTGAGATAATGGCATATAATAACACAAAATGCTCGAATAGTATTATCAATAAGGTTCTAAAATCTTCACAAGAAAAGAGATTAGATTGTAAAGATTTGTATGGAAAAACAAATCAATATTCGTGTCTTTGGAGAACTGCCGGACGGCCGCGCCGTTCACGCCTACGAGCTGAGAGCCAGCCACGGCGCTTCCATGACGGTTCTCGACTATGGCTGCATCATGCAGAGCCTGTGCATTCCGCTTGACGACGGCACTGTTCGGGATGTTGTGCTTGGATTTCGCGACATAGCGACCTATCTTGAGCAGCCCTATTTCGGTCCCGTTGTCGGCCGTGTGTGCAATCGCATCGCCGGCGGCCGTTTCACGCTTGACAATACGGAGTACGTGTTGCCCTTAAACAATGACCCCGGTGGAATCCCCTGTTGTTTGCACGGCGGGAATGCCGGCCTCAATGCCCATATATGGCAGGCTGAGCCATTCACCGATACAACAGGTGTCGGTGTCATCTTCGGCCTCAAGTTGCCGGACGGCGCCGATGGCTTTCCGGGCAACGCGGCCTTCTGCGTTCGCTACACATTGACCACCGAGAATGTTTGGCGCATCGAGTACTTTGTCACGACGGACAAAGCGTGCCCTATAAATTTGACACAACACGCTATTTTTTCCTTGCAATTAGACACCTGTCGTGATATCCTATATCATAAACTTCAGGTTTTGGCTTCACGTTATGCGCCGGTGACCCCCGGGCTCATTCCGCTTGGCAATCCGGAACCGGTTCTCGGGACTCCGTTCGACTTTACGAAGCCCTGTTGCATAGGTGCTCGGATTGACAGTGCAAACGAACAGCTTGGTTACGGCAAAGGGTACGACCATCATTTCGCGATTGACGCGTGGGACGGAACCTTGAGAAAAGGTGCTGTGTTGACAGCTCCGGATAATTTGAGTATGGAGGTTTGGACGACAGAACCGGGCATGCAGGTTTATAGCGGGAATTGGATTCCGGCTGGCTTGTCCGGCAAACACGGAGAGTATGGTCCACGCAGTGGAATTGCGCTTGAAACGCAGCATTGCCCCAATTCGGTCAATAACGCGCGAATGCCATCGGTGATTTTGCAACCGGGCGACGAGTACCGCAGTATGACTGAATATCGGTTTGGGAAAGCTAAAAATTGATTTTGAAAAATAATAATAATGAAAGGCATTTTATATGGTTAGCAGTATAGGCGTTCTCGATGTAATTGTTTTCGTCCTTTTTTTATGTGCGGTGGTCGGCGTTGGAATGATTAAGAGCCGCCGCATCGCCGGTGGTTCGGACGAATCAACCGCAGATTACTTTTTGGCAGGTCGTGGCCTGACGTGGTGGCTCATTGGATTCTCATTGATCGCTGCCAACATTTCGGCCGAGCAGTTCGTTGGCATGTCCGGTCAGGCAGCGGATTATCTTGGCCTCGCAATCGCTAGCTATGAGTGGATGGCGGCCGTTGTGCTTGTTGTGGTCGCGTTCTTCTTCCTTCCCTATTTCCTACGGACAGGCATTTTCACCATCCCGCAGTTCTTGGAGTATCGTTATAACTCACTTTGCCGTACACTCATGGCGGCGATGATGATGTTCATTCTCGTGTGCGTTTCGTTAGTCGCGGTCATCTATGCGGGCGCGATTCCGATGTGCGAACTCTTCCGAGTTTATGGCGTCAATGTTTCCCTGACGACATGCTGTTGGGCGATGGGCATTATGGCTGCCATCTATGTTGCTTTCGGCGGACTCAAGGCGTGCGCTTGGGCCGATTTGATTCAGGGTTCGGCGCTGATTCTGTGCGGCATTATCGTCACCTACCTTGCATTCAAGGCACTGGGTCTCGCCCCTGTCGAGTCGCTGACCATGTCCGACGGCAGCTCGGTTGCGGCCGGAACATTCGCGGACAACGCCTCGTCATTCTCCAAGTTCTTGGCTCTGAACAAATCCAAACTGCATATGGCCTTACCGGCCTCCGATAAGATTCTGCCCTACACGGCTCTGATTGTCGGCTTGTGGATTCCGAACTTCTACTACTGGGGACTTAACCAGTTCATCATGCAGCGCGTTCTTGGTTCCGCCTCGCTCCGCGAAGGCCAGAAGGGCGTTATCTTCGCTGCGTTCCTGAAACTCTTGATTCCGTTCATCGTTGTTTTCCCCGGCATTATTTCGTTCAACCTCTACAAGGACAGCATGGTCGAAAGCGCGAGCAAAGCCCCGGCCATCCAAGAATCAAACAAGAAGATTCTTGCCAGTTTTGAAGCGGCCAAAGCCTCGCCGGCTCCCGAAGGTTTCGTCGTTTACACATACGATTCTTACTGGGGTTCCGCTTCGGACACCGCCGAGAATCAGCAGGCCAAAGTGGCCATTGATGAGTACAACACAAAGGTCAAGGCTGACGCGGCCGCCAAGAATGTCGAAGTCACCGAGCATGGCAAAAAGCTTGTTGGTATCTACACCGATTCCGCCTTCAGCACACTGCTGAGCAAACTGGTTTCGCCCGGCAATGGTCTCCTCGGCTTCCTGTTGGCGGCCCTGTTAGGCGCGATTGTGTCCTCCATCGCGGCCATCCTCAATGCGGCATCGACAATCTTCACCATGGATATTTACGACAAATACATCCAGAAGAACGCGTCGCAAAAAACACTCGTCAAAGTCGGCCGTATCTGCATTGGCGTGTTCGTGGTGATTGGCTGCTTCGTCGCGCCGTTCATCGCCAACCCCAAATTCGGCGGCGTCTTCACCTTCATTCAGGAATTCCAAGGCTATGTGACCCCCGGTATTCTGGCCATCTTTGTTTATGGTTTGCTGAACCGTCGTGGCGCGGGCATCACCGGTGTGATTGGCTTGTTGCTGAATCCGATTATGTACTTCCTGTTGGCGCAGTTAACCGAAATCGCGTTCCTTGACCGCATGGCCGTCTGCTTCGTGACCGACTTAGTCGTGATGTTCGTCGTTGGCATGGTCAAGCGTTTGCCGGCACCTGTGGAGTTCAAGTCGAACACCAACTTAGATTTGACACCATCACGTGGCGCTCAATTCGCGGGCGGCCTCGTGATCGTCTTGACAGCGATATTCTACATCTTCTTCTGGTAGAATCCTGCCTAAACAAAACGAGTTCGGGTCGGCGTTGAACACATCATCGCCGACCCACTTTTTATATAATAGCGGCTCGCCCGCCGTGAACGGGGCGGCGGCGGTGGATGAAGACAGTCCAAAGCATACGCTGCTACTTCTTAAAAAAATGAGATTGTTCAGGCTGTTGAAAGGACAGATTAAGATAAAAAAGCAAGCTTGTCCGAAAATCTGCATTCGGGACAAAATTACTGTGATTTGTTTTTCTAAGTGATGATAGTTCTTTAGTGGAAATCGTTGATTTCATAAGCACTAACAGAAATTGAGAGCAAGTGATATTGAATTACTAAAAGCGGTATAACGTCATCCGTCATTTTGAAGGAGAGATTCTATGAAGTACATTGCCCATCGTCGCGAAGCAGATAATGCAGAAGAACCTTTGTGCCAGCATCTAAAGGAAACCGCAGATTTGGCAGGTGAGTTTGCGTCCGTTTTGGGTGTCCGGGAATGGGGCGAGTATCTCGGCTTAGCGCATGACATTGGTAAGTATTCTCAAGAGTTTCAAAAGCGCATTCGGGGCGGCGGCAATAGTGTTGATCATTCCACTGCGGGAGCACAGGAAATCAAATTATATCTTTGTAAGTATTGTATTGCCGGACACCATGGCGGTTTGCCAAATGGTGGTTCGAGTGTGGATACCTGCGATGAGTCGACTCTTCAAGGCCGTCTTAAGAGAAAGGTGCCAAACTATGAAGCCTACAAGTCTGAGATTGAGCTGAAGTGTCCAAGTTCCGTGCCTAAGATTACACCACTAAAGCCAAGACAAGGAAAGTCCAGACAAGGGTTTACGATGTCCTTCTTTATCAGGATGCTCTACTCTTGTTTGGTTGACGCGGACTTCCTTTGCACTGAACGGTTTATGGAAAACGGAATGGTTGAGCGTGGGGGATTCGATTCGCTTGCTCAACTCGCGAAGAAGTTGGACGCGTATCTTGAAGGCTTAGTGAAGGTGGAACAGTCGCAAATCAATCAGAAGCGCAACGAGATTTTGCAGAGTTGCATTTCCGCCGCGGAAGCTGACCGAGGATTGTTTTCGCTGACGGTTCCGACAGGTGGCGGGAAAACGATTTCGTCTCTGGCCTTTGCGCTCAAACACGCGCTCAAGCATGGGATGAGACGTGTCATCTACGTCATTCCTTATACTTCTATCATTGAACAGAATGCCAAGGTTTTTCGTGGTATTGTTGGGTCGAACAATGTCATCGAGCATCACGCGAACTTTGACGTTGATGACGACGAGTTCAATGCCCAGCGTTTCGCGACAGAGAATTGGGATGCTCCTCTGATTGTGACGACTAATGTGCAGTTCTTCGAGTCTTTATTCGCGAACAAGAGTTCGCGTTGTCGGAAGTTGCATAATATCGTCAATAGTGTCATCATTTTTGATGAAGTTCAGATGTTGCCCTTCCCCTATCTTATTCCGTGTGTTAGCGCGATTGACGAACTTGTAAAGAATTACGGGTGCTCCGCGGTTTTGTGCAGCGCGACTCAACCGGCGTTGAACAGGTATTTTGAGGCGCCGGAAAAGATTAGGGAGATTTGCCCGAATCCGGAGGAACTCTGCAAGCACTTCGAGCGTGGGACTTATCGGCATATCGGGAAGATCAGTGACGAGGATTTGGCGGCAAAACTGAACGAGCATTCGCAAGTCCTCTGTATTGTCAATTCGCGCAAGCAGGCGCAAATACTCTGTGAGATGTTGAATCCGGGCGAGCGGTTTCATTTGTCAACCTTGATGACCGCGAGACATCGGCAAGTGGTGTTGTGGGAAATCCGTAAGCGTTTGAGAAAGGGATTGCCGTGCAAGGTTGTTTCGACCAGTCTGATTGAAGCCGGAGTCGATGTGGATTTTCCTGTCGTTTATCGTTCGGAAGCCGGACTGGATAGCATTGTTCAGTCAGCAGGGCGCTGTAACAGAGAGATGAAGCGAAACCGAGACAGTAGTTTTGTCTATGTTTTTGAACCTGCGACGGAGTATAAGTTTCCTGTTTCCATCGAACAATCGATTTCGGTTGGAAGAGACATTATCAGAGATCAAGACCAAGCGGATTATGGCAGGATTGACATCGTCAAGGAGTATTTCAAAACCCTGTTTTATATCAAGGGCGATGAGCAATTGGATAGTAAGAAAATCATGAACGAGTTAGAAAATAATAGCATTCCGTTTGAGAAGATTGCCGATAAGTTTCACTTGATTAGCGATAATACCGTGCAGGTTCTTATTCCATTGGGTCGACGCTTGAGAGAAGCCACCCAAGGCAGACCTTTTTATCCCACACGCAAATTGATGCGTCTCGTGGGCAGATCCTCAGTGAATGTGTATGAGCAACAACTCCATGCCTTGGACGAAGCGGGCTTGATAGATAAAATTGGAGATAATCTGTTTTTGCTTTTGCAATCAGATGATAGCCACTACTCACACGAATTCGGATTAGTTATATCACCGGAGAAAGGAGCCACTATTCTTTAGATGAAGTTTCAAAGTTACATCGGTAACTATCAAATTATAGAGAGGAGAAGTTCGTTTTGTCTTATGGAATAAAAATCGAAGTTTGGGGCGACCGCGCGTTATTCAGTCGTCCCGAAATGAAGGTTGAACGCGTGTCCTATGATGTCATGACACCTTCGGCAGCCCGTGGGCTGCTCGAAGCAATCTATTGGCATCCCGGGATGTGTTGGGTCATTGACAGAATCCATGTTATGAACCCCATCAAGTTCACCAATGTTCGCCGAAATGAAGTCAAATCTAAAGCCAGTTCCAAAAAAACGTGCATTGTGACTTCAGACGACATACAACAACGAGCGTCCATGATACTGACTGATGTCAGGTATGTCATCGAAGCTCATTTTATAATAACATCCAAAGCTGCCCCGACAGACAACGAGGGGAAGTTTTTGGATATCATCAACAGACGACTGAAATCGGGACAGTGTTATCACCATCCTTGTTTTGGATGCAGGGAGTTTCCTGCCTATTTCCAGCCCTATGAAGAGAAGACTATCCCAACAGCATACCCTGACTCTGAAAGGGAATTGGGTTTTATGCTTTACGATATGGATTACTCAGATTTGGAGAACATTCAGCCAAAGTTTTTTCGGGCGGTATTGAAAAACGGCGTGCTTGATGTGACAGATTGCGAGGTGCATCAATGATATTGCAATCGTTAGTTAAGCATTACGAAAAACTGCTTGAACGCGGAGAAATTACTAAGCCGGGTTGGAGTAAGGTAGAAGCAAGCTATGCTATTAAGCTTTCAGAAGACGGCGAATATCGTGGTATTCTTCCGTTGGAAGAAACTGTTCAGCGAGGGAAAAAGGCGGTCAATATCCCGAGAACGTTTGTTGTTCCAGAAGTTACAGTAGCGACTTCCGGTATTAGGGCACTATTGCTATATCATAATGCGGAATACCTTCTTGGAGTATGCCTTAAGGGAAAACCGGAGCGAACAAAACAGTGTTTTGAAGCATCCAAAGAGAAGCACTTGGAGTTTCTTGGCAAAATTGATTCTCCTGTAGCTCGAGCTATTTGCAAGTATTTCACCAATTGGCAGATTCCTACAGAATTCCCCGATGCAGAAAAATACAAGAAAAGCAATTTCGTTTTTATTGTTAATGGTGTCTATGCTCATGAAGATTCTGCCATCAAACAAGCATGGGACGCGCAGTACTCCAAAGAATCAGATGCCCCAATCATGCAATGTTTGGTAACCGGGGAAAGGTTGCCTATTGCTCGTATTCATCCGTCTATCAAGAGAGTAAAGGATGCGCAACAAACCGGCGCGGCTTTGGTCTCATTCAATTCGGAAGCGTATGAATCATTTGGCAACAAAAAAGCTCAGGCATTTAATGCTCCTGTCAGTGAGTATGCTGCTTTTGCCTACACAACAGTTCTCAATCATTTGATTGCTGATGATGCTCATCGCAAATTCGTTGGCGATTCGACAGTTGTGTTTTGGGCGGAAACGGCCGAACCTGACTACGGGGATTTGTTCTCGATGATGATTGATCCTCCAACAGAGGATGCCAATGAAAAAGCCGCCGCGATAATGCAAAAACTGGTCAAGGGTGAGCCTATTGATGAAAAAAACATTGATCTAAATGTTCCGTTTTATGTTTTGGGAATATCACCAAATGCTTCTCGCCTTTCCGTTCGGTTTTTCTTGAGGGATTCCTTTGGCAATATGCTGAGTAATTTGCGAGAACACTATCATCGTCTTGAGATTGTCAAATCCAAATTGGACAAACGTGAACAATTGCCCTTGTACTTGCTTCTCAAGGAAACGACCAATCCAAACAGCAAGGATGACTCAGGCTCCCCACTATTGGCGGGTTCTGTGCTGAGGTCAATACTTATTGGCGTCCCTTATCCTGTTGCCTTGTTCACATCAATCATGTTGCGTGTAAAAGCTACGCAAGATTCAGATGAGAATGACAAAGGCGGCTCTAGTAAGAGAATAGCCAAGAAGATTAATCGAACAAAAGCGGCCATTATCAAGGCTTACCTTTTAAAACTAACAAATACAAGAATCGACAAGGAGGTTCTATCAGTGTCGCTAAATGAAGAAAGTACATACATTCCCTATGTTTTGGGCAGGCTGTTTTCAGTGCTCGAAAACATACAAGAGAAAGCCAACCCTGGGATTAACGCAACAATCAAAGACCGTTATTTCAATTCGGCTTGCGCAACACCGTCCGTTGTTTTTCCATTGCTACTAAAGCTTAGCAATTCCCATTTGCGCAAAATGGAAAAAGGGGCATCAATTAACTTAAAAAAACAAGTCGGGACATTAATGGATAAATTTAGTAGTGAAAAGTTTCCTAAGCGCCTGACACTCGAAGAACAAGGCACCTTTGTCTTGGGCTATTATCATCAAACTCAAAAAAGATATGAATCTAAAAAACAGGAGAATCAGTAATATGACAGAAGTTATCAAAAATCGCTATGAGTTCGTCGTACTCTTTGATGTTGAAAACGGCAATCCTAACGGAGATCCCGATGCCGGGAATATGCCTCGTGTCGACCCCGAAACAGGATATGGTATCATCACAGATGTTTGCCTCAAACGGAAAATCCGCAACTATGTTGAGACTGTTCATGATGGGGAAAAAGGGTTCGAGATTTACATCAAGAACAGTGTGCCACTAAACAGGAGTGACAACAGAGCTTTCGATTTTGTTGGAACAAAAATCCCGGAGGGGGCGAAGGATCTTGATAAGATAGTTAAGGATGCCAAGAAAGAGGATTCGGACTATGATTTGAAAATTAAAGACTACATGTGTTCGACCTTTTTTGACATCAGAACATTTGGCGCAGTTATGACGACTTTTGTCAAAGCTTCGCTGAGTTGTGGTCAGGTGCGTGGTCCGGTTCAATTGGGGTTTGCGCGAAGCATCAATCCGATTGTACCGCAAGAGGTAACAATTACTCGTGTAGCTATCACAACGGAGAAAGATGCAAGTGAGAAGACCACAGAAATGGGCAGAAAGTTTATCGTTCCCTATGCTCTCTATCGTGTAGAGGGTTTTATCTCCGCAAATCTTGCAAAGAAAGTAACAGGATTCTCAGAGGATGATCTTAAAATTCTTTGGGAGGCAATTAGAAATATGTTTGAGCATGACCATTCTGCCGCGCGTGGCAAGATGTCTGTGCGAGAACTGATTGTCTTCAAACATGACAGTGAATTTGGTAACGCGCCGGCGTACAAATTATTTGACAGTGTTTCGGTCAAGCTAAAAGATGGCGTTGATGTTCCTCGTTCCTATGAAGACTATGTCGTCGAGAAGCCTGAGAAAAGTAAGCTTCCGGCTGGCGTAACAATCGAAGAAGTATAGCAGCTCTATCTCGTTTCTGATTCGTGTGCCAATCATGTCTACTGATACAGATAACTACTTGCAGTTGAGTGGAATCCAACATTATGTCTTTTGCCGGCGGCAATGGGCACTGATTCATATTGAGAAACAGTGGCTTGAGAATGGACGGACGATGATGGGTAATGTGTTGCATGAGAGGGTGCATAATGAGCAGATACGAGAGAGGCGCGGTGATGTATTGATTGTGCGCGGTTTGCGTGTGGTCTCGCACCAGCTGGGGACAGTGGGACAGTGTGACGCAGTTGAGTTCCATTGTCACCCGGCTGGTGTTTCGTTACACGGCGTCGATGGGTTATGGATGCCGTATCCTATTGAGTATAAACGCGGTCGGCCGAAGGTGGAGTCGGCTGACCGCCTTCAGATGTGCGCGCAGGCGATGTGTTTGGAAGAGATGTTGTGCTGTAATATCTCCGAGGGTGCTTTGTTTTATGGGGAGACGCATCGGCGTGAGGTTGTGCCGCTGAGTATGGAGTTACGGGCGGAGGTTGTGAAAATGTTTCAGGAGATGCATGATTTGTATTCACGAGGGAGGACGCCAAAGGTTAAGCCATCGCAGTCGTGCCGCGCGTGTTCTCTTGAGGAGCTTTGTGTCCCTAAGTTGTGTCGCAATTTGTCGGCGAGAAAGTATATTAGTGAACATTTGCATGAGGGGTCGGATCTATGAGGCATCTGTTGAATACACTTTTTGTCACGACTGAGGATTGCTATTTGACGCTTGAGGGTGAGAATGTTGTCGTGCTGCGTGAGGAAAAGACCTTGGGTCGTTTCCCGTTACACTCTCTGGAAGGGATACTGTGTTTTACTTATAAGGGTGCCAGTCCGGCGCTGATGGGGGCTTGCGCTCAGCGTAATGTGATGTTGTCTTTCATGCGTCCTACGGGGCGTTTTCTTGCCCGTGTCGCAGGTGCAACAGTCGGGAATGTTTTGCTGCGAAAGGCGCAGTATCGTATTTCGGAGGACGTTGCGCTTTCGCTTCCCATCGCGAAGAGTTTTATTCTTGGGAAGGTTTACAACTGTCGATGGGTGCTTGAACGAGCGACACGGGATCATCCTATGCGTGTGGATGTTGAGCGGCTCAAGGGAGCTTCGGGACTACTCTACAATCATCTTCCGATGATAGACGCGGCAGACAATCACGATACATTGCGTGGTTTAGAGGGCGAATGCGCCCTGCGCTACTTTGGTGTTCTTGATGAGTTGATATTGCGAGACAAAGAGAGTTTCTATTTCACGGCTCGAACACGGCGTCCTCCCCTTGACAATGTGAACGCGATACTGTCATTCTTCTATACCGTATTGAGTAACGATTGCGCGTCAGCTCTCGAAAGTGTCGGACTGGACCCTTATGTTGGGTTTATGCATACGGATAAACCTGGCCGTGCGTCATTGGCGCTTGATTTGATGGAAGAGTTGCGCAGTATTCTGGTGGATCGCTTTACAATTACAATGATAAACAATCGCGTGTTGACGCCCGAGCACTTTGATGAGCAGGAGAGCGGTGCTGTTATGTTGACGGAGGATGGGCGCAAGGCGGCAATATCCGCATGGCAGGATAAAAAACGCGATGTAATAGAACATCCATTTCTGAAAGAGAAAATACCATGGGGTCTGGTTCCCTATGTGCAGGCGTTGCTTTTAGCCCGTTGCATACGCGGCGATTTGGACGCTTATCCGCCATTCATGTGGAAGTAAAAGTGAGGAGCAAAAGATGCTGATACTGATAACATACGACGTTAATACAGAGACGACCGATGGGCGCAAACGATTGCGGAAGATTGCCAAGCAATGTGTTGATTATGGACAACGAGTGCAGAATTCGGTATTTGAATGCAATCTTGATGCGGCAACAAGCGTCAAAGTTAAGAACGAACTGCTAAAACTGATAGACCACGATAAGGATAGCTTGCGCTTCTATTATCTTGGCAACAACTATCATACCAAAATCGAACACTATGGGGCAAAGAAAACATATGACGCCGAGGGGCTGCTTATGCTGTAGATTTGGTGCGAAGATAAATCACACATGAGAACCCCGACAAGTTCGCACCACAAAAGCAGAACAATAAACAAAACAAAAGCTCTTTGACATTCTGAAAGCAAAAAGAAAACGCAAGGACAATGTATATAAAATACAGAAATGTTCCATAACATGGACATTTCGCGGTCGCCCCCCGCGTGGGGGCGTGGATTGAAATGACTTCTAACCGTGCGAGAGTCCGCGGAGGTGTTGTCGCCCCCCGCGTGGGGGCGTGGATTGAAATGCGGGCTGTTGTCGGATGAGGACTACACGCCTCCCGCGTCGCCCCCCGCGTGGGGGCGTGGATTGAAATAGATGTGGTCGCTTTTGAAAGAATCGAAATTCGACGTCGCCCCCCGCGTGGGGGCGTGGATTGAAATTTCGTCCGGCTCTTGTAGCCCGCCCAGCCAATCCGTCGCCCCCCGCGTGGGGGCGTGGATTGAAATCTCACCATCGCGCCACGCGTAAAATGTGCGTAATCGTCGCCCCCCGCGTGGGGGCGTGGATTGAAATGTTTCAATCGTGCCGTTAGCGTAGTATGTGACGTTGTCGCCCCCCGCGTGGGGGCGTGGATTGAAATGCCGTTCGCGTCGCGGGCAAGCACGACAACCTCATCGTCGCCCCCCGCGTGGGGGCGTGGATTGAAATTCATAGATACAGGTTCTACTATCGCCGTCAAGTGGTCGCCCCCCGCGTGGGGGCGTGGATTGAAATCAAATGTACTAAATCGGTAGAATTCGAACCCTGCGTCGCCCCCCGCGTGGGGGCGTGGATTGAAATTACAACAGATCCGTTTATGAATGGATATCCGGAAGGTCGCCCCCCGCGTGGGGGCGTGGATTGAAATGGTCGAGCAGTTTGGTGTCATCAGCCATACGCATCGTCGCCCCCCGCGTGGGGGCGTGGATTGAAATCAGAATGACGAGACATTAAAGGAAGCCGCGGAAATCGTCGCCCCCCGCGTGGGGGCGTGGATTGAAATAATCGACTCCCAAGATGTGTAAATCTTAAGTGCAGTCGCCCCCCGCGTGGGGGCGTGGATTGAAATGCCGAGCAGGAAATGGAAAGAATGAAAGGATTAAGTCGCCCCCCGCGTGGGGGCGTGGATTGAAATATTGCGCAAAACCGGAAGTCTAAAGGTGGCAAAAGGTCGCCCCCCGCGTGGGGGCGTGGATTGAAATGACGTAATCGCCGATAGCAATTGTTCCACCCGCGTTGTCGCCCCCCGCGTGGGGGCGTGGATTGAAAT
>JAAZBM010000010.1 GCA_012513815.1 Candidatus Sumerlaeota bacterium | reverse complement strand
ATACTACTCCAATGCGAAGCCTTCCCCAACCCCACCATCAAAGACGACGCCCCCGACGCCATCATCAACCTACTCGAACTCAGACAAAAAACAAACACCAACCCCACCTACTCCAAAAAACTAACCCAATACTACCCAATCTAACCCAAACCCCAAAACACCCCAACCGCCCAAAACTAATAAAATAAAAGGCCCTTACTCCACCACTCCACTCTTAACTCTCAACTCTCAACTCTAACTTAGTCGCCCCAGTCGCCCCAGTTGCCCTATTCGGCCCATTCGCCCCATCAGGCTTATTCGCCCCATTCGCCCTATTGGCCCTATTGGCCCCAGTTGCCCTATTGGGCCTATGGCCCAATAATCTTAAAATTAAATAGCTTTTAGTCCACCACTCCACTCTTCACTCTCAACTCTTCACTCTGCTTTAAAAAAACGACTATTACGCCTCATCTGACATAATAAATATAATAAATATCCCAAAAGACAAACCGAGAACCCTTGAAACAGCAAGTCAAAACAAAACAGCGCGTCGCAGACTTCGGCGAAGTACTCACCGCCGAACGCGAAGTCAAGGCCATGTGCGACCTCGTCAAACAAGAAACCGAACGCATCGACTCACGGTTTCTCGAACCCGCTTGCGGCGACGGCAACTTCCTCGCGGAAATCCTCGCGCGCAAACTCGCCGTCGTCAAACGCAAGTACAAGCGCAGCGCCCATGACTACGAAATCAACGCCATCCTCGCCCTCTCCAGCATCTACGGCGTAGACATACTGCTCGACAACGCCATCGCCTGCCGCCAACGCCTTTTCGAAATCTGGGATAAGGAATACGTAACCGTCTGCAAAAAACAATGTCGAACAGACACACGCGAAGCCGCCAAATTCATCCTCTCGCGCAACATCGTTTGCGGAAACGCACTCACCCTCATGTGTGTCGACGAGAACGGACAAGACACCACCGAACCCATCGTGTTTTCCGAATGGGCATTCATCACCAAAGCAAAGATGCAACGCAAGGACTACACCTTTGACGAGCTACTGAATGGCAAACGAGACGAAACTCTGAAAGAAACTCAGGGAGAACTTTTCGCTGAGGAAGCGCCGCCCGACGAAGAGGGCAAATTCCTCAAACAATATATATCAGATTATAGGAGGATACAGGACAATGGCTGATGATACGATCACATCGGAACACAATCCCGATGTTTTGTCATGCTTGGCGAATCTCTCAAACGACGAGGTATTCACGCCGCCCGCAATTGTGAATCAGATGCTCGATATGTTGCCGCAGAAACTGTTCCGCAATCCCGACACAACATTTCTTGACCCCGCATGCAAAACGGGTGTTTTCCTCCGCGAAATTGCCAAAAGGTTGATTCACGGGTTGGAGAAAAAGATACCGGATTTACAGGAGCGCGTTGACCATATCTTTCAGAAACAGTTGTTCGGAATCGCCATCACAGAGATGACAGGCCTACTTTCCCGGCGTGGGGTCTACTGCTCAAAGTATCCGAACAAAAAGTATTCTGTGACGCGATTCCGCAACGCCGAGGGAAACATACGATTCCGCAATGTCAACCATAGTTGGGAAAATGGCAGATGTAAATACTGCGGCATATCCCAAGAGACGATTCTTGGTGGAGACGAGAGAGGTTCAACACTCGAAGCCCATGCCTACGAATGGATACACACACTGAACCCGGAGGAGATTTTCAAAATGAAATTCGATGTGATAATAAGCAATCCGCCATATCAGTTGAGCGATGGGGGGCAAAAAGCAAGTGCGACTCCGATATATCAGATGTTTATTAGGCAAGCAAAGAAGTTAATGCCACGTTATCTTTCTATGGTTGTTCCGGCTAGGTGGTATTCTGGAGGACGCGGGTTAGAGAGTTTTAGGGAAGAAATGTTAAATGATAAACGTTTGAGAATCCTGTATGATTTTACAGATTCAAATGACTGCTTCCCGGGCGTTGATATTGCAGGGGGTATCTGTTATTTTCTGTGGAATCGGGATTCTGAGGGCGATTGTGAAGTTGTTAATGTTCACAATAACAAAACGACATCTACAATGCGATCTCTTAATAAATATGATGTTTTTATTCGTGATAGTGAAGCAATATCTGTTATCGAAAAGGTGCAACATTTGGAAAAAGAATTTTATAGTTCTAGAGCCAGTTCACAAAAGCCTTTTGGATTACGTACATATGTAAAACCATATAGTAATGGAGATATTACACTTCGGTATAATGGAGGCAAAGGTCCTTTTCTTAGATCTGATGTAACAAGCAATACTGATTGGATCGATAAATGGAAAGTAATAATGTCATATCTGACATATGATCATGCAGGACGTGCTGACAAAGATGGTAGACGAAAAATTTTCTCAACTATGGAAGTATTGCCTCCAAAAAATGTTTGTACAGAAACGTATCTGGTGATTGACTGTTTTGAAACCGAAGACGAAGCAAATAATCTTTATAACTACTTAAGAACATCTTTTGTTCGCTTTCTGGTAGCGCAAAGAACTTCAACACAGCACATATCTAAAAACTCCTTCTCCTTTGTTCCGGTTCAAGATTTTTCTAAACCATGGACGGACGAAGAACTTTATGCAAAGTATGATTTAACCGAAGAGGAAATTGCCTTCATTGATTCCATGATTCGGCCGATGGATTTAGACGGAGGTGACGATGATGTCGACTGACCTTTTCGCCCCGCGCCCGGCTATTACCCCGGTTATCTATGCCTATACGTTTCCCAATGTTGCTTCTCACAAGGACTACATCAAAGTGGGTTACACCGAACGAGATGTAAAAAAGCGCATCGCCGAGCAGACACATACAAGCGGCATGAAATCAAAAGTCCTATTGAAAGAATCCGCCATGCGTTCGGATGGAACGTGTTTTTCTGACCATCAGGTACACGCGATTTTGCGACGCAATGGATTCCCCCAACTTCATGAGGGCGATGACCGTAACGAATGGTTTAAGTGTACGGAAGAGGATGTTCGTGCCGCCATCGAGGAACTGCGCACAGGGGTTCGACTGGTCGGCAACCGAACGCAGACGTTCAAAATGCGCAAGGAGCAGCAGCGCGCGGTCAAACGGACGAGAGATTATTTTCTCTCTCTCAAAAAGGATGACCCCAAGCGCGCACCCAAATTCCTGTGGAATGCCAAGATGCGTTTCGGCAAGACATTCGCCGCTTATCAACTCGCAAAAGAGATGGGCTTAAAGCGCGTTCTGGTGCTGACCTTCAAGCCCGCCGTGGAATCCGCGTGGAACGAAGATTTGATGACTCATGTGGATTTCGAGGGATGGCAGTTTATCTCCAACAAGGACGCTCACACCGACAGCATCAACATTGACCAACAGTTTGAGAAAGCGGACAAGTCCCGCCCCATCATCGTTTTCGGTTCGTTCCAAGATTTGCTGGGAACAAATGATAAAGGCGGCATTAAGCCGAAGAATGAATTCATTCATACCAACAACTGGGACTTGGTCATTTTCGACGAATATCACTTTGGCGCATGGCGCGAGAACGCGAAGAAACTGTTTGACAATCCGGACGAAGAAGATAGTGTGGACTTTGACCCGGAAAAGTACAAACTGGAAGAGGGGGGCAACGCGCTTGATGAAAACGATTTGCCCATCACCACAAACTACTATTTGTATCTCTCCGGCACGCCGTTCCGCGCGCTCAACTCCGGCGAGTTCATCGAAGATCAGATTTTCAACTGGACGTATTCCGACGAGCAACGGGAAAAGGAGAATTGGCGAGGCTCGGACGCGAACAATCCTTATCTGTCATTGCCGCGTATGATTTTGATGACTTACCGCATTCCGGATGCAATCTGTCAGATAGCCCAAAAAGGCGAGTTTGACGAGTTCGATTTGAATGTGTTCTTCTCCGCCGACGGAACGGGCAAAAAGGCTCGCTTTGTCTACGAGGACGAAGTGCAGAAGTGGCTCAATCTCATTCGTGGGTCTCATCTTCCTTCCAGTAAAGATGACCTGAAACTCGGACAGAACAAGCGTCCGCCTATGCCGTACTCCGATGTGCGACTTTTGAACTTGCTGTCGCATACCATGTGGTTCCTGCCGAATATTGCCTCCTGTGAGGCGATGGCGAATCTTCTCGCCCAGAGTCAGAATAGTTTCTTCCACGACTATGAGATTATCGTTTGCGCGGGCACAAAAGCGGGAATTGGGCTTGAAGCTCTTAATCGCATGTTCAAGAAAATGCGTGACCCTATTGCCACAAAGACCATTACACTCTCTTGCGGCAAGTTGACCACAGGCGTGACCATACGTCCGTGGACAGGCATTTTCATGCTCCGTAATTTGAAAAGTCCGGAGACCTATTTCCAAGCGGCGTTTCGGGTGCAGTCACCATGGGAAATCAAAGACGATGACGGGGAACGCGTTATCTTGAAGCACGAGTGTTATGTTTTCGACTTTGCGCTCGACCGCGCCCTGCAACAGATTTCGGATTATAGTCGCCAACTCGATTTGAAAGAGAGTAATCCCGAAAAGAAGGTTGCTGAATTTATCAGTTTCCTACCCGTCTTGGCTTTCGATGGCAGCTCAATGCGCCAGATAAACGCGCAGGATGTGTTGGACATTGCAATGGCCGGGACTTCCGCCACGCTACTTGCCAAGCGTTGGGAATCCGCGCTACTTGTCAATGTAGATAATGAAACGCTCAAACGTCTCATGGACAACAAAGAAGCGCTTGCGGCTTTGATGCATATCGAGGGCTTCCGCAGTCTGAATTCGGATATCGCGACCATTATCAACAAATCGGAAAAAGTCAAGAAAGCCAAAAAAGAAAGCGACAAAAAGTTGACGGCAGAGGAGAAAAAGGAACTCAGCGCCGAGGAAAAAGAATACAAGGCCATGCGCAAGCAGATACAGGAAAAGTTAATCAAGTTTGCGACGAGAATACCCGTGTTCATGTATCTGACCGATTACCGTGAACGGTCTTTGAAGGATGTTATCACACAGCTTGAGCCGGAATTGTTCAAGAAAGTCACAGGGCTTGACGTGAAGGACTTTGAACTGTTGTGTTCCATTAACGTATTCAATTCCAATCTGATGAATGACGCCATTTTCAAATTCAAACGCTACGAAGACGCGAGCCTATCCTATACCGGTATTGATCGGCACAGTAAGGACGAGACCGTTGGCGGATGGGATACGAGCATTAGGCGTGAGGATTATGAGCGGGAATTCTATAATCAGCCGGGCAAAACAAAAAAAACGGAAACCGTCAACGAGCCGGAAGAAGAATATCTGCCAAAGTCGCGCGCGACATTGCCCGCGCGGAAACCTGAGGAGCGGAAGTCCTCCGTGCCCGAGATAGAAGTCGGGATGTTCGTCATGCACAAGAAACACGGAAAAGGCAAAATCGTAAGCATCACAAACAAAGGGACAAACTTCAAAGTTGCATTCAAGAAAAGCACCGAGCGATTCATATACCCAAATGCCTTTCAAGACAAACACCTTCAATCAGAGTTAAGAGTTGAGAGTTAAGAGTTAAGATTAAAGAGGACTAAAAAACTATAACTAAAAATCCCATTAGGCTGATTCGCTGATTCGCCTATTCGGCTTATTCGCCCAGTTGGCCTATTCGGCCCATTCGCCCCATCAGGCTTATTCGCCTTATTGGCCCTATTGGCCCTATTGGCCCCAGTTGCCCTATTGGGCCTATGGCCCAATAATCTTAAAATTAAATAGCTTTTAGTCCACCACTCCACTCTTAACTCTTAACTCTCAACTCTATCACAAAGTTGTATTTAACCATGAAATGTTCTCAAACAACGACCCCGCATGGCTTACATCACTTTCGCTGGTTCCGTGGGCACTACTACGGCTTGGGCTAATCATCGTCACCTGCGTTGGCGCCGGCTGTTGGTGGCCACGGGTGACACTGCTACGCAGTCACACCTTGACAGCCATCCTATATTCGGCGATACTCGGCATTGGCATACTCGGCTCCCTGACCGCCGTACTGGGCTATTGCCACCTCTTGACACTACAATTCATCCTGCCACTGGCCGCGGCATCCTTTGCCTCCGGCGTCCTCTACCTCCTCGCGACGATACGCGGCGCCGACCACCCCATCCGCATGGTCGCGGACCTACGCTTCATGCGGCGCCACATACGCCACAAACGCCGGAGTCAATCCATACGCGCGGTACGGCGGCGCGTAGTCCCCTCCGACCGATGGTCATGGCTTCACTACAGCCTGTTCGCCGTCACCGCCATCCTGCTACTCTACATGCTACTTGGGGCACTGGCGCCCGACAGCCAGCAAGACTCGCAATGGTACCACCTATCCGTCGCCCGCGCTTGGGTCTTCCACAACACCCTCGAAACATGGATGGAAGTTTACCCGAGCAACTACGCGCTACTCGACAGCGCCTTCTACGCCTTCCTCCTGAGCTTATCCACCGACTCGACCAACTGCACAATGGCGCAATGGTTCTTCGGCGCTTTGGGAATCAGCCTGACAGGCGTCTTCGCCTACGAGTGGTTTGGGCGTCGCGCTTCCGCATGGGCGGTCTTCCTCGCCGCCACAGCGCTGACGACCACCTCGTGGTTCGTCCCGATGCACACCTCGAACGACCTCATGGTAATGATGTTCATGACCGCCGGTCTGCTACTCACCATCGATGAGCTATACGGCCGCCCGGCCTCAGACGGATTACGCGTTCAGCCCCTCGGCGGCAACAGCGACGTGGCGCCCGACCCCTTCGGGATGGATCGCATGGCCGCGATTGGTCTGCTCTTAGGCTTCGCGGTCGCCACCAAACTATCGGCGCTCGGTTGGGCCATTCCCTCATGGTTCCTACTGGTTGGCGCGGCGCTATTCCGGCGGCGCGGACTGCCCGCCTTGCCATGGCGCATGGCCATATACTGCTGCGGTTGGATGGGTATACCCTGCATCATCTTGCTCCTGCGCAACACCTTCATCGGTTGCGGCAACCCGATTTATCCTATCGCGCGCGGCCTGATTCCGCTGCGCCCGGGTTGGGAGATGCTAGCCACGCGCTTCACGGAAATCAACGATGTCTACACGCCGACACTCACGGGACTACAGGCGATGCTGAGCAACCTCCCGCGACACTTCTCCGTGTTCCTCAACAGCGCCAGTCCGCAAGTCGTCTTCACCTTAGTCATCGCGCTCGCGCTGTTGATATACGCTCGCCGCTTGCCCGTGGCCGCCGCCCTGAGCGTTGTTGGTCTGGCGCAATGGTTCGTCCTGTGTTGGCTCCGCGGCGAAGCTGAACTGGTGCGGCAGTTTGGGCAGACACTGTCCGTCATCTTTGTCGGCGGCGGCTTCCTACTGACCCGAGTCGAAGACTCCGCGCGATTCACACGCCGGATACGCCTGACCTTTCTGCTCCTGTTGGTCGCGCTCTTCGCGGGCAATGCCGTCAAACGCCAAATTACTTGGGGGATGATGCCCGCGAACCATTGGCAATGGCGGCCGATACTGTCCGAGGCCGACTCCTTGGCATACCTTCGTGCCTGCACCTACACCGGTCCCCGCATCGACCTGTTTCGCGAGCTGAATGCCACACTCGCCGACGACGCGACCGTTTTGGTGGCTGACGGGAACTTCCCCTTCTACTTGGAACGCAAATACTACTGGTGCGACGATGATTTGTCCTATGTCAAACTGCTTGCCGACCGCGAAATCACCGATGGAGCGGGCGTCCGCGCGTACCTCAAAGGGCGCGGCATCACGCACGTTGTCGCAACGCCGGGAACCCTTCCGCTGTCGTGGCAGGAGAACCTAACCACCATGACCAATGTCCGCGCGGGTTGTTGGGCCGTGAAATAGCCTCGCGAATTCCGAGCATTTGATTCGCGAATTTGTATATAAATAGGTTAGGACACATGAAGCGATTTTTACACAGCAAAATCTTGACCGTTCTACTGGTTATCCTTGATGCCGTAATGTATATGGCGGTATGGTTTTGCAGTTACTGGTTGCGCGACGCCTTGGCCTCGTGGGGCATTCTCGTTCGCCCCATCAACGATATGCATGTCTATGTTGCCGCGTTGGCGCTCTACTTGCCGCTGTGGCTGAGTTGCTCGTGGTATTATGGGTTGTACGATTACGAGCCAAAGCGGACGTCCATCGCGACCGCCGCGGCCGTCCTCAAGACAGTGATGCTTGGCACGGTGCTCAGTCTGGCGTTGGCCTATATCCTGAAGTCCTTCGATTTGGGGCGGTTCATTCTGCTTGCCACGCCCGTACTGTATTTTCTCTATCTGGCGATTTGCCGTTCCCTTTTGCGGAAATGGAAAAAGCGTCTGGCGCGGCGCGGAACCGGTTTGCTCAATGTGGCGATTATCGGTTTGTCCCGGACGGCGCGTCGGGTCGCCGACCGCATTGTCACCAATCCGTTGTCAGGCTATCGGCTCGCCGGATTCATTGACCCCTACAAGCGCCGCCGAGTTTCGACGTTGGCCGGGTTTCCCGTCTTCGGGACGACCGAGTCCATTGTCGATATCGTCAAACGCGAGGAAATTGACGTCATCTTTGTGGCCGCTCCGCAACTGGAACAGGATCGCCTGATGGACTTGATTGTCCGCTGCGATGAGCTTGATGTTGAGTTCAAGATCGCGTCAACGATGTTTGGCGTCATCAATGACCGCGTGAAAGTTGATGAGATTGACGAGATGCCGGTGGTGCAATTGCGCAATGACCGGCTGCATCCGTTGTCCATCGGCGTCAAACGCGCCGGTGATATTGTGCTGTCGCTGACACTGTTGCTGCTGACCGCGCCCGTGCTATTGATACTCGCGATTATCATCAAGCTTGATTCACCGGGGCCGGTCTTCTTCCGCCAGCAACGAGTGGGGTATAAGGGGCAGCTGTTCAATATGTACAAGTTGCGCACGATGCGCGTTGACGCCGACCCTTACGCCGTCGCACCGACAGCGGAGGACGACAACCGCATCACGCGGTGTGGTCGGTGGATGCGCAAGCTGAGCTTGGATGAGTTCCCGCAATTGCTGAATGTTCTGCGTGGCGAGATGAGTATGGTGGGGCCTCGACCCGAGATGCCGTTCATCGTCGAGAAGTATGAGGACTGGGAGCGCCACCGCCTTGATGTCAAGCCCGGTATCACCGGTTTGTGGCAAATTGTCGGCCGCAAGAATCTGCCGCTGGCGCTTAATATCGAATATGATTTTTATTATATAAAGAATCAAGGACTCCTGTTTGACATTGTAATTCTCATCAGAACCATTCCGGCGGTTCTGTTTGGACGCGGTGCCTTTTAGTTGGTCTTGGTATGGTTTTTAGTAGAAAGAAGGCGTTTATGATGAAAAATATCAGTATTAGTTCCTGTCGCGGTGGCGCACTGCATGCTCTTGTGGACATGATATTCATTGTCCTGCTTATCTCGTTTGGCAGCTTCGCGTTGTTCTACAAATCGCAGGCCACCAAAGCCCGCGGAAGCGTTTCTCCGTTGTCAACCGAAGTGCAAGCTCTGAAGAAAGAAAAGACACGTCTTGATTTGCAAGTGAAGAGTTTGTCCGCCGAATTGCAGACGGCCAAGTCGCTTGCGGAGGCGGCGAATCTGAAGGCGTCGCAACATGAACGCGCCCTTGCCGCCGCAAAGGAAGCCGCGTCGCAAGCCGGTATTACTCCGGCGCAACCAGCGGCGGCCGCTCCGGCGACTGCTGATGCCGCTCCGGTTGCGGCAGCGCCTGCCGAAGAGCCTTCGACAATCACGAGCGGTTTGCCACAGCCAGGCACAGCGCCGTCGGCAGCTTCGGCCGCGCCTGCCACCGGTGAGAAGCAGACGATTGAGTTGGTTGATGATTTTGTCGAAGAAGCCAAGCCTGCCGCGAAGAAGCCGGTGGCGTCGTCCGGTAGTAGCGATGTCTCGTCTTCCAAGAGTAAGCCGTCGTCGGCGTCCTCGGAGAAGAGCGTTAGCACGAGCAGTTCCTCTTCCAAGAGTGTTAGCAAGAAGAGCAGCGATGACAGCGATTCGTCGTCCAAATCTTCGACGCGTAGCAGCAGTTCTTCGTCAAGCAAGAAATCGTCAAATTCGTCCTCGAGCTCCAAGGCGAAATCTACGCCAAAGCCGGAGCGTTCCTCGTCGTCGAGTAGTAATAGAGACGCGAGCGCCAGTTCTTCGCCGTCTTCTTCTCGCCAAATCCCGAGCGCTCCTGTTTATCAGCCGCAACCGGTCTATCAGCCGACACCGGTTCCTCAGAAGCGTAAGATTGACTTTTACGAATTGTAAACAAGAAAAGCCCCGGAGCGGATTGCCTCGGGGCTTTATTCTTTTATCAGTCAGCGACGATTAGAAGTTGTCTGCGACTTTCTCGAAGTACTTTTGCGCATGGGCGCATGCCGGGCATGCCATGGGCGCCTCTGTTCCCTCGTGTAGGTAACCGCAGTTTCTGCAAGACCAAATGCAGACTCCGTCTCTCTTGAATACTTTGCCTTCTTCGATGTTTTGAACGAGCGTTTTATAGGTATTCTCGTGGTGTTTTTCGGCGATGGCGATGGCGCGCATTGTCGCTGCGATGGCCGTGAATCCTTCTTCTTCGGCGACTTTGGCGAATGAGGGATACATGTCGGACCATTCGTGATTCTCACCGGCAGCTGCCGCTTTGAGATTCTCGATGGTTGTTCCGATGACTCCGGCCGGGAAGGCCGCACAGATTTCGACGTCTCCTCCTTCGAGGAATTTGAATAGTCTTTTGGCGTGTTCTTTTTCCTGATTAGCTGTCTCTTCGAAGATTGCAGAAATCTGCATATATCCTTCGTCTCTCGCTTTGCTCGCGAAGTAGTTGTATCTGTTTCTTGCCTGTGATTCCCCGGCAAACGCCGTGAGAATGTTCTTCTCGGTTTGTGTCCCTTTGAGGCTTGGCATGTTTTAAATTCTCCTTTAGAAAAAAAATGTAAAGCAAGGTGTTTTTTGCCTTAGTTAGTAAATACACTATTACCGGAAAAATGTTTTATGCACTAATTTGGTACTATTTTTGTAAATATAGCAGCATTTGGCAAATACATTTGAATAGGTTGAATCCGCTGGATTGAAATTATTGGGTAAAGTTGTGGTTTGAGGAACATGCAAATAATGTTGCAGTGTCGACTGATGAGAGATTTTAGCGGGTTTGCACTATACTAATATAAGCATAATTGCTAAAGGTAGATATGCGGAGAGACAGAATGACATTAAACAGTAATGGCGCTAAGTTTCGTTTTCTGCGTTTCGGTGTTTCGTCGCGTGGTGGCAGTATTTTTATTGAATCCATCATTGCGATGGGGATTGTTTCGTTGTTGTTGCTTGCTGCCTTTGCTGCTGTCGCACTGAATCGTTTGCAGGCGGCGAAGTCGAATGATCTGGATACGATGATTGACTTTGGTCATCATTATATGGAGGTTATTCGTGCGTTGCCTTATGAGCGTATTTCTTCGAACTATCCGTTGAATACGATTTATGATGGTTCTGTTTCGGTGCTGGCTCCGGATGGTACGACGAAGGTTATCTCTGTATGTATTCCGTCAAGTGACGCTTGGAATTCGTTGAACACGACTTCGATGCAGGTTTTCCATCCGGATTTGGTTTTCTTGTCTGGTCGTTCTCCGGAGTATCGTGTTAAGATTGATAAGCAGACGACGAAGGATGGCGACCGTGCGAAGCAGATTACGTTGTCTATGCGTTGGGATCCTCCGTTAGGTCGTGGGGCGAAGCAGACGCTTGATATGACTATTGTTGTTTACCCGGAGTTCCAGTGATGCGTCATATGTTGATACATAGCGGCCGAGGCGGTCGTCGCGCATTGAGTGTGTTGGAAGTTTTGTTGGGATCGATGATCGTTTCCGTTGTGATGTTTTTTTTGTTTCAGGTTGTCATCATGCTTGCCCGTGAGTCTCGTGTTGGTGTTGTTCAGGCTGAGGTTAGTTTGCGTGCGGATATGATTCAGGATAAGTTGTTCAATATCCTTCGTCATGTTTCGTACAACAACATTGTTCAGTTTAGCAATACTGATGCCGTTCCGGGTCAGAGTGGCGCGACGAAGGCTTTTTTCTATCGGATTATTTTCCGGAAGGATGAGTTTTCTCCGTATCAGGAATTGCGTTTTGATCCGGTGACCAAGAAGTTGGTTTATGACCCGGATCGTTCGTCGACGTCGACCGGCGATGAGGTTGATTTGAATGCGGATGAGACGAATTTTAGTTTTGGGCGTTTGGATTATGTCTGGTTTGGTTGCGGTTTGCAGCCTGGCGGTTTGCCGGACAACTCGATTATTTTGACGCAGTTTGCGATCAGTGATCATGGCGAGGCTCGTAAGAGTTATCGCAATCAAACGGATGAAAACAGCTGGATTCAGACGAATCGTTCGTTCGGGGTTTTCATTCGGAACAAATAGATTAAAAGGCGCTTTGAGTAGCGATTGCTTGGAGCGTGTGTATAGGAATCAGGAGGAAGTCGCACATGAAAAAAGTAAAGAGCTTGTTGAAAGGAAATCGTCAGGGTTTTGCTCTGATGCCGGCGGTTGTTTTTACCGTTGTTGGTGGATTTTTGATTGCAGGTATTGTTGGCTTGAGCAGTTTTGAGTTTCGTCGTCAGCATAATCGGGCGAATTGGGAACGTTGCTATCAGGTCGCGGAGAATGGTTTGCTTGAGGCTGTTCAGCGTATTTCGGAGGCCGAGAAGAAGTCTGATGTTCCGTCGCTGTATGGCATCTATGGCAAGGACGATATGCCGTTTGAGGTTCCGGGTGACGTTAAGAATTTCTCGTATAAGATTGGCGCTGACTCTTCGGGAACGGAAGGTTATTATACGGCAAAAGCGACGGCTACGATTGGTGATAAGACTCGTACTTTGTCGGCGACCATTCAGTATCATCCGGCGTCAGGCGTTTTTGACTATTGCTATTTCCTGAACAACTGGGGCTGGTTCTACGGTGGTAGTACATCGACGGCTCACGGCGACACGCGTTCGAATTACAACTTTGACTTTATGGGCAGTCCTCAGATGGATGGTCATATCTGGGCCAATGGTAATATCCGGAAGGTTACCGAGGGTAGAAATGGTACTAAGACCGCAACGAATATTGACCCGTTGACGGAGAAGTTGCCTGTTAGTGGTTGGGCCGGTGAGGATTCGTTGCGCTTTGGACATCAGGGTGTTCGCCGCCAGAAGATGCCGAATCTGAAAACGGTTGATGAGTACATCACCGATGCGAATGGGAGCATCACAGTTGGCAAGAATAACAATGTGAAAACTCTTGTTTCGGGTGGCGTTACGGAGAAGGGCATCTATCTTGAAGGGTCGAGTTCTGACCCGATTACGATTAATGGCACCGTTGTTGTCAAGGGTGACTGTGTTTTGTCCGGCGTCGTTGGTGGAACTGGGACTCTTTATGTTCAGGGTAATCTGTACATTAACGATAACGTTACCTATCGGCAATCTCCTTCGTTTGAGAGTGCTCAGGCGAATGGGAGTGCTCCGGAGAATGAATGGACTAAGCGTGATCAGTGGGTTAATACATCGTTGAAGAACGATAAGGATGATTTGGTTGCTTATGGTGTTTTTGGAAATGTTCTGATTGGTGATGTCAACAGCAACACTTGGAAGAACAACTGTTATTCGAATTCGGAGTATGGTCTGTCGCATCTTGGTTCCGAGAACACTCTTGGCAGTGATGGCATTCGTGGAACAGCGGATGATGGCAAGGCTTATCTTGATACGAATGATGACGGCAAGATGGATTATGCCGCTTATGACGCGGATGGCGATGGCGTGATTCGGACGACGAATTATAATTATAATAACGAGATTGCGATGAACTCGAGTCGTACCTCGAACATTCAGTTTTATCCTACAAAGATAAAGACAAGCAGTGGTGGTTGGTGGGGCGGCGGTAGCACTCGGACGAGTACTTACGCAGACTGGTTTGACGAGGATGGTAGTGTTTTGTCGTCTATCCCTAACAGTCAGGGGACAGTGAGTTATAGTGACATTGCGAACAAGAGTATCTCGACGATTTCGGGCGTTCTGTTTACGAACCATACCGTCGCGATGTATACGGGTTCGAAGCTCGCTTTTAAGGGCGGCATCATTTGCCGTGATGAGGCGATTGTCTATAATTCGAAGTTAGATTTCTATCAGGATTGGCGTGTCCACAGCCGTTATGTCGATTTGTTCTTTGATGGCGATGGCAACAAGATTATCGACCTTGATTTGCCTCAGTCCGTTAAGGCCGCGATTGTCATTCGTTCCGAAGAGGCGCCCGAGTGGCCCTTGACCTAATGGGTCGCGTTTAGTCGGGTTAGGTGTTTGTATTTTGATTGAGAGAGGATATCGAGAAATGGATAGAATGCGTATCGTTGGGGCTCGTGGTTTTGCGATATTCCCGACATTGATATTTCTGTTTGTCAGCATCCTGATTATTGGCGCGATAATCTCTCTTGGCGTTTTCGAGTTCAGGCGTCAGCATTATCGTTCGGCTTGGGAGCGTTGCTATCAGATTGCGGAGAATGCTTTGCTTGAGGGTGTTCAGCGCATCTCTGAGGCCGAGAAAAAAGAGGATTTGTCCGGTTTGTGCCGGACTTATGGCAAGGATGATATGCCGTTTGAGATTCCGGATGATGTTGACAAGCTGTCGATGAAAATCACGGCGGATTCGAGCGAGCCTTCGGGTGGTTTTTATCTTGTGAAGGCTTCGTGTGGGATTCGGGATCGCTTGCGCACCATCGAGGCGAGCGTTCAGTATCGTCCGTCGTCGAATGTTTTTGACTATTGCTATTTCCTGAATAACTGGGGCTGGTTCTGGGGCGGGAAGATTACGGCGCATGGTGATATTCGCTCGAACTTCAATTTTGATTTTCGTTATTCTCCAACGGTGAATGGTCATATTTACGCGTCGGGAAATATCCAGAACAATGGCACGAATATTGACCCGCTCGCGGGGACTTTGCCTGTTGATGGTTGGGCGGATGGTGACCCGTTGCATTATGGTCATCAGGGCACGCGTCGTTTGAAGATGCCGAACCTTAAGGATATCAATGACTATTGCGAGAATGCGAATGGCACGATTCGTCAGGTGAACAAGAGCAATACTGCGCTGAATCGGACGCTGATTTCTAAGACCTCGGAGAATGGGGTTTATTTGATGGGTACGCAGAGCGCGCCGATTGAGATTGAGGGGACGGTTGTTGTGAAGGGCGACTGTGTTTTGTCGGGTGTCATTGGCGGAACCGGTACGCTGTATGTCGGCGGGAATCTGTATATCGCGGATGACGTTGAGTATCTGAATGGGCCGGTGTTTAATACGCCGCCGAATTCCGCAAATACTCCGGATGAGATTTGGGATTACTATGACCATGTTGTCGACAGCTCGCTGAAAGGCAAAGAGGATTTGATTGCTTATGGTGTTGTCGGTCAGATTTTGGTTGGTGATGTTAATGACCAAACATGGGTCAATAATTGCTACAGTAATAGTGATTATGGTCTGCGCTACATCGGAAGCGAGAATGCGCTGGGTAGCGATGGCATCCGCGGCACGAGTGATGATGGGATTGCGTATCTTGACACGGATAATGATGGGGAGATGGATTACGCGGCTTACGACGCTGATGGTAATGGCGTGATTCGGACGACGAATTATAGCTATAGTGATGAGCTGAAAATGACTGACGCGCGGGCGAAGAATATTCAGTATTACCCGCAGACTCGGCCTCAGGGCAATCAGGATGCCTACGCGGATTGGTTTGATCAGGAGACGAACGCGCCGTTGGCTTGGAGTCCGGGTTCTTTCTCAGTGACGTCGTATAGCTCCTTCGCGCAGAAAGATATCGCGGAGCTTGAGGGAATTTTCTTCACGAACCACGCGATGGCGATGCATACGAACAAGAGCTTTACTCTGCATGGGTCGATGATCTGCCGCGATGAGGCGATGGTCTTCAATGGCAATTGCAACTACTGGCAGGATTGGCGTATTCATAGTCGTTATATTGACAAGTTCTTTGATGGTGATGGGAATCGGATAATCGATTTGGATTTGCCGGTTTCGACAACGGCGGCGGTTATTGTTCGGAATGAGATAAATCCGGAATGGCCATTGAAATAGAGATACTAAGGAATTAATGATGGGATTAGTTTTGAACCGGTTTTATGTTAGCTTGCTATTGGTGGTGAGTCTGTTCGCGGTTGTTCCGTGCGGGGCAGTGATGATTAATGTTCCGGACGAAATCAACAGTGATACAACGGCGACAATGCAGTATACCGAGAAGGTCGGCCTGGATTTTGCGACGACGCAAGAACGTATGGCGCGCGAGCAGGAGGAGCAACGGCTTGCGCTTCAGCGCGCGGTTTTGGAGACGGAGTTGGCGAAGATTCATAAGAATTATGAGACGATGAAACAGAAGCCCGGGCTGTTTTCGGTTCGGTCGTTGCGTCGCGAGCAGGGCGAAGGCTCCGGCGGGGCAATGTCGGGGTTGCTGTTGTTGGGCGGATTGTTCTTAATCACGCTCTGCGCGATTCTGCTGTGGTTAAGGGTGCGCCCGAAGATGCGCGAAGCGGAGGCCGCATCGGAGGCCGAGGCGAAGATGGAAGCGTCTTTCTTGTTGGGTGACGCTTTGGACGCGACGACGGAGACAAAGCCCCGTGACGCGGAGGCAAACGCTCCGGCGCGTAAGAAGCAAATCGAGACTCGTTATTCGGGAATCTCGTTAGGTGGGGGCGCTCGGTCCGGTGGGTCGAATGGTAACGGTAGTAACCCTAAGAAAAAGAAGTAGTGGATTGTTGTGATGGATGATGTTGAGATTGAGAAGGATAAAGTTTATCCCGTAGCCGAGACGGACGCGCCGCTGCTGATGTCGCTGAGCACGTGGACGCATGACTTGTGGTTGCGTTGGAGTAGCTATTGCGCTTTTCGTCGGATTCCATCGTCGCCGTATGTGTTGCAAATCGGGTTGCATGATGAGAGTTATCTCCGTCGGAATCCTCAGGCGAGCGGCACGGACACGGATGAAGAGCGTGTGGCGGCGCTGCACGCAAGTGGTTATCTTCGCGTGAAGCATGCGGTGTTTTCCGAAGAGAATTGTTTGATTCCTTTTCCGGATGAGGAATTCGAGACAGTCTTCGTCGTTGATATGTTAGAGTTTTATAACCGCAAAGAGTTGGAAGTCATTTTCGAGGAGTTGTCGCGTGTGATGAAGAAGGGCGCGACGTTACTGATTTACGCGGCGAATAAGCGCGGATATGATTTGGGTGTGGAGCGCGGTTTGGCGTACAAGTCCTATCTTGATGAGTCCTTCGTTCACAATTTGACGACATCGTTGTTTTGGTATACGAACAATTATTCGACGCCGCTGCCTCGGGATTTGTCGCGGTTGACGAGTTGTTGCCGCGAGGTCTTTGAGCTGGTCAAGCTGTAGCCGCTATCGCTTGAGGATGAGTAGCTTGAGCGTCTCGTAGATTGTTCTGAAGAGCGGGAGTTTGCTTTTTCCCTGCTTGAGGTCATAGCGGAGCGTGAACGGGATTTCGCTGATTTTGCTTGTGACCGTCGCGATTTTGACGAGCAGTTCGTCGGTGCACGCGAATCCGTTTCGGACGATGATTTTGTCGCCGTATTTGTCGATGGCTTTTTGCAGCGTTGTTGAGCGGAATGCTCTGTAGCCGCATGTGTAGTCCGTGACGTTTTTCATGTTCAGGAAGAGCCTGAACATCATTCTTGCGGCGCGGCTGAGGAGGCGTCTCGCGAACGGGACTCCGACTTCCGCGCTGCCATCGCAGAATCTGGAAGCGATGACGACATCGAAGTTTTCTCGCCAGATTCGTTGCGCCATTTTGGGGGCGAAGTCGGGCGAGTGTGTGTTGTCCGCGTCCATCGTGACGATGATGTCGTTGTCGGATGTTGTCCTTTTCAGCGCCTCGTGAATCGCCGTTTTGATCGCGCCGCCAAGCCCTTGATTTTGGGCGTGTCTGACCGATTCGACGGGGAACTTGAGTTGCAGCGCTTTGAGAATCTCGGGCGTTTCGTCGGTGCTTGCGTCGTCGACAATGACGGCTTGCCACTTCAGATTTTGCTGAGCGAAAACTTTGTCCGTCTCTTCGATGAGCGGCGTTAGGTTTTTCGCCTCGTTGTATGCAGGTAAGGCGAAGATGACCTTTGCGCTAAGTTCGTCGTTCGTGGCGGTCATTTTTAATTGGCAATTGCCCGATTGAGTTTTGAGAGATTCTTGGCGACGAGGTCAGCGGCTGCTCGTTCGATGTAGCCTGCGTCTTCGCGCGTGATGAAGATTCCGACTCCGCCGGGTCCTCTGCCGTTGAACTGGAGATTGGCGTCTTTGTTGTCGTTGAGTCTGAGGTGGATTGTTTTGATGTACGGTGACGCGGAGTCAACGAGAGCGTTCTGGTAAATCTGGGTTCTCGCGGATGCCGTGCCGAATGCGTGTGCCGCATACTGTAGCGAGCCAACATATCCGTCCGGGTCTTTGTCGTTGCTGCGTGCTACGACGTTGCCTTGCATGGCGTCGATGCAAATGATGACGAGTTTGCCTCTCTTGCCTCGGGCCTTGGCGTTGATGTAAAGTTGGACGAGCGAGTCGATGCCGGTGTTGTCGTTGATTCCGCCGTCTGCGAGGTGAACATAGCCGTTAGTCGCGTAGTTGACGAGGGTCGTGGGGCCGGGCGTGAATGGCAGTCCGCTGCTGGCGGCGACGGCAACAGAGGCTCTGAAGTTGTCTGCTTCGGAGTCAATGGTGTCGAATCCTGCGGCCTTGTTGACGGATGTATTCATCGCAGTGGCAAGCGTCTTGAGCGCCGGTGCGTTGCTGAGCGCAGCGGGGTCAGTGTTGAAGTATTTTGCGGTCGGCAGGGCCGTGAAGAGGAACTTGCCGCCGGTGTCGAGGTTGGTTGCGTTGACGACGACGAGAGGTGCCTCGCCGCGCAAGGCTCTGCTGTGCAGGTGTCCGAGGGTAGCCCGTCTGAAGACTTTGCGGTCATACATTTGCGCGAGCGTCTGGCTGACACGCCATCTCGTGTAGTAGTAGAGACCGAATTCCCAGATGTTGTTTTCGAAGTGCGAGACACCACTCATGACTTGGTTGATTGACATGTGGTTCTTGAAGAGAGAGAAGAACTTTCCGCGGTTGCTGTCGTTGAGGTTCGCGGGTTTGTAAAGCCCGTAGTACATGGCCGCAAGGCTGCCGCCTGATACGCCGGAGACGACTTGGACTCTGTCGAGTAGCGATTTGCCCTTACCGGTTGGGTCCGGCTGCGCGGCAAGTTGTTCGAGTACGCAGGCGCTGAAGTACGATGCGCGCGCGCCACCACCACTGATGGCTACCACGACGTTGGTGTCGTCGTTCATGAGCTTGGCGGGTGGTTGGTTTTCTCGGTATCCTCTCGCGTTGTCAAACACCCAAATGGGGTAGGTGTAGAATCTTTTTCTGAATTGGTCGAGGTGGTCGCCGATGACGACGCAACCCGTGAAAACCGCGATGCAGGCAATGGCGGCCGTAATAAGGAGGACTCTGGTGAGCGGCTTGTTGCCGTGAGTCGTTTGAGTCGCTTTCGCTATTGTTTTTTTAGAGTTGAACCACATTCGTTGTCGTTTGCCTGTCATGTAAAAAGCATTATTGATGCCGCCGTGTTGACAGCGACATCAATAATAGATATAAAGAGGGCAAAATGATTAATTCGCTTTTGCTTTTGCTATTTGGATTCGGGTTCTTCGATGGGGTCAAGTTCTCGATATTTGAAGTTTTGCGCCTTGAAGAACTTGACTTCGTTCTCGAGTCTGCGTCTGAAGTCCTGCCATCCGCGATTGTTTTTCTGCGTCCATGCTGCTTCGGCGATTGCCGCGATGCGTGGGGCGATCATGTATTCGAGGTGGTCTTCGCCGGCGATGTACTCGCACCAGACGTTGCCTTGGCAACCCTTGACGAGTTTTTCTTGCTCTTGGGTGAGGGACGTTGACGGGTCAAGCTTGTAAACTTGCTCGAGTGGGAGCGTGACCGTTCCGATGGCGCGTGGCTCTTTGGTTGTGTCGGATTGTTTGTAGTCGAGGTAGCAGTTTGCGGTTGGCGAGAAGACCATTTCGTTTCCGTTTTCCGCGGCTTTGTTCTGCGGTTTCGTCCATGTTCTCCAGCACTGCACGACAGCCGATGATGAGAGCTTGTCGCCTTCGAGGATTTCGTCCCATCCGATGATTCTCTTGCCGAGCTTTGCGAGATGTTTTTCCATTCTCTCGGTGACCCAGTTTTGGAGCTGGTTCTCGTTTTCGGCACCGACTTCTTTCATTCGCGCTTGGCACTTCGGGCATTTCTTCCATTCGTCCTTAGGCGCTTCGTCGCCGCCGATGTGGATGTACTTGGATGGGAAGAGCGCCGCGATTTCGTCGAAGACATCTTCGTAGAATTTCATCGCTTGCTCGTTGCCGGCGCATGCGATGCTGGGGAAGACGCCGCCTTTTTGCATGATTTCGTATGGGCCGCCGGTGCACCCGTATTGCGGGAAGACGTGAAGCATGGCCATCGCGTGGCCGGGGACTTCGATTTCGGGAACGACGGTGATGTTGCGTTGGGCACAGTAGTCGATGATTTCTTTAGCGTCTTCTTGGGTGTAGAATCCGCCGTACATTCCGTCTTCGCGGTAGTGAGTGGTGCTGGTGGTCGGCAAGTCAAATCCGACGCCGGATCTCCATGCGCCCTTCTCGACGAGTTCGGGGTATTTTTTGATTTCGATACGCCATGCTTGGTCTTCGGTGAGGTGCCAGTGGAAGACATTCAGTTTGAGCGATGCCATCATGTCAATGATTTTTTTGATTTCGTCCATGGGCCACCAGTGGCGGCAGCAGTCGAGCATCATTCCACGCCATTTGTAGCGGGGCGCGTCGTTGATTGTGAGCGCGGGGATTTTGGCGGCGCCGTTGATGAGGCCGTCGTGCGAGGCGGGGAGCAATCTGCGGAGCGTCTGGGCACCGTAGTAGAAGCCGGGGGCGGCCGATGCTTTGATGGTGATTTCTTTAGCGTTGACCGTCAGTTGATATGCTTCGTCGCCGAGTTTGTTTTCGGCAGTGATGAAGTTGATGGCGGTGTCCTGCGCGGCTGGGGCTTTGTCAGGGTTGAGCGCCTTCATCCATTTTTTGAGTTCCTTTGCTGCGAACTCGGCTTCTTTGGGCGTGGCCTTAACGGTCGTTTGCGCCGCGAAAGTAAACGGCGGGTTGGCTGTTTCGTCGAGGATTGCGATTTCCTCGGGTTGTGGTACGATTGCGACAGCATTTTGTGCCGCCATTGTTGCCGTCTGGCAGGATGCGATGACGCTTGCGAGCGCGACGGGTGTTGCACATCTGATAACCTTTTTCATCATTACTCGAGACCTCGTAATATGGTATGATAGAAGATGTTACCCTGAGGGTTTGATGACATTCATGGCGGTTTTGTTTGTCGCGCGTGGAATAAAACCCGATGTAAGTCGCATTTTGATAAGTACGAAAAATATATGTCCTTTGAGGGCAGATGTTTAGGAAATAAGGTATGTTCAGTCATTCGTTGGTGAAGACACTGTTGAGTGCGTTCGCCATTACTTTAATCATTTTGTTTTGTGGTGAGTCGAGTTTCGCGTCGGAAGTCGGCGCGGGCGAGGTTATTGACCCGAATCGCCAAACTCAGATTTTGCAGCGTGTGATGATTGCGTTGATGATGATTATGCTGCTGGCGAAACTTGGCGGCGATTTGATGTTGCGTCTTGGTCAGCCGGCGGTTTTGGGCGAATTGCTGTTTGGTATTTTGTTGGGGAACGTCGCGTTGTTTTCTCCGTCGCTTGCGGAGAGCCTTCAGATTACGGCGGTTTTTCATGACCCCGTCGTTTCGGAGTTTGTGACGTTGCTGTCTGAGGTCGGTGTGATGTTGTTGCTGTTTGAGGTCGGGTTGGAGAGTACCGTTCGCGAGATGATGAGCGTGGGGACGTCGGCTTTTCTGGTGGCGGTGCTTGGGGTGATTACGCCCGTGGCGCTGGGATTCGGCGTCGGCGAGATCTTCCTGAAGGGCGAACCGTATACCGTGCATCTGTTTTTGGGCGCGGTTTTGGCGGCGACGAGTGTTGGCATTACGGCTCGCGTGATTAGCGACCTTGGGCAGATGCATAGACGAGAGTCGAAGATTATTCTGGGGGCTGCGGTGATTGATGACGTGCTCGGGCTGATTGTGATGGCGATAGCGATTGGTATGGTGAACGCGGTTAATCAGGGTGGCTCGGTGGACATTATGTCGCTTGGCATGATTGTCGTGAAGTCGCTTGCGTTCTTTGTTGTGGCGATGTTTGTCGGTGGGATTTTTACGCGTCATTTGTTTCGTCTGGCGGGCTTCTTGCGCGGAGCGGGTGTGCTGCTGACTTGCACGCTGATTTGGATGTTCTTTATGTCGTGGTTCGCGACGTACATCGGGTTGGCGTCAATTGTTGGCGCTTTCGCGGCCGGTCTTGTGCTTGAGGATTTGGCGGTGCATAATATCGCGAAACGCGAGCAGACTACACTGGCGGAATTGCTGCGCCCGCTGTCGGCGTTTCTTGTTCCGGTGTTTTTTGTGCGAATGGGAATGCAGGTTGATTTGAGTACGTTTGCCCAGAAAGAGATTTTGTTGTTCGCGGGCGTTTTGACACTTGCGGCGATTTTGGGTAAACAGGTTTGCGGTCTTGGCGTTCTGGAACGTGGGTTGGATCGTTTGGTGATTGGTGTCGGGATGATTCCTCGTGGTGAAGTCGGCTTGATTGTCGCCGGTTTGGGCGCGACGATGAAGACTGCCGAGGGGCATCCGGTTATCAATTCGGCGACGTTCTCGGCGTCGGTGATTATGGTTATTGTGACGACGATGATTACGCCGCCGCTGCTGACGTGGCTCTTTAAGCGCGAGAAGAAGCGCCCGATGGTCAAGCCGTCTGTTTCGGATTTGTAGTTTTTTAAAGTCAGCGAGGTTGCGATGATTATTTGGAAATGTTCTCGGTGTCCTTCGTTTCGGCGGTTATTGCTGACGTTTTTGGGTGGTGTTTTTCTGGTGTTCGTGTGGTACGTGCTTGCTCGTATTTATGCGGGGAAGTTGGTTTTGCCGTCACCATTTGAGACTTTGTCCACGCTGTTTGGTTTGTTGACGAGCGTTATCGGATGGCAGACGTTTGGTGTCACACTTTTGCGTGTCGGCGCTGCGATTTTCGCGGGTGGCGCAGTCGGGTTGCTGTTGGGAATCGCGGCCGGTTTGAGTCAGGATTTGCGTTGGTTTCTGGAGCCGTTGCGTTGGGTGTCGATGAGTATTCCGCCGATTACAGTTGTGGTGATCGCGATGTTGTGGCTTGGCGTCGGCAGTGGTTTGGTTGTGTGTTTCGCGTCCGTGATGCTTGCGCCGATTGTTTATGTGAATACGATTAAGGGTTTTGATTTGGTCGATGACCGTTTGCTTGAGATGGCGACGCTTTATCGTTTTTCGTTGTCGATGCGTGTTCGTCGTGTTTATATTCCAGCGCTGACGGTGCCGCTGAGCGCGGCGGCGGTGCAGGTTGTTTGTAACGCTGTTCGTGTGACGTTGCTTGCGGAGGTCATCGGGTCGAATAACGGCATGGGGGCGGCGATTAGTCTCGCGAATTCGACGCTTGAGCTGCCGACGCTGTTCGCTTGGATTTTGATTGCGGTGTTGTTGGTGGGGCTTCTTGAGTCTTTATTGCTGGGGCCGATGCAGCGCCGCAGTGAGAAATGGAGCAAGGCAAAATGATTGGAGCTTCGGGTGCTAATGCTGTTTTGTCTTTGCGTGACGCTTCGGTTCGGTTTGGACAGGGGAAAACTGTCGGGCCGTTTAGTGGGGATTTTTTCGCGGGCGATTTTGTTGTGGTGACCGGCGAGAGCGGTAGTGGAAAGACGACATTTTTGCGGCTGTGCGCGGGGCTGCTGACTGCGGCCGGTGGGAGTGTGGATCGCTCGGCGGGTCTTGTCACTGGATATGTTTTTCAGGAGCCGCGGCTGTTGCCGTGGTGCCGTGTGTCGGAGAATGTGATGCTCCCGATGCTTGCGGCGGGTGTCGATGCGGCTGAGGCTCGGGCACGCACGGAAGGTTTGTTGGATGAGGCGGGGTTGAAGGATTCCGCGGCACAGTGGCCGCTTACGCTTTCGGGTGGTATGGCGCAACGCGTGAATCTCATTCGGGCGCTCGGGATTGGTCCGAAGTTGTTGTTGCTCGATGAGCCATTTTCGTCGCTTGATGCTGCGGGGCGTAGCAAGATGCTTGACTTGGTGGCGCGTCATGGTCGTGATGCGGGGATGACGGTTATTTGTGTGACGCATTATCCGGAGGAATTGTCGGGATTCACGACTCGCTCCATGGCGCTGGGCGCGGATGGCGCCGCTATTTGAGGGCGAAAATCACCGCGATAAAGAGTAATATTGAGAGCTGCATCCCGTGGTCTTTGATGAGAATGTCTTCGGGTGTTCCGCCTTCTTTTTTGCCGTACACAACATAGAGGTATCGGAGAATGGTGTAGGCAACAATGGGGATGGTCAGGACAAGCCATTGCGGGTGGCGGAAGTGGAGGCTGCTTTCTTTGACGCCGAGTATGACGTAGAGTGAGTAGCATATGATGGCTGATGATGTCGCGACGGAGACCATCTGGTCTAATAGTGGAATGGTGTATTTGTCGAGTACGGGTCTGTGGTTCCCGGCGGTGTCCTCGAGGAGCGCTCGCTCGTGTCTTCTTTTGCAGAGGACAAGGAAGAGTGCAAGGAAGAATATGCAAGCGAGGAACCATGATGTGACGATTGGTTTGTCTTGGTTTTGTGGTGTGACGGCGGCGGTGATGCCTGCGACGGCTCGAAGTACGAATCCGGCGGCGACGCACATGACATCAACAATGACTTGATGCTTGAGGCAAATCGTGTAGGCGGTTGTCATGATGTAGTAGCATGCAATGACAGCTAATACGATTTTTGAGACGGCTGCCGCAATGGTGATTCCGAGGATGAGGCAGAGGGCTGATGTCGCTGCTGCTTGGGGTACGGTGACGATGCCTTGCGGTAGCGGGCGGAATTGTTTGCGTGGGTGCTGTCGGTCGTTTTTGAGGTCGATGATGTCGTTGAGCATGTAGACGGACATTGATGTGAGGCTAAAGGCGATGAATGTCAGGAATTCGGCTTTGAGCATGCTGAGCGTGATGATTGGTGTCAGCAAGATACCGCAAAAAACTAACAGGTTTTTTGAACATTGTTTGGGTCGCGCAAGGCGAATGATTCCTGAGAGAAAAGTTTTCATTTTATCTTTTATTGTACCATTTGTTCAAGTCAATGAATCATGTTTGGATGTGTTGATGTTTTTATTGTTGTTCAGCGAATTAGGTTGGTTCTGTGTGATTCACGATTCTTTTGAGATTGTAATACTATATTACTTCATGTAGAAAGGGATTTATTTCATGAATAGACGTGATTTTATCAAGACGGCTGCTTTGACGGCTGCCGGTGGCCTTTTGTTGAGTCGTTTTAGCCTTGCCGCCGACGAGACGAGTGCAGCGTTGACCGGAAAGGCTGACGTTGGTGTTTCGAGTATGCCCTTGCGGAAATTTGGGAAAACCGGCGTGAGTGTTTCTCCGCTTGGTTTTGGGATGATGCGGTTACCGACTACTGATGGAAAAATCAATCAGGGTGAGGTTGAGCGTATGTTGAAGTACGCGATTGAGCACGGATTGAATTATATTGATACTGCTTACGTTTATCACAAAGGTGAGAGCGAAGTCGCGACAGGTTTGGCGCTGAAAAAAAGCGGTTATCGTGATAAGGTGAATATCGCGACGAAGTATCCTTTCTGGGGGGCTAAGAACCCGAGCCATTTTGATAAGGTTCTGGATGAGCAGTTGAAGCGTTTGCAGACGGATCATATCGATATGTATTTGTTGCATTCGCTGAATGCGGGGATTTGGAAGAATCAGGCGGTTCCTTGGAAGATTATGGATAAGTTGGAGGCTGCTCGCAAAGCAGGCAAAATCCGTTTCCTTGGTTTCTCGATTCATGACAGTTTTGACGCGTTCAAAGAAATTGTTGATGATTATGGGAAATGGGATTTTTGTCAGATTCAGTTGAACTATCTTGATGAGAATTATCAAGCGGGTTTGCGTGGAGTGAAGTACGCGGCTGAGAAGGGCATGGGCGTTGTCATCATGGAGCCTTTGCGTGGCGGTCAGTTGGCTTCGAATTTGCCGACGGCAGTTTCGGCTGTCTTCAGTGAAGCTCCTAAGCAAAAGACCCCCGTTGAATGGGCGTTGGATTATCTTTGGAATATGCCCGAGATTTCGATTGCGCTGAGCGGCATGGGAGAGATGCAACATGTTCAGGATAATATATTGTATGCCGAGCGTTCTTCGGTTGGTATGCTGAGCAAAGAGGATTTGGCTGTGGTTGAGAAGGCTCATCAGGCTTTCTTGGGTAAGAATGCCGTTCCGTGTACGTCTTGTGGTTATTGCTTGCCGTGTCCGGTTGGGATTCCGATTCCGTCGTTCTTCACGGCTCTGAATACGGTCGGGAATCGCGGCAAGGAACGTGGTCAGCGTCAGTATGATGGCGAGGCCAAGAAGGCCGGTGTGAGGGCTTCGGATTGCATCACATGTCGCAAGTGCGAGGATAAGTGCCCGCAGCATATCAAGATTGCTGACAAGATGAAGGAAGTCGCTGCGGCTTTTGATACCGCTGCCAAGAAGTGATGAAACGCTTGACTTCGCGGTCGCGTTTATTGCGGATATTTGCGGCGGCGATCTTTTTCGTCGCCGCAGTGTTTTCGTTTGTTTCGGGCTGTCGTCTCGCGGAATTGCTAATGCACTTGCAGTTTGGCGGCGCACTGGTTTCACTGGTGACGGCGTTTTCGGGTATCGGTTTAGCGGTTGTGGGCGTGACGGTGATTTTGACCTATTTCTTTGGTCGGTTCTATTGTTCCGTCTTTTGCCCGTTTGGCATTTTGCAGGATTTGATAGGATTTGTTTTTCGGTGTAAGCGTTCGCTGTATCGAAATCTGCGCAAAACGCGTTATGTTGTGGCGTTTTTGTGTGTTGGTTTGTTGTTGGGCGGGTCGAGTTTGGGCTTTGTTGTTCTGGGGCCGTACTCGAATTTCGGGAGTATCGTCACTGCCGTTGTTCTGTGGGCGCGCGAGGGATTCTCGGGTGCTCCGGTCGCGTTTTGGGTTGACGCGTTGTTGCCGTTGTTGGTGATTGTCGCGTTGGTGATTTGGAAGCGGCGTGTGTTTTGTACGACCCTCTGTCCCGTCGGGACGGTGTTGGGTTTGTTCGCGAAACATGGCGTTTATCGTATGTCGATTTCGGATGCGTGTGTTGATTGCGGCCTGTGTCAGTCGGTCTGCCCGGTGGGTTGCATTGACAGCGCGAGCCGGAGTATTGACAATGAGCGGTGTGTACGTTGCATGAATTGCACGGCGGTTTGTCGTTTTGGCGCGGTCGCGCTAGGGCGTGGTTCGCGGTTGGTCGCAGCAACGGTGACGTCCGCGGATGATTCCGCGAGTGTTAATGTCAGTCGTCGCGCTTTTTGTGTTGATGGCGCTGTGGCTGTCGCGGCGCTCGCGTTAGGCGCTAGTGGTGGTTATGCTTTGTCGCGCTTGGCGGGTGGAGTTCAGGCGGCGTCCGGTGCTTTGTCGCCGGTTGCTGATGGTGGCGCTGCTGCCGCGTCGGGGACGTGTTTGATGATGCCTCCCGGTGGCGGTGTTTGGTCTCGCTTTTCGGCGAAGTGTATTAGCTGTCAGTTGTGTGTTGCCGTTTGTCCGAGTGGGATTATTGTTCCGGGGAATACGGTTGATGGCGGTGTACGGATTGATTTGTCGCATGGGTATTGCCGCTATGATTGCAACCGTTGCAATGAGGTTTGCCCGACGGATGCGCTGTTGCCGCTGTCGCTTGCGGAGAAACAGAAAACGCAGATTGGTGTGGCGAGTTTTTCGGCGGAGCATTGTCGCACCGTTCAGGATGAGCAGGAATGCGGTTTGTGTGTGAAGGTTTGTCCGACGGGCGCTCTGGAGTTAAGGACATTCCCGACGGGTTTGAGCATTCCCCGCCTTACAGCATCGAAGTGTATTGGCTGTGGCGCTTGTCAGGATGTTTGCCCGGTGTCGCCGAAGGCGATGACTGTCGGGTGCGTCGATAAGCAAAGTCGGCTTGGTTAGTTTTTGCAGTTTCGCCGAAGGGTGATTGTCTGGCATGCGAGGAGTATGGCGCACGCGAGTACGATGGGGGCGAGCGATTCGAGGCCGATGTGTTTGAGTATGAATCCGCCGATGATGGGCATGAGCGCCATGCCAATGATGGCGGTGCTGACTTGCATTCCAATGAGGTTGCTGACGTGATTTTCGGGGACACGGTTGGGCGTGTCGTGCATGACGCAGGGGTAAATGGGCGCGCAGAAGAAGCCCGTGACGAGCATGGCGACAGCGACGAGGATGCCGTCAGTTGGTGTGGCGAAGAAGCGACTGATGAGTAGGATGGTGGCGCCGAGGGCAAGGCCGACGCATCCGACCCAGATGAGGCGTTGGTTTCCGAGACGGTTGGCAATGGCCCCGAGAAGGAAGCGGCCGACGGTGAGCGATGCCCAGTAGAGTGTGAGCATTGTTCCGGCGGTGGCGGGCGACCAGCCTCTGTTGGTGACGAGTAGGCTCGCGGACCAGACGCCCATGTTGCACTCGATGCCGGCGTAAAGGATGAACATCGCGAGACTCTGTTGGGCGTTTTTGAGTTTGAGGGTTTGCCAGAGTGACGTTTGTTTTTCGGTGTTGTTGTCGTCGGTTTGTTCCGGTTTGCCGGTGTGCCATTGCTTGAGCGTGGTGAAGAATATGATGGTGAGAATCAGTTGGAGCATTCCGACGGTGAGGTATGCCGTTCTCCAGATTCCGCCGCAGAAGAAGATGGTGCTGAGGATTCCGGTGCCTGTGCAAACGCCGACGCCCCAGAACGCGTGCAGCCAGTTCATGTGTCTGGCGGTGAGATTTTTCGCGACGAAGCTGTTCATGCCGCTGTCAACGGAGCCGCTACCGAGGCCAAGGGGTAGGGCGAAAATGACGAGCGTCGCCCATGTGCTGCCGCATGCCCACGCGAGGATGCTGACGGCTGTGAGTAGGGCGCTGACGGCTAGTACGAGGCCGACGCCGAAGCGGGCCAGAACCCGTCCGCTGATGAATCCGGCGAAGGCTCCGCCGGTTGTGGTGAGCGCCATCAGCGGCCAGTTGTCGCTGAGGGATAGGCCGAAGTCCTGCCGCATCTTGGGCCATGCCGCGCCGAGTAGACCGTCGGGCATGCCGAGGCTGATGAATCCGAGGTAAACGATGGTAAGCAAGAACAGGCTTACGCGTTGTTCTTTTGTGGCAGTCATGGTTTTTTGTTCACTTTCGTTTTGCTCGGGTACAATATTATATGGTTGTGCGCGCGATTGCGTTGAGGGAAATCGGAGCGTTGGGGTTGGATTTTGATGGCACGTTAAAAAGGTCGGTCATCATCGTTGATTTTGACCGTTAGCTTGTTGTTCGACAAGTGCGGTGTCACGAGAGTTGTTTAGGCGTCGTTTGTTTTGCGTTCGACGACATAGCCGATGCGAGCGAGTAGCTGAGGGATTTTTCTGCTGAAGTCCCTGTCGCGTGTTTTTTGCTCTTCGGGTAGATTCACGAATGGCACGAGGAACGGATGGGTCGGCGGTTTGGCCGTTCCGTCGAGATTTGCGCCCCATACGAAGCCGAGCTTAAGTTTTCTGACAATCCAGTGGTCATGCTCGAGGATGGCCATTTTCTCGATTTCTTTATCAGTAAACACAAACTCAAACGATTCTTCGGGTTTTGCTGGTCTGATGTCACAGCCGATTGCGCGGAGTTTTGTGAGGACGAATGTGGCCCGCCAAAGCACAGCTTCCTTTGAGAGTTCGCTGAGGTCTTCCCACGGGACGAGATTTGGCGCGTCGCCGATGTGTTTGCCTAAGCTGAGTTGCATCGAAAGGTTGTCGTTGTGCATTTCGCGGGCAACTAAATGATCGAAATCAGTCATAGAGTGTTTCTCCTTTATCCTTAGAATTTAATCGAGACAAAATTGCTGTTTTCGTTTTGTGATGATTGTTGTTGCGCACGCTGTTTCGCGAAGAACAAGCTGAATCGCAATTATCATTTATGCGTTTCGTTGTTTTGTTCGTCGCAACAATCATGTTCGGGTTCGTCTCCGGAATCATCAAGTTGAGGGTTGTTCCCTTTGGTATAATTATATACCACAGTTTTGCGGGAGATTGCAAGAAAAAAGGCCGTGATGGCAAAAAAGAACCGTCGTTCGTGGGGAAGAATTTCACGGCGCCGGTCGATTTCCTGCAACAGCTCGCATTTGTTTACAGAGGTTCAATTTTGTAGTTGATGGGTCGGAGGAATTCGGAAATCGTGTGACAGCTTGTTGTATGGTACCATGTTTGGGTCGTCGTATAGTTCGCGAGTCATTGTTAGCTCTGGGCTATTGGTTTTCGGATGACCGCGATGATGCTGAGACCGAATGGGAGTGTGTGTCCCCGGGTGAGCCATGCCGCTTCGGCTTTGAGCATGTGGTATAGTGTTTCGTTGATCCATTTTGGTGGTAGGAAGTCGTCTGTTTTGGCGTTCTGCGCGTCCTGATTTGTGTCGCGCAGGTTTTTGTGTTTGCGCCAGAGCCATGCCGCTGGGTATGCGGGCATCATCGCGTATGACAGGCGTTCGATGTTGAAGCCCGCGTTCGCGATTCTGTTTTTGAGTTCTTGGGTCTTGTATCTTCTTTTGTGGTGCAAGGCGATATCGTGCATTCCCCATAGGTTTGGGTGGGCGGGGACGGTGATGACTGCGCCGCCGCCGGGTTTGATGATTCTGTGGAATTCTTCGAGCGCTTTGGCGTCGTCGGGGAGGTGTTCGAGTATGTCGAGCGCTGTGATGGCGTCGATTGAGTTGTCGAGTATTGGAAGTTGGATGGCGTTCGCGCGCGCGACCCGCATGTATTGGGCGTTGTTTTGTTTGCAAATACCGAGGGCTACGGTTGCGATGTCGATGCCGATGGGTGTGCCAATTTGCGCGAGTTCGGGCATGAGTCTGCCGGTTCCGCATCCGATGTCAGCGAGAATGGGTTTTTGCTGGCCGGTTGGGGTGCCGAGCAGGTAACGCAATTGCCCGAGGACGATTTTTCTTCGTCCCCTAAACCACCACATCCGGTCTTCCATTCGGTGCATTTTGTAGTATTCTTCGGTGTTCATTTCCGGCGATTTGTCAAGAATTAGGATTTTGTAGAAATTACAATGGTTATCGGGTAGATGTATTATTTAAAGTTGTGGTAAGTTGTTATTGGTAAGAAAAGTCGTTATTTTAAAAGTTTTTGCACATAAGCTAATGATGAAGTATTATATTTATGATGGAACCGAAATGAAATTAGTTGTTAGAAATAGAGAACGTGGCGCTTCGTTAGTTGTTGTTCTTGGTCTGCTTGTTCTGTTGCTGTTCCTTTTATTCAGCTTGTCTTATCTTGTGCTGATTGAGGGCCAGTCGGGCAATTTTTATGGTCGTCAGGTGCAGGCTCGCTATGATGCCGGTTTGGCTAATGGCACTGCGGCCGCGGTTGCGGAGACGGCGACTTCGGCGACGATTGCGTCTTCTCGTCAGATATTAACTCAGGCAAATGATTTGCAACAGCAAACGGGTGTCATTGAGAATGTTGATGATTTGTCGGGTCGGGTGAATTTGAATTATGTGAAGGACGCAGAGGCTTTTGACCGGTTTGTGCGTTCGATTCTTGAATCGCCGTCCGAGTCGGGTGATGTCGCGGATAATGTGAAGAATGCTCAGTCTCATGTTTCTGTGGAGGTTGCGGCGTCGGATAAGGCCGCGACTCGTGATTCGGCTACGGAACGTGTTCAGAATAGCGCTAATAATCGGGTTTTCCCGGCGTATGGTCGGATGCTTGTTTCGCTGTTGGATGCTTGCCGCGAGGTTGGTAAGCAGGATGATTCTAAGGCGTCTTTGAAGGTTACGGCTTCGGAGGTCGCGGCGGCTAAGGATGAGGATGGCGAGTATGTGGATGTGAGTTCCGCGGATTCGACGCCGCCGATGTTTGTGAATGACGCTGAGCCTTTGCTTTCGCTTGGCGACGCGACGCATGCCGTGGGGAATTATCCGGCTCCGTTTAGCGCGGATGAGATGGCGCGTTTGCGTCCGTATGTTACGGTTGTGTCGCAGACGCCGGAGGTTTATTCGCTTGCTTCGGGGGCGCACGGAAGTCGGCTGACGACGGATCATGCTTCGGATGACCCGATTGGTGTTTGGCAGGCTCTGGCGGAGGCTTTCCCAGATAAGAATGAGCGTTTGTTGATGCAGTTCGCGGCGAATATCATTGACTATTTTGATGATAACACGACGCCAACGGTGATGTATACGAACAAGGATAAGTCGTTGGATAAGGCTGTGATCGGTGTCGAGGCTACGGCGCTGATTACGGAAGTTTATGCTGACAGCGCAACGGCGGCGGTCAAGGGTGACAGCGGTCAGTTTGTCGAGTTGTATAACCCGTGGGGTCGGAATTTGTCGCTCGCGGGGTGGCAGTTAGAAGTTTATGGTCTTGATGGCGTTTTGTCGAGTCAAGTGAGTGTTAGCGCTAATCTCCCTGCCGGCGGCGTTTTGGTCGTGACGGATTTGTTCCGCAAGACAGGCGAGAGTGGCGACGGCCTTTTTGATATTTTCGGAGTTCAGCCCGATGGTCACCTTTATAATGTTTATGAGGCCGGTGGTTTGGATTTGCCTGACTTTGGTGGTTATGTGGTTTTGCGTAACAAGGTTGGGGATTTGATTGATGTCATGAGTTATGGGCCTGTGAATGGGCTTGATAGCATGATTAGCTGGCAACGTTCGGACCCGACGGTGCGTGTGAGCGCGACTTCGTCGGCGACTCCGTTTGCGATTCCGGCGTTGATGGATAGCGGCAAGCAGCATTATATCCGTTCGATGGCGTCGATGCGTCTTGAGCATGGCGACAAGGGTTGTTCTTCGCCGCTTGATTTGTTGCGTGTGAATAGCGGTTTCGCAGACCCGTCGAGCCGTCAGTTCCGTTTGTGGCAGATGCCTGTTTATAATAGTAAGGCTACGGGCGATGACGCGAAGTTGAATTTTGACCAGACGGTGGCGGAGTTGTTTGTGGCCGGTACGGCGATTGTGGTCGAGGATGTTGAGACTTCGAGTGTTTATACTCGTGGGAAGCTGAATGTGAATACGTGCCGTCCGCAGGCTTTGTTGTCGCTTGACGCTCGTGGCGCCGATGGTCAGTTGGTGTTGACGCCGCAGCTTTGGAAGCGTCTGACGGCAGAGAAGGCTCAGGGCGATGGCGCCGGTAGTAATCCTTATCGTTGTGTGACCGATTTTGTTTGCGCGGTGATACCATCGATAAGTAATGAGAGTGATTTTTCGGCGGCGGTCCGGTTGTTGGATTGCGTCACCGTTTCGTCAGCTTCTTATGCTGCGTCGGTTGAGGCGTTGAGCAAGTCGTCGAAGACGAGTGAAGTTTCGGGCAAGCAAAACCTGATTATTTTGGGTGGCGCCGGTGGTTCCCCGGAGGTAAGTTCGGTTGTGTCGGAATGGTAAAAAAGCGATAAGCGCACGAATAGTCTTGACAATCGTTCGCAGTTGAGCATAGAATTAAGAATAACGCCAAGAGAAAAATAGACATGATGATGATCAGAATAAAACATATAACTCCAGCTTGTGAAGCAGGCTTTACGCTGATTGAAATGATGATAGTCGCCGCGTTGCTGTCGATTATGTCGGCGATGGCGACAATCTCGATTTTTACGGCTATGGAAGAGGCCCGGAAGAAGGCCACCGTCGCTGAGTGTCGTCAACTCGCTACCGCCGTTGGTTTCGCGAATACGGACCTTGGCTTTTTCCCGAAGCTTTGTTTTTTGAATTTTAGTTATGATAATCTGATGAGTAACATTACCGGTCAGAAGCCGATTCCGGTGGCGCAGTTTGAGTATCATGGTCATTTGGTCAATAATCTGACTTTGCGTTTGAAGAAGAATTGGACGAAGTCCTCTCCTTATCTGACGGGTAATTCGAAGAAGATTGTCAGTATGACTTTGCCCGGCGCTGTCGGTGCTCCTTATGATTGGCCCGGTGACCAGTGGGGTAATCCTTATACGATGTATTTGCTGAAGAGCAACGGTGACGCCACGACAGGCCGTATTACTCCTCGCTTTATTGAGAAGCCCGGTGAGCAGCCGGATTATTTTGCGGGTATTGTGAGTTATGGTCGTAACGCGGTTCCGGGTGAATTGGATTCATTGCAGTCGTCAGCGGCTTCGCAGCAGGCTGATATGATGACGCGTCGTTTGTATACGGGTGATGTGAAAGGTCCTTTCACTGCTTTGCAGCCTTCGCAGTTTACAGATTACGCGAAGATTAATCCGATTTTGCTGAACATTGATGCTTCGGGTAATGCGACGACAGTCGATCCGGCTCATCCGCGCATTCGCGAAGTTGGTTCCGATGATATTTTGGTAGAATTTTAGTGAAACGAAAAACCGAAGACGAAGATATAAACAAGGAAAAAAGATGATGAAGAGTCTCTCATTATATAGTTACAGACAAGGTCGCAGCGGTTTTACCGCGATGGAGATGGCGATGGTTGCAGCGATAATCGCAATGTTTGCGCTGCTTGTTTTGCCTCAGTTTCGGGCTCGTGTTGATGAGGCCCGTATCACAGCCGCGAAGTCGGATTTGGATAGCTTTATGAAGGCCGAGATGCTTGCTCGCGCGGAGCTTGGCGCTTATCTTCGTTTGGAAGATTTGGACAATGTTCAGGATAATATTCCCGCAACAGGTATGCCGGCGAATGGCGTCACTAATGAGGTTCCGTTCTTTAAGTATTCGTATAATGTAGACCCGACGCAGGCGGCGAATCGCGAGGGTATGAGCCAAGCTCAGTGGCGTAGTTTCGCGAAGCAGTTCAAGGGCCCCTACGCGACATTCCCGCAGTCTATCACTTTGACCGATATGCGTAATGTGACGTTGAATCCGATTGGCGCTTATGTTTTGCGTAGCACGACGGGTAACACGCTCGCTCCGATTCAGGATATGACTTCGAACGCGAATGGTGGCCCGGTTGATTCTTTGGACAACAAGTTGCCGCTTGACCCGTGGGGTAATCCCTATTTGTTTTATCCTGCGACCGGTGACACCGGCACTGAGGCGACGAGTTTTTATGACAGTCTTTTGGTTTCGCTTGGTCCTGATGGTTTGCCCGGGACTCGTGATGGGAATAATGCTGCGGATTATTTGCGTAGCAAGGTTGTTGGTTGGACCGGTGTCGGTACTACCAACACGAATTCGGATGATATCGTACTGATATTTTAACGCTGGGATTATAGGATGAGAAAAATGAAGATGAGAAACGTACTCGATCGTAATCGTTCAGGCTTTTCGTTGCTTGAATTGCTTATTGCCATGATTATATTGTCGGTTTTGACCGTTATGGTTGTTTTTGCTTTTACGAAGCGTGCAGATGAAGCTCGTATTACTAACGCGATGAACGCGATTCGTGAGCTTGCGGAGGGTGAGGAGCAGATTTGTGTTCATACGGGTTTCTTCACGCAGCTGTATTATTTGGATGATCCCGCGACGACGGATACGGTGAATAGACCCAATAACCTGCAGGGCGTTTTTATAAACCCGAAGACGAATCCCGCCGGTCAGATGGTTGATGATGAGGATTATATTTGGCAACGTATTCGTCCTCTTCCGACGAATCCCAATCGTCATCGTGGTCCTTATCTGGAGTTCAAGCAGCAGGTCACTTTTGATGATAATTTCAATGGGACTCCGGTGGATCCGTGGGGCAATGTCTATATGTTCTTTACGCCTTATGGTTTTGTCGACCCTCAGCTTGGTGTTGTGACTCCCGGTGGTGTTTCGACTCCTAGCGGCACCTTGACTTATGATCGGTTTACGGTTGTGAGCTGTGGTCCGGATGGTATCCTGAATACTTCAGATGATATCAAGCAGCAGTTTTAGGTAGAGAATGAGATTAGGAGCTAAACTAATGAAAACCCCCTTAACAGATATTAGAATGACAGGTCGCCGTGGTTTAACCTTGACGGAATTGGTAACCGTTATGGCCATCTTGACCTTTATCACCACCCTGATTGTGATGGTCTATAATAGCCAGATGAAGGAAGCTCGTGTTACAATCGCGCAGGCTGAGTGTAAGATGCTTGGTCAGGCTGAGGAAGTTGTCGCGATGGAATTTGGGTTCTTTGTTCCTTTGCAGATTTTGAATGACCGCCCGATTACTCATAATGGAACGTATGCGGGTCGTGGAAACCAGATTAACTTGGAGACGGATAACATGTATGTTATCAATGCTCATACGAATCTTGAAGGTCAGTTTGATAATCAGTCTAGGTTGGGCGGTGTTTCGGTTTATGGTACGGGTGAGAGCACCAATGCTGATGCTCGTGTCACGCGTATGATTCGTCAGTGGAAGGGCCCCTATGCAACCTTCCAGCGTTGGTATATTCCTCCGACCTATTCGGGTCCGACGGATAGTTCCTATTTGAATAGTGATACAGATCGTCGTCGTGATTTTCCGCTTGATCCTTGGGGCAATCCATATTTCCTGTATAGCCCTTATGGCCCGACGGGTTATTATCCAATGTCTCAGACCGTTTCGAGTAATATCATGGAGAATAACACTTTTAGTAATGGTCAACTTCGTCGTGATGGGAATTATCGGACGAATCCACAGTTTGCTGTCGTAAGCTGGGGTCCGGATGGCATCATGAATGAGTATCAGAATGATGACTATATGAAAGATGATATCTTCTACTTTTTCGGGACGTTGCACGACTAAGTTGCAATTAATCGCGCAAAACATTGTTAATCAGCTATTAGTGATTATATACTACAAATAAGAGAAAAACATAACAAGAAGGACAGGTACTACCTAATGAGAAGAAATAGTTCAGCAAAAGCATTCACCCTTTTGGAGATGCTGGTTGTTATCATGATTATCATGATGCTCGCGACGATGATCACGGGTGTTTATATTAAAGAAGTTGATAATGCTCGCGTCGCTACGGCCGCTTCGGATATTCGCGAAATGTCGCTTGCCGCTGAGCGTTATAAGTTGGATGTCGGTCGTTACCCGAGCACAGGGAGTTTGCTGGCGGATGGTTCCGGTTTTGGCACCGGTTTGTTCCACTCGGATGTTGTTTACAACGTTGCGAACTTGCCGAATTGGAAAGGCCCTTATCTGAACATTCAGATGAACAAGCTTGATTCCCAGACGTCTGCTTCGGTTGCCGAGCAAGTCAACATCATCGACCCATGGGGTATGCCTTATAGCTTTATCTCGAGCGAGAAGTATGGCGAGGCCAATGGCGGTAGCAAGATTCAGGAAGGTCCGTTCAAGGATAACTTCTTCAATCAGGCCGGTGTGCAGATTTATTCTTGTGGCCCGAATGGTGTGACCGAGGCCGGTTCAGCTCGTGGTCTTGATGAAGACGATGTTACCAACTTCTCAATGTAATTGGTTTTGATGAGGGGCGCAACGGCGCTTCTCGTGTAGGTCCTTAATTGAACAGCCTACTCGGAGATTCCGGGTAGGCTGTCAGTTTATTATTTGTGCTGTTTGCTGTTGTGTTTAGTTGTTTGTTTCGTGGTTGTTGTTGCCACCGCCGAACTGGATGTTGTAGAATCTTGCGTAACGTCCGTTTGGGATGTCGAGCAGTTCTTGTTGTGACCCGCTTTCGACGATTTGTCCTTTGTCCATTACGTAGATGATGTCGCAGTTTCTGATGGTGCTGAGTCTGTGCGCGATGACGAAAACGGTTCTGCCAATCATGACTCTGTCGAGGGCTTCTTGGATGAGGCTTTCGGTTTCAGTGTCGAGCGCGCTTGTTGCTTCGTCGAGAATCAGAATCGGGGCGTTTTTGAGGATTGCGCGGGCAATTGCCAGTCTTTGTCTTTCGCCTCCGGAGAGTCTGCCGCCCCGTGTTCCGATGATGGTGTCGTAGGCGTTGTCGAGTCTTTCGGTGATGAACTTGTGGGCGTTTGCCTGTTTAGCGGCTTCGATGATTTCCTCTTTTGTGGCGTCCGGTTTTCCGTAGGCGATATTGTTGGCCACGGTGTCGTCGAAGAGAACCGTCTCTTGCGTAATGAGCGCAATTTGGTCGCGGAGTGATGCTTGCGTTACGGTGCGGATGTCTCTTGAGTCGATGAGTATTTGGCCTTTGGTGGGGTCAAAGAATCTTGGTAGCAGGTTGACGAGAGTGCTTTTGCCTGAGCCGGTTTCGCCGACGATTGCCACTTTTTGTCCACACGGGACAGTGATGTTGATGTCGCAGAGTGTGTCGTGGTCGGTGTTGTCGTATCTGAAGCAGAGGTTTTTGAACTGAATCTCTTTGGCGATTTTAGGCATTGCGGTCGCGTCGGGCGCGTCGACGATTGTCGGTTCTTCATCGAGTACCGCATAGATACGGTCGCAACATGCCAGTCCCCGCTGGAGTCTGCTGTTTGTTTTGCTGATTGCTTGCAGAGGCCTGAAGACTTGGGAGAGTAGGGCGACGAAGAGTGTGAAGTCGGATGCGGAGAGTTCGCGTGTGCCGAGGACAATCCAGCCTCCGAAGAATATCATGAGGCCGATGGTGATGAATCCGAGTAGCCTGATTGCTCTTTCGCCGGCTTCTGTGGCGATGACGACTCTCTTGAAGTCTCGCATGAGCCTGTTGTTGAGTACGTGGAATCTGCTTGCTTCTCGTGCTTCGGTGTTGAATGCCTTGATGACTCTGATGCCGGTGTAGGCTTCCTGTACGACGACATTCTGGTCAGCGGCTCTTTCTCTCATTGTTCTGCCGTAGCGTCTGACGGTTCTGCCGAGGAGGGCGATGAGTATGCCCATGACGGGTAGGACGGTCATGCAGAATAAGGTGAGCTTGGGCGAGATGATGAGCATCGCGATGAGTAGTGTGACGAGTGTAATGGGGGTTCTGACGAGGCCGGAGAAAATGATTTCGACGGTGTCAGTCACAACGACGGTGTCGCTCATGACAATGCTCATGAGGTCGGCGTCCCGCTTTCGCGCGAAGTACGCGACGTCCTGTTGCATGGATCGCGCGAAAAGTTCTTCTTGCATCTTGATGGCGACGATTCTGGCAAGCATGCTGGCGTAGTAGTTGAGGCCGTATCCGAAGATCGCCATGAGGAGCGCGAAGAATAGCATGACGCCGAGTAGCATGCCCATTACCATGAAGAGGTTGCCTTTGCTGTATCGCTCGATGTATCCGATGTAGGGCATGATGGCGTCGTATGCCTTTGCCTTGAAGGAGTTCGCGGCGATGGCGATGTCTTGTTTGGGCGATGGCGGGACTTCGGCGTCTCGGATGATTTGCGTCAGGCAAGTTTGCCATGTTTGTGATGTCGTTGTGAGGCATATCGAGTGTTGGGACGCCGTGGTGACACTCTCGGGGAATTCGATGTTTTGCGGCAGGGCGACGATGAGTTTTGTTCCGGTTGTTTGGTCTGCCATTGTTTGGCCGAGCGCTATCGCGGACCATCCTTCGGGACCGATGCCCTCGACTCGTGTGAGGTCAATGGCGACGGTTGTCGTTTGCGGGGTGATGTATTGCGTGAAGAATGAGCGGATGCTTCGGACGGTCTGGTCTTCCATGCCTCCGACGCCGACAACGCCGACGGTCTCGGAGTTGGCGCTCTCGTTCGGGCGGCCGAGGACAAAGTGCGAGAGTTTTCCTTCTTCGGGTCTGTCAATCAGTCGTCCTGTGAACATGAGGTCGGTCATGGGTTTGATGAGGGAGAGAGTGCCCATGGTCGCGAGCGCTTCACCAATCATGCACATGAGCATCAGGAAGAGCGCGAGTTTGTATCCTCTGAGATAGAGCAGCATTCTCCATAGCGCGAGGAAATTCCCGTAGTCTTTTACTTTGGGCTTTTGTGCTTTTTTGATGTCGGTCATGATGGGATTATTTGTGTTGCCTTATCGCAATAGTTTGGTGGAATCTCAAAACAGAATAAATTACCTGTATGCTATGGTTTTCATTTAGGAAAGGTAGCGTACAGTCCATTGTGGGCATGATGTTGGTGCTTCATGTCCGTTTGTTTAGGTGTGTTTGTCGCGTTGCGATTTATGCCAAAATCTGCGGCAAGAGCCACTGCAGCATTTCGTCCGCTTGGTTGGGCAACGTTTCGTGGATGAAGTCCGGGAAGACTCTGAGTTGCTTGGGCGCGGTGATTTTGTTGTACATCGCGAACTGCGATGAGGGCGGGCAACAGGTGTCTTTGAGTCCGCACATCATGAGCGTTTTGGCTTTGATACGTGGCGCGAGGAACTGAATGTCGACGTAGCCGAGTTGTTCGAAGAGCCAATCTTCTCTCTTGTGCTGTGGGTCGTATGTTCTGAACCAGTAGTTGATTTCCTCGTTGACACCGACCGGGAAGGCGAGATCGTAGACTCTTTTGTGGTCGCTGAGGTATGGGAATACGGGGGCGCAGTAGGCGATTCTTTGTTCGAGCGCGGCGCATGTGACGGAGAGCGCTCCTCCTTGTGACTGGCCGTAGACGGCGACTCTGTCCGGGTCGATCCCGGGGAGGTTCATGACGATTCTGGCGAGCTGCGCCGTGTCAAGATAGATGTGTCTGAACGCAAGGCGCTGTGGGTCTCCGTCCATGACACCTTTCATGAGCGTTCCGAAGTGTGTGCGTCCTCTGTTGCCGTTGTCGTCGTAGCTTGCGCCGGCCTGTCCGCGACAGTCCATGTAGAAGACTTCGAATCCGATGCCTGCGAATCCCAACATGTATTGCCAAGGTTCGCTTGCGCCACTGTAACCATGGAAGAGAAGGAGGGCGGGGAGTTTTGTGTTTTCCGTGCCGGCCGGTCTGACCGCTTTCGCGTAGATTTTGCCGCCTCGGACGCCGTGGAACCAGAGGTCTCTGCAGACGAAATTTGGAATTTGCCATTCGGCGGGTGTCAGTCTGACCGATGGCGCTGTGTTGTCGAGTTCGTCGAGTGCCTTTTGCCAGTATTCATCGTAGTCGTTAGGTCTGGCATTTGTTCCGTTGTATTTCAAAAGTTCTTCTAAAGGCATATCTACAGACATGGTTATTCAAGCTTTCGTAATAAAGTTTTTTGCTATTGCTGTCAAAAAGTAAAATTTGTTTGTGAGATAATTCCGAATTATTCTCTCGGTTTAGGCTCAGATATTGGGATTGAGTTATTTTGGGGGCAGCGGAGTTTGTCAAACATCTCGTCTCGGATTTTCTTACTCGCCATGCCGTTGATTTTGTATTGTCCGTTTTTGTCGATGCGGACTTCGATTTTGTTTTTGATTGTGTGTAGCGAGTCCTTGAGGTCGATGTATCTGCTGCTGAGGAAGTGGAAGCGCTGGTTCGATGAGCCAACCCATGGCCTGTCGTTCGATTCGAGTTCGAGAATGAACGGGCTGTCAACGAGCAGGTCCGTGGCGTTGAGTAGGGCGTTGACGTCGGTGTCGTTTTTCATCCAGAGTTCTTCGACTTTGTAGCCGGTAAAAGTCATGACGGATAGGCCGTGTACGTGCATGATTGATGCGAGTAGTCCGACGGCGTGGGCTTGGTCGAAAGGCTCGCCGCCGAGTATGGTTAGGCCTTCGATGTCTTTTTGCGCGAGGATGTCATTTGCGAGTTCTTCTACGTCGTATTCTTTGCCGGCATTTGGGTCCCATGCTTCTTGCATGAAGCATCCTTTGCAGTGAATTGAGCATCCTTGTACCCAGACGCATGCTCTGACACCGGGTCCTTCGGCTTCGGTTCTCGGGAGGTATTGATGTACGCGAAGAACAGTATTGCCTTTTTCAATGCTCTTCATGAGTTGCGGTCCTACTCCATTTTGTTCTGTTGCTGAACAGTGGGCAAGACATCCTCTGTTTTCGTTTGATTGGTTGACGGAGTAAGATAAACCTTGTCTTCCGGTTCATAATATTCTTTAGTCGCTTTAGAATGAATAGTCGTCATCTGCGCAAGTTCTTCAATGACTTTGATGTAGTCCATGCATTTTTTCCCTTTAATGCCCGAGACTTCCGTGTGAATCATTCCGTCGCTCATGACTTGAATTTTGATTTTCTTCTTTGCCATAGTGTTGTCTCCTAATAGTCAACGATGGCCCTTTTTGAGGCCTTTGAAATGGTGTTGTCCGACATTGGGTTTAGAGTCGTTTCCATTCTGAGTTTTTCGATTTGGTGCGGCTGGAGGTCGAGGAACTCGCCGATGTCGGTGTATGAGGCGAATCCGTGGCGGCGGTCTCTCTCTTTGATGAACGATTGCGCCGTGACGAGCGAGAATCCGGGCATTTCGAGTAGGTCGTCGAGGGTCGCGTTGTTGAGGTCAAGTCTGAACGAGAGAGTCGGGTCGAGTTTTGTGGCGGGTGAATTCTCGAGGGCGGATGGCAGGTTGTTCGTGTCGGGTGTGTCCTGCATCAGCGGGAAGCTTGTGCTACTTTGGTGCGGGAGCGTCTTGTGGAAGTTCGTGACGTATTCGGGCGCCGTAACGGTCGCGAGAAATTCCGCAATCGCGGGGTATTTTGTTTTAATCTTTCCGATGATGTCGTCGGGGACTTGAGTTCCGGCGCTGGTCTGGTAAGGGTACGTCACCGTTCTTGCTTTTTGTCGCAGGCATAACGCGTTCGTCGTGAGTATGAGGGCGTTTGTTCCGTCGAAGTCGTCGAGGAACATGAGGATGATGGCGAGAACGCACGTGTCCTTACTGACCGGGATATTTAGCGTGAGTTTCCAGACTTCCGGTGGGATGTCGGGAAAGATAAAGACAGTGTCCGAGGCGGTGACTTTTGTGTCGAAAAAAGATACCAGTTGTTTTTCGTCGGTGTCAAGTCGCCGTTGCCATTGGTCGAATCGCGATTCGTTATCCATAGAGTTCGCCCTTTATTCCTCTACGTTGAGCACGATGACGACAGATTGGTCTTGCATAACCGTTTCCGATTCGATGGTCATGTTTCGTGACTTTGCTCTGTTCTTGATGTTCTGCACCGTTCGTTGTTGAATGAGCTGTCTGTAGTGGCCGTCGAGTTCGACAAGCTCGCGATGGACTTGGCTGAGGTCGTCGATGTTCTTGACTTCGACGGAGTATGGGCCGTTTTCCACGGGCCTGAAGCAGAGCGCGGACTTGGCGTCCACGGCGCAAATGATGTTGCCGTCGGGATCCGGTTTGGCGGAGAAGCCTTTGTCCGCGAGGGCTTTGATGAGCAAATCGCCGTCCGTGAAGCTGGTCGTCCAGAGGCGTGAGGCCGCCTTTTCGCTCTCTTCGAGAGCCTTTTTCGCCTTGTCCATGTTAAAGATTTCCATCTTCATTTCGTCGTTGACTCTGTCGACGAATTTCCTGACGACGGGGGCGTCGTATGAGGCGGAGACGGCGTGCCATCGTCCGAAGATTTTTTCCCAAAAGATGACCGTTCCGTTGATTTCGGTTTTGTATCGGCCGTCCCATTTGACGCAGTCGTATCCGCACTTTTGGACGACTTTGATGAGTTCCTTGCTGCTTCGGAACGATGTCGGTAGTTCGAGTTTAGTTGACGCGAGCCAGTCTTTGTATATTTCCTTTGATGTTTGCACCACTTTAGGTGTTGATGCGGCAGCGATTGCTGTCCACATTGCGAGTCCGATTGGGAATCCGATGACGACGCATGACATGTTCTTTTACCTCCGTATATTTGCGCTACATATCGACCGTGAGCGATCTTCCACCGCGCTTCTTGGTGACGTCGTTGGTTGCCGCTTCCTTGGTTTCGTTTTTCGTTTCGGGGCTTTCGGTGCTGTAGCCGACGAGGTCTTCTCTTCTCGTTGCGGCGACGGCCCGGGCGTTTGCCCATTCGCGAATGGTGATGATGCGTTCCGCCTGCGTTATCGAAAGAGGCACGGTGTCTTGAATCGACTTTTTGAGGTCGTCATAGGTGATGCTTCTGTTGGCGGCGAACGCCTCGAAAAGCGCCGTGATGACAATCTGTTCGATTTCGGCACCGACGAAACCTTCGGTAAGCTCGGCGAGATTCGAGAGGACGGTCTGCGAGATTTCGAAGTTGCCCATGACTTCGGGTTCTTTGGGTGTTCCGTCTTTGTTGAGCAGGCGTTTGTCAAGGTGAACCTTGAAGATGTCTTGTCGCTCGTTGTTGGTGGGAAGGTCAACGAAGAAAATCTCGTCGAAGCGTCCTTTTCTGAGGAATTCGGGCGGGAGCGTTTCGATGTTGTTGGCTGTCGCGATGACGAAGACGGGTTTTGTTTTCTCTTGCATCCATGTGAGGAACGTGCCGAATACCCTGCTTGATGTTCCGCTGTCGCCGTTGTGCCCGCCGAAGGAGCTGAAGCCTTTTTCGATTTCGTCAATCCAGAGAATGGACGGGGCAATCGCTTCGGCGGTGCTGATGGCGTTGCGGACGTTCTCTTCGCTGCTGCCGACGATGCCGCTGAAAATGCGGCCGACGTCGAGGCGGAGTAGCGGGATTTGCCACATGGTGCTGATGGCTTTGGCGACGAGGCTTTTTCCGCAGCCGGGGACGCCGGTGATGAGGACGCCTTTGGGCGCGGGGACGCCGTATCTCTTGGCGTCTTCGAGCCATGACTTGTTTCTTTTTCGGAGCCACGCCTTGAGGTTTTCGAGGCCGCCGACATCTTCGATTTTGAGTTCGGAGTTGATGAATTCGAGGATTCCGCTTTTCTTGATGATTTGCTGTTTCTCTTCGAGGATGATGTCGACATCTTTGACGCTGAGGGTTTTGTCTCCGACAATTGCTTTCATGAAGGCTCGCCGCGCTTCGGAACTCGTTAGTCCCATTGCGGCACGGACGAGTTGCTCACTTTGCGTTTTGTTGAGGTCGATGTGTACGTGCGGAAGGTCTTTGTGGTCCTCGATGATGCCGTTGAGGATTTCCATGATTTCGTCGAATGTGGGCAGCGGGAATTCGAGCACCGTCACATCTTTTTGGAGTTCTTGCGGTAGGACGAGGCTCGGCGAGACGAAGATGAGCGTGATGAATGCGGATGTTCCTTCTTGGATTGTCGGGACGAGGTCGCGGATTTTTCTGATGACTTCGTTGTCGGGTGGTCTGTTGCAGTATCCGAAGTATTGGTGCATATCTTTGAAAATGAAGATTGCGTTGTTGGTGCACCGCTCGACTTGCGTCAGCGCCTTCAGGATGTCTTGCGTGTCTTTGATTTGTTCTTCGCTTTCGGCGTTGCCTTCTTTGCGTCGAGTTTCGACGATGCCTTTTGTTGAGCTCCAGAGATAGATTTTGCGATCCGTTTTGTTTACGGTTTCGTTACGGATTTTTTCGACAACTTCCTTGACAGTATCGATGAGCCTGTTTTCTTCCCATGTGTGTACGTAGATAATAGGATAGCGTGACTTAATGAGCTTCGTAATGTTTTCATCAAACGGTTTCATCTTGCCCTCCGACTGGCAAATTCCGATAACATCTTTTTAAAAAATTACATGATGCTATTAATAACATTTTGGAAAACACACAATGTTTGTTGTTGTTTTGTAAGTCATAGTATGAAAAGGTTTTGTGAAAAGTGTTGGTATCCGATTGATTATCATGGTCTTGAGGTTTGTCCTGTTTGTGAAGAGGATGAACCTTCAGTTTCACGACGTCCTTTGTCTCGGGTTTTGTTGGCGCTCGCGTTTATAGTTTTGGTAGCGGTGCTTGTTGCTGCGGCAGTATATTTTTTGTCTCCCAATACGTCACGGACTTCGCCGTCGGTTGTTGAACCTCGGGCGGAGGGGAATGTTGGATTTTTCGATGGCATCCGTAATGTGCGCGCAATGCGAAACGCGCATAATCAGGAGTTGGTTGACGCGCTTCGACCTGATGGGGCGCAGTCTCCGGTGGCTGATGTTGTTTCTTCGTCGACGGTGACGACTCCGACGATTAGTTCGATTTTGTCCGCGGAGGAACAGATTGAACATGAGTCTTCGGGGACGACGGTTGCCATCGCCGCGCCGCCTGCGGAGGTTGCTCCGGTTGCGCCTGTGGTGTCGACAGGGAGTCTGGTTTCGTCGGGCGTTTTGGTCAAGAAGCGGCGGCCGCGGGTGGCGCCACGGGTGGTGGTAGCACCATCGACGATTTTTGTGCCTGCTGTTGTGCCGATTCATGGTAGTGGTTCGGCGGCTGACCCGTATATTATCGAGGAGCTTGGGCATTTGGCGTGGTTGTCGGCGCAGTGTACGCTTGGGAATGAGGCGACGCGTGGCAAGCATTATCGGATGGTGCGTGATATTGATGGCAGTGTCACGAAGAAGTTGTCGCCGGAGGAGTCGGCGTCGGCGTCGCGAGGGCGGGCAGTGCGTGTGCGTCAGTTGCTGTTGCCGATTGGCACGAATATGCAAGGGCAAGGTTTCTGTGGCTTTTTCGATGGTAATGGAAAGGTCGTCACGAATGTGCATATTTCGATGCCGGAATTTGTGACCGGTGTCGGGTTGTTCGGGTGTGTTTCTTCGGGTGAGGTTCGTCATCTTGGAATTGAGAATAGCAGTTTTTGGGGGAGCAACAGTGTGGGGAGTTTGGTCGGTTTGAATCAGAATGGTGTGGTGCGCGATTGTTACGCATTAGGGTCTACGGTTTTGGGCAAGCAGAAAGTCGGCGGTTTGGTTGGTTATAATAATGGTTCTGTGAGTAACAGCTATGCTTCTGTTTTGGTTGAGGGCCGAGATTATACGGGTGGCTTCGCGGGGCTGAATATCGGACGTGTGGCGAATTGTTTTTGGGATACAAAGGTTTCCGGTATAAGCCGTTCCGATGCTGGTTTGGGATTTGAAACACGCGTTTTTAGTCGTCGTGAGATTTTTAAGGGTTGGGATTTTGCCGATGTGTGGGAGCTTGCGTCAGGGAGCGTTTATCCGCGTTTTCGTCGGCGTTAGTTTTTGCGTTTTGATGGTGTCGTGTTTTTGGATTCGTCGTCAGGATTTGTGGTCTCATCTGATGTTTGCATCGACATGACCGGCGCGTTTTTCGCGGTGATGATGGTTGTCGATGTCCTGACGTCGTCGAGTGAGTGCTCGCGGTCGGCTAACAGGTTGAGGGCAAGTTCGATTCCGTCAATTCCGTATTTGTCATGGTGAAGGTTTGCGGCGGCTGTTACTTTGCCTTTGGTGATGAGGCTCTGTATCGATTTGTGCTGATAGCCGATTGTTCCGACGAGGACTTTTCCGGTGAGGCCGAGGTCGTTGATTGCTTGGCACGCGTAGAATGCAATTGTGTCGGTGCATGTCAGGACAGCTTTTGTTCCTGGGTGCGCCGTCAGCGCTTTTTTGAGAATTTCTTTTATTTCGTTATCCGACCATGGCACGAGGTATATGCTGTTGAGCGTCTTGTTGTTTTTGTCAATTGATTTGATAAAGCCTTTCGTTCTCTCTTCTCCGAGTGCCGTTTGTGGCATTCCTTCGAGGATGATGAGTTCGTTGCTGTCTCCCATTTTGGATATGACATAGTCGGCGATGTTTTCGGCTGCTTTCTCGTTGTCGGGCGCGATGTATGGGATATCGATGTCGAGCGCTTCCATGGTTTTTTTGTCGAATGGGATGTCAATGTTGACGACGGGAATGCCTTTGTCGATGGCTTTTTTGAGTTCTTTTAGTGCGGTGGTTCGGTTGATGGGATCGATGACAATCGCGTCGACACCGGCCTCAATCATCTTTCGAACGAGTTCTTCCTGTTTTGCGACGCTATTAGGCGTAACAGTGCCTTCGATGATGATGTTGAAGGTGTTCTTTTTCTTTTGGTATTCGACCGTATTCACCAACATTCTCTGCGTGGTTGTGGCTGTGATGCTTTTGAGAATAAGTCCGATGATGGGTCGGCCAATCGGGTCGTTTGGGAGGATTATTTTGTTGTTGTCAGCACAAGCCGTCAGCAGTAGTGTTGCTGCTACCGCAATCGTTAGAAAGATGTTTGCGCGGATATTCATTTGTATAGAAATGTTATCGTTGTGTTTGATGAATATTTACGATTGACAACAAGTCTGTAGGATGAAAAACACCCCGCTGCCGTTGATTTCCGACATCGGGGTGTTTGTTGTTTGTTTCTGTTCTAAACAGTTTGCTTATTGCAGCGACCAGTCGTTGACAGCCGCAACAGGAAGGTTTATGATGAAGCTGTCTTTGATTCCAGTGTACTCGCCCGTCGATGAGAAGGTGTGGAATTGCGCTGTGACGACTCCATCGCTGATGTTGAAGAGTGTGTATCCGTGCAGGAGTCCGGCTCTGGGTGCTCCGTCCATGTTGTGCGCTCCGCCAACGGTGATGTGTTCCCAATCTTTGACGATGGGTTCTGTTAGGTCGAGCCAGCTCGCTCCACCACAAATCACGTAGTTGATGTTGTTGAGGAATCCTCTTTCGTATTCGTGTGTGTGTCCGGAGAGGCACAGGACGAAGTTGTTGGCTTCGAGTTTGGGCACGAGGTTTGTGCGGTATGATGGTGTTCCATCAACCCACATGTCGCAGTAGGGCGGCTGGTGTACGACGCAGACGCGCATGCGCGCGTTTTTGCATGCGTCCGACGCGAGTTCGGCATCGAGCCATCCGTTAATGATGTCGTCCGGATGCAGGTCGTCGATAAAGCAGAAGTATACGCCTCTGTATGTGTAGCTGAATCCGCCACGACCGGCGTTGACTTTGCCGGGTTGGTCCGTGCGGTCTTGGGATGGAAGTGAGGCGCATTGTCTGATGAAGTTGAGTTCACCTTGCGGCGGCTCAGTGTTGTAGGCGTCGTGGTTGCCCCATGCGATGAAGAACGGGACTTTTGTTCCGAGGTGCGCGCATGTGCGGTTGAGGAAGAAGTTGCGAACGTGCGCAGATGAGTCACCTGCTTCGGAGAGGTCACCGGCTGTGACGGCAAAGTCGATTCCCTGTGCGGCCATGTGGTCGAAGAGGTCGTTTGTCGGATGGTCGTTGCTGCCGTTGACTGCTCCCTGACTGTCGCTCCAGAAGGCGAACGCGAAGTCACCGGTGTTGGTGTCGGGGGCTGTTTTGAACGTCGCGTCGTCGGTGTATTCGGGGTCAGCGCCGACGTTCTTGACGCGGTAGTGGTAGAGTGTGTCGGGGGTGAGTGATGTGAGTACCGCTTTGTGGATGTATGTGGCGGCCTTGGAGGCGATGGCCGTGGGCGTCGCGGTTTGACCATAGGCGGTTGTTGTTCCATATTCGACGGTCGCGGCGTTGTCAGTCGATGTTTCCCACATGATGGTCATTTCGTTTGTCTTCATGTTTTGGAGATATGGGGGTGTTTTGACCTTGACAGTCGAGACATAGAGTCCGCCGAGGTCGGCGACTTCTTGGTCAGTCATGACTCCGTCGTATACGGCGATTTGCGAGCAGTAGCCGGGGGCCGTCTCGTTGTCGTTGTCGGTGAAGACGAGTGCTGTTCCGGAGGCCCCGGAGTACATTGACCATCTGTCATCCGCGTAACCGTCCAGATTTTGTGTTCCGACGAGTTGTCCGTCGATGTATTTCTTAAAAACTCTGTTGTTCATTGTCCATACGACTCTGTGCCATGCACCTTCCTGTAATTCTCCATCGTATTGTCCGGATATGCCGATTCCTCCGTTGTAGCAGAAGCATTCTGCGTCGTTGCTGTTGTTTGGGTCTGTCTGGAGAAGCGCTCCGTATCCTGATGGAACTGTTTTGTATCCGATGTCCATGAGGATTGTGTATTGGTTAGTGTCACTACCGCCGGATGCGGATGTGTTGGGGTGGAAAATGTATCCCTGTGAGTTGTTGCATGCGGGGAATGCCATGACGACTTTGTCGACACCTTCGACGTTTGGCATGCCGAATGTTGATGCCTTGCCGAATGATGTGTTGCTTTGTGTTGTTCCTCTGTATGCCATTGCGGTTCCGACGGTCGCGTCGAGGTTGCTGTTTGTGAAATTCCATTGCCCGGTCATTGTGGGTATCGCTCCCGCAAGGGCAGCGGAAGCCATGACCAGAGCCGACAGATATAATTGTTTGATTCTCATTTTAATTCCCTATAGACTATTTGGGATGAACCATAGTGATATGAGGTACTGCAAGCGATATTAATTAATTATTCAGGTTTCTACTTTTTTCGTTTTTTGAGAGCAAACAAAAAGCCCGACTATCACAAAATGGTTGGGCTTCTTGATCAAGGTTGTGTCGTCAGATAAAATTACATGAGTGACCAGTCGTCAACACTTGTGAGTCCTCTGGTGAGTTGGGCGACTTCTTCGTCAGTAAGTGCGCCATCATAAATCGGTTAATTGTATTCTGAATAATAAAACTCACAAAAACTACTGTGTTTTTCTATTGTTTATGTTTTTGGTGTTTTTAGTCGGTGGTCGGATTCTCGAATGTGGCGTATTATAATTTGTAGATAGTAGTGAAGTTTTAGTAAAGGATGGTATTGAATGATGTCTGGTCATGATGGTTTTGATGATGACAATGCTGCCGTCCTGTGTTGTCACTGTCACCGTAATCCCGCGACCGTGAAAGTCGCGTTTATGAGTGATGCCGGTGGCGTTTTGAATGAGCATTTTTTGTGCGAGCCGTGCGCTTCGGAGATTTCGCCGAAGTTGACGCAGGGTTTGTCTCCGGAGGAATTGTCCGAGTTGCTTCGGGAGTTTTTTGGGAGCGACAGTCTTGATGATATGATAACGCAAGCTCTGGATTCGTCTAATGTTGTGGGCAATCTGGAAGAGTCGGATATGGCGGATATCACTTGTCCTTATTGCAAGACCACTTTGCGTTCGTTTCGGAAGACCGGTCGTTTGGGTTGCTCGCGTTGCTATCGTGTTTTTCGGGATGTTTGTTTAGAGAATATTCCACTTTGGCCCGGTGATGAGGTTGCCCGTCATGTTGGGATGTGTCCTCAGGATGGCGCGTCGGTCAGTGATCGTGTTTTGCATACCACTCGTTTGCATGCTTTGCGGAAGCAGTTGCGTTTGGCGGTGAGGTCCGAGGATTATTTGTCTGCGGCTAAGTTGCGGGATCAGATAAAAAGGCTAAAGTGATGAACTCTTCGGGTTCTCCGTTTTCGAGTCTCGATGATGTTTGGCAGATGGCTTCGACGGATAGTGATGCTGTTTTGCTGACGTATGTTCGTCTTTCGCGGAACGCGGAGAATTTTCGTTTTCCTTCCACTGAGGATTCCGCGACGCTGATGGAGCTTGTGGATATGGCTCGTCAGGCTGCGTATGATAATGGTTTGTTCGCTGATTATTGGCATGACCGCGGCGTCGAGTTTTGCTTGGGTGACTTGAACTATACGGAGCGTCGTTTTTTAGAGGAAAGTTTTCAGTTGCCTTATCAGCTCATTGTTCGCGCGGAGCCGCATCAAGTTTTGTTTTCGAGTGGTGATGGCTGCGAGAACATCGTGGTCAATGGCCGTGACCATTTTGTATTCACGAGTGTTTTGCCGGGTTGCCAGCCTTTTCTTGCGCTTGGTCGCGCCCTGAAACTTGAGCATGAGTTTTCGACTCGCATCATCGCGAAGTACGCTTATGATGAAGAGCTTGGTTATCTGACGACGCGTCCGGAGGATGCCGGGACCGGTCTGCGGATTGGTGTTCTGGTGCATTTGCCGGGTTATCTTTCGACGCATCGGACGAGTGCTTTTAAGGATATAGCGAAGCGTTATAATGTCACGCTGAAGGAGTATCGTTGGCCGGGCAGTAATGTTTATGTGATTGAGAACACGTCGGCGATGGGTAAGTCGGAAGAGCAGATTGTCATGAGCATGCATCGCTATCTTGAGCTTTTGCTGATGCAAGAACGTGTTGGGCGTGAGACACTGTGGGAGTCAGAGAATGCGCTGATGTCAGATCAGATTTGTCGGTCGTTGGCGTTGCTTGGCAGCGCGCGTTTGATTGATTGGCAGGAGTGCGCGATGCATTTGTTCGCGTTGCGTTTGGGTGTTTCGAATGGTATCATCAAGAATCTTGACCATCGGTTGCTGAACTATTTGGCGATACGTGTTTTTCCGTGTCATATAGCTCTGGAGGCGGGGATGGAGTTCCCGCATAAGAATGAGTCTGCTGCCGTGAGGCACAAGATGATGACCGAGATTGATTCTTGTCGCGCTCGATTGTGTCGGAAGTTGTGCAAGATTTGGCAAATTGACTTTCCGTCCTCATGGGAATGACGTTCAGAAAATTGCGCTCTTTTGAAGTTAAAGAACGTGTAAGTGTTTTATAGAAATTACAAGATGCTGTTCATCGTGTGGTGTGCCGTGGATGTTGAGTGTCAAGAAAATTTAAGGAGACTTCGAAAATGGAGAAGAAGAATACGCCTGTTCCGCAGACAGCGACTCTAACTTATAATGGCCGCAGTATTGAATTGCCAGTCGTTGTGGGGACCGAGGGTGAAGTTGGTTTTGATGTGTCGAATCTCTATGCGAAGACGGGTCATCTGGTTTATGACCCTGGCATGGCGAACACGGCGGTTTGTAAGAGTGATATTTCTTATATTGATGGTGAGAATGGGATTTTGCGTTATCGCGGTATTCCGATTGAAAAGTTGAGTGCGACGCATGATTTTATCGAGACGGCCATGCTGCTGATGAATGGGAAGTTGCCGACGGTTGAGGAGCGTTTGAATTTTGGAATGCTGCTTACGGAGAACGCGAATATTCACGAGAGCATGAAACATCATTTTGACAGTTTTCCTCCGAAGGCGCACCCCATGGCGATTCTGTCGGCGATGGTGAACTCTCTGTTTTGCTATGACCGTCAGTTTCAGCGAATGATTGATAAGGACCCGACGCTTGCGATTGATACGGCGGCAGCGAATCTGATGAGTAAGGTTCGTACTCTGGCGGCGTATTCGCACCGGGCTGCTCAGGGTTTGCCTTATATGTTCCCGGACCCGAGTTTGCGTTATTGCAGCAACTTTTTGCACATGATGTTCAGTGAGCCTTATCGGCAGTATATTCCGGAAAATGAGATTGATGAGGCGCTGAATTTGATTCTGACGCTCCACGCGGATCACGAGCAGAATTGTTCGACGACGACGGTTCGTATTGTGGGTTCGGCGCAGGCGAATTTGTATGCTTCCGTTTCGGCGGGGATTTGCGCTCTGTGGGGTCCGCTGCATGGCGGCGCGAATGTGGCGGTGATTGATATGCTTGAGTCGATTCATCGTGGCGGTCTGTCGCCTCAGGAGTGTATCGAGAAGGCTAAGGATAAGAATGAGCCTTTCCGGTTGATGGGTTTCGGTCATCGCGTTTATAAGAAGTATGACCCGCGTGCTCGGCTGCTGAAGACTTGCTGTGACCGTGTGTTTAAGCGTCTGAAGGTGCAGGATCCGTTGCTTGATATCGCGCGGAAACTTGAGGAGCTCGCGTTGAAAGATTCGTATTTTATCGAGCGGAAACTGTATCCGAATGTTGACTTTTATAGCGGGATTATTCTGCGTGCCATTGGTATTCCGACGAATATGTTTACGGTGATTTTCGCGATTGGTCGTATGCCCGGTTGGATCGCTCAGTGGAAAGAGCTTTACAATGACCAGAATTCGCGTTTGACTCGTCCGCGGCAGATTTATATCGGCGCTCCGTTGACGCAGTATCAACCCTTGACAAAACGGAAGTAGTGTTGCCGGGAATGCGTTTGGTTTTAAATGCGATGCAGGTGCGCGCGGCGAAGAGCGGCGTTGGTCAGTATATCTACGCGTTGACTGAGGAGTTGTTGCCGCTACTGAAATCGGATGACCATTTGTCGCTCTATACGAGCCGTGAGAATTGCGGGAATTATCAGTTCGCGGATGCGCCGCCGAATTACGAGAATATCCCTTGGGGTTTTCCGGAGGGCAAGAAGATTCGGCGTTTGCTAAAGGAGTATCTGTGTTTCCCGCGTGAGGCTGCCCGTCAGCATCATCCCACGTTGCTGCATGGGTTGTCCAACTTTTTGCCGTTCTATAAGGTTTGTCCTTATGTTTTGTCGCTTCACGATTTGTCGTATTACGTTCACCCCGAACGTTGTGGGACGCTTCGGCGCGCTTACTGGTACGCGATGACGGCACGGAGTGTCGCTGTCGCGGATGAGATCATCACCATCAGCGAGAATTCGCGTCGTGATATTCTTCATTATTTTCCCGATTGCAAAGCGCCCGTGACCGTGATTCCACTGGCTGCCCATCGGCGTTTTCGCGTTTTGGATTTGCCTCGCGAGCGCTGCATGTCGGTCGGTGCTTACGCGGGTTCGTTGCCGTATATTTTGTATGTGGGCACACTGGAGCCGGGGAAAAATGTCGGTCGCATCATTCGTGCTTTTGACGCGTTGGCGGATCGTTTTCCGGAGCATCTGTTGTTGCTCGCGGGTGACAAGGGTTGGCTGACGGATTCGATATTCGCGGAGGCCGAACGCGCTTCGCATCGTCAACGGATAAAGTTTTTGGGTCATGTGTCGGATGACGCTGTCGTTGAATTGATGAATCATACGGATGTGTTTGTTTTTCCGTCGCTTTATGAGGGATTTGGTATGCCGCCGCTCGAAGCGATGTCTTGTGGCGCTCCGGTGGTGACGTCGTTGACGTCCTCGCTTCCGGAGGTGACCGGTCCCGATGCGGCCTTGCAGGTTGACCCCTTAGATGAGGCCGATCTTACGAGTAAGTTGTGCATGGTTCTGAGTGATTGTGCGTTGTCGTCGCGTTTGCGTGAAAAAGGCATGGCGCGCGCAGCGGAGTTTTCGTGGTCAAAAACGGCCAAAGAAACATATACTGTATATGAGAGAACCAGTAAGAGTGGGAGTCAATAGTCGTGACAAAAAGGAAAGCGGCGGTTTTTACGCCGATGTCAGAGACTGATTACGTAAAGTATATGGGCTTAGCGTTGCAACAAGCTCGTTTTTCGTCCGAGGTCAATGAGGTTCCGGTGGGCGCCGTAATTGTTCGTGATGGTGATGTGATTGGGCGTGGTCGTGACCAGCGTATGCTGTTGACGGACCCGACTGCTCATGCGGAGATTATGGCGATTCGCGAGGCGTCGCAGTATCTTGGCGATTGGCGTCTTGACGATTGTACGCTATTCGTTACGATTGAGCCTTGCGCGATGTGCGCGGGCGCTATTTTGCTGGCTCGCATTCCGCTAGTTGTTTATGGCGCACAGAATCAAAAGTTTGGCGCGTGTGGTTCGGTTTGCGATTTGTTTTGTCATGACGGTTGGAATCATAAGGTTCGGACGGTTGGCAATGTGATGGCTGATGACGCTGTCGCGCTGATGCAGGATTGGTTCCGGAAGAATCGGCGGTAGGCGCTTTTAGCGGTTTCGTTTTTGTTGCGCGACGATGATTTTCGCGATGGTTTTTCGCGCTTCGTCTGCAGTGTTGATTTTGCCGTCGAGTTGTAGGTTGTAAATTTTCGAGAGAATTGTCGCGTAGCTCGTCGCCGGTTTGATTCCCATTCTGATGAGCGTGTTTCCTGTGATTAATGGGTCTGGTAGTCGCGTCTGATTTGTGTTTATCCATTTGTTGATGGCGTTGGTGTTGCGTTTGATGTTTGGTTTTGTTTTGAAGATGATGCGGGCGAGCGCGAGAATGAGTGGGGCTGCGGGATGCGCCGCGATGACGCGGGCGCTGTGCTGCGCGATTGTTTTGTGGTCGGGCAGTCGCAGTTGGTCAAGGCATTGCAATATTTCCGTGATGAGTTTTGTTTGCTTGTTCGCGAGGCGGAGCTTTTGGAGCGCTTCGACTGCCGCTTGGGGTGTGCGGCGTTTTCTGTCCGCGTCGGCAAGCAGTGCGGCAATCATGAGGCATTGATGGTTGTTGGTTGACGTTGTGGCGCTCAGTAATTTTGATAGCGGTGTAAGTCGCGCGCAGTTTTTGCGGACGAGATAGGCGAGCGTGCGGTTGTCGCAGATAGGCGCGAGCAGTTTTGTTTTGATGATGATGTCTAAGGCGTGTGTCGGCTGGGCGCCGGTGATGATGAGTAGGAATTCGTCGCGGACACGTTCGCGGGAAATCATGGAAAGTTTGCGGTGGTGGCGTGTCATCGCGCGCAGTGTTTGTGGGGCGATGGTCATGTTGAATCGTGCCGCGAAACGGACGGCGCGCATCAGTCGGAGGGCGTCTTCTCTGAAGCGGGCGTTGGGGTTGCCGACCGTGCGCAAGACGCGATTCCTGAGGTCTTCGCGGCCTCCGAAGAAATCCGTGATTCTGCCGGGTCTTGCGAGATTGCGCGGGTTCGGCAACTCGTAAAGGGCATTGATTGTGAAGTCTCTTCGGGCAGCGTCCTCTTCGATTGTTCCAAAGTCGATGTTGTCCGGATGCCTTTTGTCCGAGTATTTTCCATCCTTTCTGAAGGAGGCGATTTGAATCTGTTGATACTCCATGACGGCGAACGATGCCCCGATGAGTTTTGCCTTCGGGAACAATGCTTTGATTTGTCGCGGTGTCGCTTGAGTTGTGACGTCGTAGTCTTTGGGGGGTCTGTTGAGAAGTCTGTCGCGCACACATCCGCCAACGAGAAATGTTTCGTGCCCGTGCTGTCGCAATGAGTTGATGATGCTCATCGCATTGGCGAGCGCATCGTTTGTGTCGGTGTTTCGCATGGTTGGGGGCGCGGATTGTGTTTTCGGTTTTGTCATGTATCGACTTTTTTATAACTATTTCGTTTAGTTGACTTATATGAATTATATAGAAATATAATTTGTGGAGATTTTGCATGATTTTTGGTACAGGTCTTGATAGAACACGTTTGCTGAAAAGTCCTCTGTTGAGTGTTGTCAGTTGTTTGGCGCTCATGATGACGATTTCGTGTGGCCTAGTCGCGGCGCCGTCAGGAACGGGCACGCAGGACGATCCATGTCTCATCAAGACAGCAGACGATTTGGATTGGCTGCGTAAAGAGACCGAAAAAGGGCGGACTGCCGGGATGTATTATCAGCAGGTCGGGAATATCGATATGATGTTTGCCGAATTCGCTCCGATTGGTAGCAGCTCCGCGCCGTTTTTGGGGAATTACGATGGCGATGGGAATTCGATTCTGCATTTGAATGTCGTGACAACTTCTTCGGATAACGCAGGTCTGTTTGGGTATATGGGTCTGCGTTCGTATGTGCGCAATGTCCGGTTGATTACGCCTTATGTCAAGGGTAAGAGCTATGTCGGTTGCGTTGCGGGGACTTTGAATCGCGGGAATATTTACAATTGCTATGTCTCGGGCGGGGCGGTTTATGCTTCCGGGAAATATTGTGGCGGCATCGCGGGTTATAGTGAGGCCGGGACGATGGTTGGCAATACGAGTTCCGTTGATGTTATTTGCGCGTCGGATTATAGCGGCGGGCTGACGGGATGGAATCGTGGCGGTACAATTACGACGAGCAGTGTGTCGAAGACTGTGACGGGCCGTGGCTTTATTGGCGGCATCACAGGTTATAACAGTGGTTTGATTTATGGCGGTTGTGTTTCGCTCGCGGCCGTTAATGGTGTGGTGCTGACCGGTGGTTTTGCCGGTTATAACGAGGGGCAAATCTTGCAGGATTGCCGCGCGACGGGTATTGTTACCGCAACGGAAACTTCGGATTATAGAGAGGGTTTCGTTGGTGGTTTTGTCGGTGGTAACGCTGGTACTATTGCGGGGAATTGCTCGTCGGATGCCGATGTTCAAGGATGTAATAACGCGGGCGGTTTTGTGGGCACTAATACCGGTTACATTGATGGGTGCAGCGCTCGCGGACAGGTGCGTGTCACGAATACTCGGAATGAAGATACCTACATTGGTGGTTTTGCCGGGATGAATCTGCAGTCCATCAGCGGCTGTAGCGCGGAAGTTTCGCTGGCGGGTGTCGCGAATTACGCAGGTGGTTTTGCCGGGTCGAATGAAGTGAATGGCGTGATTACCGGCAGTAGCGCGAAGATAGTTTCTCCGTTTAAGATTGTCGACATGACAGACCGGGTTTATTATCTTGGCGGTTTGGTCGGTCACAATAGCGGCAGCTTGACTTATGGTTGCTCCGTGACGGGGCAGCAGGCCGAGGCGAGCGGTACAGGGACTTATACCATCGGCGGTCTGATTGGCGCGAACTCCGGTTTCGCGGGGTGGTGCAATAGCAGTGTTGCTGTTCGCGGTGATAGCTATGTTGGCGGTATGATTGGGTGGAATCAGGAGAGCGGGCAGTTGGGTTCTCTTGAGGTCACGGGCGATGTCAAGGGGAATTATTATGTTGGCGGTTTGATTGGCTGGAATGACAGCCCCAAGACGATTGAGATGTGCCGCGCGAGCGGAGCTGTGACGGCGGGCTATTGCGGCGGCGGTCTGATTGGCTGGAATGAGGGAAATCTGACGAACTGCTATGCTCTGGGCGGCGCTGTGGTTGTGACTAACGCGGGCGGTTTGGTCGGCTCTAATCACGGGACGATTACGACGTGCTATGCGGCGGGGCGGACGACTTCGACAAAGGATTTGCATGAGAATGGCGGGCTTGTCGGTATTAACGACGGTCATGTTGTGAAAAGCTATTGGGATACTTCTACGACAGGTCAGCGCGGCGGCTTAACCGCGGACCAGATGAAGAAGCAAGGGTCGTTTGTCGGTTGGGATTTCACACGTGTGTGGGATATCGATGAGGGCGAGAGTTATCCGTATTTCGCGACCGGCAAGATTAAGGTGACGATTTATCCGGAGGCTGCGGTGGCGGCGGGCGCTCAGTGGAGTATTGACGGCGGCGGCAGTTGGCACGACAGCGGGTCGGAAGTCGACAGTATGCTCATCGGGTCTTATTATGTGATGTTCAAGGATGTTTCGGGATGGGTCACTCCGGAGACAAGCCTTGTGGCGCTGGCAAAGAATACGGTGATCGAGACGCAGGGTTACTACACGGCGTTGACGGGTTCTTTGCAAGTGAATTTTGACGCACCCGTTCCGGCGGGCGCACGCTGGAGTCTTGACTCCGGGGCGAGTTGGTTGGAAGGCGGCCGCACGAAGAGTTTGGCCGTTGGTACGTATAAGGTTGTTTTCGCGGATGTCGACGGGTGGTATACCCCGGAGCCTGTGACTGTTACGATTAGTGAGAATGAGTCTCGCGTTTTGACGGCGAAGTATATGAAAGACACGGGCCGTTTGAGCGCTGTGATTCTGCCTGCAAGCGCGGCGGCGGATGGCGGCCAATGGAGTGTCGATGGTGGCACGACTTGGAACGCGAGTGGCGCAACGCTTGAGGATTTGTTCGTTGGCGAGTATACGGTGAAGTATAAGGATTTGGAGAATTGGAAGACTCCGGCCTCTGAAAAGGTCTTGATCACGAAGGATGCTCTGACGACTTGCAGTGGCTTGTATACGCCGCAGACGGGAACGCTTCAGGGTGTGTTGTCACCGTCGAAGGCTGTTGACGCGGGCGCCGCGTGGAGTATCGATGGCGGTACGACGTGGAATGCGAATGACGCGTTTTTGACGGTTGCCGTCGGTAGCTATGTTGTGACGTTCAAGCCGCTTGTCGGTTGGGATACGCCCGAGTCGCAAATTGTGACGGTCGAGAAGAATGCCACGAAGGCGGTGCTTGGCGTGTATGTCGAGCAGAAGGGTCGCCTTTGTGTTCAAATCGAGCCAGAGGGCGCGATTGCGGATGGTGGTCAGTGGAGTATCGATGGCGGTCTGAATTGGTATGACGATGGCGTTGAGCTGAGTCTGACGGTTGGCGATTACGCTATTATGTTCAAGGATTTGTCTCGGTGGATTACGCCTGCGGAAATAACGGCGCATATCAAGAAGAACGAGCTGACGGGGAAGATTGGAGTTTATTATCCGAATTCGGCGGACTTGACGGTTAATCTGAGTGATGAGCTGCCGAGCCTTGGTCACTGGAGTATCGATGGTGGCTACACTTGGTATAAGAGTGGCGAAACAAAGAATCTGGCCGTCGGCGATTATTCTTTGAGCTTCAAGCCTGTTGAAGATTGGGTCGAGCCGGAAACGACGACGATTACAATCGAGCTTGGCAAGCCGAAGATTCTGACCGGCGTGTATACGCCTGAGGGTTCGGGTGTTGAAGAAGATCCTTATCGCATTACCGAGATTGGACATTTGGTCTGGCTGAAAAGTATGACTTTGGGAGGCGGATCGGATGGCGTGTATTGCATGCAGATGAATGACATCGATGGCTTTGAGACGCTTGAATGGAACGCGGGCGCAGGGTTCATTCCGATTGGCACGGAGGATGTGCCGTTCGCCGGGAAGTATGACGGTAACAAGAAGAAGCTGTCGGAATTCTACGTCAATTGCGCGTCGGAAAACGGCGCCGGTATTTTTGGATTCGTGAGCGGCGAAATCAAGTGGCTCGGCGTGGATAACGCGTTCGTGAGCGGCCACAATGCCGTGGGCGCGCTCGTCGGTTATCTTGATGCTGACGGTATGATTGAGAAGTGCTATGTCGATAAGTACAGTGTCGTGTTTGGTAACAACGCCGTTGGCGGTATGGTTGGAAAGAACATGGGGTCTATCGATAACACGTACAGTCACGCCGTGGTTGAGGGCAACTATTATGTCGGCGGTTTGATTGGTTTTAATGACTACGAGTCCGGTGTCGCTAACGAGAGTTATTCGATGGGCAAGGTGACAGGGTTTGATAGTCAGGCGGGCGGCTTGGTTGGTTACAATGATGTTGTGACGTCCATTACGAGTTGCTTCTGGGATGTCGATACCTCGCTGCAGACAGAGTCCGCAGGCGGTTTCGCTACGAGTAGTCCTTTGATGCATCAGCGTAATACTTTCGGGACAATCGAAGAAGACAAATTTGTCGCGTGGGATTTCGTGAATACGTGGGCTATCGTTGAAAATAATTCGTATCCATATTTCCAAGGGATGACGGACGGGAAACTGACCGTGAATCTGTTGCCGAAGGCGGTCGAGAAGGTTGGCGCACGCTGGACGATTGATGGCGGCGTGACGTGGAATCTTGGTCGGACGATTTCGATTCCTGAGGGTGTGTATACGGTGGAGTTCTCGGCTGCTGATGGTTGGAGCACTCCGGCGCCGCAGACGGTGACGATTACGAAGGACGGTACAACGGTCGCGAATGGGATTTATAATCCGGGCTTTGTGACGGTTGACCTTGCTCCGGCGGAGGCCGTTGCGGATGGGGCGAAGTGGAGCCTCGATGGTGGCCTGAACTGGAATGAGAGCGGGACGTCGGTGCCTGCAGCTGCCGGAACGCAAACGATTACGTTCGCGGATTTGGCGGCGTGGGATGCTCCGGCTCCGGTGTCGTTTGTTCTGGAACGGGATGGCAACTTTACGACGAGCGCGTTGTATCAAGTGGCGAATGGCGGTTTGTCGGTGACGTTGACGCCGGGCGACGCTGTGGCTGCCGGCGCGAAGTGGAGCGTCGATGACGGTTTGACTTGGCACGAAAGCGGGTCGACGGTTACGCTGGCGACGGGTGATTATGAAGTCGTGTTTGGCGAGGCCGCAGGCTATGAGACGCCCGCACCGCAGATGGTGTCGGTCACGAAGAACGCGGTTGCAAGTGCGAGTGGCGCTTATTTTGCTTTTGATATAGCGTTGGTGAGCGGCGACTTTAGCGCCGGTGTTAGCGCTCCGCTGAAGCCGGGCGACGCAGTTGATTTCTCTTGGACGGCGACGGCGACAAAGGCCGTGAGCGAACCTTTCTGGTGCGAGATTTTCGCGAGCAAGACAGGCGGTTTTGATCAGGTTCGTACCGGTGTTACCGCGACGAGTTCGTATAAGGCTGCCGGTATGGGTGTTGCGGAAACAATCGCGCCGGGGACGCTGAAGCTGAACGCGCTGAGTGACGGTCTGTATACGCTGATGCCGAGTGTGAACCGTGGTTCGAATTCGGAAGCGCTTTATGAAGTCAACTATACCAACAACTGGCAGGTCGTATCAGGCAAACGCCTCGCGGTGCATAACCCGAGCCTGCCGAATGTCGATTTGTTCCTTGTCGATGTGGATGTTCAGCCCGACTTGACGGTGCCGAATAAGGTCACCGTGACGGGTCAGATTTGCAACGGCGGCACCGAGGATATGGTTCGCCCGGGTTGCTGGGTTGAGGTCTTCTTCGGGACGCTGACGGCCGAGGGAACGCTGATGCCGCAAGGTACTATCGGTGGCGGTGTGAATATCAATACGCTTGGCGCAGGTGAGTTGCAAGACTTCACGCTGAGTGGTGTTGTTCCCGGTGGTATCGCTGCCAAGGCACTGGCGGTGACGGCTGACAGCACGGATATTGTTCCGGAAATTGATGAGACGAATAATTACGTTTTGCGTTATGACGCGTCGATTTTGCCTTCGGGCAAGGATAACGGAATTGATTTGACGGTGACGGATTTGAGTGTTGACGCGTCGCAGCTTGCGCCGGCCTCGGTTGCGCCGGGCGAGTCGTTGCGGTGTGTTGTCACCGTCGCGAATCGTGGGACTGCCGCGCCGAGCGGGAAGGTTTATCTCGAGGTTTTCGCCTCGCGTGATGGCGGCGCTTCGATGGTTCCGGGCGTAACAGCAACTTGGAGTGAACTGGTTGAAGCTCCGGCTCCGGGAACGGAACGAGTGTATAACTTCGCGAAACCACTTAACAGTATCGGCGATGGAATGTATACTCTGGTTGCCGTCGTGAATCGCACCGGGCTGGCGGCGAATCCCGGCGATATGTATCCGCCTGATAACCGTTTCGCGTGCGCGACAGGCCGCATTTTCCTGAGCACGCCGGTTGATAGTGGCGTTCGCAATATTGTCTGGAGCGAGGGCCCTGTGTTCAGTCAAACCGGGTCGCAGGTGACGATTACCGGAAAGATTAAGAATGTCGGAACCGTCGCGACACGCAGCTTCTGGACCGAAGCATTTATCGGAACAATGCAAGCGAAGACGGGCTACTTCTACAAGGATAGCTCGAAGGTCTTCGCAGGTGGCGTCAATTGCTCGGGGCTTGCGCCGAACGGCGAACAGGCCATCAGTATTACGGGCGTTGTTCCTGCCGGAAAGATGGTCGGCGTTCTGGCAGACTCGACGGATGTCGTTGCCGAGACGGATGAAACGGATAACTACGACTATAGCGCGTTGCTGCCGTAGTTGACGAAATCTATGCGATAATGAAAACCGGCATATGCCCATCGCGGAAATATGCCGGTTTTGTTATGCCATTAGGTGGGGCGACTATTTGTCAGGGACGAGGCCTTGTTGCTTCAGCGCCTCGATGATTTTGTCGCGCAATATTGCGTTGCCCTTTTGGTTGAGGTGAAGTCCGTCCGCGGCGAATTCGGGATTGAGTGTTCCATCAGGCGCCGTGACGGCTGTCGCATGGTCGATGTAGTGGACGTTGTCGCCGAGTTCGTCCGCCATTTTGCTGAGGATTTTGTTGTATCGATTGATGAAGTAGGCGGAACGCACACTCTTGCCGCGAGTGGGGTGACATGAGTCAATATAGACGTGGCAGTCCGGAACTCTTTTGAGGATTGTCGTGACGACTTCGCGGTATTTGCTAGCTACTTCATACATGTTCGGTTCGCCGAACTTCGCGCTTGCGGAGAGGTCGTTGGTGCCGTTGTTGATAATGACCGCCTTGGGTTTGAGCGCGATGACGGTGTTGAATATTCTGTTCGCGAGTCCGCGTTTGCCGTCAAGTCCGATGCGGTCGGCGGAGATGCCACGATTGACGACAGGCAGGCCGGGCATGAGTTTCTTTTCGTTGAATCCTTGAATGGTCGAGCTTCCGAGTAGGACGATTGGGCGTGGTGGGTTCTCTTGCGCAAGCCATTCGGCGGTTTCTTTCTCGAAGCGAATGACGCGTTCCATATACTTCTTCTCGAAGTTGCCTTTGATTATTTGTCCGGCGTCGAACGGTTTGCCCTGCATCGCTATTTTGAGGTTGCTGTCGTGGAAGGCAATGTGTTCGCCGAGGTGCTCGTCCCAGTACGACCAGATGTGGTTGCCGGGGTGAATGCGGAATTTGTGCTGTACGCCTCTGGCCGCGAGTTTCTCGTGCATTTCGTACGCATCGCGACAGTACATGTCGTCTTCGCCGCAGTCAATCATTAGGGCGATGTTGGCGGTTGTGAGCGCGTCCGAAAGTTCAAGCGCGTTGTTCTCGTGCCATGGCTTGGCCTTGCGGTCTTTGCCGAGAAGTTCATCGAGATTGTATCTTGGAAGTTCGCTGGACAGATTCAGGACGCCGCTCAGGGAAGAGACAGACGCGAAAAGTTCTGGGTGTTTCTCGGCGAGAATGAAGGCACCATGTCCGCCCATGCTCAGGCCGAAAATGGCGCGTCCTTCGCGCTTTGGATAAGTCGGATATCGACGGTCGATTTCGGGAATCACATCTTTCACGATGAGCGATTCGTAATTGCTTTTGGGAACAATCGGGCTGTCGAGGAACCATCCGTTTGCGCCGTTTGGCATAACCGCGATGACTTCGCGATCCATGAGCGCCAGTGACATGCTTGTGCATTGTGTCCAGCTGTTGTGGCTTCCGCCGTAGCCGTGGAGGATGTAGAAGACGGGGTATTGTTTGCCGGGCTTGATGGGGTCCGGCGTGTAGACGGTGCATGTGGTTGTCGCGTCGAGCGATTTGCTGTAGAACTCGATGATTTCTTTTTTGTGCGACAGCGGTTTGCTCTCGTCTATGGTGTTGGCGCAGGCTGTCCCCAGACATACCGTCGCAGCGAATAACAAGAAGATGATGTTGCGATACCGCATTGTGAACTCCTGAGTGTTGGGTGATAGATAAGACTACGCGGAGTGCGTGAATTTGTTTTTGATGAGTTGAACGGCGGCCTCGTAATAGGCGCGGAATTGTTCGGTTCTGTGTCCGCGAGAGTGAGGACTTTTGAGCATCCACCATTTTTCGAAGCCGATGGCCTTGCGCCATTCGCGCAGTGTTCGCAGATTTTTGCAGAGATACATGATTCGCATTTTCTGGTAGAGTCTGCGGAAGGCGGGACTGTCGACGGCGAGTGTGACGCTCTCGTGGTGGTAGAGAATCGCCGTTGGGATGTAGAGGACTTTTTTGTGGAGGATCTTGCGCACCCTTGTACAGAAATCTGTTTCTTCGAAGTAGGCCGGAAAGTATTCTTCATCGAATCCGTTCAGCTCTTCGAGGGCTTTTCTTGTTACGGCGAAACCGGCACCGGTGACATAGTCGCATGGGCGAATCTCGTTATAGAGTTCTTGGTCATCCGTCTCGCCGACGCCGTAGTGACCCGTCATTCCGTTTGGGTGAATGTATGCTCCGGCGTGCTGAAGGACGCGTGAATTCGGGTAGTAGATTTTTGCTCCCGTGACGGCGGCCTCCGGGTCGTTGATGAGCGGATTGGTTATCTCCGCGACGAAGCTCGCGGTGATTTCGGTGTCGGGATTCAAAAAGAGAATGATGTCGCCCGTTGCGGCTCTCCATCCGGCGTTGTTGCCGCTTGCGCATCCAAGATTTTTGGGTAACGGAACAACTTTGGCTCTTGTCAGTCCAAGTGCTTTGATGGTTTGGTTGGCCACCGTTGTGGAGAGGTCGCTTGACGCGTTGTCGACGATGATAATTTCGTGTTTATCGCCGTTGTCCGAACGGGCTATCGATGTGAGACATTGCGCGATGTAGTCCTCGCTTTTGTACGTAAGAATAACAATGCTGACGGTTGTCGTCGTGCCAAGGTTATTCATAGTTGTAGAAGCCTCGTTCGTTCAGAGATTTGATTTGCATGTCGAAAAACTTCATCGCCTTTCTCACGTTTTCCGTATCCTGTTTATAGGTGTCTTTGAAGGCTTTGAGCTGCATTTCGAGGATTGATTTGCGGAGTTCTGTTCCTTGCGCGAGTGTGAGCATACCGATGCGAAGGTATGAGTTGATTTGTGTGACGGCCATCTGTTGCTGTTGGATAAAGGCGTTGAGCTGGCTAGTGATTTGTTCTTCTTCGGTGTGTGAGGAATCAATAGGGATGAGGAATGGTTTGTTGAACGTGCTTAGAAGTCTGCCGTATGGCGAGTTGAGTTCGGAAGCCGCCATTCTTGTTTCGATGGTTGATGTCGTCGCCGGTTTAGGTGTTGGCGGCGGCGTGGGGGTGTATTTGCTCCACTCTTTGTCTTCCATAAGTTTGATTGCGGCGTCTTTACCGACCCTTGTGGCGGTTGTGATGTGATCGACGATGTCATAGTAGTTCGCACGTCCAAGCAGTGGGCGGAGGGTTTTGGTTTTGTATGTTAATGCGAAGGAGGTATCCGTGAAGCGGACGCGCATATTCTTTGTTCCGGTTGGAACATTGTCCTCAACAATCACATTGAAAAGCCCCGTTCCTTTTGATTCGAGCGCATGGTCCGCGGTTGCGTTTGCCGGTGCGAGGATGGCAATCGCAAGTATTGCCGCAGTTTGGATAAGAGTTTCTTTAAGTGATAGTTTCATAGCCAATCCCTTCCATTGCGAGTTTAGATTTAAGTCGTTTTGACGAGGTTTTTTACTCGTGATAATGCCGCTGCGAGATAGTGTTTGATTGTTCCGGTTTTAATTGCGTGTATGATGATACGCGCGACATATGTCGGACGGAAGTACATTTTGAGAAGCGTTTTGCGTCTCCATTCGGTAAGCTCTTCGGCGGACAGCGATAGTGTTCGGACTCCGGCGTGCGCATAGCTTGAGCTGTCTGTGTGGACGAACAGTTGTTCTTGTAGACAGATGTTGTAAAGCTCGGTTCCTGGGAGCGGGCATGCGATGTTGAAATCGAAAAAGTCCGTGTTGAGTTTTCTCGCGTAGAGATAGAGTTGCTGAAGGGTCCGTTTGGTTTCCCATGGCAACCCGGCGATGAAAAATCCGTGTGTGAGTAGGCCGTTGCGTTTGCAAATGCTGACCGCCTCGAATGCTCTTTCGGCTCGTTGTCCTTTGCGCATCAAGTTCAGCATGTTCTGGTTGCCGTGCTCGAAGCCGAAAGCGACGACCCAGCATCCGGCTTTTTTGAGTGCGGCGGCTCTTTCGTCGTCGATGGTGTCGATGCGTGAGTTGCATCCCCAATGGATTTTCATTCCGGAATTGATGATGGCGTCGCAAAGTTTGAGAAGCCACGGCTTGTGGAGCGTGAACGTGTCTCCGTGGAAAAGGAAATTTGTGATTCCATACTTCTCGACGCATTCTTTGAGTTCGGCCATGATGCTTTCGACGCTCCTTTCTCTGACGACGTAGCCGAACATTGAGCCTGCGGGGCAGAAGACGCATTTGCTGGGGCAGCCGCGTTGCGCTTGGATAACGGTCAGCGGTTTGCCGTTTTCGGGGCTGTGATAAATCTTGTTGTTCAGGAGGTCGCGGGCGGGCAAGGGCAGTATGTCGAGGGATTCGATGAGCGGCCTTTTGCCGGTGCGGAACGGCGTTCCCGAGCCGTCGCGGCACACAAGTCCGGGAGTCTGCCAGAGCGTCTGCTCGTCGGGGACGGTGGTTACGATTTCTCGTAGCGTAAGTTCGGGTTCTCCGTCAAGAATCGCGTCGCATTGAGGATAATCGCGGAGGACTTTTTCGGCCTGAACAACGACGCCTTCGCCGTGGAGAAGCGTGAGAATTCCGGGGTCAAAGTCGCGGGCTTTGGCAACGAGCTCCATGTCCTTCGCGAGGGTGTGTACCGTCGAATTCAGGAACAGTATGTGTGGTCTGAACGTTTTGATGTCAGCAATGAATACGCCTTCGGACTGGTTGAGCGCCGGGTAGTCGCAGACCTTCGGTTCGGCTCCGGCTTGTCGCGCGATGGCTCCGAGCAAGGCGAGATCAACGGGCGCGAATACAACGCGTACCGTCTGGTCGTCGACTTTTGACTGGCATCTGTCGTCGCGCCGGTATAGACCTGTCGGCGGGTTGATGAGCATGATGCGTCTCCGCCGGTCGGTGTTGGTTGTATTTGTGTTATTGTCCATGATGAGAAGAGTGTTGTTGCCTGTTTTGCTATATTAATTATAGTATACCAACAAAAAGAGTACAGTGACGACAGAGATGTTGTGTAAAATTGAGAAAGTTCATCGTGTCGTTTCAACTTGCGCAAAGCAAGGAGAGCCATGCCGAGTGGGCGTGGCTCTCTTGCGAAAGTTGTCGCGGAATCTATTCCGCGGAGTATACGATTTTACCGTCACGGATGGTCGTCGCGACTGTTCCGTCGGCCTTGATGAGCGCCATGTCAGCAAGTTTACCTGGTTCGATGGTGCCCATGACGTCGTCCATGTGAATTGCTTTGGCGGCGTTGTAGGTACACATGGTGAGCGCATCTTGGAATGGGATGTGGCCGAGAATTTGCGCTTTGTATAGACCTCTGGCCATGAGGAGATTGCTGCCCGCGAGCGTGTCCGTTCCGGCGATATAAACAGCGTCGTTTTTGACGCATGCCTTGCCGCCGAGGCACTCGATAATTTGTCCCTCGTGAAGTCCGGTCGCGGCGTTGCCGTCGGTGATGATGACGGCTTTGTCGCGCCCCTTGAGTCGGTAAATCATGTCGATGATGGGGCCGGAGAGATGATACCCGTCGGGAATCATTTCTGTTGTGACGCGTCTGTCAAGGAGTGAGGCGCCGAGTAGGCCTGGGGCGCGGTGATGAAGCGGAACCATTGCGTTGAAGCAGTGGGTGGCCTGTCTGACGCGCGGATGTTGGTAGAGTTCTTCGGCTTTTTCGTATGAGGCGATGCTGTGGCCGAGCGAGATTTCGGCGTTTGTTCTTTTGACGATAAGATCGACGAGATCCCATGCTCCGTCGAGTTCCGGGCAGATGGTGATTTTGCGGAGAAAGTCGGCGCAGATGTCGAGGATTTTGTTAAGCTCTTCGGCCTTGAGCGGTCTCATGTATCTGTCGGAGAAACTGCCACGGCGTTCGGGGTTAATGTATGGGCCTTCGAGGTGAAGACCCGCGAAACGCGAGCCGTTGACGACAGTGTTTTTCAGCCGCTTGACAATCTGTTCGAATTTTGTGAAGTTTGTGTCGTCGCCAGCGATGCTCATGGTGGCGATGACGGATGTAGCACCGCCGCGCGCGGATGTGTCGCTGATTGCGTAGAGTGCTTCGTCTGTGTTGTCGAGAAAGTCTCCGCCGCCGTTGCCGTGGACATGGATGTCGATGAGGCCGGGGACAGCGACAAGTTTATCGTCGGCGATAATGGCGTTTTGCGGGAGGGCTTTTCCGTCTTCCCATGGGATGATGCGCTCGATGCGTTCGTTGTCAAATTTAACGAAGACATTTTTCATTTGCACTTCGGGTGTCCAGAGTTCGTTGCAGAGGACGCCGCTGAGTTGTTTATCGTTCTTCATTTGTGTTTTCACTTTCAAGGTCAGTAAACTGAGGTTCTATAAGTGTATAGTACCATGTGTGGGGGAGTTTCTGCATGAGTTGGCGGTTCGACGTTGCGTTGTGCGGGCTGTGACAGAACGCATCAGAGTGCGTGTCGCTTATGGTTTTGTGTCGATGTTCGGGGTGAAATCCCGAATCGTTTGCGCATGGCTGGGGAAGCGTTGTAGGAGTTCCTCGCGGTCGCAAAGGGTGAAGCATTCGTCGGTGAACGCCGGGATGACAAGACAACTCATCAGCGCATAATCGTCGTGCGGCGCCGGTGTCGCGGTGGCGTCAGCGGCGAGCGGCAGGACGCGTGCTCCGAAGATGGTGCCGGTGGTGATTGTGATTTGTGGGACTTGTTGTTTGGTGATGTCCAGCCCCAGAAATGAACGCTTGAGCGAGCCGTCGGGGAAGATTTGGATGAGTTCGACGGGCGTCGGACCGTGCGCAAGCCACAGTTCGTCGGCCGTGAGGACGTGGAGGCGCGAGATGTCGTCGCGGCGCAAGAGAAAATAGATTGCGGACCACGCCGGGTGTGGTGGCAGGGCAATCGATGAGCGTACCCAAAACCCGCCTTCGGGATGTGGCGCCATGCCAAACTGTTTGATGAGTTCGTCCGCAGTCATGTATCATCGCTTTGGTATGGAGTAGAAAATGAGTCTATTCATTTACGACCTCAAGCCGAACATCGTCGATGAGGGCATAACCCTTGACCCCAGGAGTCCAACCCAAACGCAAGTCAACCTTCAGAGTCTCAAGCGGCTTGTCTGGGAGTTTCAGTTCTGTGGTATATTCGCACCAATCCTGTGGAGAAGCCCCATCTGGGATCTTCCCAAACGACTTTACCGTTTCTGTTGTGCCCATAAGTCTTCCCTCAACACCACCTGAAATCAAAGTCCCAGTTGTCGTTTTACCAACAAAACTCAATCGCACAGTTTTCTTTGTTAAAAATGGTAATAACGTTTGATCTATCCATTGTGCGACCGGAGGTCTGTCTTTTCCATTAAGACATTCTATTTTCAACACCTTGTTACCATCCTCGAGAGCTATAACAGATGCTTGGTCTTTCGCATAATTGTTCCAAGATAACGCCAAATAGGTCGTGGTCGTTACAGGATTTGGAGTAGAAAACGACTCATTAAAAAGCAAAGGACTTCCAATTGGTACAGTTTGTTTTTCAATAGTCGAAGAGCTTTGTGTCGCTTCGGCAAGTGGTAAGAAAAGGCGGCGAATGGACATCAAATCTAACACTAATTGTTTGTCTTTCACAATGGAATCCGCAATAATGACTAGATGTGCAGGCTCTGAAATATTGACTTGTGTTACGGTCATCGCCGACATCCCATCAGAATTGATAGCACGACTCATTGCGACCGATTTTGACAAGAGCGTTCGACCATCCGCAGTAATAGCCTCAATCCTAATACGGTGTGTTTCATCTTTTGGAGCCGTTGTTTCAATGTCATTATATGAGTAGATTGTCAATTCATAGTCCCCGGGCATGATTTCTTGACCCAATGTCACACTGGCACCGTCTTCTTCGGCCATTAATTGGAACATAGATGGCATCTTGCCTTTAATTTTTATTGGACGGCAAATGGCAAAATTTTCATTGAAATGATTTGCGTCATCTGCAAATCGATATCGATGTTCCGGCGATACTCCAAAACGAGATAAGAGAAATTTCGGAGAAATAATATTGTTGAAGATAAAACGATATACTCGTTCCAAACCAAATGCGTTGGGATGTACTGTATCCATAAATTCCTGAGGTGTCAAAGAGAGTGCCGTTGGAATATCGAACATCTTATCCGAACTCACTATTGTCTGGATAAGATGACGATAAAGATCCTTTGAACCAAGAGGATATCGGTTCCAGTAGTCAGGATTTTGTTCTTGATTTATCAAGAATGCTTGGATCCCTTGTTCATTACACCATGAAAATAACCGACTGATATACCCTAATGCTCCATGAAGCGAAAAAGTGCCTTTTTGTTCGGGATAAGTCGAATAGTGATGTGCCGGATTCCACGAAACACCGTGTGTCACACCATAATCGCCAATGTTTTTAAGCCCTAGTGCCGGCGACAATACGCCTGTTCTTGACCCTTTTGTAAGAAGCAGTCGAACATGCCCATTGGTTTGAGCAATATAGGAGGAAATTTCAAAGGAGCTTTGGATTTTCTCGCCAAAAGACTTTGCTAAGAGTTGTTTTACTCGTGATGATTTCCAGAAAGCGGGAACAAATTGATGTGCTTTTGTTCCCTCAGTACCCAACATAAAGCGGGGTTGTGCAATGTACAAAACATACTTAGGTTTGTATTTTGGATAAATATAGTGCGTAAATAGAAACTCTATGTTTTCGGCCCGAAAACCGGGTAAACACAAATTGAAACAAATGAGTTGGTCTTTCGTTTCGCGTTGCCATATTCCAACATCACATCCTGTCCCAACCGAAGTGCCCAATGTCACTAAATCGATTCGGCCATATTTTTGATAATGAGCTTCCAAATCATCCATTTTCCATTGGCAGTTATCCACGCCCCAAGGCAAGTAAGACTTTATCGGATTCCACTGACGCACAGAGAAGTCGATGGCATAGAAAATCATCGCTGTGAGCAGCAGTGTCAGTGCCGCTTTGGGTAAGGCTCTTATGTCAAGTGTGGTTTTCATTTTAGAATTGGAAGTAGATGAATGGCTCGTAGTTGTCTGTCCATGTAATCATGAGGAGTATGACGAATATGGCGTAGAAGAGGGCACGTAGGGGGCGTGGACGGTTGATGAGCCATTCGTGGCTGCCAAAGAGAAACTCCGGTAGGTCGATGAAGAGGATGACGATGAGGGCGTAGATGAACAGGCGGATGCGGTCAGGGTCGCAGGTGGTGGTGAAGGCGAGGAGGCCGTCGAAGTATTTGGCGGCGACGCTGAAGTCAGGAATGAAGAAGAATATCCATGTGAAGTTGACGACGTGGAAGGTGAAGAGGATGCAGAGGCCGGTGAGTAGCCAGCCGATTTTCCATTGTTGCGCTTTCTCTTTGAGCGCATTCCAGAAGAGCGGGCCGCTCATGCGTCCGAGCGCTAGGTAGATGCCATGGAGGCCGCCCCAGAGGACGAAGTTCCAACTGGCGCCGTGCCACAGGCCGCCAAGGAGCATGGTAATGAAGAGGTTGCGGTATGTTTTTAGGGTCGAGCAGCGGCTGCCGCCAAGGGAGAAGTAGAGGTAGTCGCGGAGCCAGAAGCTGAGTGACATGTGCCAACGGCGCCAGAATTCTTGGAAGCCGGCGGAGAAGTAGGGCCAGTTGAAGTTTTCGGGGAGGTGGAAGCCGAGTAGGCGCGAGATGCCGCGTGCGCAGTCAGTGTAGCCGGAGAAGTCGCAGTAGATTTGTAGGGCAAACATGTAGCTACTAAGGAGGAGTTGGAGGCTGCTCATGGCGCCGGGGTTCTCGGCGGCCGACTTGACAAGTGGGGCAATCATGTCGGCAATGGCGACTTTCTTGACGAGTCCGACGAGGATGAAGTATGCGCCTTCGCTGATTTCGCGGGCGCCAACGTGGCGGTCTTTCATGATTTGCGGGAGCATGTAGGTCGCGCGTAGGATGGGGCCGGCAACGAGGTGCGGGAAGAAGGAAACGAAAACGGCGAATTCGGCAAAGTTGCGGGTCGGCTCGAGTTTTTTGCGGTAGATGTCGATGGTGTAGGAGAGCGTCTGGAAGGTGTAGAACGAGATGCCGACGGGGAGGACGAGCTTGAGCGTCGGCCAACTGGGGTTCATGCCGAAGAGGTGGCAGAGGTCGATGACGCTACTTTCGAAGAAGTTGAAGTATTTGAAGAAACAGAGCATGCCGAGCTGGCCGACGACGCTAATCCATAACCAGAGTTTGGGGCGTTTGCCAGGGATCATGAGGCCGCATACGAAGTCGAGGATGGTGCTGATGAGAAGCAGGACGCAGAAGCGCGAGTCCCACCAACCGTAGAAGACGTAGCTCGCTACGATGAGAAGGATGTTCTGCCAGCGGCGCGTCATCATGAAGTAGAGGGCGAGTACGATGGCAAAAAAGATGAAAAATTCCGGTGTGTTAAAAAGCATAATGTTTCTGCAGGTTCTTTTTTACTAAAAATCTGTACCGTGTGGGTGATGTTTTAATTATGCCAGTTTTTCGAAGATGCTCTTGTATTGGTCGGTGATGGTGTGGGGTTTCATTTTGTGGGCATGCTGTAGGGCGAGGTTGGCGGATTGGAGCCATGCGTCGTCGTTGTTCATGAGTCTCTTTGTCATTTCGATGAATGTCTCGTCGTTTGCCTGACAGCAGTAGCCGGGGGTCGTGAGGATGATTGTTCCGGCGACGTCCAGGTCGGCCATGTTTGCGTTTTTGTTGAGCGGCTCGAGCCAGCCGGTGATTGCGAAGGAGTAGGCGACGACGGGTGTGCCTTGTGAGAATGCCTCGGTCATCGTGTTCGAAAAACCTTCGTAGACGCTTGTCATGATGAAGACTCTGGCGCTGCGATAGTACTGCGCGACTTTGTCGGGTTCGACGCCGCCAATGAATGTGAGGTTGTCGATTTCGCGAGCTTGTTGTTCGATTTCTGTTTTGAACTTTTCTTCGCCAGCGGCTTCGGGGGCTACCATGACGAAACGATATTGCGGCAGTGCTTTTGCTAACTTGAGGAAGAGTTCCGGGCGTTTGACGCTGTGGCAACGTCCGAGCCAGAGGATGTTGTCTCGCTGTGCCAAACTGCTCGCGAGTTCCTTTTCCGACAGTGGCTCGATGTTGAGGATGTTGTAGATGATGGGGATTTGGTGCCCGAACTTTTCTTCGAAGAGGTTTGCCTGATCGGTTGTTTGCGCGATGGATTGCGTCATTGTTCGGATGGCGAAGTCAAAGAGTTTCGTGGCGATTTTTCCGTGAGTGTTTTTTGTCGAGTTCAGGATTTCTTTGTCGAGTTCAGAGATGCTGGCGTATCTGAAGACGCATGGTTTGCGCCTGATTTTGGCTGCTAACCACATCATTATCATCGCGACGCTGCATCCTTCGGCGAAGAATATGTCCGTGTGTACGGTCATGTTTGCACAGAGTAGTCTGAGCGCGTAAACGAGATACGCGAGTGGGCGCAGAATCTTTACGCGCTCGAAATTGGGCATTCCGGCGTTGCGGATGAGTACTCCGTCGATGATGCTGTCATCTGACAATTTGTCTCCGCATGTTTCGGAGATGAGAGTGAACTTGAACCGGCCGTCTTCGTTGAGGTATCGCATGACGTTTGTGAGGTCACGCTCTGCGCCTCCGACAGGCCGGTGGTTGTTGACCCAGCAGTTATAGGTGAAACGACTGTTGATGCAAATTGAGATGGCAGTTTTTTTTGCGTCGGTCATTAGGTCCCTTAGTATGAGCGGGCGAAGTACACCAGATGTTTCGCGGGTTCTCCGGTGAGGACGCACTTTGTTCCTTCAGGAGCCGGGATGGGCTTGAAGTTCTCGTCCATCGGGATGAACCGAATTGTTGCTTTCGTCAGTTCTTTGATTTTGAGTTCGGTTTCTGTTGTTCCGTCCCAACCTGCGACGACAAATCCACGTTTTGTTTCGATGGTTTTTTGGAAGTCCTCGAAGTTGTCCACTTTTGTTGTCATTTCCTCGCGGAAGTTGATTGCCTTTTGTAGCATGTCGTTTTGGATAGTGTTGAGAAGCTCCGGAACGGCTGTGGTCAGTTGTGCCATTGGGATTGCGGCTTTTACGCGTGTGTCTCTTCTTGCGCTGAAGACAGTTTGCTTTTCGATGTCCTTGGGGCCGAGTTCCAGACGAAGCGGCACGCCCTTCATTTCCCACTGGTTGTACTTCCAGCCGGGGCTGTATTGTTCGCGGTCGTCGAGGAAGACACGGACTCCGGCGGCTTTGAGTGTGGCTGCCACTTCTTGCGCTTTGGCGCAGACTTCTTCTTTGTTCGCGGCCTTGAAGATGGGGATGATGACGACTTGGTAGGGAGCGATTTTGGGCGGAAGGATGAGTCCGTTTTCGTCTCCGTGTGTCATGATGACTCCGCCGAGCATACGCATCGAGGTTCCCCACGATGTTTGCCAGACGTATTTCCGTTCGTTGTCTTGGTCTTCGAAAAGGATGTTAAACATCTTCGAGAAGTGCTGTCCGAGGTCGTGGCTTGTTCCGGCCTGTAGCGCCTTGCCGTCGCTCATAAGCGCCTCGATGCAGTAGGTTTCCTGTGCCCCGGGGAATCTTTCGTTGGACGTTTTGATGCCTGCGTGTGCGGGCATGGCGAGGACGTTCTCGGCGTATTCTTTATAGACGGCGAGCATCTTCACCGTTTCCTCGACGGCTTCCTCGTGGGTGCGGTGGCATGTGTGGCCTTCCTGCCATTGGAATTCCGTTGTTCTGAGGAAAAGTCTTGTGACTTTTTCCCATCTGACGACGTTTGCCCATTGGTTGATAAGGATGGGGAGGTCTCTCCAGCTGTGTACCCAGTCCGCGTAGATTGAGCAAATGATGGCTTCGCTCGTGGGTCTGATTGCGAGTCTTTCTTCGAGTTTTTCGTTTCCGCCTTGGGTTACCCAAGCGACTTCGGGTGCGAATCCGGCGATGTGTTCGGCTTCTTTGTTGAGTAATGATTCAGGGACGAAAAGTGGAAAGTAGGCGTTCATGTGGCCGGTGTCCTTGATTCGTTTGTCCATCTGGTCGCGCATGTTTTCCCAAATGGCGTAGCCGTATGGTTTGATGACCATGCATCCCTTCATGCTCGTATAGTCGGCGAGTTCCGCCTTTCGAACGATATCGATGTACCATTGCGAAAAGTCTTCACTTCTGGGTGTGATTTCTTTGATAAAACTCTGTTCTTTGCTATCTTTAGCCACGAGCGTTACTCCATATATTAATTGGTCAAATACTTTAAATTACAGTGAATGAGGAAGTATCATTAATTCGGTGATATATTTTGCCTGTCTGGATCGTGCTTGACAAAGCGTTTCGTGTTGTGTTATAATTTACATTATATTTAAGTGAGTCAAGTTATGTTGAAGTCCATAGGGATATTGTTCGTTCTGCTTTTGTGTTTGCCTTGCGTTTTGTCTACGGCGGCGACCGATGCGCGTCTTGGCGGCGGCTTTCTGACGCCGGAACCATATCTTGGTTATTCGGTTGAAGATTGGCGCAATGAATTCCAGCAGATGAAGGATATCGGGATGAGGACGGTTATCATGCGGCATACTATTAATAGTAGCATAATGAAGTCTTATTATCCGACGAATATTCCGGGGATGACGATGTCAGCGACGGCCGCAACGGATTTCGATAATATGATGGACGCGGCAGACGCGGAGGAGATGGATGTCCATCTTGGTTTGGTGATTGATGAGGATACTTGGTTCAAGTGGAATTGGGCGTTGACGGAGACTTCGTATCCCGAGGAACTTGTTTCGACCAGTACGATTGTTGCCAATGAGTTGTTTGCTCGCTATGGCGGGCACTCTTCGCTGAAAGGGATGTATTTGCCGCAGGAGATTGATAACGCGAATTATCGGACAGAGAAGGCTCTGGGCGTTTTGACGAATCGTGTTCTGAATCCGATTTGCAATCATATTAAGAGTTTGCGTTCCAGTCTCATTGTTTCGGATGCTCCGTTTTACAATTCGAACAGTGCTTATGCTCAGCCTGCCGAATGGCAATCGATTTGGACGACGATTTTGAATGCGTGTCCGAATCTGGATCTGATTATTGTTCAGGATGGCATTGGCGCGAATACGCTCAATACGTTTGAGGTGATTGAGCGATATTTCGCGGCTACACGTGCCGCCTGCGACGCGACGGGTCGCCAATTCTGGTCGGATTTAGAGATGTTTACGATTGGTGCCGCTGAGTATGCTCCGCCGGATTTTTCCCGTGTCAAAACCCAGCTCGCAATAGAAGCGCCTTATGTTGACCATTTTGTGTGTTGGGTTTGGCAGTATTGTTCGCCGACGTATTCTCCCAAGTCGTTTGCGTTTAATTGCAATTATAAACGGTACCTTGAGGGAAAAGAGACTCTTGTCAATGAGTCTCTTGGCAAGAGTTATAGCTATAGCCTTGCGCCAAGTACCATCTATCCCGACCCGAATATGACGAAGCTCACGGATGGCAAGTGGTCAATCGATTATGTTCAGGGCGGCGAGGGTGATATGGTCGGTTGGTGGGATACTTCCAATGCGGGAACACTGACGATTACGCTTGACTTAGGTGAGGTAAAAAAAGGTCTCACAGATTTTCGGTTGATTATGATTCATGCTGATGGGGCCGCGGTTCCGGCTCTTAAGTCTGATTCTGTTCGTGTTATGGTTTCGAATGGCGTAAGTAATGTGGATTTGGGGCTGATGACGAATAATGAGTCCAAGTCGACGAATTATGCCATTTATCGGTTGACGACCTCGAATGAGTATTCCGCCCGTTATGTGGTTTACACATTCCCCTTCTATCAGTGGGCCATATGTAATGAGATCGAAGTCTATTCGTCTCCACCGCAAACGCCCGTCGAGATTTCTGGTTTCGAGCTCGAGTAATCGGGCGGTGTTGTAAGGTCGCTGAAATCGTGGGTCAGTTGTGCGCAACAAATTATAAAAACTCAAAGGGTTCGCTTATGCGTTTATCAATAGTATCTTTGTTATCAGTCTTTATGACGATGTCATTCAGTTCGGGAGCCGATGTTGTGCTGAATAATCTATATACGGATAATATGGTTTTTCAGCGTGATATGCCGATTGTTGTTCGTGGTGTTGCCGATGCCAATGAGATGATTACAGTGTCGATGGATGGCGATTCGACAAGTGTCGCCACGGGTAGTGATGGTGAATGGCGCGCCCTGCTGAATAAGCGCTCGGCGGCGACGGGATTGACGCTGAAAGTGTCCGGCAGTACGCATACCGTTGAACTGAAGAATGTGGCGGTGGGTGATGTCTGGCTTTGTGGCGGTCAGTCGAATATGGACACACGTGTGGTCTATTACCATACTCAGTTTCCTGACATTGTTACGACCGCGAGTTTTGACGCTGTGAATCCGGATTTGCGTTTGTTCGTTGTGAAGCACTGTAATGCCGAGCAACCGCAAGACGAGATTAAGAAGAACGACGATAAGTTTGGTGGCGATTGGCGAACGAGTGACAAGGACGCAAATTACGAATTCTCCGCGTTGGGCTATTATTTCGGGAAGAATCTTCAACCCGAAGTCGGTGTTCCTATTGGGTTGATTTATAGCGCTGTTGGCGGTTCGATGTTGCGTGCGTGGACGCCTCGCGAAATCATGAGTGATTCGTCGTTGTTGCGTCCGTTCCTCGATATGGTCAACGACAAAACGCCTAACCCTCATCAGCCGAGTTTGTTTTATAATGGGATGATCGCGCCTCTGCACAAGTTTCCCATCAAGGGCGTTGTGTGGTATCAGGGCGAAACGGATGCCGGGTTTACCGATTATGGCAAGACACATTATAGTGATTTGTTTGCGACGATGATTAGCACGTGGCGGGCAAGATGGCATCAACCCGATATGCCGTTTGTTTATGTGGTGCTTGCCGGATTTATGGATGCCAAGGAAGGTCCGGACAATCCGCCGTATAGTACGTTGCGTGATGAGCAAATAAAGACGCTGACAAAGGTGAAGAATGTCGCGGCGATTTCGGCGATGGACCTTGGACAGGAAAAGAATATTCATCCGCCGTTCAAGATTCCTCTGGGCGAGCGCATGAGTTCGGCGGTTCTGAATCTGGTTTATGGGCGTAAGGATGCCCACGGCAGCGGACCAATCGTGAAGAGCGCGAAACTGTCGAAGGATAAGCAGTCTATTCTGTTGACTTTTGACAATGTCGGCAGTAGTCTCCAATCGACGACGGTGACACTGGATAAGCATATCATGAGTGGCGATGATTTGAGCGGTTTTGAGGTTTGTGGTTCGGATGGTATGTTCGTCACAGCTAAGGCTAAGATTAAGGGCAAGGACAAGGTTGAGCTTAGCTTCCACCGTTATGTGACCGACCCGAAGATTGTGCGTTATGGTTGGGCGAATTTCCCGCTGTGCAATCTTTACAGCGCGGAAGGTTTGCCGGCGTTGCCGTTCCGTCAGGGAGTGGAGTGAGGCGTAAATGCGCCGCGTTTGTGGTAGTATTTGAGAGACAATCAGCGAATGAAGGAGAATGATTAGGATGAAGATTCTTGGTGTGATTCCGGCGCGTTACGCATCGACTCGGCTGCCGGGCAAACCGCTTGCGATGATTGCGGGCAAGCCGATGATTGTTCGTGTTGTTGAGGCTGTGAAGAAATGCACGATGCTGGATGCCGTTCTCGTTGCGACGGATGATAAACGAATTGTTGATGTTGTTCGCGCGGCCGGTGGTGATGCCGTTATGACATCGATGGACTGCGCCAGTGGCACCGACCGTATCGCTCAGGCAATCGAGGGGCGCGAGGCCGATATCGTCGTGAATATTCAGGGTGATGAGCCGCTGATTGATTCGTTGATTGTGGATCGGTGCGTCCATGCGTTGGTCGAGACTCCCGAGGCATCGGTCAGTACGGCGTGTACGCCCATCGTCACGGAGAAAGATTATCATAATATGAACATGGTCAAGGTGACCGTTGACGCGGCGGGGATGGCGTTGTACTTTAGCCGTTCTCCGATTCCGAATCGCGAACGTTCGGGGGCTCCGAGCGATGGCGAGCCGTGGGCGCTGAAGCATCTGGGGCTGTATGTTTTTCGTCGCGCGGCGTTGGAGGCTTTTGTCAAGCTGCCGCGCTCGTCCTATGAGCAGGCGGAGAGTCTTGAGCAGTTGCGTTTGTTGCAGGCGGGTTATCGGATGGTTGTCGTCACGGTTGAGCATGACAGTCTCGCAGTGGATACGCCGCAGGATATTGCCGCCGTTGAACGTGTGCTTGCCGCACGCGGCAAATGATGCCGCGGTTTGTGACGGAGTTGTTTTCGCGGCATCGGTGGTGGTGCCTCGTTCTTATCGCGTTGCTGTTGGGCGGGTTGTGGTACGGCTGTTACGGGCGGAACAATTCGTGGGCGATTGCGAATGTGAGCGCGCCGTCCGGGGCGACGTGGGCGGTTCCGGTGGTTGTGTTGGGCGATAGTCTGACGGCGGGCGTGGGTGCGTCGGAGCCGGAGTTCATGTATGTTTCTCGTTTGGAGACGACTCTTGGGTGCAAGGTTGTCAATGCGGGTGTGAGTGGCGATACGACGCGCTCGGCGCTTGGGCGGCTTGAGTCGGTGTTGAAGGAGCATCCGCGAGTTCTGGTTTTGCTGCTTGGTGGCAATGATATGCTGACGCGGATTCCGCTTGAAGAGACGATGAGCAATCTTGAACGGATGATTGTCGCGTTTCAGGGTGAGGGCGCGATGGTTGTTTTGGTTGGGATTCAGCCGCCGTATGTGGGCGGGAAGTATGGTCGGGCTTTTCGGGCGCTGGCGCGGCGTCGGGGATGCGTTTATGTTCCGCATATTCTCAAGGGAATTATGGGGACTCCGTCGCTTATGTCTGACCAGATTCATCCGAATGACGCAGGGTATGGTCTTGTCGCGGAGCGGATTGATTCGACGGCGGGTGTTTGGATTCGGCGGGCGCTGGCGTCGGGTAAAAAATAAATGCTTTTGGAATCCTAGGCGTAAGTAATAATACCAATAAAATTGTAAAGGACTTTTCGCCATGGCCAAACATTGTACAGCAAAATTGTCGTTTCCACGCCGTTTCACGCGGGAAGTTCCTTTAGGTCATTCAGGCGTTGTGCTCGGGGGACAGAACCCGGTGCGTGTGCAGAGTATGACGGCGACGCTAACGGCGGATATCAAGTCGACTTTGCGCCAGATTGGGGCGTTGCAGGAGGCCGGATGCGAGATTGTGCGCGTGACGGTCAATTCGCTCAAGGCCATCGAGGCGCTGCCCGCGATACGGGCGCGGTTCAAGATGCCGCTTGTCGCGGATATCCATTTTGACCATCGTCTGGCGGTGCTGTCGGCGCCGTATGTGGATAAGATTCGGATTAATCCGGGGAATATCGGCAACGAGGAGCATATCGCGGCAGTGGTTGCGGCGGCGAAACAGTATGATTTGGCGATTCGTGTTGGGGTGAACGCCGGTTCGCTCGAACGTGAGATTGCGCTGAGTTATGGCGCTCAGGATGATGGCACGGGGTCGGGGCTGTTGCGTCCGCCCGAGGGTGGCTATCCGGCGCAGGCACTGGTGGACAGCGCATTGCATAACATCAAGATTCTGGAAGCGCACAATTTTTATAATACCGTTATCAGTGTCAAGGCGAGCCATGTTCCGCTGATGACGAAGGCCTATCGGTCACTGGCGCGCGAATGCGACTACCCGCTGCATCTGGGTGTGACGGAGGCGGGGACGTTTACGGAGAGTTGCATCAAGTCGGCGATGGGCATCGGAAGCCTGTTGCTGAGCGGCATCGGCGATACGTTGCGCGTGAGTATCGCGGGACGCTCCGATAGCGATAAGGTCAGCGAAGTAACGGCGGGGTTCCGCGTGCTGCGCGCCGCCGGGATTCGTCCATGGGGCGTCGAGGTGATTGCGTGCCCGTCGTGCGGGCGGCAACAGAGTAATGTGAATACGCCTGATGTGGCACGGGCAATTGAACAGCGTACCGCTCAGGTGCGGCGGCCGCTGCGTGTGGCCGTTATGGGGTGCGCGGTCAATGGCCCCGGCGAGGCCGCCGACGCGGATTTGGCGCTGATTGTGGCGGGGGAAACTATGCAGCTGTATAAGAAGGGCATGTTGGTGCAGTCGGGATTGTCACAGGAGGACGCTGTGGATACGCTTGTGACGATGATCGAGAGAATGTAGGCGACACGATGCCGGCGATTATTCTGCTCAAGGTCTATCGACAGCCGCGCTACGGGGATATGGTGTCCGTTGAATTCGATGATGGGACGGTTGTGAAGGTGGACCCCGAAATCGTTGTGACGCATCGTGTGTGTACGGGCAAGGTGCTGGGGGATGATGAGGTGGCGGCGCTGCGCAAGGCCCAGGAGAATCTGGAGTCACGGCGTGCGCTGGTGAAGTATTTGCAGGTGTATCGGCGGACGGAGGGTGAGGCTCGCGAGTATCTGCGGCGGCGGAAGTTTCGGGCGGCGGCGGTCGACAGCGCCGTGGCGGCGGCCCATGAACTGGGGCTGATTAATGATGTGGCATATGCCAACGACTTTGCGCAGAGCCGCACCACATGCAGCAAACACGGGATTTTGCGTGTGCGCTACGACCTGAAAAATCGTGGGGTTCGCGATGAACTGATTAATACGGCGACCTCCGAGGTCGGTAGCCGCGAAGTCCAGTTGGAACAGGCGCGCGAGTTGGCGCAGCGGCGGCGCAAGAGCTTCCCGGCCGGTCTGGAGTTGGCGGCACAACAGCGGCGTCTGGCGGGATTGCTGTCGCGGCGCGGCTTCCAATATGAAATCGTCGCGCAAGTCCTGCACGAAATCCTGAACACTCCCGATGACTAAGCCGCGTCAGGGGGCTGTGAGATTCCGTTAGATAGTGTTGGGGGACGGCGTGTGCTGTCCCCCAGTTGGTTTTATTTGGCCCAGATTGTTTTGTTGTATTCCGTGAGTTGGTCGCGGAGGTCGTGTATTTCTGTTTTTGTTTGGGCGTTGCCTTGGCCGAAAAGGTCTTTGAGCATGGCTTTTGCTTGTTTGTTGCAGATTTGGTCGTGTTTGGGGAAGTAGTATTTTGATAGGAAGTAGCTGTAGGGTATGAGTCTCTCTTTGCCGATGTAGAGTGGTTTTGTTTTGGGTTTGTCGTTGACTTTGCCGATGGTGGCGACGCACATGCCGTCTCTGACAGCTTTGCAGATGTCTGTGGCGTTGAGGTTTTTGGCGAAGACGATTGTGTGGTTTGACGCGAAGTCTTCTTTTTCGGCGTTGTGTGTGTCGCTGACGTTGACGACTGTGGCGTCGTATCCGGCGAGTGCGAGTCTTTTGACGTCGGCGACGACTTTCATTGCTTGTTCGACGTCAGTGCCGTTTGGGCATTCGATTGCGTCGAATTTGTGTCTGTCGAGGAGTGTTTTGTTGTATGGTGTCGGCGCGTTGTATCGTCCGTTTGGCATCCAGTATGGGTGGCTGTATATGACGAGTTGTGCTCCGGCTTTTTCGCGGGCGATGTCGTACATGACTTCGGCTGTGGCGACGGATTTGTGGTCGAATTCGGAGAGTTCGTTTTGGGGGACTTCTTTCATTTTTGCTTCGAGCATTTTATCGAATTCTTCTTTGTTGTTTTCGACCCAGTCACAGACTCCGGCTTTGGCGTTGACGCTGACGGAGTGTAGTGGTGTTGGTCCGTGGTGGAATTCTTCGCCGGGTATGGTGAGCATTCCGGAGTTGAGTTCGTTGACTTTTTCCATTTCGGGGATTGCGGTGTTGTATTTTCTGTGATCGGAGAGCGTCATGAAGTCGTGTCCTCCGCGTCTGGCGTAGGCGAAAACGCTGAATCCGGGTCCGGCGCCGTCGCTGTTTTTGCTGTGGGCGTGGAAGTCGCCTTTGTATGGTCTGAGGGCGAAGAGGTCAGGTTGCAGTGAGTAGACGGGGATTTTGCCGATGACTTTCCATTCGACCGGTTTAGTGTTTGCTTTGATGGCGAGTTGCATCGTGTGGATTCCTTCGCCGTTGAGTTTGATGTTGTTGAGTTTGAGCGTTTTTGAGCCGGATGTGCATTCGGGTGTTAGGACTTCGAATGCTTTTCTGTCGTGGTGATATTTGCCGTCGAGGAATTTGCCGTCTTGGCTGATATAGAGGATTCTCAGGTCTTGCATTGGTCCGTTGTAGTTTGTCACTTCGATTGTGAAGTTAGCGTTTTTGCCAGACTCGCAGATTTTGGGGAGGATTTCCGCGTTTCCCCATGCGGCGGTGATGGTTATTGTGGCAAGTGTTGTGATTGCCAAAAGGCGAAAAGTTTTCATTATTTACACTCCAGAGGTTATACAAACATGATACATCGCAAACGAGATGGCGAAAGGATTTTGTGTTGTGTGTTTTGCATAAAAATCCCCGACGCCTTTGTGTGGGCCTCGGGGAAGATGAAAGCTTTGTAGTTTTAGCGCTGTTATTTCTTTTTCAGCTCGTAGATGACATTTCCGTTTTCGGAAAGTTTGAGCGTATCCGGTGAAATCGCGTCGATTTTGTATGTGGCCGTTCCGGTTGTTGTCACTCCGTTGCCGATACTTTCGAATTCCATTTTCAGGTTGTCTCCCTCTTTTGTCCATGACTTGTAGACGAGAGTTGCCATGTTGATGGATGCTGCGGTTCCGTCCTGATTGAAGGAGATTCCTTCTTCGCCGGGTTGTCCGTTGATGGGTCTGACCCATGAACCGACGATGGTTACTTCTTCGTAGCAGCGGCCGGTGCGGTTGGTGTTGTCGCATTGTCTTTAGCGATTGGCGTTGCCATCGGGGGTACTGCCAGAATGGGTGTTGCGGGTGTT
>JAAZBM010000009.1 GCA_012513815.1 Candidatus Sumerlaeota bacterium | reverse complement strand
GGTGTTGTCGCATTGTCTTTAGCGATTGGCGTTGCCATCGGGGGTACTGCCAGAATGGGTGTTGCGGGTGTTTCGCGTTTGTCTTCGCAACTTGCCATGATGGCGGCGCTGAGAACTGCTAATGTGCACAAACTGTAAATCTTCATAATTCATTCCTTTCGTTATGAGACAGACTCGCAAAATAAGTACATCTCAATGACGAATCTGTTGTTAGCTGGTTTGTTCGATGAGGCATCGGATGGTTTTGATTGGTCGGTGTTGCCCTGTGCTGTTCGTGTACTTTTGTGTTGTTAACGGTATATAATTATTAATTTGCATGGAGTGTGGTATACCATGAAAATACAGGATGTTACTAAGAACGCCCCTTTGCTTTTGTGTGGTATTGCTGTTGTGATTCTGGGGTTGATTTTTAGCTTTGGATATATGAGTTTTGAGGCGGAGTCACCAACGGAGACGGCGCAGGCTGAGCCTGCGAATTTTAGTGAGAATGGCAATAGTTCTCGGACTCGTAATGGTCGGTTGTCCGGCAATTCGGGAACGCCGGAGAAGAATCGCGTGGGGCAGAATCAAAGTACCGGTACGCTTCAGGGATTCTCGGAGGGTAAAAACGGCGATATGTTGCGCGCGGCCGGGAATTTTCAAATCAAAGGATATGTCGTGAATCATAGGGGTGAGGCCGTTGCGGGTGCGACGATTTGTCTCTTGCCTTATGACCAAGGTGACAATCCAACTGTTCTCAGGACGACTACTTCCGATGCAAACGGAACGTTTGTACTCGACAAGATTGATGACAGTAAAGGTAATCAGTATACTGTTATCGCCACTGCTCCCGGCTATGCACCCGATGAATCGGGATATGCTGGCCATCAGTCAGTAGAATTAAGATTGACTCTCAGGCCAGGAAGCACAGTCAAGGGTATGGTTGTTGATGCCATAACGTCGCAGCCTCTGGCCGGCGCAAAGGTTTTTTATAAGCATATTTATCCCCCCATACAAATGACTACGGGACCGGATGGACTCTTTCAATTCGAGAATGCTCCCAATTACATTACTATGATTTTCGCGCAAAAAGACGGGTACATTTTACAAGACAGCGATTCTTCATTAACAAGAAAGGTGAACCGACACTCATACAAAGGTCCCCGGTCTTTACTTGTAAAATCTGATGGTTCAACTTCAGAAATGCTACCAAATGTAAACTTTGACTACTTTATTCTTCCTCTTGTTCCCGGCGGATGCTCCGTTCGAGGAATTGTTGTGGATGCCGGGAATAAGCCTGTAGCCGGAGCGAAGGTGCGCCTCCAGCCGAAGTTTTGGGAGGGTGGTAACGGACGATTCTACAAAGTCATCGGGCCTACAAAAGAAGATGGAGCTTTCGAGTTCAAGAATCTTTCTCCCATTCAGTTTGAACTTTCGGCCATAAAAGGCATGGAAGGAGAAAAGGTTGTCGTTGATTTCGGTTTGAACGCGAACCAAGAGGGCATTAAGTTGACAGTCCCCACCACCGTCATGGTGCATGGTAAAGTTGTCGAAGTGGGGAATCACAAACCCGTCCCCGGGACAAAGATTGGTTACGATAGCTATGCAGGCCGTAAGGATGTGATTTCTGACGATAAGGGCGAGTTCTTCTTTAGGACAATGGCCATTGACAATAGTTATACCATCTATGTTGAGGCAGAGGGCATCGCTCCGACCGAAACGGAAGATGTTTCGACAACCCAAGTGGCACGAACCATCGTGCGTAAACTGCCCAAGGGTGCCGGTTCGGATGATGTTACGATCAAGCTTGTTTCGACCCCATCCATCAGTGGGAAAGTCTTAGGCATGCTCCCATATGGAGATGGGGGCGCCCCACGTCGCAATGTAACCGTTAAGGCTATCCATCAAGTTGAGGGCGGTAAAACCTATACTGAAGAGACCCGTACCAATGATTCGGGTGATTACTACTTCAACTTACCACTCAAGAGTAATGGGCTACGCAGTATTGTGATGGCAAAAGGTTTTAACAGCGAAGACGCCCAAACAGTTACACGGAAGGAGAAACAAACAATCGTTAACCTTTCGATGGGACAATCCGCTTTTCAAGGCATTTTGGTATTGAGTGACAATTCTCCATTACGAGGTGTTCCTGTTAGGCTTACCTATATTGATTCCCAAAGCGATCTCAAATTGTTTTCTGATAAAAAAAACACATACGAAAATGGTAGCTTCTTTTTCTCAATTGGAAAAGATATGGATGCAGTACTGACATTCCAAATGCCGGGCGGACAAGTTCTTGAACAAATGATTAACGGCAATAAATCTAAAGGGACAAAAACGACGTTTGTATACGACCCAACGAACAAAAGTATGAACGCCACTACTGCCGTTATTCCCAAACGAGATAACAGTAAAGTTTATTTACTAGCTGATTAAGTGACATGAGTCGCTTACTCCGGAGGATTCCGCAGGGTATCAGTTTCCGGCGTGTTGTGGTCGCGGTGATTGTTACTTAGGTTGTTCGATGAGGCATCGGATGGTTTTGATTGGTCGGTGTCGCCCTGTGCTGTTCGTGTAGTTTTGTGTTGTTAACGGTATATAATTATTATTTGCATGGAGTGTGGTATACCATGAAAATACAAGATGTTACAAAGAACGCCCCTTTGCTTTTGTGTGGTATTGCTGTTGTGATTCTGGGGTTGATTTTTAGCTTTGGATATATGAGTTTTGAGGCGGAGTCACCAACGGAGACGGCGCAGGATGAGCCTGCGAATTTTAGTGAGAATAGCAATAGTTCTCGGACTCGTAATGGTCGGTTGTCCGGCAATTCGGGAACGCCGGAGAAGAATCGCGTGGGGCAGAATCAAAGTACCGGTACGCTTCAGGGATTCTCGGAGGGTAAAAGCGGCGATATGTTGCGTGCGGCCGGGAATTCTCAAATCAAAGGATATGTCGTGAATCATAGGGGTGAACACGTTGTGGGCGCAACGATATACGTATTGCCTCAGTATTGGGAAGATAGTCCAACAGTTCTACGAACAACGACTACTGATACAAGTGGCATGTTTACACTTGATAAGCTCAGAGACAGTTATATCACCTATACTATAGTTGTTACCGCTCCCGGCTACGCTCCAAAATTAATACGTTGTACTTTGCGCAATACCCCTCAAACGATTTCCATTTTTATTGAACCCGGCAGTCCGGTTAAGGGCAAGGTTGTTGACGCGATTACATCGCAGCCGTTGTCCGGCGCGCGTGTCTATTTCCAATACTATTATCCGTTTATACAGACGGTTACAGGTCAGGATGGTCGCTTTCATTTTGAGAATGCTCCCGATGACGATATCGTCGCGGAAAAAGAGGGATACGTCCGGAAGAAGGTATTTACGATGTCTGATTCATCTCATGGGAGAGTCGTCGCAATGAGTCGCGTATCGATTGAAAAGCATAGGATAGATGAGTTGATTATTCCTCTTGAGCCTATCGCATGCTCCATTCGCGGGACGGTTGTCAATTCCGCCAATCAACCGGTGGCTGGGGCGAAAGTCCGCATCAAACCAAAGGAATCTTCTGATCAGTATGGTGCTCACGTCAGAGAAATCGGGCCGACAAAAGAAGATGGCGTCTTTGAAATTCGGAATCTTCCGCCCGGGCAATTCCGCCTCGCTGCCCTTAAAGGTAGACAAGGAAAGGGGGTCGCTGTTGACTTAAAGCCTCATGAGAACAAAACCGATGTTCGGTTGGTTGTGCCCAACACAATTATGGTGTCCGGTAAAGTCATCAGTGCTGATAATAACAACCCAATGCCGGGAATAACGATTGGCTATGACGGTTTTGCAGAACGTAGCACAGTGGTCACAGACAATCGGGGCGAGTTCTATTTTCAGACTATAGTCGATGACCAATACAAAATAATCGTTGAGGCGGAGGGCTTAGTTCCGACCGAATCGGGAGATCTTTCGGGAACTCATGGTGGACAAACCATCGTCCGAAAACTGCCCAAGGGTGCCGGATCGGATGATGTCGTCATCAAGCTTGTTTCGACATCATCCATTAGTGGGATTGTCACGAATGAATATGGATCCCTGTGCAAGTTTACCTCTGTGAGGGCAATACACCAAATAGATAATGGCGCATCTTATTATGAGGAGATTACAACCAATCATTTAGGTGAGTACTGCTTCAACCTGCCACAGACAAAGAGTAGTGGTTTACGCAGTATCGTTATAGCAGAGCAAGTATATGGTCCACAGGGAGTCAAAGCCGTTACACGAACCGAAAAGCAGACAAGAGTCAATCTTCAAATGAAGGGCACATTGTTTAGAGGTCAATTGGTTTTGAGTGATGAGTCTCCATTACAGGGTGTTAGTGTTCAGGTTTACTATATTGATTCGCAAAGCGGCATCAAAATATTGGCAGGTAGTCGTTCCACAAATGACGCGGGAAGTATGTCATTCGAACTCAATAGTGAAGTTAACGCGTTGTTTACTTTCCATTTGCCGGATGGACAAGTCATAGACCAATTGATTGATGGTAGTCAACCGACCGGTAAGACAGGGGTGGCTTTTGTTTATGATCCCTTGAAAAAAAGTATTTCCGTTAGACCCAATGACAGTGATGTTATCATGTATAACGAAACACGTTCCAATCCTAAGGTCTTTCAGTTATAGTCAATTAACATTTGTTGTTGTGGTCGCGGTGATTGTTACTTAGGTTGTTCGATGAGGAACCAGATGGTTTTGTAGGCGTTTTGTGTGTTGAATTTGATGCCGTTGCCGGTTCTCTTTTTGGGGAGTTCTTTGTCGCGCAGTGTGGTTCCGTCGCTGCTGATTGGGTAGATTCGGGTTGTGGGGGGAACTCCTGTCAGCTCGATGTCGGCGGCGATATTCTCCGTGATGACCGGCGCTTTTCCTTGCGTTTTCAGTCCTCGGCCGCCGTCTTGCCATTCCATTCCGGTGTTCATGGTTCTGCCGCCCGCGACGAGTAGCCATTTGTCGGCGGTGTTCAGTGTTTGAGCCTCGCGCGTGATCGCGGTGATTGTGATGGCGGCGAATGTTTGTCCGCGGACGGTCATGCTGACTCCGTTACCGTTTGTGACGGATGTGCCGTTTTCGTTGAGCGGGCCAATGACGGCAAGGGTTCTTGAGGTCTCGAAGAGTCTTCGGCCTTGTGGCGCGTCGAGTTTTGGCAGATTTGATTTTTGCCATTCGCTTGGAGCTTCGAGTGATGATTGTTGCGAGACGGCAGTGAATCCGGCCATGCGTGATGTGCTTGTCTCGAAATCCGCGAATGCTTTTTTGAGGGCCGCTCGGGGATTGGACCACGAGAAACTTGCGGCGAGTTCGAGTACTTGGGTTGTGTTGATGTGGGCGCAGGGCAGTTGCGCCACGGGGTCGACGGGGTAGTCCCCGCGTCGGTAGAGCGCGGCGCCAACGGCTGTTTGGGCGACGCTGACGGGGTTGGAGCCGATGTCGAATCCGCCGTAGAGTGTGGGTTCGTCAGGGTTTGGCGAGTGGTTCCAGTCGAATGTGTAGAGGCCGTCCCAGTCGAGCGAGCTGACAAACGCGGCGCCCATGGGGATGTTCTCGCATGCGTACCAGTGTCCGGTTGTGGTGTTGTATTCGCTGACGGTAAAGGGTTTGCCGATGACGCGCAGGCATGACATCCATCCGAATGGTCCCCATTCCTGATTCCAGACCATGGGTGAATTCTCGAATCCGTAGTACTCTTTGCCGCTGCTGTTCTTGATGTTTCCGGGGTGATGCCAGTATCCGTGTATGTCGACAAAGTCGAAGATTTCGGCTTGCATCATGGCTCCGGCAAAGGTGAATGCCATGGTGCCCGTGACGAGCGATTTGACCGCCAAGTCGTTTTTGAGGTAGTCGCGCATTTGCTTGTAGTAGGCGTATTCCGTGTCATAGAGGAATCGCATGTAGTCGGTGACGAGAGGCGTAACTTCCATGTCCTTTTTCCACGCGACAATGGGCGCTTCGTTGCCGGGTAGGATTCCGCGGTACTCGCGTTGCCACGCCTTCCAGAGTTCGCTGAATTCGTCGGCATAGCAGGGCGGGAGCTTCTGGATTTGCTCGCCCATCCAAGAATAGAAAAACGAATTTTCGTTGCTGACTTCGATGAATGCGACCGCCGGTTCGTCGACGTATCGGTTGCCGGTGTATGGGTTCGTGTGCGTGAGCAGTTGCTTCGCGTACATTTTTTGCAGTTCGATGAGGCGCTTGTCAAACAGCGCCACATTCTTGCTGAGCGAGGGGACTGTCGTGCAGATGCCGTCGTCGAGGCGCGGCTCGCGGTTGACAAGGAGATTGATGTTGACATAGATGCCTTCGTTTTTGAGTGAGGCGACGAAGAAGTCCATCAAATCAAGGTTGTTTTGGTCGATGTGCATTGTGTCGGAGCACGTGTTGTCGATGAGGCTTGGTCTTGTGCCTTTGCAGCAGTCCATCGAATGCAGTCTGACGACGTTGATGCCGAGGCGCGCCAGATGCCGGGCGATGCGGGGGGCGTTGTCCTTGGAGGGGAAGCATCCGTTGAAGGCGAAGTTTGTTCCCCATGCGCGGAAGCGTTTGTTGTTGAGGACGAAGTGGCCGTCGCGCACGGTGACGAAGCCGTCTTTGCCCGCGGGTTTGCTGTTGAGGTAGGAGAAATCGACGACGGGCGCAGGCGTGGCGTTGTCCGGCGGGGGCACTACGCGAAAGGGAAACATGTCCATGTTTTCGGGCACGCTGATGGCATATGAGAAACTCGCGGCAAGCAGTGCGGATAGGATGAGAAATAAACGTTTTGGTTGCATGAAGCGCTCACTTTTCGATGTCGTTATGTAATGATGGTACAATCATTTCGTGATAATGTAGTGTTTGGCGGAAAAATAGTTATGGGACACAATCGTGTCCGAAAAAAAGGAATTAGTTTATGCGAGTTTGTAATATAAGTTTAGGAGGCATCGACTCATGAAAAAGTTTGTTTCTGTCAGATTAGACTTGTTTGTTTGTGGCTTGAGTTTTGTGTTTGCGTGCGTCTGTTTCAATGCTTTTGGTCAACAGACAAATTACTACGATTCCTCGGGTCGCGCGCTTGGCAGCAGCCGTTATACTCAGAACTTGAACCGTATGAGTGTTTATTCTCCGGAGGGGCGTTATATGGGTAACGCTCAGAGGCGTGGTAACAATATCGATTACTTTGATGAAAGCGGTCGACGGAGCGGTTATTCCCGTGTTGACTCTCAGACGGGTCGCACGACTTATTATGATTCCAACGGTCGTTATAATGGGTATTCGAGTAAGAGTGGGAACACGACGATTGTTTATGATTCTTCGGGTCGTCTGGTGCAGCGTCAGCAGTCGTCGACGCGAAACGGCACTCGCGTTTATGATTCCTCCGGTCGTCCCCTTGGTTCATCGGATAAGAGAAGCGGTATGTCGTCGAATTATATTTCGAATCGTTCGTTGAGTGGCAGTTCGAGTTGCAAGAAATAGGTTGAGTTTTCTGTTGTTTACCGATAAATGTTTTTGTAGAGTGTAAGCAATTTCATGGACAAGTCGACATATAAAAGCATCCCGATAACAGTCATTGATGATGAAGAGAGTTTCTGCGACATCATCAATCGCTTTCTATCCGCTCGCGGTTTTAGTGTCACGACTTTCACCGATGCCGATGCGGCGTTGGAACATATCAAGCAGACGCATCCCGATATCGTGTTGACGGATATGAGGATGCCGAGCCATTCGGGGTTTGATATTTTGCAGGCTTCGCTGGCTGTGAACCCGGGCGCCAAGGTGATTATCATCACCGGTAATGGCGATATCCCTGACTGCGTGAAGGCAATGGAGCTTGGGGCGACGAATTATATCGAGAAGCCTTGGGAGGCGAAAGAGCTGATTAAGATGGTGGAGTGCGCGGCGCAAAATGTGCATGGCATTCGCGAATCGACGCGCATCATCAAGGCGGAGGCAATCGGTCTTTCGGGGCAGAGTGCGGTCATCGAGGCTGTGCGTGAGCGCATCCGTAAGGTGGCGCCGACGGATATGACGATTCTTATCACGGGCGAAAGCGGAACCGGCAAGGAGGTCGCGGCTCACGCGCTCCATGAACTGTCGAAGCGCAAGGGGCACGCTTTTGTCGCCATCAACTGCGCCGGGATTCCGGCGAATCTGCTTGAGAGCGAATTGTTCGGCTACGAGAAAGGCGCCTTTACGGGGGCTGTCGCGACGAAGAAGGGGCTGTTCGAGGTCGCGGATAAGGGGACGCTGTTCCTTGACGAAATCGGCGAAATGCCTTACGACTTGCAAGCGAAGATGCTGCGTGTTTTGCAGGATTTTAAGATTCAGCGCGTCGGTGGTTTAAGCTCCATCAAAGTCGATTTGCGCATCATCGCCGCGACCAATAAGGATTTGAAGGCCGAGGTGCGAGCGAACCGTTTTCGCGATGATTTGTATCAGCGCCTGAATGTTATCCCGATTAATATGCCGCCGCTGCGCCATCGTCCCGAAGATATTGAGCTTCTGGCGCAAATCTTTTTGCGCAAGGCCGCCGTGGATATCGGCAAGGGCGAGGATGATTTGCGCATCAGCGATGAGGCAATGGCGTTCCTGAAGGCCTATGAATTCCCGGGGAATGTCCGCAAATTGCAGAGCATGATTATGCGCGCGGTCGCATTGTGCACGGGCAATGTCATCGAGATTTGCGACCTGAACGACAACCCGAGTGATATCACGCTACAGGCGATTTCTGTCGCTCAGCTTGAAGGTAAGAAGACGAAGGAAAAACAAGATGACTCTACGCTCAGTGGCGATTCGTCCATTAGCTCTGATATCAACTTCAAGCAAGCGCGCGAATCGTGGGAGCATAAGTTCTTTACGCATGTAATCCAAAAGGCGCAGGGGAATATGACACGCGCCGCGGAGATCGCGGGGATTTCGCGGCGGAATCTGTATGAGAAGTTGGAGCGGCTCGGCATAAAGACTCGCGACGAAAACAAAGATGATGACGAGTAGTTACACCCGCCATCATCATTAGAAATTTGTTTGTTTACGCGTTTTAGTTAGTCAGGAATCTCGACGATGTTTTCCGCGTTTGGTGGCGGAACCATGATTGGCGCATGAGGATAATTGCGTGGCGCGAGATAGTTCTTCCATTTGTAAATCTTAGGGCCGGGGTTTGTGTCCGTTACGACATACCGTGACCACTGGTCGTATCCGTTGGCGGTGTAGGTGGGAAGCATGTAGCTACTGATGCACGGTTTGAGCATCCACAGTTCAGATGGGAGGGGTTCTCTGTAATAGTCCGCATCGGTGACAGGCTTGATTGACGGGTTGACGCATTCGACCGCAACTTGACCGAGTGGGATGTATAGGCCTTGGCATTGTGGTCTCTTGGCCGGGCATGCTTGCGCCGTGCAGTCGGTCGCCACGCAAAGCGTTAACGCGCTGATGGCTATTGTTGCCAGAAAGAATGTTTTCGTCATGTTCAAGTCTCCCATGATTAGATAAAATAAGCGTTTGAAAAAATCTACTATCATTTGATGTGAAAATTTCCATCAAAGGTGTTTGGTGCGCATGTTGATGAGAAAATCAAATAAAAGATGATGTTCAATGTTGATAGTGGGTAAAAACAATATGAATTTGAGGAACATCATGAGCGAAGAACGGCGTCGTGTTAACATTATAGGAACCTATGTAGATGTTACCTCGCCTGACAAAGCTATCGCGCAAATCTGGCAATGGGCACATAAAGGTGATTCTCGCCAATGTACGTATACGACGGTACATGTGTGCATGGAGGGGCATAAAAACAAGTGGTATCAGGATATAATCAATAATTCAGATTTTGTAATTCCTGATGGACAAATCCTTGCGTGGTTACAAAAACTTTATGGGCAAAAAGATGCTCAACGCACAACTGCACCAGATACTATGGCAATGATGTTGGACAAAGCTAATACCGACAAAATGCCAATAGGTCTTTATGGATGTAGCGAGGAACAATTGAAAGAACTAGTAGAATTCATAACAACAAGATATCCAAACATCAATTTGGTTTATCATTTCTCGCCACCATTTCGTGCTCTTACACAAGAAGAAGACGAAAAAGTGATAGCCGACATTAATGATTCCCAATGCCGCATTTTGTTTGTGGCGTTAGGCTGTCCAAAACAAGAAAAGTGGATTAGTGAACATATTGGCAAAGTTAATTCAGTGATGCTAAGTGTTGGTGTTTCCTTTAACTTTATTTCCGGAAAGAACAAACGTGCCCCTAAATGGATTCAATCTATTGGACTAGAATGGTTGCACAGATTCTTTTGTGAACCCAAGCGGTTGGCGTATCGCTATTGGGTGCTGAATCCGTGGTTTTTGTGGTTGAGCTTCTTACAGTTGACGGGTCTGCGCAAGTTTTAGTCGCACAAACCCGTCGTCAAAAGTTCGGTGTTTTGTTCGCGTTCCGGGCTATGGCATCGGTCTGCGAATGAAGGCGAACGCGTCTAACCATTCTTGGTCGAACAGTGGATCGTTGGGGTCGAGGCTGCTGACGTGTACTTGCGGCGGTACGCAGTGCAGAAAGCGTTTGCCTCCTAAGCATAATCCGGCATGGTAGACACGTCCCGTTGGGTCGACGAAGAAGATGATGTCGCCGGGTTGCACGAAGTCTAATGCCCATGGCACTCCGACGAGTTTGCCGACGATGATTTGTTGGAACGCGTCTCTTGGCAGTGTCAGTCCGACTGTTTGCCACGCGATGCCGCTCAGGCCGGAGCAGTCAAGTCCGGTGCGTGAACGCCCGCCGAAGACGTAGGGTGTCATGTAGTATTCGATGGCGGCGCGGATGGCTTCCATGCCGCGGCCTTCGATCATGTTCAGTTTGCTGCCGTGTACGTGGGCAACGGAACCATCAGGCAAGGCGAGTTGCCAGATGCCTTGTTCGTTGACTCTTTCGGCGATGGGGAGGATTGCTCCGCTTGCCAGTCGAATGGGGACGGATGTTCCTTCGCTCACATCGCAGGTCATGATTGCTTTGGAACGTTGGTGATAGGCGGCGAATTCGGAGGTGTTCTGGCGCTTGATGAGTTGCGATTCAATCCAGCCGACATATCCGTCGCTTGCCATGATGAGCGTCCAGTTGGGGTCGTCGGGCAGTATGTCCAGAATGTAGACGGGTTCGCCGATGAAGAGCTGTGTTTGCGAGATGCTGCTGTTGCGCGGCTCGTCCCAGACGACCGCCTCGGAGACAATCACGGTTCCGAAGAGTTTGTCGATTACTCTGCCCGATGGCAGCAAGGCGATTTTGTTGCGCACCGCCACTCTGCCCAGCGCGTACATGAGGTCTTCGGCCGTTTTGGCGAGCACCTTGCTGTTGGTCGCGCCGTCAAGCTCGACCACGCCGTCGGGGAGTAGTGTCGCTTTGACTTTGAAGTAGAAGAAAGTGCGGTCGTTAAGCCCGAGCTTGAGGGCGTCGAGCGCGCCTTGCAGTTCGGATTGCGTTTGGGGTGGGTTGTCGCCCTTCCAGAACTTCTTGGCCAGTGTTTGTGTTGTGGAATCCTTTGCGGGACTTGGTGTTGATGGGCATACCGTCGCGACTAAGGCGTCGCGCTGCGTTTTCCATATGTTGGCAAGTCCGTTATAGATGGCCTCGGAGACGGTGCACCAGCTTCCTCTCTGGGCGAACCATTGCGCGCATTGCTGATTGGTAAAGTCGCCGAGTGTGATGGTGACGATGACCGTGTTGCCCAAGTTGTTCGGTCTGGATGAGGCGAGTGTTTGCTCGGGTCTGCCGCCGGGCAGTCCCGCCGCTTCGAGCGTGTCACAGAAACTTTTGCCCATTTCGGTCGCGATAGCCTGTGATTCCGTGCTCGCAGGGTCGGTTGGCGTGACGTCTACTTTGGCGTTGGCGCGTCCACTGGCGTCGGCGAAGCGTAGGCGCAGCAGGATGTGTCCCGCGGCGTTCGGGTTGTCAGGGGGCGGCGGCATGGTGCCGATGACGGCTCCGGCTCCGATGAGAGAATGATAGAGATGTCCGTTGACCATTCTGCATATTTCGTCGCCCGAGAATCCTCCGGCGCGCAGAGGGATTGATGCGGTCGATTCCTCCGAGACCCAACATCCGGGCCTGGTGGTGATGCACATTCCTGCAAGAGACACTTTGTCTCTGACCATGAACAATTTTTGCGCTTCCGAGCCGGGGACTTCCACGACCGTTTGCCCACACGAGATTGCCGTCATCATAACCGCTTCAGTCAGGACAAGCAGACGATTCGCCCATCTTGTCAATGTTTTCATGATAATCGCCTCCGAGATAATATCAACAATATACTTTTGTGCATGATTTACAGTCTATTGTATCGCAATTTCGTTATTTCACAAAAAACTCACTATAATTTGTGGGCTTTTCTCTGGGTACAAAACGAATGAAGAAGCCACAAAGTCATAAGAAAAATCAGAGGGATGTATGTCTCTCTAATTTTGATAGGAGTTAATCATATACAATGGCTGATAAAAATAACAAGGCCGCTGGCAGCGCTGCCGGCAAATACTTTGTTGACGCAGAGGAATGTATTGCTTGTGGAATTTGTGGTGACACAGCCCCGAACAACATTAAGATTGAAGACAAGGCTTTCGTTTCTAAGCAAGCAACAAGCGCTGATGAAGAAAACGCTCTTGCAGAAGCAAAAGATAGCTGCCCGGTTCAGGCAATCGGAGACGACGGCGAATAATTCGCTCTGTCGCAGTTGAATTTGTAGGCGCACCTATCCTTGGATAAAAAGGATATGGGGCGCTTTGTTTTAGTGTTCAAAAACAATCATGATAATTGAAGTTTTATCTCTTTTTCCGGGGATGTTCGCGAGTGTTCTTGGCGAGAGCATGATGAAGCGTGCTTCGGATGCCGGTATCGTGACCTTTAGTGTTCGCGATATTCGCGACTATACCGTTGATAAACATCGGATGGCCGATGATGACCCTTATGGTGGTGGGCCGGGTATGGTGATGAAGTGCGAACCCGTCGCGGCCGCCTTTGACGCCGTCGCCGCTGATCATGCGGATATGCCGCCGTTGCGTCGCGTTTATCTCTCGCCGCAAGGGCGTGTTTGGAATCAGCGACTGGCGGAGAAATACGCGCAACTGCCGGGGTTCGTCCTGCTCTGTGGGCATTACGAGGATATCGACGAGCGCATTCGCGAACTTTATATTGATGATGAGATTTCGGGCGGTGACTATGTTTTGACAGGTGGTGAGTTGCCTGCGATGATGATGATAGACAGTGTCGTCCGCCTGCTGCCGGGTGTTCTCGGCAATGACGAAAGCCTAGACAGAGAGTCCTTCGGTCCGAATTTTCTGTTGGATCATCCCCATTATACGCGGCCGGCCGTTTTCCGCGACAAGGAAGTTCCTGAGATTCTCCTGAACGGTCACCATGCCAAGATTGAGCGCTGGCGGCGCGAGAAGGCGCTGCGTCGCACATGGGAGCGGCGGCCGGACCTCATCCAGCAGTTCTGGCATCAGCTCGAACCGTGGGAGCGGCTGTTCATTCACGACTTGCGCAACGGCTGAGTCGCATTATTTCAGAACAAGGATTTCGACGGGCATGTACCATTCCCCTTTGTCGGTGGTCGGCACGATGCTCACGCGCACGTATCTGGCTTGGACGTCTTTTGGGTCAATCTGGTAAGAGCTGATTTCTTCGTTGCCCGCCTGTTCCAATTCCAGTTTCAGTGGGTCGGTGAACTGCTTGCCGTCGGTGGAGAAACTTGCACGGATTTCTTGGGGGAACAGAACGCCGGCGCCGGGCGAGTAGAGGTAGGCGCATTCGACACGGCGCACAGGTTGCACTTCACCTAAATCAATCGTGGCGGTGATGGGTTCTTTGGGTGCAAGCCAACCAATGGCGCTCCCGAAGTCGGGCGTCGCGTCGCCGTTGGTGAGTTTTTTGTTGTCTGTATCGGGATACTTTTTGCTCGGCTCGGGAGTGACTTCATACTTTTTGTTCAGCGCCAGATTCGTCATCTCAGGTGCTTTGCGTGGGTTGGGGTTGATGACGGGTTCCTCGGTCAGCACCTGCAATTCCTGACAGGCCGTGAGGGCATCAGGGCGCGGGTAGATGGTGAATCTAACCGCTTTGGCGCTCACCGTTTTGCTCGTCTCGGGGATGGTCCACATCAGCAGCTGCGGGATTGATTTGTCGTACTCGGTGACGACGGTTTTTATCTCGCTGAAGGGTGTGAAATTTTGGCCGTCGTCCGAGATGTCGACCGTGACCCGTTCGGGTGCGGCGATTTTTTGCGCGGCGTCGTTCATGAACAGGGCGCGGAAGTCGGCGATGCTTTTGAAGTTTGAGTGCAGATTGACAGTCAGGTCGACGGGCGTTTTCACTTTCTGTTCTGCCCAGATGACCTGCATCCTTTTGAGAGTTCCAAACTCTCCGTCAGTCAATAGCTCGAGACTCCCGGCGACAGGCTCGACGCCGCAGACGATGTTGGTGTCGACGTTTTCGGCAACGATTAGCGGTTTTCCGCCATACAGGTAATGTTTGTATTGCAGGTAGAGTTCTTGGCCACCGCGGCTGATGGCGGGCGACATGGTGCTGAGGTACTCCCAGAAGACAAATCCGTTGACGACGGCGGATTGCGTTTTCAGCTGTTCCGTGACGCGGCGGATGTCCGCGATGGGGGACTTCTTCTGTTTCATGTCAAACGTTTCGAGGTCAGACCAAAGAGTTCTGTGGTGCTTTTTGCATGCCTTGGCCATTTCTCTGAAGTAGTCGGTCGCCTGGGCGATGGTCGCGTGGTAGCATCCGACGCCATCTTGGGGGATAATCCAGTCGAGGTCGGGGACTTGCTCGAGCAGTCTATCCCAGAACTTGCCGAGCTTGGCGGGGCGCAAGGTGATGGGGTTTTCGGCGTTAAAGAACGGCGCTTGCGATACGATGAGGTCTTTGTTGAGCGACTTGATGTGCTTCGAGATTGGTTTCAGGAAGTGATTCGTGACGAGCGTGAATGGATAGTCGAGCACCCATGTGATGTTGTCGATTTCGTTGGTAATGTAGAATCCCGCGAGCGATGAGTGGTGCTTGTAGCGCTCGTAGGCGGCTGTTGCCAGCGCGATGCTGCGCGATGACAAATCGTCGAGGAATGTCGCGTTGATGCCTGTCCACCAGCGGTCGTCGAGGATGAGGCCGAGGTGCATTTTCAGGCCGTATTTGTCGGCTTTTGCCATCATTGGCTCAATTAAATCATAGTTGCCCATGGGTTTCATGCAGTCCGCTTTGATGGGGAAGAAGGCTTTGTCCTTGACGGCCATGTGCGCCAAAATCAGCTCGCGCATTCCCATGTCGCGCAGCCATTTGAATTCCTGATCCCACTGGGCGTCAGTCCATGTTTCCTTGTCCGAGCCGATGCACAAGAAGGCTCCGTTGAGGCGGGCCGTTCCGGGCGCAGTGGTGATGGCTCCGGTTGTCTCGGCAGCTGCTTTCGCGTCCGGCCAGAGCGGGCTTTTCTCCGCCGCGCAGGCAAGGGAGGACACAAGCGTTGTTGCCGCGATAAGGGTGGTCATCGTCAATTTTGTCGTAAGTTTCATGGGAACAAACTCCTACAGATTTATCATCAGCATATCATAAGGAAACGTCTTGAATCAATAAAGAAGTGACGAGACCAAATATTGCGGGAAAAAGCCTACTTGCTAAAATAGAAGAAGTTTGGTTCGTTAAATAATTGGAGCAAGAAAAACAACGAGATGAAACGATGACCAATATATATATAAAGAGTCTGTTTGCTTTTGTGGGCGCATTGTGCCTGACTTCCCCTGTTTGTGGCGAGGGTTTTTGGGGTAAAGTGCCTCAACTACCTGATGATATGACGAGTGATTCGACGTGGCTTGCCGCGCACGCGCAGGCGATTAGGTCGGATGGATGGCGTGAGTCTTTCGCCGGCACAACACCGACATTGTATAAGGAATTGGAGACTAAGATTCCGAAGCGATTCTTCGCTAAGATGGGTATCGACCCTGCGACAACGGAGCCTGTTGTCGGTCTGGTGCCGACAGAGTTTGAGTTCCCGGGGCCGGTTGGCAAGCAGCCGACGGGCATCCTGAGTGGCAAGATTATTTACACGAATCCGGGTCACGGTTGGACGCATGACGGCGACACGGGTGTGTGGTACACGCAGCGTCCTCTGCTGTTTCATATCATCGAGGATTTGCTCAACGGCGACCAGATGTCGATATTCGCGGATTTTTGTTGGCGTTGCGGCGCAACGGTTGTTCCGATGCGTCCGGTTGGGCATCAGTCGCAGGAGCGTATTCTGGACAACACGGACGAACTTCATGTGAAGTGGCAAGGCCCGTGGTTTGACACCAAGGCGGGCAAGCAGTCCCTGCATTTTGGTCATGGCGACGCCGCCGTTCCTTATCGTTTCGCGTTGGCCACGAAGGGTGATGATTCGATTGTTCGCTATCGTCCAAACTTCAATCGCGAGGGTCTGTTCCCTGTTTATGTCTGGGCGCGTGATGGCGAGGATCGTGTGCCGCAGATTTATCGCGTGGCGCATCGTGGTGGCATCACCGAAGTGACTGTTGACCACCGTCGCGTTGGCAAGGGTTGGGTCTGGCTTGGCTCGTTCCCGTTCGCGCCGGGTGATAATGGTTATGTCGAAATCACGAGTAAGGTTGACGATGCCGTGCTGGCGGATGGCGCGCATGTCGTCATCGCGGATGCCGTTCGTTTTGGCAATGGTGTCGGCGATATCAATCATGGTGATGGCATCAGCGGTTATCCCCGTGAGGAAGAATGCGCGATGTATTGGATTGAGCGGATGCTACCGGCGAATGGCTGGGCAACGCATTTGTCTCCGGGTCGCGATGAAGGTTCCGCGAATGTCGGTGCGCCGCCGCGTAATTCGGCGTATATGAATAATGAGAAAAACGGTGGCTATTTCGACCGGATTTTCCTCGGTTGGCACAGCAATGGTCTCGACCGTGAGAAGAATCCCATCGGGCGTGGTGCCACAGGTTTGTATTGCAAGTCGCCTGAGATGCGCACGGATTTCCAGAAGGAATTTGGCGAGGAATGCGCCTTGGTCATTAATGATTTGCTCAGCAGCGACACCGAGCTTGGCAAGATTCTGCCTGTGCCTTATGACCGCTACACGTCGCTGACATTCTCGCAGATAGACTTTGGCGAGATTCGTCGTGATTATCTTGGCAATGAGATGTGCTCGACAATCGTTGAGGTCGCGTTCCATGACGATGAGCAGGATTCGCATTTGTTGTTGTCTCCGTTTGTTCGTCATTTGTTTGCTCGGAGTATGGTACAGACAATCGCGAACTTCTTCGCGAGCCATAGCGCACTGGGCGGCGACCGTGAGATTTTGCCTCCGGGCGCTCCGGATTTGTTGGCGGCTCGGACCGTTGATTCTCACGCGCAGGTTGTTTTCCGTCCGGCGTCGCGTGACGAGGCTTTGCGCGAATCGAAAGTCACCGGTTATCGTCTGTATTCGTCAAACGATGGGCTTGGATTCAATGGCGGCGAGCTGATTACGCCTGACAAACTGACACCCGTTATGGGTCTCGATGGCGCGTATTCTATTACGACGGATGATACGCCGAAGTCGGATGCTATTTATTATCGGCTGACGGCTCTGAGCGCAGGCGGCGAGAGCCGTCCGTCGTGGACGATGGGCACCAGCGAGGGTAAGACGACGGATACGCGCATTTGTATCGGGTCTGTTCTTCCTGACCCGACACGGATGAATGAGAGCGATGACCTGACGCTGTCGCAGACGTTGGTTCGGCATATGATTGATGTGACTACGCCGGGTGGAACGGTGACTCGTCTGGCTCCCGAGTTGACGCAAACGGGTATCGAGAATATTCGGACGGCGCAGGCTCTACAGGCGCTTGGCGTTGGTTTTGATACGGTGGCGCTGCGTGAGGGCAATCTATTGGATTCGTCGCTCTACACGGGAACGGTGGTCAGCAGTGGCTATCGCAGCAAGTTGCCGCCGAATTCGGATAAGGTGCCGGAACCGGCTTTTGTGACCGGACAGAACGCGAGCGCGGATTCGGTGATGTGTGACGCGGACTATGTGCGTGGGATGAATGAGGCATGGCCGACGTTTGACCTTGACAAGGGCAAGTTCGGCAAGCAGTTGTATCGCGATGCCCGCGGCACCGTTCTGCATCCGAATCAGGGCGACACGGTGCTGATGTATTATGATGATGACGCGAATTTACCGGCGTTGGTCAAGTCCGGCAAGGAGATTATCGCGGGCTTCCCGTTTGAGGCCGTTGTGTCGTCGTCGATGCGCGAGAAGCTGATGAAGCAGGTGCTCACGGAGTTGGAAATCACCGACTTCAAGACGCCGTCGCCGGACGCGAAAGCAAAGGCCGCGAAGAAGGCGCCGGCAGGGAAGAAGAAACTTACGCGTGTCAAGGTTCGCGCCAAGAAGGCAGCCGCTCGTGGTGGCGCACGTGGCGTAGCGGACTCGGGCAAGAAACGTAATAAACGGAAGTAAGGATTTCGTGCAAGAAGCGCGCATTCGGCCTCACAGCCGGGTGCGCGTTACTTTTTTGCAGGTGTTGGTTCGGGTGTGCGAGCCGTTCCGCCAAGATCGATTTTGCGGACTTTGATTCTTGTTTGCGCACCATTCGCGTGGGCATCCTGCGCTTCGTATCCTATGGCCACTGAGGACACCTTACCCAAATCGAAGTTTTTGTTGTCATTATAATTGTCGACGAATGTCCCGAGGCGCCAGCAACTGCGCTGATAGAAATCTTTGTCCGGGAAGGCGGCCGATTTCAACGGCGCGAATCCAGTGTGTTTTTCGTTCGACTTAAGCATTCCAAACATGACGCAGAGAGCCATGTTTCCGTTCACGTCCGTCAATCGCAGTCCGAGCGAAGTATTCACTTTTTTGAGCGCGGGATCTCCTTCGACTTCGATGCGCGCGTAGGCGATATTCTTCAGGTTGATTGGCTCGTCTAAGGTGTATTCCGCTCCTTTGAACGTCCATTTGCTTGCGGTGGTTTCGAGCGCCAAAGCATTGTTTTCGAGAGAGACTGTTGTTTTGATACTCTTCCATTTCGCGACGCTGTCAGAGGTCATGAAGTCGAACGACTTGATGATATTCTGGTTTTGCGTTCCCTCGAAAATGCAGAAGTCGTCGAGTTCGATCACGAAGGTGCCGCTCTTGGTTACCATTCCGGCGTCGAGGAAACTGACGGCGATTCTGTCGATGTGGGCGAGGTCGATTGCCTGTCCGTCCGCGAAGAACAAGTCCGTTTGGAGTCCATGGCCGTATGGTTTTGTAATCTCTTTGGGTGCCTGCGCCAGCGCACACGTTCTTTCCTCCCATTCGTGTCGGGGTGTTTGGAGCACCCCGTTGTCCATGATTCTCATCCAGTGTTTTTGAGTGTCACGTAGGTAGAAAGTAAAAGACATATTGTCGTTTGGTTTCGAGTTGCGCAACATGTACGAGAATCCATCGCAATTCGACAAGTCCAGCGGCTTTTTGAATTCGGCGACGGTGTACATCCATGAATGGAATCCTCCGTACTGGCAGACTTCGTCACCCTGATAATTGTAGATGAATTTCGTCGCGTTGCCGTGTACTCCTTTCGTGGTCGAGATGACTATGGTATCCTGAAGTTTTGGATTGCCTGCCCAGAGTGCCGCAACTCCTCTGTACGGTGTGACATTTTCGAAATCGACAATAAGTCTTTTGGATTGTGTTTGAGTGGAGGATGTCGCAGTTGAAAAAGCTGTCATGCTAGCAAGAAAAATGACAGTCGCTATAAGAAATGTTTTGTTCAAAAATTTCATAGTTTGCGATTCAATATTGCTTTCAATTAGGTTATGAACTTAAGGGGGGTATTATTTCGAAAAACCACTACGGTTTGATGGATGTTCCTCCGAGAACAAGCTTTTTGATTTTGATTGTTGTTGATGTTTGCGTCTCGCATGGCGATTGCGGTTCGACGCCGATGACGATTTTGTTGACTTTCTTGATGTCGAAATCTGTCGCTTGCGTGTTCGAGAGCAGAATGCCGAAGATGGGCATGAGGCGATATGCCCTTGGTGTAGATGAGTCTGATGTCGAGTGTCGGATTTGAGTTTGGGGTTGCTGGTGACTTGAACCATTGCGTACGCAAGGTTACTCATGTCGGTTATTCTGTCCAATTCGGTGCTCGTGCCCTTGAGCGCCCACTGTTCGTTTGTGGTGGTCAGGCATAGCGCTTTGTCTTGAATCACCGATTAACCGCCGCACATGTCCTTCCGTTTTTGGGCTTGTGTACTCGGCCAAATGTCGCGGCGAGCAGACAACAGGTGGAAATCGTCGATATTGTCGCGAAAAGTTTTATTCCTAAATCATCCTTGCTCCTATTTTAATTTACCACCAGGGGTCGCATAGAAATAATTATCAAATTAAAATAGTCTTATGGATTTCAGAAAGTAATGTTTTATAGTCGTTGTTTCTTATAACTTTGGCAATATCCATTGCAAAAGAATATCGCATTTGTTTAGAATCGGTTCGTGGACAAAGTCGTGGAACAGCAAGTATTCCTTTTTAGATTTCAGTTTGTTGTACATCGCGAACTGCGTTGATGGTGGGCAGTTGTTGTCCTTGAGTGCGCATAGAAGCAGGACTTGAGCGTTGATGCGTGGCGCGAGGTTTTGCATGTCGATGTATGCGAGTTGTTCGAAAAGCCAGTTGCCTGTTTTGTGTTGTGGGTCGTGCGTTCTGAACCACACCGTGATTTCCTGAATGACTCCGCCAATGGGCAGTTGCAACTCGTATGTGCGTTTGAAGTCGCATAGCCATGGGAGCGATGGGACGCAGAAGGCGATTCTTGGTTCGAGCGCGGCGCAAGCGAGCGCGAGCGCTCCGCCCTGTGATTCGCCGAATGTGCAGATATGCTTGGCATCGATGTTGGTCATGTTCATGGCGATTCTGGCGAGTTGCGTAGCGTCGAGCATGGCGTGGCGCAGTGCGAGTCGCTGTGGGTCTCCGTCAAGGATTCCCTTGAGCAGATGCGATGTGTGCGTTCTTCCTTTGTTTCCGTTATCGTCGTAACTTTCGCCTCCCTGTCCGCGGCATTCCATGTAGAATACGGCGAATCCGGCGGCGGCCAATCCCATGATGTATGTCCATGCGTCCGCGCCTCCGGTGTAGCCGTGATAATGCAGGATGGCCGGTAGTGGTTTGTTCTCGGTTCCGGCGGGTCTGACATAGCGGGCGTGGATGTGTCCGCCGCGCACTCCGTTGAACCAAAGGTCCTGACAAATCATGTTGGGCACGGCGAAATCCGCGGGTGATATGCGTGGTTCCGGCGGTGTGTTGTCCAGTTCATCGAGCGCGGCGCGCCAGTACTCATCAAAGTTTTCAGGTTTTGGGCTGCTTCCCTGATACTGTAGCAGTTCCTCGAGTGGCATATCAAAGCTCATTGTGAATCACCTCATATAAATCTGAAGGATATAATACATAATCATCGTTGAAAAATGACAGGCGCTTGAGTGAATCGTATCGGGATATTCTCTATGTGATTGGGATGAAAAATGGGTCGGAGGATTTCACGCACCGGCGGTTGTGGGGATACCACAAAAAACACAGGGCAATACGTTTTCACAGAATATAACTTTAAGGCCTTATTATAATTTTGATAAGCAACGTGTTTGACAACGTGATAAAACATAAAGGGGATTTTGTTTATGAAAACGTCATACATCGTGGGGATTGCTGTTCTTGTAGTACTTGGTTTCGTTGGGTGGTCTGTTTTCTTTGATAAAGGTGAGCCTGCTGCCATCGGGACGAATAGTTTGCAGAAAAAAGAAGGTAAGAACTTCATCGGAAAGAAGATTGAGGACACAGAGGCTTTTGCCGCTGATGTCAACAAGAATCTCGAAATCATTGATTTTGTGACTTCGAATACTTCGGAACAAGTGAAGTCAGATCTTCGGATTTTGCCTTTTGCATTGGTACAGGCTTTGTGTCTGAATATGGCTCCCATCGAAAAGTTGAAGGCTGAGGGCAAGGTCAGTTTTGGCGCGAATATGAAACTGCGGATGGATTTTTATCAGAAAATTATGCCTGCGGCACCATATACAAAACTTGACATTTATGCCAGTCAGGCGAAATTGTACTCTTTGAAATCTACTTCCGATAATAATTCGTCTGTGTTTGCCTTTAGCAAAGAACTAACGGAGGTTGAACGCACGGAGAGTACAGATGGTCAGGATTATTTAGTCGAGTATGTTCTTGATTTGAAAGGCGATGGTGACCCGGCGCGGATGAGTTGTTACTATGCCTATTTCAAAGGCGTTTTTCGGCGAGTGAACGAATCGATAGGTGTTGTCGCCGGCTTTAAGAATAGGCAAGCGTCGGTTTCCTTGTTACTGCATGATGGAGTTCCTGTAGGCAAATCACGTAAGCAACAGCAAGGTGTCGGAGCTTCCCCGCAGCGTTAGTCTGAATTTGATTCATTGTCGATGTTTGCACGCGTCCCGTTGTTTCGCGGCGTCGGTTGGAGATTGTTTTTAGGTAAGTGTTTTGGTCAATACTATACATGGAAAAATTGTTATGTTTTGGGAGAAATATAAGATTTGGCTGATAAGTCTGGGTGTTTTGTTTGTTTGTGTTTTTGGTTATTGCATGATCCCCGGTATAAGCCGTTGGCGTAGTTTGCCCGATGATGTGTCGAAAGTTTCGATGCGTGATTGTCTGAATCGTAAAATCCAGAAGATAATTCTGACCTATAATGAAGCGAATGGGCCTTTTCCCGCGGAGAAATGGAAACCCGACGCGACCGGTTTGGGGACGACCCGTGATATTTATTATCGGGGTCACTTGATTGGCAAGGGCAATCCGGATAAGTCTTCGTTTTGTATCGGTTTGGTTTTTGAGGTCTTTATGCGCGCGAGCGATGATTTGATGTTTTCGTCGCTGAAGGTTGGTGATGGTGGTCTTGACGACTTCAATCTGTTTCGGAAGCGTTTTTATGGTTTCACCAAACGTTCCTTCGCGGATGCTTTGCCGCTGGCCGGTCTTGGGATTGAGGTAAAGGATTTTGAACAGGCTCGTCCCGGTGATTTGTTACAGTTGTGGCGAAACCCTGCGGCTGATACCGGCAAGAGTTCGGGTCATAGTGGTATTTTTCAGGAGTGGCTCCGTGATACAGAAAACAATATTGTCGGCTTTACTCTGTTTCAGGTGTCGGGGCAGGGAATCTCGATTCTGAAAGAATATTTCGGTGACAAGCCTCGTGAGATTGACCGGAATCAGACCTATATCGTGCGCGCTGTGATTCGCAAGTAGCGTGGTGTATTGGTTCGGCGTCATTCTTCGATTTAGTGAGAGTCGTCGCGCGGGTTGTTGGAATGCTTGACATTTGTTTGCTGTACGCCTAATTAGTAACGCAAAAAGTGAGGATAAGGGTTCGTACTCGTGCAAAAGTCAATCGTTGTTGTTTGTTTATCGCTACTGTTCAGTAGTGTTTGTTTGGCGTCGGATATCTCGGAGCAGCTTGATTCGTTGAAGTCTGTTTTGTCCGGGAAGCGTGTCGGTTTGCTGGTGAATCCGACGGCTGTTGATGGTGAGTATCGCCATTTGATCGACAATCTTTGTGATGATGAATCCATTCGCGTTGTGGCGCTATTTGGGCCGGAGCATGGCGTGCGCGGCGACGAGCAGGCCGGTGGGAAGGTGAAGGATAGCGTTGACGCGGGGACATCGATTCCGGTCTATACGCTCTATGGCGCCCGTCAGTCTCCGACGTCGGAGCAGCTTGATATGCTTGATGTTTTGGTTTTTGATATTCAGGATGTCGGCGCTCGTTTCTATACGTATGGTTGGACGATGACAAAGGCGATGGAGGCTTGCGCGGCGGTGAAGAAGGAGTTTGTTGTTTTTGACCGTCCGAATCCTGTTGGCGCGGACCGTGTTGAGGGTTGCCCGCTGACGTTTGATTGTGGTTTGATTGGTCGGTATTGGGCAGGCAGCGAAGTCAGTGTCGCGACCCGTCATGGTTTGACGATGGGTGAACTCGCGACGCTGGTCAATGAGGAGTTTATGAATCCGAAGGTTCGTTTGACGGTTGTGAAGATGCCGCATTACTATCGCGAGATGAGTTTCGAGGAGAGTGGTTATCCGTGGGTTGCGCCGTCGCCGAATATGCCGAGTATTGAGTGCGCGCAGGTTTATCTGGGGACATGCATTTTTGAGGGGATAAACATCAGTGAGGGGCGCGGGACGACGAAGCCTTTTGAGTGGACGGGCGCTCCGTGGGTGAACGCGGAGGAACTGGCGAAGTTGATGAATGGCAAGAACTTGCCGGGAGTGCGTTTTCGTCCGGTGTCGTTCAAGCCGACTTTTAGCAAATATCGCGATGAGCAGTGCTTTGGTGTGCAGGTTCATGTGATGGATCGGGCAAAGTTTCGCGGTGTTGAGACGGGTTATCATTTGCTCAAGGGCTACATGGAACTGTATCCGGATAAGGTCAAGACCGTGTCGAAGAATAATGATTGGTGCGGTCGTTTGATGGGTCAGAAGAATCTGTTTGACCGTTTGAGTTCGTCGAGTGTAAGCGCGCTGACAGATGAATGGCGTGATGACTTGGCGGTTTATCATCGTCTTCGTTCGCGTCATTTGCTGTATGGGTCGAAGCCCTCGTCGTCAGAACAATGAGGCAGAATCGTAATAACTAATGCTATATGAAATAGAAACGGAGATTGGGTTGGTGGTTGGCATCTTGGTCGCGGCGCGAGCGCGTCGTCGCGGTTAGGTGGTTCGCTGTCGGGATGCGAGTTTACCGTCACACATTGGTTCATGGTGATTGCAATCACGAATTGATTTGGAGCTTGGTCGGTTTGGGTAGCGCATTGCTTGTCCTTTTGTATGTTTGGGTTATTGGTGTTCCGTCGGTGGTTTGTCCGTTTCACTATTGGACGGGTTTTCCGTGCTTCAGTTGCGGTTTTACGCGTAGCGTTTTGAGTTTTCTGCGAGGTGATTTTTGCGGGAGTTTTCGGAGCAATCCCCTGATGTTCCTCATCATTGTTTTGTGGTCGCTCTACATTCCGTATGGGTTGTGCGCGCAGTTCCTACCGCGATTTGTGCCTCGTATTCGCGTGGAGTTCAATTCGTTTGACATGCGTGTCGTGCGTGTTTTGATTCTTGCTTTTGTGGTCATTGTTTGGGGTTGGTTGATTTACGATGGCCGTTAGAGTGAAAGGTTGTTTTGTGTGTATAATATGAGAAAGAGATTCGGTCCTGTTGGTCCGTTCTCAATCCTAATTGTTGGAGTGTAGAAAGATGATGTCTCAAAATCGCTTGATTGCCGTTTTAGGTATGTTATTTTTGGTATCGAGTTTGGATGCTCGTCAGGTCGTCACCGTCACATGCACGGGCCCTGTTTCGCCGGTGATTGTCTTTTCTCCGGCAGATTTGACAGGTCGTTTTGATACGAGCAAAAAGCACGCATTGAAGTTTGATGATGGTACTGTTTTGAATTTGCAAGCACCGAAGAATTACAATGGTTGTATTCTTGCCGGTTGGACGATTAATTCGCCGGGCAATACCCGTTCGGTTGCCAAGAAGGGTACGCATTTGAAGTTGCCGTTGGTGTCGGGTGAGTATTCGATTTCGGCGGATTATGTTACAGAGGCTGCCGGTGAGCCGGCCGGTCCGCATAAGGATGCCGTTGTTTATAAGAAGGGCGGCGTTCCGGTGCTGGGTGGCATTGGTCGCTTTATGGCCGACTTGACGCATAAGCCCGATGGAAACAAGCAGGATGCCTCGAAGCCGGTTGAGTCCAACAATTCGGTGAGTAATTTCTTTACGACGATATTTGGTTCGAATCAGCAGAAGTAGGCCGCTGGCGGTGGTGGCGGTGGTGAGTTACTCGATTATTGTGCCGTCCCTGTAAGCGAGATTTAGAGAGACGGATAGTATAGATGCGTTTGTTGTTGGCTAATGATGATGGTATTGGCGCTCCGGGGCTTGTAGCAATGGAGAGCGCTTTGCGTTCGGAGTTTTCGGATTTGGGCGCGGAGTTGGAGCTTTTGGTTGTCGCGCCGTCGCATGAGCAGAGTGCCGTCGCGCATGGGATAAGCCTTTATCGTGATATTTCCATCGAGGATTTGGGTGACGGTCATTACGCCGTCGGTGGCACTCCGGCAGATTGCGTGAAGGTCGCGCTGAATCATTTGTGGAAGGATCGCAAGCCGGATGTTGTTGTCGCGGGGATAAATCGCGGTCAGAATGTTGGGACTTGCGTTCTGTATTCGGGGACGGTTGCCGCAGCGATGGAGGCGGCGATGTGTGGCGTTCCGTCAGTGGCCGTGAGTCTGGCGTTTCTGGATGTTTTTATGTTGGCCGATGATGACAAGGAGCGCCCTGCGTTGTTTGAGCAATTGTCCGTCATGGCTCGTTCGCCGGAGGAGTACGCTTACGCGGCGCGTTTTGGCGCGTCCGTGTGCCGTCAGGTTTCGGAGCGTGGTTTGCCCTTCGGAACAGTGCTGAATGTGAATGTTCCGTTTTTGCCAGAGGAAGAAATCCGCGGGGTTCATGTTTGCGCGATGAGTGACGCGTGGTTTTCGGATACATTCCGGCAGAGCGAGAATGGCAGTTGGCGCAATATCGGTTCGTCGATGGTGCCGGGCAGTGGGGATCGGGTTTATGATGACCACGCGCTTGAGCAGCATCGCAGTATCGCGGTGACTCCGCTGCAGTTTGATATGACTTCGTATCGTTTTCTGCCGCAGTTAGAGTCGTGGTTTGACGACCGTCACTGAACGAGCGTGATGAGTTGCTCGGGTTTGTCGAAAGTGTATTTTGCCTGTTCGATGATGGCTTTGTCGGGCGACTTGACTCCCCATGTCACGTAGGCAAAATCGACTCCCGCGCTGTGGGCGCATTGCATATCGTAGATGGTGTCGGCAACGTAGATTGTGTCCTGCGGCTTGACTCCGGCGAGTTCGAGAAACTTTAGCATCGGTTCGCTGTTGGGTTTGTGTTTTTGTGTGTGCTCGGCGCAGACTCTGTACTTGAAGTATTTGTTCAGGTCGAAGTCTGTGAAATCCGGCTCCATCTCGGCGATGAGCCTTGATGTGATGACGCCCATCGGCGTTTGATTCTTGAGGAGCGTGTCCATCGCGTTACGGACGCCGTCGTAGATGGTGACGTGGTCGTGGAAGAGGGCGGTGTTGTTGACCCATTGATTAACGGCGTCATCGACGTTTTCGACCCCGAGGCGCTTCATCGTGACGGACCCGGCCAGTCCGAAAAAGAAACTGACGTCGTCGTAAGTTACCTCGCGTCCCTGTATGTCCCGAATGGTTTTTTGCAGGGCGAGAAAGAGCGCCATTTCTGTGTTTAGTAGCGTTCCGTCGACATCGAAGGCGAGTGTTTTGTACATAATAAAACTGGTGTTAGCTCCGGGTAAAGTGTTATTGCATTAAATGTTACAAGTGTGATATTGTTTGTTCATGATGTAAAGGAAAATAAGAAACTTTGTCAATGTATCAATATGCGCCTCGCTCACCCCTGCATCGGTTGTATCGCTATTGTCGGCGTTCGTCGCTTGTGTTGCGTCGAGGGTTGAGCGTTAGCGCGAATAGCCGGATGAGTTTGAATAGCTTGCTGAATGATGTGGAGCTTTGGCATGGGCGTACCGTGTTGCGTTCGACTCCCCGAGATATACAGGTCGGGACGAATATGGTCTGCAATTTGCGGTGCAATTTTTGTAGGCTGAATCAGCCCGCGACGCGTGAATCTCTGCATGACCGGCCTTTTGGCAAAAAGGAAATCAACGGCGCGACGCTGCATCGCTTGTTGCAGTTGTTGCCTTACGCGGAACGTGTGTCGCTGACTCCGCTCGGCGAGCCGCTGCTTTGGAGCGGTCTGGAGCCTTTCTTGGTTCGCGCGCAGAAACTCGGTTGCGGCAATATTGAGTTGACGAGTAACGGGATGTTGTTGGAGACGTATGTTCCGTTGCTTTCGCGGCAGGGTGTTCGCGGCGTGACATTGTCGATTGATACGAATGACCCGGAAGTTTACGCGGGGATGCGTATCGGCGGGGATTTGCGGCAGGTTGAGCGTGGTGTGCGGTTGTTGGCGCAGCAGTCGCCGCGGCCGAAGATTACAATCGCGTCGACTTTTATGCGACGCAATATCGAGCAACTGCCGTCGATGGTGAGTTGGGCGAAGTCGCTGGGAGCGGATGTTCTCGCGGTGCAGTTGATGGAAATCGAAAATCCGGAACAGGAGCGTGAGCATTTGCGTTATTCGCCGGATTTGACGCGGAAGATGCTGCTGGATGCGATTGCGAAAGGCGATTATCTGCATTATCCGGTTGTTGTGTCCGAGGGTATGGGGCGGTTTTTGCGCAACGACGCGGACTGCACCTTGGATGATTCGCAGACGCTTGACGCGCATTATTGCGAGGGTCAGAAGAGTATGGTTGGTTCGCTGCTTGAGCAGTGCCGCGACCCGTGGAGCAGCTTGCTGATTGATACGGATGGCGATTGTCGTCCGTGTTGCTGGGCGGGCATCAGTTATGGGAATTTGAGCGACGGGCGTTCGTTCGGGTCGGTCTGGAATGGCGATGTGGCGCGTGAGGTTCGCCGGATGTTTTTGGCGAATGAGTTGCCCGAAGGTTGTCGCGGTCGTCATTGTCGCGTTGATGTTTGATTGTTCGGATTGAAAGACTTGATTATTGAGATTTGAAATCCATAGATATATAGGGATATGAACCACAGGAGGATTGTTTGATGTCTACGAAGTATATTCTTGCGCTGGATCAGGGGACGACGAGTTCTCGGGCGATTGTGTTTGATCATGATGGTCGCATTGTGGCGACTGCGCAAAAGGAGTTCACGCAGATTTATCCGAAGCCGGGTTGGGTCGAGCATGACGCGATGGAGATTTGGGGCACGCAGGTGGGTGTCGTTTATGAAGCCGAGACACGTGCCGGTATCAGCGGGAATGATATCGAGGCGATTGGTATCACGAATCAGCGTGAGACGACAGTCGTTTGGGATCGTCATACGGGTCTTCCTGTGCATAACGCGATTGTGTGGCAGTGTCGGCGTACCGCGTCGATGTGCGACCGGCTGAAGGCGCGGGGACTTGGCGATTATATCCAGCGGACAACGGGTCTGGTGATTGATGCTTATTTCTCGGGGACAAAACTGGCGTGGATACTGGACGCGATTCCTGATGGGCGCAAGCGCGCAGAGAACGGCGATTTGCTTTTTGGGACGATTGACTGCTGGCTGCTGTGGAAGATGACGGGCGGCAAGGTGCATGCGACGGACCCGTCGAATGCTTCGCGAACGATGTTGTTCGATATTCATAAGGGCGACTGGGATGACCGGATTTTGGCGGAGCTTGGTATTCCGCGCGCGATGCTGCCTGAGGTTAAGCCGTCTTCGGGAATCTTTGGAACGAGTATCGCCGGGTCGAGCGGTGCGACGGAAATTCCGATTGCCGGTATAGCCGGTGACCAGCAATCGGCGCTGTTTGGGCAGTGCTGTTTTGAGAAGGGCACAGCGAAGTCGACCTATGGGACGGGTAATTTTATCCTGCTCAACACGGGCAATACTGCGGTTGATTCGACGCAGAATTTGCTGACAACAATTGGCTGGCGTCGTGAGGGTGACGCCTCGACGACCTATGCGCTTGAGGGAAGTGTGTATAACGCGGGAAGCGCCGTTCAGTGGTTGCGCGATGAAATGCGCCTGATTACGACGGCCGCGGAGAGCGAGGAAATCGCAATGAGTGTTGCTGATTCCGCGGGCGTTTATGTTGTTCCCGCGTTTACGGGTCTTGGCGCTCCGTACTGGGATATGTATGCTCGCGGCGCAGTGCTGGGGCTGACGCGTGGGGCAGGTCGTGCGCATCTTGTTCGCGCGGTGCTTGAGTCGATCGCGTTCCAGACACGTGATGTTCTGGATGCAATGCGTGCCGATGGCAACGCCGATTTGATTCAGTTGAATGTTGACGGTGGCGCGACGGCGAACAATTTCCTGATGCAGTTTCAGGCGGATATTTTGGGTGTTCCGGTTGCTCGGCCGCAGGTCACGGAGACGACAGCTCTGGGCGCGGCAATGCTTGCGGGGCTGTCCGTTGGCTATTGGAAGGACTTTGGCGAACTGACGGAGACGAAGCGCATCGATCGCGTTTTTGAGCCTCGGATGGGTGACGCTGAACGCGATGTTCTCTGGGCCGGATGGAAGAAGGCTGTTCGTCGCGCTTGTTCTTGGACAGAGGAATAGTTGCGTGGTGTGATGGGAAACGCGTTTGACAGGATGGGTGACACGATTGTCGCTCCGGCGACCGCAGTTGATCGTCCGGCGGCGCTTGCCGTTGTTCGTCTGAGTGGTCGTTCCTGCGATGAAGTGCTGGGTCGTGTTTTTCGGACGGGTTCGTCCGATTTGTCAACACCTCGTATGCTGGTTCTCGGGTACGCACATGATTGCGCGACGGGGGCTGTGCTTGACCAGTGCATGGCGGTTCGCTTTCCGCATCCGCATTCGTATACGGGCGAGGATTGCGCGGAGTTGCATTTGCATGGCGGGCCGAATGTTGTTCGGTCTGTGTTGGCGTCGTGTGTCGCCGCAGGGGCGCGCATGGCGTCCCCGGGCGAGTTTACGCGTCGGGCTTTTCTGAATGGGAAATTGGATTTGGCGCAGGCCGAGGCGGTTTCCGCTTTGACGAGCGCGGAGTCCGGATTGGCTCGTCGTGCGGCGCTGCGTCAGTTGCGTGGCGGCTTGAGTGCTCGCATTAATTCTCTGCGCGAGCGTTTGCTGAATGTTGCCGCGGAGGTCGAATGTCGTTTGGATTTCGGCGATGGTGAAGTTGATGATTTGCCTGCGGGGCAGTTGTCGCAATGGCTAGTGGATATTCGCGGCGCGATGGAGAGTCTGCTTTCGTCGTGGCGTCGTGGCGGTTGCTTTGTGGCGGGCGGTGTGCGTGTCGCGTTGGTCGGCGTTCCGAATGCCGGGAAGTCGAGTTTGTTTAATGCGCTGTCGGGTCGCGACCGAGCGATTGTGACTGCCCACGCCGGGACGACACGCGATTCGCTTGAGACGACGCTTGAGATTGGTGGTCTTGCGGTGACGCTTGTCGACACTGCGGGGTTGCGTGATTTGCGGGAGACGGATGAAATTGAGGCTCTCGGGATTGAGCGTTCGTGCGCGGAGATGTCGCATGCGCAGTTGGTGATTCTGGTGTTGGATGAGACGCAGATGCCGTCGGATGTGTCGCAGGTTGAGAATGATTTGCGGACACGCTATGACGCGTGGCGCGCGTCGTCGGGGTGTGCCGAAGAGATGCCGCCGGTTTTGTGTGTTTACAATAAATCCGATTTGCTCGAAGATGCCGAGCGGGCGCAACTCGCCGAGCGTCAGGGCGCGTTGGTCGTGTCGGCTAAAACGTTGGTGGGACTTGATGAACTTGAGTCCACGATTGCGCGGATGGTGGGCGCTCAGGAGACGATGTCGGGCGATGTTTCGACGACGGCTGATTTGGTGACAAACGCCCGCCATGCCGAGTGCTTGTCGGCCGCGAGTCAGTCGCTGGAGAACGCGATTGCGACGATGGAGTCGACCGAGTCGGATGTGTTGACGATGGTTGATGTTCATCTTGCGATTGCGTCGCTGAATGAGTTGCTGGGAATTGACAATCCGGAGGAGTTGCTAGATGAAATCTTTGAGAAGTTTTGTTTGGGAAAATAACGATAGGAGTTTGATTAATGAATGAGAATTATGAGATACGCGTGATGCGTGATGATGAGCGTGAGGCTCTGGCAGCGCTGTATAACAATGCGTACCGTGTTGGGATGGATGTCGGGCGCGAGTGGGCGGCGGGCGCCGATATGCAGTCGGGTGTCGCGTGCGTTTGCGACGATGGCCGCATCGGCAGTTGCGTCCGGATTATTCCGTATACGATTTACGCGGGCGGTCAGACTCTCCGCATGGGCGGCATTGGTGGCGTTGCGACGTGGTGCGATTTGCAGGGTCGTGGTTATGCGGGCAAATGCATGAGCGAAAGTCTGCGGATGATGTACGATCAGGGTTACGCGGTGTCGGCGCTGTATCCGTTTAGTTATCGGTATTATGGGAACTATGGTTGGAGCTTGTGCGGCGAGCAACTGATTTATGGGCCGTTCGACCAGTCGAAGGTGACGCGTTTTGATGAGCGTCGGCTGGTGCGTTGCGTGACGGATGCGGAACGCGATGCCGCCGCGTTGGCTGCGGTGTATAATGAGTTTGCGGCGCGCTACAATGGGATGGCCACGCGTAGTGCCGATGAGATGGTGTCGCGTGTGCGGAAGAATGGCGATGTTCATGCGGGGCAAACGTATCTTATCGAAGATGATGGCGTCGCGATTGGATACTTCATGTGCGAGCATTTGAAAGAGGGCTGGTACAGTCATTGTCAGATTACGCAGTTCGCATGTAACGGCACTCGTGCTTGGCACGCGATGTTTGGTTTTTGCGCGTCCATGCCGACGAATGTGTCCAAGATAAGTTTGTTTGCGCCGTTGTCTCCGTCGCTCATGCCCTACGCTGTCGAACCGGTGCTCCCGGTGCGCAAGGCCAGTTTGTTTATGGGTCGCGTTGTCGATATCAAGAAAGCTGTTGAGGGGCGCGGTTACTCGGCGGCGGCGAATGGCATGGTGCGGGTGAAGATTGAAGATAAGTACGCGCCATGGAATAGCGGGATCTGGACGCTGAGGTTTATTTGCGGCGTCCCGCGTGCGGAGCGGACGGATGACGCAGATGTGCCCTATGATTGCGCGATGACGATTAACGAGTTCTCGCAGTTGTGGTATGGGTATCTGGATATTCGCGCGCTGCACAGCCAAGGTCTGACGACTCAGGTGTCGGAGGAAACAGCGTGTTTCTTGACGACGGTGTTCTGTGACCGAATCCCCTACTTAGCGGAGACATTTTAATGATGCAATATGATGTGCTGAATACGCTTAAAACGGTCGCGCCGTTGGTGGTGCACTATACGAATGATGTCACGGTGAACGATTGCGCGAATGTGACGCTGGCGCTTGGCGCAAGCCCGATGATGAGCAGTTGCGACGAGGAAGTCGCGGATGCGGTCTCGGTCGCAGGCGCCGTCGTGATTAACATCGGGACGATGAACAGTAGTCGGTTGTCGCTCTATCTGTCGGCCGGTCATGCGGCCAATGCTAGTGGCGTGCCGGTGCTGCTCGACCCTGTGGGCGTGTTTGCGACACGTGCTCGCGGCGTGTTTGTTGAGCAGTTGTTGCGCGAAGTTCATTTTGATGTTATCAAAGGCAACGCCGCCGAGATTAGCTGTTTGGCGGGCGCTGTGTCGTCCGGCAAGGGCGTCGATTCGGCCGATGGCGATGTTGATGATATCAGCAATTCGGTTGCTTTTTTGGCGGAGCGTTTTGGGTGCGTCGTCGGTGCGACGGGCGCGGTTGACGCTGTGTCCGATGGTAGTTGTGTTGTGCTCATCTCGAATGGGTCGCGCAAGTTGAAGAAGATTTCGGGGACCGGTTGCATGGTTAGCAGTCTCGTGGGGAGCTATCTGGGGCTTGGGCGCGAGCGCATCGATGCATTGGACGCGACGGTGCTGGGGATTTTGAGTATGTCTGTGGCGGGCGAATTGGCCGATGCGGATGACCCGGCAATCGGTAGCTACCGTGTGCAACTGATGAATGAGATTTATCAGCTGACGCCCGAGAAACTGCGTGATTTTGGGAGATTTGAGAAATATCACATAAGTAGTGATGTTTGATTTCTATAGATTTTTATCAGGAGTGAACAAATAATGAGAATAGAAAACTTTTTATGCGGCGCGTTGATGTCGCTTTGCGCTATGAGTTTCGCGGCGGGCGATGGTGAGTTAGCGGTCAAGCCAATGTTGTTGCCTGCGGATTGCAGCACGAGCCGCCCGGCGACCGCGACGATTGACCGGATTGTCATACACTTTAGCAGTGACGCTAAGAAGAATCCGGATAATCCGTTTGACCCGGAGCAGAACAGCCGCGTGATGGCTGAATATAAGGTTTCGGCGCATTATATGATCGACCGCGATGGGACTGTGTATCAGCTGGTGCCCGAGGCGAATTGCGCGAAGCATCTTGGCAAGGATAGCTCTTTGCTGTTCGATAAGGTGACGTCGGGGGTGCTCGGCGATCGGTCGGTTGGCATCGAGTTGCTTGCCGTTGGTAGCGAGAAGGATATGGTGCCGGGCATTATGACGGCCGAAGAGTATGGCGCGTTCAAGGAGAAGCATCCCGGATTTATCGGCTACACGGACGCGCAGTATAGTTCGCTGGATAAGTTGATTGCGCAGATTAGTTCGCGGCATCCGGACATCAAGCGTGACCGCGCGCATATCGTGGGTCATAGTGATTGCGCCCCGGATAAACGCAACGAGCCGGGCGAACTGTTTGACTGGTCCCGTCTGGGTCTGGCGAAGTATGCGCCGCTGCAGCGCGAGCGTGGCTATCGCGGCGTCAACATGAATTCGTATAACATTTTCTGGCGCAATATGCGCTTTGAACAAATCTGGAAGCGTCTGACGGAGCTTGGCCCAACATCGCGCACCGTGGTTATGCTCGGCGATTCCATCACGGAAGGTTTCCCGGAGAAGGATATCGATGGATACACAATCGTCAACGAGGGCATCAACAGCGATTCGATTGACCATCCTACGCTGCCGATTGGTATCATTCGCCGTCTTGACTTGATTAAGCTTGCCCATCCCGAACATATTTTCTTCCTGATTGGAATCAATGACATCTGCGACAACGAGACGCCCGACGACTTGGAGCCGCAGTTCATCGAGACGTATGACGCCCTGAAGACGACGTTCCCGAATGTCAAGATTCATATCACGCCGATTTTCCCCGTCGCCAAACAGTACAAGCACCGCAACCCTGTGATTGACGAGATGAATGTGCGCATCCGCCGTCTGGCCGAGGAGCGCGGGTTTGATATCATGGATTTGACGCCGTTGCTGAAGGACAGCGAAGGCAATATGAAAGAGGAACTGACGCTTGACGGTGTCCATGTGAACAACGACACTTACAAGCTGTGGATTTCGGCAGTGTCGGACAAGTTGAAGGCGAGCGAAAAGTAAGCCGCAATCACGCGAGACTGCGCAACGGTCTCGCGTTTTTTTGTGCAAGTGTTTCGCGAAAATCGTAAAAGACATTGGCGTGTTAAGTATACTTGATATGTTATGAGTGTGTTGGAAAGACATGAATCGGAGCCGCTGCTGATTATCAGTTATGACTGGCCTCCGATGGTGGCCGGTGTTCGTCGGTGGGTCAAGTTTGCGCATTATTTGCCCGAGTTTGATTATCGGCCGCTTGTCGTCTGTGCTCGCCCGACGCGTTTCGGCGCTCATGATGAGGAGCCGTTGCACGGCGAGGTGTCGGGCGTTTCGGCGTTGATGACGTCCTCGTATGACCCATACCATGCAGCACAACAGTTTAGCCGTTTGATGGGGCGCCGGGGGAAGTCTGCCGTGGGCGCAAGTGTAGGCGCGGACGATGTGGAAGCGGTGTCCGGGTTTCGTTCCTTTGCCCGACGCGCGGCGCGACAATGTTTGAATTTTTGTCTGTTTCCGGATGACCGTGTTGGTTGGGTTGGGCCTGCGACACGGGCCGCCGCCAAGTTGATTGAGCGGCATCATATCCGCAAGATTGTGACGACTTCGTATCCGCATTCGGCGCATTTGGTTGGTCTGCGGCTCAAACGCAAGTTTCCTGATTTGTATTGGCTGGCGGATTTTCGCGATGGTTGGGTGCAAAATCCCTATTTTCGGAATGCGCCGACGCCGTTGCATCGCTATTTGCATCGCCGACTCGAAGCGAAGGTCGTCATCAAGGCGGATGCGGTCGTGACTGTTTGCGAGCCTATCGCGCGGCATTTGTCCGCCGTTGCGTGCAACAGCAAACCCGTGCATGTGATTTCGAACGGCTATGATTCGCGCGACTATGCGTCGCCGGTGGGCGCGCCCTTTGACAAGCTGACATTGGTGTATACCGGAACACTCTTCATGCAGCGTTCGCCGGACGAGTTTTTTCGCGCTTTGAGCGACGTTGTTCGAACGGTCAACCGTGTTGAAGACCGCCTTCAGGTGATCTTCATGAGCAAGTTCCTGCCCGAGCATTACGAGAGTGTGCATCGCTATGGGTTGGACAATATCGTTCGCGTGGAGCCGATGGGTTCCCACCGCGCCGCCCTTGAGCTGCAGCGTCGCGCCGATGGTTTGCTCGCGATTGAGGGTCGTGCCGCAGGCGCCGAGATAATGCTGACCCAGAAGATTTTTGAGTATATGGCGGCTCGTCGTCCTGTGCTGGCGATTGCGCCGGAGGGCGCGTTGGCGGATGCCGTGCGCGCGAGTGGTTGCGGCGTGGTTGTCGCTCCGGAGGATTACGAGGGCTTGTGCGAGGCATTGCGGTTGTTGCTTGCGGCGGACGGGTCGTTCCCGTTTGAGCTGAACGAGGCGTACATCGCGCAGTTTGACCGGCAGTTCCTGACGCGGCGTCTGGCACGGCTGCTGGATATGAATGATTTATATGACTACAGAAAAGAGAAATAGTATCATGACAGATGTTGACTCGATTAAGGTTCATCGCAGCGCGGAGGCGTTGCGCGCGAGTCTGCGGGCGGACGGTTATGTGGGATGGGACGAGCGTTTGGCGCTTGTGCCGACCATGGGTTTTTTGCATGCGGGGCACGCCGCGCTGATTCGCCATGCCGCCAGTCGCAAGCCGCGCGTGGTCGTTTCGATTTTTGTCAATCCGCTGCAGTTTGGGCCAAACGAGGATCTGGAACGCTATCCGCGGGACTTGGAGCATGACCTGCAGGTGTGCGCGGAAGCCGGGGCGACGGATGTCTTTTATCCAGAGGTTGCCGATTTGACTCCGTCTGATATCGAGATTGCGGTGGAGCCGGGGCGTCTGGCGAATCGCTTGTGCGGGCTGACGCGGCCGGGGCACTTCCGCGGAGTGTGCACGATTGTCAATAAGTTGTTCAATATCGTCGAGCCGTCACTGGCGGTGTTCGGGTGGAAGGACGCGCAACAACAGATTATCTTGCGCAAGATGGTGAAGGATCTGAATATCCCGCTGACGATTGAGGGTGTGGAGATTGTGCGCGAGGCGGATGGTCTGGCGCTGAGTTCGCGTAATACGTACCTGACGGCGGAACAACGCGCCGAGGCCGTGAATCTGTCGCTGGGACTGAACGAGGCCCGCGAACTGGCCGTGACGGAGGGCGAGAGCGACGCGCATCAGCTGTGCGATGTCGTGTGCGGCATGATTGAGGATAATACGTCCGGCGTGATTGACTATGTGAAGTGTGTGCGTCTGGACAATCTGGAAGAGTTGGACGAGGTCGAGCCGGGTAACACGATGATTGCGGCGGCGGTTCGGTTCGGGACGACGCGCCTCATCGATAATGTTCGCTTCTGATTGGGCACGGGCACGTTATCTGATGAGGATGTGGTGCCAGGCGGTGGTCGTTGCGCTGAGCGAGGTGCCGATGCTGCATGCCGGGTCGCTGTTCATGTCGCCGAGGTTGTAGGTGCCGCTGTTGGGGCACTGCGGTGTCACCTTGATGTAGAGGGTGGAGCCAATGAGATCCGAATTTTCGGGCGCCGGGTCCGAGATATTCTTGCGATTCTCCATCGCCCACTGTTGCTTGGCGGCGTCGTACTGCTTGAGGTTTGCCTGGCAAGCGGTCGCGCGGCTTGTCTCGCGGGCGCGGATAAACGAGGGAACTGAAATCGAGAGAATAATGCCGATAATAGCGACAACTATCATAATCTCAACCAGTGTAAATCCTTGTTTCATCGTGTCGCCTTTCAGAGCGGAAAATTGCATTTAAAAATAATTACAAATAACGTGAGGCTTTTTCATTCACAAACCTTGGGGTTTATAAAATTGTAACGTTCTAAAAGCAGAGTTGAGAGTTAAGAGTGGAGAGTGGAGTGGTGGACTAAAAGCTGTTTAATTAGATAATGACATTTCCTGTGGAAATGTCAACTGAGGTAACTGGGGGAAATAAGCCCAATAGGGCTAATAGGGCAAATAGGCCGACTGGGGCAACTGTGGCTAATAGGGCGACTGGGGCAACTGGGAATTAGGGGAGTATGTGACTGGGGGAATTTATTAGATTAAAGGTTTTTGTCCTCTCTAATCTTAACTCTTAACTCTCCACTCTTAACTCTAAAAAAAAGTGGTCGGGGTGGGCGGATTCGAACCGCCGACCCTCTGCTCCCAAAGCAGATACGCTAACCAGACTGCGCTACACCCCGACTTTTCGCAGATGTAAGTAGTGCACGAACGGATTCTCTATTCATTAATTTCTCAACTCGTCGGTTTCGTGTCGCCCGCTCGTTCTCCCGCAACGCGAGTGTCTAAATAATCCATGTAGCGTTGCTCGCGCAGGAGCCGTTTCAGGTTAAAATCATCCGTGACGGGATTCTCCGCGTCGAGGTACAGTGCGAGTTTGCGAGCGATTGCCGTTGCGGCTTCCGGCGCAAGTTCGTCGCGCCGAGCCAGCAGGCTCTCGACCATTGAGCCTGTCACGCTGGTTGAGTACACGCCCGGCGGCAGTCCCGCCTCTGCCAGCATCTGTCTGAAGGGGACGTCCGCGATGACAAGTGTGTGCCCCCAGCTGTCGCCCATCCGTTGACGATACGCCGTGCGGTTCGTCGCCCAGACGCCGCAAATGTAAAACGCCGGTAAAAAATCTATCACGCGGCTCAGGTTGCGTACCAACGCCTGCCATGCGCCCACGCGGCCACCATCCGTGCTGACAACACGCAGACCGAAAACGTTTTTTCCCGGTGTTTGCCCGGCGCAGAGCCACTCCATCGCGGCGCTCATCAAGATATGCAGGGCGAAAAGTCCGCCCACAAACAGGAGCACTCGGCTCGTCGGCAATGCGGCAAAAGGTTCCTCGCGAAGGCTCATCCAAAACATGACGATCACACTCATCAGCGCGGCGGCAATCACGAAGTCGTACACCCACGCCACAAACCGAACGCCAACATCCGCCAGTGCGAAGACCAAACCCGGGTCACGCCTATTACCCCCCGCAACGCTACCATCATCGGACGGCGCAAGGCTGCCAAAATCTACGATTCGTGTGACGATATCCAAATCTGCCACACCCGGCATTTGCCGCGGATGACCGTCATCAAAACTCAAAACCGAAACCCTTGGAACAACTCTTGGAAGAATCCACGCTTGGTCGGCGCCGGTCCGGCACGACCACTCAAACGGGCGGCCAACTTGCTCGAATTACTCAGGAACAGCGCCTGAGTATCGCCCGGACGCTGCGGAGCAACAACGCGTCCCTGACCTGTGCCAAGATTGTAGACCGCAAACGAGGTCGCGCCCGAGGCATCAACACCGCCAAGCAACAGTTCATCGTCATCCGGCGCATAGTCCAGAACACGAATCCCCGAAGCAACATTGTGCAAATTCAATTTTCCGGCTTCGCCAAAAACGCCATTACCTTGAACCGAAATCAGGCGAGCTTCCATCAAACCGGTCGCGGTATTATTCCCGATTAAGACCATATCATTTCCGCGCGAAAAAATCCGTTTGCCATCAAAGTTCCCGATGCGCAACTTCGTAAAGTAAGGCTTATCTAGCGTGCTCAGCGTTGTGTTCTCCTTTTGCGAGACCATCAGCGCACGCCCCGATGGCTCGATGTCATAGCCCCCCTTTGCGCGAATCGGCTCATTGTCGCCGACCATCAGCGTCGGGAAACCCTCGTCCTCGATAATCTGCGCCGCCGGTGTACCATTATCCAACCGAAAAACATCAATCACCATATCCGACACCGGATGTTGCTCCTGACGATTCGTATGAATAATCACCTCCGCCCGCTTGGGGTACACAGCATTGAGCATATTCCCCTGCGAATTCCGATGAATCGACAGAGACCCCACCGGCGGCTGAACCCCGATGACTTCTCCGATAATCCGCGATATATCATTCTGAGAAAAGGTCACGATGTCCGCCGAAAAAGCGGGTGACACCATCGTAACGACGGCGACTAAAAAACAAAAGACGCCCCTGAAAGCGATAGCTACTTTCATAAAGATCATTCCTCCTCAAATCTATCAAGCAAATATCCCCAAAACAAAAACAACTCTTTGTCTCTGTTTGGTCAAAAACACCATACAAATATAATTGTAAAATCATAACGGATAAACGTGACGAATCGAGCACGAACCAAAAGCCTTTGTACAATATAGAGAATAAACTCTCAACTCATAAGTATGAACTCTTTTGCCTGATGTCGTATCATAACCGATTGCATCAGAACACATTGTGGATTTGATTTTTATAAAGAGAGAACTATTGACATGAAGCGTACATTTCAGCCAAGCCTGACGAAAAGATGGCACAAACACGGCTTCCGCGCGCGTATGGCTAGCAAAACAGGGCGACAAGTCCTCAAGCGCCGCCGTGCCAAAGGACGCTGGCGCCTGACCGTTTCTGACTCGAATTCCGCACGCTAAAAACGCATCGCACTTAAGGAGACACGCAACCGCGTAATCTGCTTATTACGCGATACAAAAAAGGCGTTCTCAATGAATCGACAGAATAAAACTTCTTATAACTCCGCTCAAGACATGACACGACTGTTTCTCAACGACGAGAACAGAGTCCGAACAAGAGCGGAGTTTTTGCATGTATACCAACACGCGACACCCATCAAGCAACGCGGAGTCGCCGTCTTCGTCATCAACCGCAATGACAGCCCGACACAAACAAAGCTCGGCATTACCGCGTCTAAAAAGACGATCGGCAAGGCATACCGCCGAAACCGACTCCGCCGCCAAGTCCGTGAGATTTTCAGACTCACGCTCCCCGAACTCAAACCCGGGCATACCGTCATCGTCAACCTCACCCGACAGGCACTCAAACTCGACACGCAACAACTCCGTACCAGCCTCCACATCGCATGGCACAAAGCCGGGCTATTTATCACGGACACCAACGACACGCCGCCGCAACCCGGCAACGGCACCCCGACAGTAGCTCGCATCGCCAACATTGACGCCAATCCCGGTAGCGACGGCAGCGCCAACGCCGATGCAGACGCCGGCGCCGATGGTACCTGCCGAATCCGCACCAACCGAATACTCGAAATCATCGAAGCTCCCTTTCGGTTTGCCATGCTGTTCCTCGTCAAAACATACAGACTCCTTATCTCGCCCATCATGCCCCCCATATGCCGCTTCCACCCATCCTGCTCCGCCTACGGACTCGAATGCCTCCAAACCCTACCCTTCCACAAAGCCCTACCCCTACTCATCTGGCGCATCATGCGCTGCAACCCCTTCTGCCAAGGCGGCTACGACCCCGTCCCAAACGGAAAACATAAAAAGCAGAGTGGAGAGTGAAGAGCCTCAAATAGAGTGGAGAGTGAAGAGTGGAGAGTGAAGTGGTGGACTAAAAGCTGTTTATTTGATGTAAGATTCTGTCAAGGAGAAAACTGCGATGGAAAGTGACAACAAAGGGATGGCGAAAGCCAAAAGCAAAGCATTTGCCATCAGAATTATAAACCTCTACAAATATTTGAGTACCGATAAACAAGAGCACGTACTCTCAAAGCAGATTCTCCGAAGCGGCACAAGCATCGGTGCCAACATTGCAGAAGCCGAGTACGCAATCAGCCGAAACGAATTTCTCTCGAAAGTATACATTGCCCTAAAAGAATGTTCCGAAACCCTCTATTGGCTCGAACTGCTGCACGATACCGCCTACCTGACCGAAGAACAATACACAAGCCTACTTGCTGACGGCACAGAACTCAAGAAAATCCTAATTGCCACAACCAAAACAATGAAACCAAGGAATAGTCCCTCAGCCTAACTCAACCAAGTCGCCCCAGTTGCCCTATTGGCCCTATTAGGCTTATTCGCCCCAGTTGACATTTCCACAGGAAATGTCATTACCTAAATCAAATAGCTTTTAGTTTTTCTCTCCACTCTCCACTCTTCACTCTACTTTTAGTCCTTCACTCCACTCTTCACTCTTCACTCTGCTTCACTAACGTGTAACTCAAGTAACGAATAGGAAGAGTAATCCAATACCCATTTTTCTGTTTGTGTACAGGTATACACACCGAAGCCCAAGACTCAAAACCCCGACAACCCCGCTATTACTCTATACTTCCGTACACAAACTCATTTTGGCACATCGCTTGCTAATAAAAAGGAACATCATTGATTCGGCAACGAGTCAAGATATTACTTTTAGTCCATAGGAGATACATATTATGCGTAAAGCATTTACCCTTGTTGAGATTATGATCGTTGTCGCGATCATCGGTATCATTTTAGCAATCGCGGTTCCTTCATTCCTCCGCGCACGTGAAACCAGCCGCGCAACGGCTTGCCAGGGCAACCTGAAGCAATTCGACGCCGCCAAACAGCAGTGGGCACTCGAGAACAAAAAGAATGCAGATGCTACACCTGTTGAGAGCGACCTCATTGCATCCACACTCTACATCAAAGCAACACCTGTATGCCCCAATGGCGGCGATTACACCATCGGCGACATGGCAACAGACCCTGCATGCAGCATCGGCACCTCACTCGGCGCCAGCAACACCGCATGGCATCATGTCTTGACAAAATAGTTTCGATAATATATCGATTGGGCAGTTCTCCCAAAAGGGGAAACTGCCTTTTGTTTCTTTTGTCTTTTGCAGAAAACCGCTAAACATTGCGTTTTTTTTGTTGACACACCAATACTTTTTCAGTATAGTGAAGATAGCATAACAAATGTGCTGAGTTTTATAAAAAATCATTCTATTATAGTCAGGAAGACACATAATGAAAAAAGGCTTTACACTCGTCGAAATCATGATCGTTGTAGCAATCATCGGCATCATCCTTTCAATCGCGGTGCCATCATTCATCCGTGCGCGCGAAACTAGTCGCGCAACCGCATGCCAAGCAAACCTTAAGCAATACGATGCCGCCAAACAACAGTGGGCACTCGAGAACAAAAAGAATGCCACAGAGACACCCGTTGAGAGCGACCTCATCGCATCCACACTCTACATCAAAGCAACACCTTTATGCCCCAATGGCGGCGATTACACCATCGGCGACATGAACACTGACCCTGCTTGCAGCATCGGCACCTCACTCGGCGCCAGCAACACTGCATGGCACCACATCCTAACAAAATAACAAACAACACAACAAACAAGTCAACACCGGCAGTTCTCTCAAAAGAGGGAACTGCTTTTTTTTTATTAGAGTTGAGAGCTTTATATAGAGTGAAGAGTGGAGAGTTGAGAGTGGAGTGGTGGACAAGGGGCTGTTTATTTTAGATTATGACATTTCCTGTGGAAATGTCAACTGGGGCGACTGGGGCGGATAGGGAAAATAGGCCTACTGGGCCAACTAAGGCAACTGAGGCGGATAGGGCGACTAAGCCCAATAGGGCTAATAGGGCCAATAAGCAATTGGGTGAATGGGCCTACTGGGGTGACTAAGGCGACTAAGGAGAAATAATTTAATAAATGTTTTTTTGTCCTTCACTCCACTCTCCACTCTTAACTCTCCACTCTATATTAATGCTCTCCACTCTGTTTGAAGGTGGCTGTTTAGGAAAAATGGATGGTTGTCCGGAAATTTGCATTAGGGACAAAATGGGGGTGATTCGTTTTTTCTTGGTGGTGATAGTTGTTTATTGAGATCGATGATTTCGTACTTTCGTTTGTCGCAGTGCCGGGATGAGTGTAGGGATGGAAGTTATGGTTGAGAAGAAGAGTATGCCGTTTAGCTTTGTGAGGGTTAGGTACTCATGTATGAGTATTGGTAAGCAAGAGATGTGCAAATACTTCGCTCAACGTGAGATGTCTTGCGGGTCTCTTGATAGATGCAGATTCAATACTGATGGCGGCGACTGTAGCTGTGCTGATGCCGTGATGGATGCGTTGAAGGCGGAACGCGAAATGCAACTGCCCGGCGTAGTCGAAAGTGATAACTCTATCAACAGCACAACTGATCACACGATGGAAGATGAAAGTGTTGTTGGCAAAACAACTGTCGAGGGCTTTCCGAAAGCTAATAAAAAGAAGGGCTTGAAACGTTTCGATATCACACATTCAACAATTAGTGATTTTGTCGCGGCATCATTAATGTTTGTTCTTATGCTGTTTATGATTTGCGGTGCAATTATTGTTTGTTGTGTGCTTTATGATATCATTAGCGATGGTTTCGAAATGTATTTTGAATACTTACTTTGGTTTTATTATCATGATTTACTGTGGTGATATATCATGCGGTATTGAAGATAATTATCTTACTAATAGCATAATGGCTTGTTCGTTTCCCATAAAACGGACACTTAATGTAATGCCGTGAGAGAGTCCATGAGGATAGAGAATGAAAAGAACTGTCGTAAATAACAGCCGCGAGTATCACCACCAACATAAGCAGAAGGGAGAATATAAATAATATGTATAATGATTATGGCGATGGCTATTACTATGATTATGAAGATTGTTTCTATAATAGGCCAATTGGCATTCCATATTATGTTGGTAGCTTAAGCGGTTCTGTATCTTCAGGTTGGGGATTTAGTGATCTTGTTTCCGATATTCATTCATACAAGGATTTATATGCTTTTATATCAATTGTTTGCGTGATGATTATCTTTGGTTTTGCTGGTATTCTTACCATCTTAATAGTTTCTTGTGTTACCGTTAGCGTACTGTTTAGTGTGCTTGAACTATTGTTTAGGGTATTGTTGTTCTTCTATTACTACTTCTGTTATTGACGCCCAAAAGGGTTTCTGTCTGGCGACCAAAGTTAGCAACACATGCATAGGATGTGATGTGTAAGCCACTAATAGAGTGGAGAGCTTTATGTAGAGTGAAGAGTGGAGAGTGAAGAGTGGAGTGGTGGACAAGGGGCTGTTTATTTTAGATTATGACATTTCCTGTGGAAATGTCAACGGGGGCAACTGGGGCGGATAGGGAAAATAGGCCTACTGGGGCGGCTGGGGGACTAAGCCCAATAGCCAACTAAGCCCAATAGGGCAAATAGGGCCAATAAGCAATTGGGTAAATGGGCATACTGGGGTGACTAAGGCGACTAAGGAGAAATAATTCAATGAATGGTTTTTGTCCTTCACTCCACTCTTAACTCTCCACTCTATTTGAAGCTCTTCACTCTGTTTGAAAATTATTGGTGTGGGGTTTTGTGTATGGTATTTTTGGTTGTTTGATTTTTGTGTTTTGTTTGGGGGTTGTTGGTTTTGATGTGGCGTTTGTTTTGTTTGGTTTTTGTGTTGGTGTGTGGTTGTGGTTTTGGGGCGGATTTTTCGTTTGTTTATGGGGGTGTTTTGTCGGATGATTTTTTGAGTTCGTGTGGGCGTGTGGTGTCGCGTGATGTGGCTACGAGTGGGCGTTTGACGGAGCGTGTTTGTTTTTCTGAGCCGGGTGGCGGTGGCTTGGAGGTTTGTGTTTTGACGACGACTTTTGATGATTTTGTCGCTACGCATACGGAGTTGTTGTTTTCGAATGTGGGGACGACGGATACTGCGTTGATTGAGGATGTTTTGCCGCTGGATTGTGATTTTTCTGTTGCGGGTGGCGCCGGCGATGTCGGTGGTGTGCGTTTGGCGTATTCGCGTGGGAGTTGTCAGGAGCTTGGGGATTTTGCGCCGCTGGATTGTGGTCTTGAGACGAGTGTGGCGGTGCATTTGTCGCCTTTTGGTGGTCGGTCTTCGGATGGTGTTTTGCCGTTTTTTAGTGTTCGTGGGTCGTCGGGTTCGGGTTATGCTTTTGGTGTTGGTTGGTCGGGTCAGTGGAAGGCTGATGTGAGGCGTTTGTGTGGTGATGTTGTGCATGTGAGTTCGGGTATGGAGCGGACACGTTTTCGGTTGCATCCCGGTGAGAGTGTTCGGTCGCCCGGGGTGTTGCGTGTTGCGTTGCCGTCGGGTGATGAGGCTTCGGGGTTTAATCATTTTCGGTCGTTTTTGTTGCGGTATTTTAGTCCCCGTCGTGATGGCAAGTTGATTGAGGGTCCTGTGTGTTGTTCGCATAATTATGCGTTTGAGCAGCAGACGGCGGCGATGCATGTGAAGGGTGCCTCGCTGATTGCGGAGCATGGTTTGAAGTCGGATTATTATTTTATTGATACGGGTTGGGGTGTTTCTTCGACGGGTAATCCGACGGAGAATTGGGCTGTAAGTATTGGGAATTTTGATTATGAGCCGGCGCGTTATCCGTCGGGTGTGCGTCCGGTTTCTGATGAGGCGCATCGTGGCGGTCGTGGTTTTTTGATGTGGTTTGAGCCGGAGCGTGTGATGACGAATACGTATTTGGCTAAGGAGCATCCGGAGTGGTTGATTAGCGCTCCGTCGGCGGATTCTTTGCCGGCGAATGCCAAATATATGTCGCCGGATTTTCATTTGTTGGATTTGGGTAATGACGAGGCGCGGTCGTGGCTGACGGCTAAGGTGAGTGGTATGATTGGCGAGGGTGGGATTGATATTTATCGTCATGATTTCAATATGTATCCGTTGTATTTTTGGCGTAAGGATGAGGCTGCGGATCGTCAGGGTGTGCGCGAGATGAAGTATATCGCGGGGCTTTATGATTACTTTGATTCATTGGTGAAGGCGCATCCCCGGCTGATTCTGGATAGTTGCGCGTCGGGTGGCCGTCGGATTGATTTGGAGCTTGTGTCGCGTGCGTTTGAGTTGATTCGGAGTGACTATTTGTGGGACCCTGTTGGTCAGCAGTGTCATACTTATGGTTTGAGTCGGTGGTTGCCGCTGACCGGGATTGGCGCCGCGGGTGGTGATATGTATAACGCGCGGAGTGGGTTGGGATATCATTATGTTTTGGCGCTTGACTGGCCACATATGAATGATGAGCGTTGGTCTTTTGCCCGCAAGACCTTGGAGGAGGTTCAGTCTGTCCGTCATTTGTTCACGGGCGACTTTTATCCGTTGACAGCTTATTCGACGGGTCAGGATGTTTGGATGAGCTGGCAGTTTGATCGTAAGGACATTGGCGAGGGGCTTGTACAGGTTTTTCGGCGTCATAACGCGAGCGATGGACGGCGTGTTTTTCGTCTGAGTCATCTTGACGCGGCGGGTCGTTATCGTGTGACGTTTGTGGATTCTCCGGATCGCAATCGTGTGTATACCGGCGCGGAGTTGATGGGTGATGGTTTGGTGTTTGAACTTGGGGTTGACAACGCGACTTATGTCACCTATAAGAAAGTTGATTGATAGGGTGTTTTTGTTTGTGTAAAGTTTTGTGTAGAAATAGGAATTTTGTAACTATCTTGTATCTATTAGTATGAATTAGTACCATATAAACTACAGGAGAGTTTGAACCATGGGTAAACTACATAGTTACAGAAATCAAGTTTTATCCGTTTTTTTAGGGGCGTTGTTTGTTGCTTCGACTGCGTGTGGGGATGCTCCGGCTCCTGTTGCACCGGTAGGTGGCGATGGCAGTGAGGCTACGCCGTGGGAGTTGAGTGAGGTCGGACATTTGGTCTGGCTGAAGGATCAGTGTAATAACGGTGGGAGTAAGTCCAAGGGCGTTTATTATAAGTTGATGAATGATTTGGATTTGTCCGATACGCAGACGACGTGGACTTATGTTCCGATTGGCAAGACCGGCGATGGGAATCAGTTTTATGGGAGCTTTGATGGTAACGGTAAGGTTATCTCGAATCTTTATGTGAAGACGTCGGCGAATATCATGGGTTTGTTTGGCGTTGTCGGCGCGCAGGACGGGAGCACTTCGGATGTTTGTCGCATTCGCGATTTGTCGATTGAGAATGCTTCGGTTGAGGGTGGCGACTATGTTGGCGGATTGACCGCTCGTAGTTATTATAGCGTGATTGAAGGTTGTGATGTTACCGGTAAGGTTATCTCCAATCGCTCGAGTGGCTATGTTGGCGGCCTTGTCGGGTACAGTAATGGCGACAGTGTTTTGGATTGCAACACGAGTGTTTCGGTGACGAGCAGTGGCGATAACGCGGGCGGTTTGATTGGTTGCAGTTCTGGGAGTTATGTCGCGAATTGTGACTCGATCAGCATTGTCACGGGCGGCGCGAATTGTGGCGGCCTGATTGGCTATAACGCGCCGGGGACAGTGGAGTACTCGAATGCCGAGAGTGTTGTTTCGGGCGGCGATAATATCGGCGGTTTGATTGGCTACAATCTCGATGACGCTTCCCATTACCTTATGGGTTGTGCCAGTGATAGCGCGGTCATGGGGACCTCTTACGTCGGCGGTTTGTGCGGCTATAATGGATGCGAGGTTTTCGACAGCGCTGCGTATGCTGATGTGATTGGTTTCTCGGAGAAGTCGGGCGGCTTTGTCGGTGGCAACAGTGGTTTGATGCATCACAACCAGTGTTTCGGCGATGTTTTGGGCATGGATTATGTCGGCGGTTTTGTCGGGTCGAACTCTGTGGCCGGTGATATTCGTCTGAGTTTTGCCGAAGTCGCAACGAGCGGAACGTTCGTTCTGGGCGGTTTCGCGGGCGAGAATATCGGCAACTTGAATCAGTGTTACGCGCGTGGCGATGTGTCCGGTCAGAGCGGTAGCGCCGGTGGATTTGTCGGTAGTAACTCCGGCATCATTGATGAGGTTTATGGCGCCGGTTTGGTTGAGGGTCAGATCTCCGGTGCATCTGTCGGCAGTAACTCCCGCAACATTGATGAGGTTCATGTCGCCGGTTTAGTTCAGGGTCAGGTCGCCGGTGGTCTTGCGGGCGTGGATACAGGTTTGATTGTTAAGGGCTATTGGGATAGCGAGACGACGCATCAGGATGTTTCGGCGGGTGATGATGTGTCGAGCAAAACGACGTCGGAGATGATGCAGCGCTTGACCTTTGTGGATTGGGATTTTCTGCGTGTGTGGGTCAATGATGAGAATACGACTTATCCGTATTTCGCGTGGATGACCGATAAGGGTATGGGTTGCCTTGAGGTGTTGATTCAAACTGATGAGGCGACGAGCGCCGGGGCACGGTGGATTATCGGAGGCTTTGCGGGTGATTACGCAAGCGGCGAAATTGTCGGCGCGGTTGCTTCGACCACTTATACGATTGAGTTTGCGCCCATCGATGGCTGGGATACTCCTGAGGCAGAAAGTGTTTATCTTTCGGACGATACGACGGTGACAGTGATTGGACGCTATGTGAAGCACGGCGGTATCAGAGTGCTTTTTGTTGGCGCTCCGGCGGGTGCCGCGTGGAGCATCGACGGCGGCACAACGTGGAATGCAAGCGGCACGACTTGGCATGGTCTTTCTGTCGGCGAATACACAATCACGTATCGTGATGTGGAGGATTATGATACGCCGCAAAACGCTACCGTTAATGTGTATGAAGATCAGGTTACCGAGATTGTTTGTAGCAATGAATATGTTCGCCAGACGGGTGGTCTTGTGGTGACGATTCCGGATGCTCCGGCGGGTGCAGGATGGAGTATCGATGGCGGCACGACTTGGCATGACAGTGGCACGACGGTCACTGATTTGCCGACGGGTGGTTATACGATTACGTTTAAGCCTATTGAAGGCTATGACACGCCGAATCCAATACAGGCCGCGGTTGTTGATGATGAAGTGACAGATGTCGAGGGCGGCGAGTATGTTCGCCAAATGGGCAGCCTCCGCGTGACGATTCCGACTCCGCCGGAGGGCGCAGCATGGAGTATCGATGGCGGTGTCACATGGAACGCCAGTCAGACGCTGATGAGTTCAGTCCCGACCGGCAAATATACGGTTACTCTCCGTTCCGTTACGGGTTATGATACGCCCGGGAATATGTCCGTGGTGATTGCGAATGGGCAACTGACGGAGGTCGAGAGCGGCACGTATGTTCGGCAAATGGGGTCGCTGAAGGTGACGATGACGACAGCGCCGGAGGGCGCGGCGTGGAGCATCGACGGCGGCGTGACGTGGTATGGAAATGGCATGACCGTTGGGAATCTGCCTACCGGAAACTATACGGTCACGTTCAAGTCGGTTGATGGCTATCTCGCTCCTTCGAATCAAAATGCGTTTGTCGAGAAGAACAAGACGACCGAAATTGTCATCGGCGGTTATGTCCGTCTCGAGGGTAATGTGACGGTGACGATTCCGAATGCTCCGGAGGGTGCAGGATGGAGTATCGATGGCGGCGCGACGTGGCACCAGAGTGGTGAGACGGTGAGCACGCTGCCGGTCGGCGATTATACTGTTATCTTTAAGCCCGTTGTTGACTACAAGGGGCCTGACAATCAGAACGCGAAGGTCAATGCCGGCGAAACGACAAAGATTACAAGCGGCGCTTATGAGTTTGTTTTTGATATCGAATTGATTACGGCGAATTATACGGCTGGTGTCAAAAGCTCCGTGATGCCGGGGAATTTTATCGACATGACGTGGCAAGCGAAGTCGACTCGGGCGTTTGATAAGCCGTTCTGGCTTGAGATATTCTCGAGCAAGACGGGCGGCTTTGACCTGATTCAGCAAGGGACGGCAATCACCGGGTCGCATTACGTGAAGAATGGGATGCCCATGACGGCGACCTTTACGCCGGATGATTTGTATCTGCATCCGATTACGGATGGTATGTATACGCTGGTCGCGAGCATAAACCGCGGAACACTTGGGACGGCAGTGCCCGAATGCGATTATGTGAACAACTGGATTATGGTTCCGAATAAGCGGATGACGGTGCGCAATCCGTATTCGCCGAGTCTGGATTTGAGTTTCAAGAGTGTGAATTTTGAGATTGATCCCAATGACCCGACGCGTGTAACGGTGCGTGGTATCGTGAAGAATTCCGGCCCGTCCGCACTCGAAAAGCCTTTCGCGTGGGTTGAGGTTTTCTACGGGACATTGACCGCCGAAGCGCAGTTGATGAAGCAGGGGTCAATCGGTAATGGTCAGAAGTTGGAGCGTTTGGCCGCGGGCGCCGAGGCTGAGTTTGTGCTGACGGGGCGTGTGCCTGCGGGCGTCAAGAATCGCGCGTTGGCGGTGATTATCGATAGTACGGATATTGTTCCCGAACTGGATGAGACGAATAATGTGCAGTGGTCGTATGACCCGGCGCTGTTGCCTCCGGGTAAGAAGACGGGCGTTGACCTTGCGATTACCGCAATCGGTGTTGATTCCACGCAGTTCGCTCCGGCTGTTGTGACTGCCGGTGACTCGCTTGTTTGGGGTGTGACGATTCAGAACAAAGGTACGGTGATGCCCGAGGGGTGGCTGTATCTTGAACTGTTTGCGTCGCAGGATGGTGGCGTGAGTAATATGCGCGGCCGCACCTTTACGTGGAGCGAGCAGCTGACTCCGCCGGCGTTGGGGACGTCGAAGACTTATATCCTCGAGAAGCCTATCAACAACATCGGGAACGGCATGTACTCGCTGACGGCGATTGTGAATCGCACGGGTCTGGCTGATAATCCGGGCGACGAAACGCCGCTGGATAACATCATGACGGAGAAGAAGGGGCGTGTGTCACTGATGGTTTCGTCGACAGAAAGTAAGAAGAATATCGTGTGGAGCGAGGGGCCGAGCTTCACGCAGAAGGGCGACCAAGTGACGGTTGTCGGCAAGATTCGCAATAGTGGTTCGGTGGCGACGGACGCGTTCTGGACGGAAGGTTTTGTCGGGACAGTGCAGGGCAAGACGGGCATTTTCTATCGCGATATCACGACCGTATTTGCTCGCGGTGTTTATTGCAGCGGACTGGCCGCCGGAGCCGAGCAGAGCATCACGATGACCGGTTCCGTGAAGCCGGGACAGGTGGTCGGCGTGTTAGCAGATTCAACGGATTCGGTGCCCGAAACGGATGAAACGGATAACTACGACTATAGTGGTTTGTCAGAGTAAGTTGCGACGAATCGCTGATTGAAAAGAATAGAATTGTCCCGGTGCCGGTGGTGCCGGGACAATTTTGATGGATGTCACTATAAAGGAATGCGTTCGCAAAGTGAGCGTAATACTTACTCGGAGAGAATAATGAGTGAAGAAAAATTGATTCCGTTCAATCGGCCGAGTTTGCAGGGACATGAGATAGAATATGTTACTCGTGCGGTGCTCAATGGTCATATTTCGGGCGATGGTCAGTTTACGAAAAAGTGTCACGCTTACTTTGAAAAGGAGTTGGGTTGCGCTCGCGCATTGTTGACAACGTCGTGTACCCATGCGCTGGAGATGTCGGCGATATTGGGCGAAATCGGCGCAGGCGATGAGGTCATTGTTCCGTCATTTACTTTTGTGTCGACCGTGAACGCGTTTGTTTTGCGTGGAGCGGTTCCGGTCTTTTGCGATATCCGACCCGACACCCTGAATCTCGATGAGCGGCAGTTGGAGTCGCTGATAACGCCGCGGACGAAGGCGATTGTGCCGGTGCATTACGCGGGCGTCGGTTGCGAGATGGATGAGATTTGCGAGATTGCCAACCGACATGATTTGATGGTGATTGAGGATAACGCGCACGGGCTGTTTGGGAAGTATAAGGAAAAGTTGCTGGGAACTTTTGGCGTCATGGCGACGCAGAGTTTTCATGAGACTAAGAATATCACTTGCGGCGAGGGTGGCGCACTGATTATCAACAACCCACAGCTGGCGGCACGCGCCGAAGTGATTCGCGAGAAGGGAACCAATCGCAGTCAGTTTTTCCGTGGTGAGGTCAACAAATACGGCTGGGTTGATATCGGGAGCAGCTATCTCCCGAGCGACGCGCTGGCGGGCTTTTTGTTCGCGCAGTTGGAACACGCTACGACGATTCAACGTAAGCGGCAGGCGATTTGGAAACGCTATGCCGAGGCGCTTGGCGATTGGGCGGGAGCGGCCGGTGTGCGCTTGCCGTTTGTGCCAGCGACTTGCGAGCAAGCGTGGCATATGTTCTATTTGATTTGTCCGAATTTGTCATGGCGTACACGGTTCATCAAGAGTTTGCGCGAACGCGGCGTCCACAGTGTTTTCCATTACTTGCCGCTGGATAGTTCTGAGATGGGCAAGCGGGTAGGGCGCGCTCCGAATGGCTGCCCGGTGACCGCGGAGATGAGTGACCGCATTGTGCGTTTGCCGCTCTACGCTGACCTGAGCGAAGAAGAGCAGAGCCGTGTGATTGACAGCATCTTGGGATTTGATTATAGGGGTTAAGGTTAGACATGAATATCTGGTTGGAACGCAATTTGATGCATGTGCAGACACTTCGTTATTTGATTCAGTTTATGCATACGTATCGCCGGGCTGAGAAAGACCCGAGCTATTGGTTGCAGGTGCAGAAGAAAAACATCCGAACGTTTGCGGATTATGTTTATGGAATTCCGTTTTACCGCAAGCGGTTTGATGCCGCCGGTATCGAGTCCAAAGATATTGTGACAGCGGAAGATTTCTTGAAGCTCCCGTGCCTGACCAAAGAGGAGTATCGGGAATGGTGCGCTGAGGAAACACGCAATCATCCGGATAAGTACAAGGGTTGGCTTCCTTGCGCGACCTCAGGTTCGTCCGGTATGCCGTTGTCGTTTTATCAGTTACCCCGTGATCGCGCTTCCGAAATCGCGAATTTGTTTCGTGGATTTTTGATTCAGAAAAAACACTTTCGTTTGTTTTTTGATTCGCATTTGGCCGTTGTGTCGAAGCGTGGCATTCGGCGCAACCAGAACAGTGTTATGCAAAGATTGGGGCTTTTCCGTCATATGGATGTTAGCGCGGGCGACAGTGTGGAAGCGTTGGTCAAGGCCTACAATGATTTCAAGCCGGATGTTCTTTATGGAATCGGAAGTGCATTTGTTAGGATGATTAATTATGCGGAGAAACATGGTATTGAGTTGCATCATCCTAATTTGATTGCCACGTTTGGTGAGATGCTTGATAATGCTACTGTCGATATTATAGCGGCGGCGTTTGGTCAGAACATACTCTATGATATGTATGGTTGTGTCGAAGTGGGCAATATGGCTGTTACGAAGGCGTGTGAGAATCTTGATATCGAGAACCGCCATTATACGATTTGGAATGATACACATGTTTTCAACACGATTGATGATGAGGGCAAGCTGAGTGACGAGGGAAGACTTCTGGTGACGCCTTTGTATCATTTTGGTTTCCCGCTAGTCAATTATGCTCTTGGCGATCAGGTTCAGCTGGAAACATTAAGTGGCGGAGTCAAGGGTTTGCGCCGAATCAAGGGTCGGGAGAATGATATGATCTTCAATCGTGACGGAAGTTATTATACCTTTTCAACGATTTATCAATTGATGTTAAATATTGAAGGTGTCAAACAGTTTCGTATCGTCCAAAAGACTTATGATGATTTAGTGTTTTATATCGTCAAGACGCGGGAATCTGAATGTAGCGATGAGGCAATAAAGCGTGTTGTATCGGAGCGTGCCAAGAGTCAGTTTTATATGGGCACGAAGAATTTGAGTTTTGAGTTTGTTGACGAGTTACAACCGAATCCCAGTGGAAAAATGCGGGTGCTGATATCGGAGATTTATGGTAAAAAGTAACCTCTACAAGTATCTTTTTTATTTGCACATTTTGTTGTTTGTGTATTCGTTCAATGGGTTGTGCGTCAAGGTCGCCGCGCAGTATCCCTTTTTGTCGTTAGGCTATTGTTTCTTCTTTGGCTTGGCGATTGGGTTGCTTGCATTGCTCGCTCTTGGTTGGCAGCAGGTGCTGAAGCATATGTCCTTGGTGACGGCGTATGCCAATCGTCCCATTGTGATTATCTGGAGTGTCTTGTGGGCGGTTGTGTTTCTGGGCGAGTATGGGGCTTTGCGTCCCTTGCCACTCGTGGGTCTGTTGTTGATTGTCAGCGGTGTTTATCTGGTGGTGACTTGCCGTGAGTGATTTTTTGTTCTTCTCATTATTGTTTTTGTCGGGCGTTTTGATTTCGTCCTTTGCGCAGATACTTTTGAAGTCGAGCGCGCAGATGATGCACAAGAACCATTTGCGCGAGTACCTCAATTTCCGTGTGATTGTGTCATACGCGATTTTGTTTTCGGTTGTCGTTCTGTCGGTCTATTGTTACAAGGTTATTTCGCTAACGACGGGTGTCGCGCTGAGTTGCGTGGAATATGTTTTTGTCGCGGTGTTGAGTTACTTGGTTTTTAAGGAATGTTTCCCGTTGCGCAAGGTCATCGGTCTTGCGCTGATTGTCATCGGTGTGTTGCTGTATTCGCTGGGGTACGCGGGCGCCGTCCCTTAGTAGACTTTGTTTTCGTCAAACAGATTGAGAATCATGTTGTTCCCGTTTGTGTCGGTGATGCGCAACGTATTCTTGATATATCTGATGTCGTTCTTGAGCAGTTCAGTCGTGTCAGCGCAGAGGTACATTCTTGCGTAAACCTGATTGAGCGTCCCGGCATCTTGGATGGTGTCGTTGACGTTTTTGAAGTCTACAATATCCACGATGTGCGTGTTCTTCTTGATTTCGTCGATGCCCTCGATGCTTGCAATCGTGCCGTTTCTGAGCAGGATGACCAGAGAACACGCGGGCTTTTCGAATCGCGGGTTGTCGTCCTTCAGGATGTCCCATCCATCGAATTTGCCCGTGAGCGCATAGCGGATGTGCATGGCGACCTGATCGATTTTGTTCTGGTGTCGTATCTGTACATAGCCTGCGCCACCGGACAGTCGCAGCGCCATCTCGAAGAAGCACAGCTTGTTGTTGACGGCAAATCCCTGCAGGATGAACGAGCCGTTTTTCAGTCCGATGTCCGTCACCATGTTCTGGAGTTTGTCGTGAATCTGTTCGTAGTAGGCGTCAATATATTTCGAGGGGTAGAAGTATCCGACCGGCTGCGGTGCGAATCCCTTCTGCTCGCTGTTGAGGATTCTGTCTGCCATTCCCGACAGGCTGAGAATACCGTTCTGAACGGTGAGGTAGGGCAGTGCGTCATCGCCGTATGTGATGAAAGTTTCGACGACAATCTCTTTGCAACGCGAAAAGGCGTATGCTTTATCAATGGCGGCGGGGAGGTCCTCTTTGCCGAAGCAGACAGAAATCCCCTTGCTGCTGTAGTTGTCCGCAGGCTTGACGATGATTGGGTAATGGACCTTCTCGGGATGATTTGTGTATAAATCCAGAGGGATATCGTCCGGCACAGGAATGCCGTGTTTATGGAAAAGTTCCTTGAATTTCCGCTTGTTGATTGTTTTGTCAATCTGGTCGGATGTCGCGTAAAACGGTAGCCCAAGTCGTTCGCAAATCTGACAACAAGGTATGAGATTGATGTCGACATAACCAGTTGTGACACCGTCCACATGCAAATCCTGCGCGAGTTGAACGAGTTTGTCGACATCGAGCGTGCTGACATCGTAAGCTTCGTCCGCGATTAGTTTTGCAGGAGAATTTTTGACATAGTCGGTGACGATGGTATAGACGCCCATCTCCTGTGCTTTGGTCACGAAATGACGCATCAAGGCATGTCCACCAAGAAGCAGGAGCTTTTTGCCGACAAGTTCAGAATAGTGTTGAAAAGTATCCATAAAACAAACTATAATTAGCAGTGATGATTGTTTATCTTTAAGTGAGAATTCTTCAGTTATTTGTATTCATACTCTATATAAGATTTAGTAGCCAATGAAACGCGTCGCGATTTTACAACCAAACTATTTGCCTTGGAAGGGTGTTTTCGACATGATTTATCAGGTCGATTGTTTTGTGTTTCTGGATGATGTGCAATATACGACGGGTGACTGGCGCAATCGGAATAAGGTGCAGACGCAGAGCGGATTGAAGTGGGTGTCGGTGCCGGTAAAGAGCAAGCTGGGAATGTGTATCAATGAGATTGAGCTGTCGAACGAGAGCCACTGGCAGCATGCGCATCTGAATAGCTTTTTGTGCAATTACGCGAAGGCCCCTTTCTTGAAAGAGTATCGGTGGATTTTGCGGGAGCTTTACGAAGAGCGCGAGTGGCGGTCGCTGGCGGAGTTGGATATTTACGCGACGAAGTTGTTATGTCGTGTGCTGGGTTGCGAGCGTGAGTTTGTGGTGTCGAGCGACTTGACGACGCATGGAATAAAAGATGACCGTTTGCTTGATATTTTGAAACAGGTTGGTGGGACGTATTATTTGAGTGGTCCGGCGGCGCAAGATTATATCGTGCCGGAAAAGTTCGCCGCACAGGGTGTTGAGCTGGCGTATATCAAGTATGATTATCCCGTCTATCGGCAGTGCTTTGAGCCGTTCGAACACGGGGTGACGGTTCTGGATTTGATTTTTAATTGTGGCCCCGCCGCGCCGTGGTATATTTGGGGCGCGCGCAACGGGGACAAGAAACCATGCGGATGTGGAGTCGCAAATGAATAACGAGAATTGTGTGTCGGCCTTTGCCGAATTGCCCTATGGTCTGAGCGTGGTTGTGCCGGTGTATCGGTCCGAGCAGTGTTTGCCCGAACTGGTCGCGGGCCTGCAGGCTGTGCTTTCGACACTGAATATGCCTTACGAGTTGATTTTTGTCAACGATTGCAGCCCCGACAATTCATGGCAGGTGATTTGCGATTTGGCGGCGGCGAACCCCGAGTGGATTCGCGGGATGAGTCTGCTGCGTAACGCTGGGCAACACGCGGCTGTGCTGGCGGGATTGCGCGACGCACGGTATGCGCTGACGGTGACCATGGACGACGATTTGCAACACGAACCGAAGGTGATTCCGCAACTGATTGCGGCGTTGGGCGACAACTACGATGTGATGTATGCCTATCCCGAGAAGCAGCAACATGGGATGTTCCGTGATTATTGTTCGCGATTCTATAAATGGCTTCTGACTTCGTCACTGAAGTTGCGCACGGTGAAAAATATCAGTGCGTATCGGATTTTACGCACCCACTTGCGCGAGGCGTTCGCGCATTACGAAGGGCCGAATCCGTCGATCGACGCGCTGTTGACGTGGGGCACGAATCGCTTCTCGTCCATCCTTGTGCCGCACAAACCGCGCGCCTATGGCCAGTCGAACTACACTTTGTCGAAACTCATTATGCATGCGGTGCGTGTGCTGACTTCGTTCAGCGTGTGGCCGTTGCACTTGGCCAGCATCCTTGGGTTTGCTTGCACCTTTTTGGGCGTGTGCGTGATGATTTACGTTGTGTTAGTTTACTTCCTGATAGGTCGCGGTGTCCCGGGTTTTCCGTTCCTTGCGTCTATTATCAGCTTATTTGCCGGCATTCAACTTTTCTGCATTGGCATCATTGGCGAATACTTGGCCGGCATGTACATGCGCTCCTTCCGCCGCCCTACATATACGTTGTATCGACGGACGAAAACGTTTGGTAAAAACGAGTAACGGCCTAAACGATATTATTTTATAGTGTATATGATTTTATCCATGCATAATGTAGCGATTTGAGGACGTTTTGTGAACGCATATATTGAAAAATTATTAATGAATCCACTCATCATGGTTTATTTGTGCCAGTTGATGAGAAATGTAAAGAGAGCCGAAAAGAATCCTGAATATTGGAAAGTGATTCAGCGCAAGCAGATAAAGAAGTTTGTGAAATACATCTATACCATTCCTTTTTACAGAGAACGATTTGATCGCGTACACCTAACTCCTAAGGATATCGTTAACACAGAGGACTTTCTCAAGCTTCCTGTTTTGACCAAAGATGAGTACCGCGAATGGGTGAGTGCCGAATTGAAGGAGAATCCTGATAAGTACAAGCATTGGATTCATAAGAGCACTTCGGGTTCAACGGGAATACCGACACCTGTTTACATGACGTCAAGTGATGGTGCAAGAGAGACAGCTTCTTATATACGAGGTATTTTGTCTTATGGTTATAGTCTACTAAAAGATAAAATAGTAGCGGTCGAGACATGCGCTTCTCCGGTCGAATCGATACTTCAGAAATTAGGTTTGGCTCGTCGCATACAACTTATTGCTACTAGACCATCGGATTATCTTGTCGAAGAATACAATAAAGTGAAACCGGATTTTATCTACGGGGTAAAAACCGCAATTCAACTTATGGCTGAGTATTCAATAAAATTGGGAGTTAAATTACATACCCCAAAATGTGTGTGTATTGGTAGTGAACAGTTAGATGAAAATGCTCGAACGATAATCGAAAAAGCATTTGGGACAGAACATGTGGTTGATTTATATGGGACTGTTGAGAGCGGATTTTTAGCGGCTTCGAAAATTGGTTCCCCATCCGAATATGTCATCTGGCATGATATTATATGTGTTAACATTCTGGATGGAAATGATAATCCTTGCACGAGTGGAATAGGCAAATTTACGGTTACCACTATTACACGCAAAGGTTTTCCTTTGGTTAATTATGATCAAAATGACCTTGTGGAAGTTTATTCCCAAAATGATATTCTATATCTGAAAAAGATTTATGGACGCCGTAATGACAGAATTCTGAATGAAGATGGTTCTGCTTACAGTTGGATTCACTTTAGCAAATTGTTCAAAGGGATATATTCTCTTGCCCATTTCCGTATTATCCAAAATGATTATAATCAATTGCAGATGTTGGCCGTTAAGAGTCCGTTTACTGATAAAACGGAAATGGAAATCGAACAGATTCTCACCGAAAAGGCAAATGATATATTTTCCGAGCATCCCAAGAAAATAGAGTTTATTTGGAAAGAATCTTTGCCACAAGATGCCAACGGAAAACTTAGAACGGTTATCAACAATATCAAAGCTAAGAATTAGTTTTTAGTTTTAGATTGGAAAAATGCCAAAGGCCGCAACAAAGAGAGAATAAGACAATCAGCCCGAATTGAAGAAGTCCTAAAGCGACGGCGGTTGATTTGTCACATCCGAATTCTGCAAACATTGCTGCATACATGATTTCGCGCAGACCCAAACCATTGAAAGAGATGGGGATGAGAAAGACCAATGTTAGGACTGTCATGTATATGCAACTATGCCAGAATCCTATGGAAAGGCCAACCGAGCAGAGTAAACACCAAAAGCTTAGTCCTGTTAGTAGTTGTGCGAATATAGATAATATGACGGATGGGAAAATGCTATTTCTAAATAGCAACAGGGAGTTGTGCCCTTTGGTTACAAGAGAAGCAATCTTAGCTAGAAACTTTCCACCACATTGCATATAATGAGTAAGGTGTGTTGTGACATATGGGGTTAGTATCAATATGTTTGTGAAAATATAGCCCAAAGTGAGGACGAAAAACCACCGCTTTACGTCATTCAAAAAGACAAAAGGCTCTGTGAAAATCTGAAGTTGTATTGGATAGAAGAAGAGCAAGATGTCAACAAGAATAAACATTCCCGCAAATCCGGTGTTGCGTTGCATGAAGATTGACGCGAGTGCTTTTGCTTTTCCTCCGGAGTCGGGTGCGAGCATGAAGAGGCGGGGGATGTCGCCGCCAATGACACCGGGTATGAATAGGCCGTAGAAGAAGCCGGTGAAGTAGACATAGAGTACACGGATGAATTTGACTGATAGTCCGGCTCGTTGCATCAGGTAATGCCATTTGAAGGCCGTGAAATATTCGGTGAGAATCTTCGCCGTAAATGCGCCCAGAAGCCAAAGGGGCGAGGCCTGCATCATCTGGTCGAATGTTTTGCGTAGGTTGGCACCGCTCCTGAAGAGAAACCAGAACAGGAGACATGTGATGGTCAGGCGAAAGAACAGGACGCGATGGCGATAGAGAATGTCTTTGAGCGATTTCATATTGTAGGTGTCTGTCCGTTTGTAACAAATAATGATTGTTGATATTCATTCGCCGATATTGTGAATTAGTACCGATTATGTGATATGGAAAGCAGTAAAAGTATCTGAGGAAAGATTGATTATGAAACGCAGTATTTTGGATTTGAAACTGAAAGAACCCGTCTTTGTGACTTCGCCTTCGTTGCCCAAGTTTGAAGATTATACAAAGTGTTTGGAGCAAATTTGGCAGTCGAAGCATTTGACGAATGACGGTCCGTTTCTGAAAAAGTTTGAGCTTTCCTTAGGTCAGTATCTGGGTGTGGAGCGCATCAGTCCTTTTTGTAATGGTGCGATTGCGTTGCTTGTCGCGTTGCAGGCTTTGCGGATTCAGAATTGCGAAGTGATTACGACCCCGTTCACTTTCCCGGCGACTCCCCATGTGCTGGATTGGAATGGGGCGACGCCGGTTTTTTGCGATATCGACCCGAAGACATTGAATATTGACGCGTCGAAGATTGCGCCTTTGATTACGCCGAGGACGCGGGCGATTCTGGCTGTTCATGTTTATGGGTTTCCTTGCGCGATTGAAGAGATTCAAGCAATTGCGGACACTTATGGGCTTCAGGTGATTTATGACGCGGCGCATACGTTTGGCGCCAAGTACAAGGGTCGCGCGTTGTGTGACTATGGCGACATTGGGATGCTGAGCTTCCACGCGACGAAGTTGTTTTCGACCATCGAGGGCGGCGCGCTTGTCTCGCATAGTGACGCTGTGCGGCAACGGATTGCCTATCTGCGCAACTTTGGCATCGCGAACGCGGATACAGTTGTCGGCCCGGGAATCAATGGCAAAATGAACGAGTTCGAGGCCGCTTACGGGTTGTTGATGTTGAATCAGATGGATGATGAGATTCGCAAGCGTAATGCTCTGGCGGACAGGTATCGTGAGTTGCTGTCGGGCATTGCGGGTATCACCGTCTTTGGTGGCTTTGAAGGCCTCACGCCTAATGACGCTTACTTCCCGATACTGATTGATGCGGAAAAGTTTGGGGTGGGACGTAATGAACTTTTCGCACTGCTTGCCGAGTGTAATGTCAATACGCGGAAATACTTCTATCCGCTTTGCAGTCATTATCCTTGCTATTCCGCGTTGCCATCCGCTAGCGCGCAACTGCTGCCCGTCGCGGAACGTGTCGCGGAACAAGTGCTTTGTCTGCCTCTGTTTGGGACGTTGCCGATGGAAACCGTTGACACAATCAGTGAAATCATCAAGCGCATCGCTGAGGAACACGCGAGTAAAGGACAATAGACGATGAGCCATCCGGAGTTTAGCGTTATTATCACCTGCTACTTTGAAGAGAAAAGCATTGACGAGTTTTATGGGCGTTTGTCCAAATCGCTTGAAGGTCTGAATCGGACTTACGAAATCATTTTCGTGAACGATGGCAGTACTGATGGAACTTGGGACAGACTTCAGGACATCTACAAGAACGATGAGCATGTGACGGCGATTCTCGATTTCACACGTAACTTTGGGCAGAACCGCGCCATGACTGCGGGCTTTTGCGAAGCGAGCGGCGATGCCTATATCATTATGGACAGTGATCTTCAGCTTTCGCCCGAAGAGCTGCCGAACTTTATCGCAGAATATGACAAGGGTGCCGATGTTGTCGTGGGCTATCGAGAAGAGCGAAAGGACTCACTCTATCGAACCCTTCCCTCACGCATCGCGAATGTGATTATGCGCCGCCTTTCCGAAAGCGATTTTAGGGATTTTGGGTGCACCTACAAGCTTTTCCGTTCAGCCATCGTGAAAGGTTTTGGGATTGGTCCATTTCGTCCGTGGACAACAGTTCGCGCCATTGCGTTCTCCAACCGTCGTGTTCAGATTCCGGTGTCGCATCGTCAGCGTAAGTACGGCAAATCCGGATATACTTTCAAGAAGTTGTTTACCTACAACATGGACAATATGGTGCGGTGCTCGCAACGCCCCTTCCAAGTGCTTGGAGGCGTATTCCTTGCGTTTGCTCTGCTGTTGATTCTTCGTGTGCTCTTCATGAACTTCACTCCGTTTTCTATTCTTCGTCATGTCGGCAATGGTTTGCTGCTCAATGTCATCATGGGCTGCGCCCTCGTTATTTTGGGCTTGTTGTGCGTGTTGGGTGAATACATCATCCGCATATTTACGCGCTCTTTCCAAGAACCGGCTTACATTATTCGTACTGCTTATCGGAAGCACTGAACAATGGGTTGTTCGCAGATACAAGACTTGTTGTTGACAACACCTATTACGAAGCTGAATTATCATTGTGAGAATCATCTTTATATCAAGCGAGATGATTTGTTGCCCTATTCTTTCGGTGGGAATAAGCTGCGCATTGCACTGGAATTATTGGCAGATTTCAGGATAAAGCAATGTGATTGTTTTGTTTCTTATGGTAGTAGTTGCTCGAACCTCAATCGAGTTGTCGCGAATATTTGTCGGACAGAAGGTATCCCATGTTATGTTGTTTCGTCGGTTGCGGACTCGGAATGTTCTGTGTCGAACAACTCGATACTGGTTGAGGCGCTCGGGGCAACCATTGTTACATGCGCGAAAGATAATGTGAGGGCAACCGTTCGAGGGTTGCTAAATCAGTTGACTGCTCAGGGCTATAAGCCGTACTACATTTATGGCAATGAAGATGGCAATGGAAACGAGAGTGTTCTTGTCCGTGCCTATGAGAAAGTTTTTGACGAAATATTGTCACAAGAAAAGGCTCTGAGGATTGAGTTCGATTATGTTTGTCATGCGTCAGGAACGGGGATGACGCAAAGTGGTTTGCTGTTGGGGAAGTTGAAGTATAAAAGCCGTAAGCATATTGTTGGGCTTTCGATTGCCCGTAATCAGGCGAATGGCACAGCGGCTATTTGTCGGTATTTGAATTCTTCTTTGAGTGTCACAGGAGATGTTCGATGTGCGCTCTTATTTGAGGATAAGTATGTGTGTGGTGGGTATGGGCAGTACGATTCTCGTGTCGTTCAGACAATACGAGATGTCTTTGAAAAGAATGGTATTCCTATGGATTTGACTTATACAGGAAAAGGTTTTTGTGGAATGATTCAGTATTTGTCAGAGAATCAAATCAAAAACAAAAATGTCTTGTTCATTCACACAGGCGGCACGCCATTGTTTTTCAATTCGTTGCAGACAGTCTTTGGCGGGAAGGTGTCGCAGTAGTATGCTTAATCTTTTGTTAACCTCGGTTGGCCGTCGCAGTTATTTGGTGAAGTATTTTCGTGATGCGCTCAAGGGCATTGGGAAGGTTCACGTTGCCAATAGTTCGGATGTTACCCCTGCGTTTCAAGAAGCGGATGAAGGCGTTGTGACGCCGTTGATTTATGACGATGGGTATATTCCTTTTCTTTTGGAGTATTGCAAGCAACATCAAATCGGGTTGCTTCTGTCTTTGTTCGATATTGATTTGTTGATACTGGCTCAAAACAAAAAGAAATTTCAAGACATTGGCGTGCGTGTTGTTGTTTCGGATGAGGCTGTCATCAGAATCTGCAATGATAAGTGGGCGACTTATCATTTCCTCACCGAGAATGGTTTCAATGCTCCACAGACTTTTGTCAGTATGGATGAAGTCACACGGAAGCTTGAAGCGAATGAATTGCGGTTTCCATTGATTCTGAAGCCGCGTTGGGGAATGGGTTCGATTGGAATTTATGAAGCCGAAAACAAACAAGAACTGTTTGTGCTGTATGAGAAAATCAAGCGGGATATCCAAAAGACTTACTTGAAGTATGAGTCGGCTGAGGATAGGGAACAGTCGGTTCTTGTACAGGAAAAGCTTGATGCGCAAGAATACGGCCTTGATGTTATCAATGATTTGGACGGAGTTTATCAGACGACGATTGTCAAACGGAAGTTTGCCATGCGCTCGGGCGAAACGGATTGCGCCGTGACCGAAGACAATGAACCTATTCGGCAAATTGGAGCGAGGCTCAGTCAATGTCTGAAGCATCTCGGCAATTTGGATGTTGATGTTTTGGTCGTCAATGATCGTATTTATGTTTTGGAAATGAACGCCCGCTTTGGCGGCGGTTATCCCTTTAGCCATATCGCAGGATGCAATTTGCCGCAGGCAATTGTCAACTGGCAATGTGCCCGTTCCGCTGATACTCTACTCAATGTCGAGTTTGGTGTGAAAGCGCATAAAGATATTTCGATTTTAAGGATTGCGAATCGCAAAGCATGAAAGATGATGTAACAATCGTTCAGTGCAAAGATGTGTCAACAATCTTCGGACTAGTTCAAAAGTTTAGTGATTGTTTTACTCCCCCCATCACATCGCGAGTTGGCGATCTGCACTTGTATGCGGCCAAGTTGCAACAAAACGCGACTTTGTATTGCCTTAAGGAAGGCTCAGAGATTGCTGGATGCATAGCGTTCTATTGCAATGATGTTGCCGGAAGAACCGGATACTTAACTCTGCTTGTTGTCGACGAAGCATTTCGTGGCAAGGGCTATGGACTGGCATTGATGAAAACGATGTTTCAAGTCGCTGAATCCTGTGGAATGAAGAGTATCCGATTTGAAGTCAGCGCAAACAATCGTGTTGCCATCAAGCTATATCTAAAGTGCGGCTTCACATACGAAAAAGAATCGCAGCTTGATAAGATTTATATGTGTAAAACTTGCGATGAGACCGGGGCATTCACGGTCGATTAGTCAGAGGCTTTCGCAGGTCTGATCCAGACGCATTCGAGTCGCCCTTTCATCGTGCAGGGGTCGGATGTGCCATCGTCGTGTGTCACGGGTTGGTGCGTGAGGACAAGCGAGAACGTCGGCGTTGTCTCCTGATTCAGATTAACCGTGACCTTCTCGATGAATCGTTTGATGGGGATGTTGCACGTTGTTTGTTCATCAATCGGTGCTCCGAGGAATTGCAGTTGATAATCAAACACATGTTCGCGAGTGTCCTCGATGCTCAATAAAGCTGTGATGTCATACTTGCCGGGCCTGAATGAGCGATTTCCTTCCCATGACAGGGTTTGCGATGACATGGCATCGCTCAGCGGCACTTCGAATGAGGAATACACTGTTTTACTGTCATTGAATTTCGCCTTTGTCAAAGCCTCATCTTTGGATGGCATATGCTTTAGGCCAACGTACAACATGCTTGAGTGTTTCATGAAATAACTATAGATGGGTGGCGCTGAATAATACAGAACAAAGTATCCCAAGAGTAAAACAAGCCATTGATTGAACTGTGTCTTTAATCTGTTTTCTTTAAGCTTAATCAAACTCTCCATTGCGAGACCTACAATGATAGACGAGTTGAAAAAAACTAAGTAACTATACCGTATTCCTGCTTCCGCAAACATGTGCAATACCCCATAAGAAAAGGGGAAAAACACAAGTAGTCCTAACAATTGATTGGTCGGTAATAAATGCCTCAACCTGACTATTCCCCAAAGGAATAAAAAAGAATACAGGAGTCCCCAAGACGCAAAAAAGATGAAATTTTGTTTGAAGTAAACGAAAGGCACGTAACCTTTCTCGCCACCGAATGACCATACGTAAGAGATTTTTTTCAGATACATCGTAAACATGCTTTGTGGGTTGTAAAACATTTCACTGAGGGGCAAAACTCGGCAATAGTTAAGTTGATTCATTTTTCCGATAGATGGGGTAAACTCGCGAAAAGAACCGGAAATATAGGAGCCTGTGGGATTATAAGACGGAGCATTGTATATCATCATTACATAATCAGTTTGATTGACAGGAACTGATGTGAAAACGTGCTTCATCCCTAATGTTGTAAACATAACCGGGATGATAAAAAGGGCGATGAAGACGAGGCCTGACATAACCAAGTGCGACTTTAGTGGCTTTTTTTGGATGAGGACAACATAAACGATGGCGAGGAGAATCACGAGAGCTAAATGTATATGTACTGTTCTTGCGAGTCCAGCGAGGAATAAAGCTAACGTCACAAAAATGCACGCGTATATTAAAGATTTCATTCTAAAGAATGGGTATTTTACAAGGATGCGAATCAAACCCCATTGGAAGATTGCAATGCAGAATAGACCTGATACATCGTAATTTGGCATCAACTGATATGTCGCTTGTATTGGAGCGAACAGGAAGAACAATAACGCACATCTTGCTACGGTGCTGTTGACAAGAAGCTTTGCTATATCGAAAATACAGAGTCCGGTCACTCCGACTAAAACCATGTTAAGTAATTGAGTATAGAGTAATTCCGAACTGACAAAATGATAGAGCGGGTAAGTGTACGGGAATGCTCTCTTAAGATGAATGGATTCCAACCCCGAAGCATTTCTCAGCGTGTCGAAAAAATCAAGAAATGGTTTTTGCGCAACATCTTTTGTGATGTTGCTAAGTGCCATAAAATCGCTGTGATAGGTGGAGATTGCATCTGAATTGAATATGATATAACATTGGACAAAACCATAAAGAATCAAGGAGCCTATCACGAATGTTCTGTCTTTTATCCTTACTTTGCCGCAAAACGCGATTACATAAATAATCACGACAAAAACCAGCATGAGAAGAGGTGGCTGAATCAGTCGTAATGGAGATTTAGAATTGACCATTTGATCCCATAGTGCGCTACAATTCCCGTGGAGTCCCGGGATTAATGCTATGCAAAACAACAGTAAGCATAGTTGTAACAGATATATGGTTGTTCGGTTTCTAAGGTTCATTCGCATTCATGGCTTCAGGTTGGATTTCGGAAAAAGGTACAGGTTCTATGATGCTATATTTGTAGCATGAAGATTGCTAACCCTAAATTGAACACCTACAAAGTATAACAAAAACAGAGAATCATTTATGATAGAAGGCATCTGTATCGTTATTTACAAAAGTATCGTACGGTGATGTAAATGAGCGGTCTGTACCTTATTGTGCGATTTTTCAGGATGTCCTCAAGGGTGCTATAATCGTCTTTATTATTGTTGCTATAGGCATAAGCGACAACAATGTAAATAGTCAATTCTTTCATGTTCATTGAGCAGCTAGTTATTACTGAAATAATAGCGAAATTGTGGCGGTAACTATCTAGAAACAGATTTGACATAAGTGTTCATAAATCATAGATGCTTCATGACTTGAAAATAGTGGTCTTGATTCCTTGTTATAAGGTTGAACGGCACATTGCGGATGTTGTCGCCAGTGTGCCAGCATTTGTTGACCGCATCATTGCTGTTGTTGATGGCAGCCCGGATGGGTCTTTGGCTATTTTACAGTCTTTATCTTGTGAGCGTTTGTTGATTATATCGCATGAGCAGAATCTTGGTTTGGGTGCGGCAATGGCAACTGGATACAAGGAGGCCTTGAAAGAAGGCGCCGATATTGTTGTTAAATTAGATGGCGATGGACAGATGCAACCAAAGTATTTGGAATCGCTTATTGACCCAATCGCGAATAACCTATGTGATTATGCTAAAGGAAATCGGTTTCGTCATACTCGTGCGCTGTCGTCCATGCCGAAGATCCGTTTGTTGGGCAGTATCGGGTTGACTTTTTTAACGAAGATGGCGAGTGGTTATTGGAATGTAACAGACCCACAGAATGGTTATGTGGCAATTGCAGGGAGTTTCCTTGGGGCACTGGATTTCGATCGTCTTAGTCGTCGTCGATTTTTCTTCGAAAACGAAATGTTGATTCAGCTGAATGTCGAGGAGGCACGCGTTCTTGATGTGCCTATTCCCGCCATATATGCGGACGAAAAGTCGACCATGAGCATTCAAAATGTTTTACTTACTTTTCCTGTTTTACTTATCAAAGGGTATTTTTGGCGCCTTTTCCAACGATTTATTGTTCGCGACTTTTCATTGATTGCGCCACTATATATTTTAGGAAGTATATTTGTGTTTTATGGTCTGTATAGTGGTCTTTCTGCGTGGTGTCAGAATGCTCCAAGGAATATTCCAACGCCTACCGGAACAATCATGAAGGCAACCATTCCTTTGATTCTTGGTTTTCAAATGCTTTTGCAAGGGGTATTGATTGAGATATTAAGTACCCCAAAACCAGAAAAATCTATTCTACGCCGAACAAACAATTGTGTCTCTAAACAAAAGGACTTGACATGATTCTCTTTTGCCATAAAAAATCACTGCGTATTTTGAGTTTGCTGCTTATAGTCATTGTTTTGGGATCGTTTTTACGATTATATCATGCGGATGTCAAGCAGTTTTGGGGCGATGAAATCCATACTTATGAGTGTTCGAATACTTTTGATTCATTGACGGATTGTCTTAAGCATTGGTCTACTTATCCCGGCACTGTTTATGATCCAGCATTGTTTCCTATCATCGCGTATTATAATGCCTCCTCTTCAACGGAATTGTACTCACATTTACGCTTGCGTTTTCCCTGCATTCTTTTTGGTATAATATGCATTCCAATTGCATATCGAGTTTTTAGGCGAATAAGTAATCCTCGCATAGGATTATTTGTTTCTTTTCTTGTTGCCATTTCACCTTTCGCTATTCAATACTCACAGGAATATCGTCCCTATTCGATGTTGATGTTAATGGCGTTGTTATTTTTTGACGCGATAACGCTCATTTGGATCGAGTTTACATGGAAGCGCTGGCTTTGGTTATTTGTGACATCTTCATTATTGGTTTATACTCATCTTTTTGGTGGTGTTATTTTATCCCTTGCGTATATTTATTGGGCGGTTCACCTTTTATCGGACAAAAGGTATTCCTATAAAACAAGATTTCTTGCTGTCTTTGGGTTGCCTGTCGTGGTTGCATTAATTTATATCCCAATGCTGTTACGTCTGTATGATATGAAGAATTTGGTGCCAGAAGGCGCACTATCAGCCGATCGTAAACTTTATGAAAGTGGCTCAAAGGATTTACTTTCATTTCAACTGAGAGCTTTTTCCTTATGGCGCCAAGGCACTGCCTGGGATTATCCCTATGTAGTAGCCTATTATTGGTTACTGATTATTCTTGGGATCATTGCTGGATGTTTGATTAATTGGCGAAAACATCTTTTGCTTGTCAGCTGGTTTGTCCTTTACTTGTTTGCCACTTTCATGGCATATCATTGTTTTCGGTTTCCATTTGATGCTCGCCGCAATATTGGAGCATTGCCTTTTTATCTTTACCTGATCGCGTTGGGGTGTCTTTTACCGTCAGTATTTGCCTATAAGTTTGTTAGAAGAAAAAAGACGATTCGAAAGATACTAGGAATCTTGTCCGTTTGTTTAGTTATTTGTCACTTAGTGATAACATATGGTGCATGGCGTGAATATGATGCTTATGGATGGAAGGATGAGTCCGGACAAGCAGATTGGAAGGGCATGGCAAAATACATCTCTGAGCACGCGACCCCTGGTGATATTTTAGTTCTTCCGAATCATTCATGGGCGGGTTTACATTATAGATATTACAAACAACATTATCCTTCTTCGATATCCATTTGGGGACCTTCAAATTTCGGGCAGCTGAATTCTGTTCCAACAAAAAACATCTGGGTGATGTTTATTACAGACAGACCAGATGGAGCATTATCAGAATTCATTTCGAGCAAACGAAATGTTGCCAGTTGGATCCCATTCTATAAAGCGTTTTTGGTATATATCCCATCGCGTGAAAACGCAACAGATGACTTGCGAAAACAGACAGCTATTATTTCTCTCAATCAAAACGGAGTCTTTACACTTGCTAGCAAGGGGGGGCGCCCGCTTCCTGCTGGAATGATACGAGTTGATGGACAGTTGAATTTCGACCTCAATACTTTGGAAAATCCTTATCCATCCGTCAAATTACGAGAAGGGATTTATCATTTTGATTTATCCCAGGTAGATAAGCCAACGACCTTGGTTTTATATAAACATTTGACTCCTGGGCAGTGGCAAAGTCCTCTTGAGTTTGAAGACTTTACTTATCAAAAAGATTTGGGAGGGTTATCATTACCTTTACACGAGGGGCAAGTTTGTCTTTCCACCAGATATAATTCGACCTTTCGGTATGCTTTTGTGACTGAACCCGGAACATATAAACTAACTGTTAAGGCACGTGAAGATTTGCCAGGTCCTGTTCGTGTTCGTGTTTTTAATGGAAGCAAAGAGTTTAATTCATTATTATTTGATGCAAAAAACAATAAGACCGGTATAAGAGAAACGCAAGTTGTCCTTAATAATTCATATAGTGAATTGGCTTTATACTATAATAGCTTTAGGCGAGATCCCAAAGCAATTGGCCCGCCTGCAAACCAAACAACTGAATTTGAATTTTATGAATGGAAACTCGACAAAGAATAACTCTTTGGGCTGTGCGTTTTTTGTTTGTGTTGCGTTTAGTATAGTTTTTCGAGGGTGCAGTTGGGGAAGTAGTGGTTGAGGATTTGTTTGTATGTTTTGCCGAGGCGGGCCATGCTGACGGCGCCTGTTTGGCACATGCCTACGCCGTGGCCCCAGCCGGCGCCGCGTAGGATAAATCCGGGTTTGCCGGCTTTGTCTTTGTCGGTGAGGGTGGCGGTGGTTTCGGCGGTGAAGACGGAGCTCTTGAGGGGTGGCTCCCATACGGAGCGGATTTTGAGTTCAGGCCCGATTTCGAAGGTGCCTTTTTCGCCGATGAATTGGCATTGGATCATGCGTCCGGATGGGCCGCGTTTGGTGGCTTTGATTTCTTTGATGGTGCCGATGTCTTTGTGTTTGGCGACGAGTTTTGTGATTTCGTCGATGGTGGTTTGGCGTTCCCAGCGCCAGTTTGATTTTGCCCAGTCGACTTTGGCGTTGGCGGGTTTGCAGTATGCGTCGGGTGGGTTGTCGAACCATTGTTTGACGCCCGCATCGGTGGTCAGGTCGATTTTGGGGTTGTTGGCGGGTTCGCCGTCGAATCTTGCGGCATCCCAGTATGCTTTGTCGTTGGCGCGGTTGTCCCATACGTTGCGGATGTCTTCGGTGTATCCTCCACAGTTTGATGCGTAGTAGGCCGAGACGGGTCTGCCTTCGAAGGATAGGATGACGCCTGCGGTTTCTTTGACTGCGGTGTCGGATGCGTCGGTGCATTTTGTGAGTCCGGAGAATGCTTGGCTGTCGACGTCGGATGTGATGTGGTGATGGCTTCCGGCGTAGATTTTAGTGGTGAGGGCGAGTACGGCAGCGGAGCGTGCGGCGACTGCTTGCGCGCCGAGGGCTGCGACGGGTGAGTTTCCGCCGATTTCGGATGGGACGACGCCTCGCAGGTATTCTTCGAGAGGCAGTGTGAGTACGACGTCTATTTTGTTTTTGTCATTGGGGTAGAGTTCGAGGTTTCCTCGGTAGATTCTGTCTTCGGCGGATTCCCACCACCAGCCGACACCGAATGGGACTTGTTTGATTGCAATGATTCCGTCGGGGTTGTCGGTTGTTTTGCCTTCGGGGTCAGCCGCGACGAGCTTGAGCATGTCGGCGTCGAATGCTTTGCCGTCGTCTTTGGTGAATTTGCCGTTTTTGAGCGTGAGCGTTATGGGCGAGCCGAGCGGGAACTTGTCGAGTTGTTTGTCGTTTTTGTCGTAGACGATTCTGGTTGTCTGCGGTGTGAGTGTGATGGTTGTTGTGGAGTTCATGAGTAGAACTTTGATGCCGGGGTTTTTGTCGATTTTGATTGTTTTGTTCGCGATGCCTTCCACTTCTTTGGCGTATGCCGTTGTGGTGGTTATAGCGAGGATGGCTACGCTAATGATGGCGGCAGCGGTGAGGATATGTTTCATGTTGTTGCCCCTTAATAAATTAGGTTTAGTGTACAAGGATATACCAGAGGTTTGGTCGGGTCATTCCATGTAATTGGATGTGTCTTTTGGTGGTTGTTTGTTTCGCTTTTGATTATGCAATACAAGTGGATGGTTACGCAAAAAGGGAGACTATTCTATTTCGAGTTCATGTATAGGATTTTATACAGTGTCAGGTACGACATTTTTGATGATAAGGTTTTATGCAAACACTTAGTACAATAAATAATTTTGTAGTAAGTCGCTCGTCTGTCTTTGTCGGAGCGTCCTTTTCCCGTGTTGTGGATTTTGCAAAAGGATACATTTAATGGTTGATGCTGAGATTTTAAATCAGAATGGCATTGATTATAATGCTGGAGTTGAGCGTTTTCTTGGAGACGCGGAACTTTATGAGCGTGTTTTGCGTGTTTACGCGGCGGATAATATTGTAGCTCGCGCTCGTGCGGCCTTTGATAAGCGTGATTGCGCGGCGTTGTTGGCGGCGGTGCACGAGGCCAAGGGTTCGTCCGGCAATATGAATCTGAATAATGTTTACGCGGATTCCTGTGCTCTTGTGGATTTGTTGCGAGCCGGTGGCTTTAGCGACGCGGAGCTGTCGGAGCGTTTTGAGCGTTTTGAGCAATCGTATTCCGGCTCACAGCAGACAATCTTGTCTGCTCTGAAGTAAGAAAAAGGAAAGGAGGAGACCGAGCTGTGAAAAAAAGGATTTTCGTTGTTGATGACAGTAAGGTGGAGCGAGTCCTTCTGTGTGGGCTTCTTGAGAAAGAATACGTCATTGAAGAATTAGATTGTGGTGAGAAGTGTCTTGCGTCGCTTGGGCGTGATACGTCTCCGGTTTCGGCAATATTGCTTGACATTATGATGCCCGGCATGGATGGCTATCAGGTGCTAGAGCAAATCAAGAAGAATCCGGCTTGGAACACGATTCCTGTGATTGTCATCACCGGTATGTCGGATGAGACCGCCCAGACGCGCGCGTTGTCGCTCGGTGCCGCCGCTTTTATCTCGAAGCCGTTTAATCAGGCTTTGCTACTGCAGATGTTGCGCAATACGATTGAGTTGTGTGAGCGCGCGTCGTTCGCGAATCACTTGCGCAAGGACAAGTTGACGGGTTTGTATAATCGCGAGACTTTTTTGTTCGAGGCTTCTCGTCTTGTGACACACAAGATGGCAGGATTTTATGTTATTGACTGTTTGAATGTTGACCATTTCAAGGCGATTAATGATGTGTATGGCATCGAGGCCGGTGATGTCGCGTTGTGTCATATCGCGCAACATCTTCATGAGGTTATGAGTCGCTTGGGCGGTTTGTGTTGTCGTGTCGCGGGTGATGTTTTTGGGTATTTGTATCCGAACCGATATGTCAATTCGGAGGATCTCAAGGAGTTCGCCTATGTTGCCGCGCGTCCGCCGAGTTTTGACCGTCCTTTAAATCTTCGGTTTGGTCGCTACGTAATTTATGATCCGACGCTTTCGTGTAACGCGATGTTGGATCGTGCCATTCTTGCGCAGGAGTCAATCAAGGGTCATTTTGATACTCGTCTTGCGGTGTATGATGAATCGATGCGTGCGGCGATGCTGCTTGAACAGCGCATCGTTAATGAGATGCGGACGGCTTTGGAGAGCGGTGAGTTTGAGCCATGGTTTCAGCCGCAGTATAATCATGCGACAGGTGCTTTGATTGGTTCGGAGGCACTGGTTCGGTGGCATCATTCCGATGGGTCGTTTATTCCGGTTTGCGAGTTTCTCCCTATCTTTGAGCGTAATGGATTTATTTACGAGTTAGATAAATTTATTTGGGAAAGAGTTTGCCAGATTATACGTTCTTGGATTGATTCTGGTCGTCAAGTATTGCCTGTGTCGGTGAACATTTCTCGTTATGATATTTTGCGTCATGATTGTGTTTCGTATATTATCAACCTTGTCGACAAGTATCATTTATCGCGGGATCTTTTGCGTCTTGAGATAACGGAGTCGGCGTTCTCGGAGTCTACGACTCAAATCGTTGGCGCCATCAAAGCTTTGATTTCCGCTGGTTCTACGGTTGAGATTGATGACTTTGGCAGTGGTTATTCTTCGCTCAATACATTGAAGAATGTTCCGGCATCCGTGTTGAAGCTTGATATGCGTTTCTTGGAGGGCGCCGAAGATTCGCAGCGTGGCGGGAATATTCTTGAGTCCATTGTTCGAATGGCCAAGTGGCTCGGGATGGCCGTTATCGCCGAGGGTGTTGAGACTCGCGAGCATGCGGATTTCCTCAAGTCGATTGGTTGCTTCTATGTTCAGGGTTACTTCTATTCTCGGCCTATTCCGTTAGAAGAGTATGAAAAACTGATTGTTCAGAATCATGTTGAGGAGAAACTCGTACATTTGATGACTGTGGATAACCTTGACAATAGCGCGTTCTGGGATCCGAAGTCGACTGAAACGCTCATCTTCAACAGCTATATTGGTGGCGCTTGCATTTTTGAGTATCACAATGGCAAGGTGGAACTTTTGCGCATCAATGAGCGTTATGTCCAGGAGTTTGGCGGCGCTCAGTTTGGTTCGGTTCCGCTCAGTGATGTCGAGCCGGAGAAGTACATGGATGATGAGAATAAAGAGAAAATGCACTCGAATCTGCGCAAGGCGATTGAGACCGGTAAGGAGTCGATGTGTGAGTTGTTTCTTGTCGGTGCGAGTGAAGAGAATCCAGCTGGTATCTATCTGACAGCGACGGCTCGTGTTATCGCGCGTACCGGCGATCATTATCTCTTCTATTGTGTCATTAGTAATATCACCAAACAACGTTTGGCTGAGAAGAAACAGCGTGAGCTTTCGAGTGCTCTTGAGGCAATCATGGGCAGCGCGAATGGTGGAATCACCGCCATGCGTTATTATGACGGTGGAGTTGCTATTGTCTTTTCCAATGATAAATACTACGAGCAGATGGGGTACACCCGTGAGCAGTTTGAGTCGGAGGTCTCCAATGCTCTTGACCTTGTCTTCCCCGAAGACCGTGTCTCTGTGGAAACGAATATAGCGAAGCTTATGCGGACTCGGAGTTCGGGAGTCTTTGAGTATCGGATTGTCAAGCGGGATGGCAGTCCCCTCCATGTGCGTTGCTATGGGTCAGTGACGCAAATCGACGGTATTGATGGTGATGTTATGGTTTCCGTTGTGACGGATATTACCGAACTGGTTAGGACGCAGGAAGCGAGCAGTCGCTCCGCGTCGCAGTTGCAAGCCGTGCTTGAGAATATCAATGGCGGTGTTGCCGTTTCCGTTGTTCGTGATGGCAAGATTAAAAATCTGTTGGTCAATGACAAGTATTTTGAACATATTGGTTATACCCGTGAGGAATACAATGCTCAGTTCAAGGGTCGCTTCACCTCGATTCATCCCGATGATCAGGCTGGTGTCATGGCCATGATTCGTCAGGCTACGATTGATGAGAAACCATACCGTTGCGAGTTCCGTGTTATTCGCAAGGATGGGAGCATCGGGTGGCTGTTCAGCAATGTCAAGGTTTGTCATCTGGCGGGTATTGATGAGCCGGTGCATCTCGCGGTGACGAACGATGTCACGGAGTTACGCAAAGTTCAGCTCGAAGAAAAGATTACGGCTCAAAAGCTTGCGTCGGTGTTGAAGAATATCAACAGCGGCGTTATGGCAGTGACTAACCTTCCCGAACATAAACAGGATTATCTTTTCACCAACGATGCGTTGTTCGAAATGTTTGGCTATTCTCCCAAAACAGCTTGGAAGGACGGTTTTGATATGCTGGCGATGATTTTGCCGGAAGACCGTGCGCAAGGTATAAGAGATATGCAACGGATTATGCGCAGTGGTGGCAAGGGTAGCTTTGATTACCGTTGTCGGAAAAAAGACGGGCAGATTATTCATGTTCGCAACCATACTTCCATTTGTCGGATTGCAGGTGTCAAAGATAATGTTTATCTTTCGGTCTTGACAGATATCACAGACGAGCAAATGGTCGAGGACTATTTCTGCTTTGTGAATGGCATTGCTCGCGATATTCTGGCTCAGCCTTATAGCTCCGTCGCAATCGATGATACCTTGCACCGCTTGCGGGAGTTCTTTGACGCGGATCGATCATACGTGGTTGAAATCGATATTGATTCGCAAGTCTCGAACATAACTTATGAGGTTTGCCGTGATGGCGTAAGCTCAGAGATGGAGCGACTTCAAGGGGCTCCTTATAGTGTCACCGATTCGTGGTTTGTAACGCTCAATCAAAATGAGTATATCAGAATAGATGATGTTGAGGCGCTCGGCGATGATGAGAAAGAATTACGTGAGTTGTTGCAGTCGCGGCATATCCATTCTCTGATATGCGCGCCCGTATTTGGTTCGAAGCGGCTGATGGGTTATGTTGGAATCGATAATCCGTCGATGCATACCAACCAACTTAATCATCTTGAGGTTATCAGCGACTTTATCGCGATTTTGTTGATGCGTCGCAATTTGTTCAAGTCATTGAACATGGAGAAAATTGCGGAATACGAAAAGAATCGGGAACCTTATAACTATTGATTTTGGCAAAGAGAGTTTGATTTGTTACTTGACAAGCATGATTCGGCTCAATATTTGGATTCCCCACGGATGGATGTGCCGCGTCAAGAAGTGAAGACTTATAAACGGAAATAAAGAAAGTGTGATGACTAACAGACAGTACTCATTCGCGAAGAAAAGTTTCTTCATAGTGCTTCTTGTTTTGGTGTTTGCGACGCAGTTGTCGCCGACATCCGCTTATGCCGCTAAAGGGGATAAGGTCACTGTCGCGTATATTGATTATCAAAACTTTTTTGTTCGCTCGAATGATGGCAGTTATACGGGTTATGGCGCCGAGTATCTGGATAAGATTGCGGAGTACACCGGGTGGAAGTATGAGTTTCTTGATATGGACTGGCCGAGCGCCTACGAAGCGGTCAAACAGGGGTCCGTTGATTTCTATTGTGTAGCGCGTTCGACAGGCGACCGCGCCCCGTATTTTGATTTCTCGCAGTATCCCATTTGCAACGAGGAAATGAACATCTATACGCTCCCGAATAAGGATATCTATTACGAGGATTATGGTGCTTTTGACAACATGCGTATTGGGATGCTCGCGAATAGTAAGGAGATTGTTCATTTCCGCACTTATGCCGCCGACCGTGGTTTGACGTGCTCCATTGTTGAGTTTCTGACGAATGGCGCGGCAGTCGCCGCTCTGGATTCCGGTGATGTGGATGCTATCGCGATTGTCAAAAATTCGGTCGACCACAAGTACAAGATGATTGGGAACTTTGGTGTTTCGCCTGCTTTTATGATGAGCAAAAAAGGCAGCCAGCGCATGGTCGAGTTCAACAAGGCTCAAGAACAGTTATACTTTGAGAATCCCATTTTCTCCTATGAGCTTGAGAAGAAGTATTATAACAAGAAGAAGAGCTTGTTTGGCGCGATAATGACGCGTGCGGAGGCCAGCTATGTCGCCCATGCGCAACCACTCACGGTTGCGGTTGCCGAAGATATGGGTCCGTTTGAATATTTCAACGAGGATAGCCGGAGCTATCGCGGCATCACGATTGATTTGTTTGAGCGGATTTCTCAGATGACGGGTTTGAAGTTCAAGTTTATTAGGCGTGAAAATACCGAAGCTTTGCTGAAGCAGATGGAACATGGTCTAGTTCAACTCGTTGGTGTTCTGGCCAAGGGTCCAGGCGTTGAACAGAATCTCAATTTGACGCAAACGGATGTTTATTATGATGGAACGTTTTCGGTTGTCTCGCGAGATATTTCGCGACTAACTTCCAATTCTGTCATCGCCTTACCTGCGGGTTACCCGATGTTTCATGAGGCTACACGTCGCGCGGGTTTTACGAATTTTCATGAGTATCCTTCGATGGATGACTGTGTTGAAGCCGTTGCGTATGGTAAAGCGGATGCCACCTACATTATCAGTATGTGCGAGAATTATCTGCTGAATCATGTTTATTACGCGAACTTGCAGACGATGGTCATGCGTGAAACACAATACAAGATTTGCTTTGGTGTGTCGAACTATTGTGACCCTCTGCTTCTGTCGATTATGAACAAGAGTTTGGATTCCATTTCGGATTACGAAATCAATGAGATGGTCGTCATCAATACGTCTTTGGCGCGTCCGGTTCGCACGTTATTAGACATCTTCTGGGATTATCGGTGGGTGGCTCTGGGGCTGTTGGTGCTACTGTTTTTTAGTGTCATCTTCTATATCTTGCGCAAGAAAGAAATGGCTAAGCAGTTGGCGGTGTTCAAGACAACGCAGAAGCAACATGAGTATTTGAAGCACTTGTTTGAAACGATGCCCTGCGGCATTTTTCAATATGCTTATGAGAAGCCGCACGAGATACTGAATTCGAACGCGATGGCGGCGAAGATATATGGGTATCCCCCGGATAAATCATTTGTAGGTCAGCAGCCTTCTTCAGTGGTGAAGCGTGGGACTGCTCTTGATTTTGAGAATCAATTTGTGACTTGCGAACTTCGCCACGAGGCAATCAATTATAAATGCCCCATTACGCGCGCGGATGGAAGCGAGTGCATTGTCGAATGTCTGATGGACATTGTTGAGACAGACGACCGGAAGATTTTCCAAGAAGTGTTTATTGATGTTACGGATCGCGAATTGCATGCGAAACAAATCGAAAAGCGTTATATCAGTGAGTTGAACCGTAATGAATTTCAGAAGGACGGGCTATTGTATACGGCTTGTTTCGATATTGATCAGCAGATTCTTGTCAGTACCAGTATTGATATTCCCGGGATGGATGGGGGTATCAGCGTGGATCGTTTTGTGGAGTTGTTGCTCCCCGAGTTGAGCGATCAGCAGAGCGAAGAGAAACTTCGTGAATTGCGTGCGGAGTTTTCTGTTGAGCATTGCCGCTCGGCCTATGAGCGTGGAAATCTGGAACACAGTTTCCTGCTGGTTCGTCGGCGCGATGGCGAGTGGCAGTGGCTGCGGAGCGATTTGGTTTTGCGGCATAATCCGACATCGAATCATTTGATGTGCTTTGATTATGTGTGGGATGTGACAGACGAACAGGTGTCCGGGAGTATCATTCGGAAGCTGGCATTGGGGAATTGCGATGGCTATATGAGTATTGATGTCAAGACGAAGCATTGCCTGCAGTATCATGTCTTGGAGGATGGCTCGACTCCTCGTTCTTTGGCTACGTATGGTGTCGATGATGATCTTCATCAAATGCTTGATGAGATGAAGGTTCAGGATGGAACGGACTTTAATCGCTTGATTGGGTTGGATGAGGTTCTGGCGCATCTCGAAACGGACGAGTCTTATCAGGTCTTCGCAGTTTTGACGGATAAAGCCGGAAAACGCATCGACAAGTCGCTACGTTTTTTCTATCTTGACCCGAAGTTGAGTCTGATTGCGGTTGCGATTTTGGATGTGACGGAAGTTCGTCGCGATGAGGTACTTCATGCGGAGTTGTTAAGTAACGCGCTGGCTGCGGCGGAGAAGGCTGATATCGCGAAAGGACAGTTTTTGTCGCGTGTGTCACATGATATGCGGACGCCACTCAACGCCATCATTGGTATGATTGAGTTGGCGAAGGATGCCGAGCCAGATCAGATCGCAAATTGTCTGTCCAATTCGTCAATTGCCGCGCGTCATTTGCTGTCGGTCATCAATGATGTTCTCGATATGTCCTCGATTGAATCGGGCAAGCTGAAGATTGCGAGTGTTCCCTTCAACTTCAAGCATTTGCTCTCGTCGTTGATGGGTATCTATGGCGTTCAGTGCAAGCAGAAAGGTTTGTCGTTTGATATCAAGATGAAGTTCGTTGCGGAGGATTGGCTGGTTGGCGACGAGTTGCGTGTGAATCAGATTTTGATGAATCTTCTTGGAAACTCCATCAAGTTCACGTCCGAGGGTCATATTTGGTTGACGATTTCGCAAACGTCCGTTACCGAAAACAAAATCTTTATACGTTTTGAGGTCGCTGATACGGGTTGCGGTATGAGCGAAGAAATGAAGAGCCGTCTGTTCAAGCCTTTTGAGCAGGAGAGCGCGACGACAGCCAACAAGTATGGCGGCAGTGGTCTGGGGATGTCGATTGTCAAGAGTCTGGTATCGATTATGAATGGCAGTATTCGCGTTGAGAGTGTGCAGAATCAGGGCACTAAGTTCATCGTTGATTTGCCGTTTATGCGTAGCAATGAAAAGAAGACTGAGTTTGTGTCGGAGGATGTCGCGAAGTTCCGTGTGCTTGCGATTGACGATGAGGAGTCGGAGCGCGAGTATTTGAGCCTTGTACTGTCGAGTATTGGCGTGCGGTATACGTGCGTTGGCAGCGGGGCCGCGGCACTGGCGGAGCTTGAGGCTGCGACGGCGCAGAATGACCAGTATCGGTTGTGCCTGCTCGATTGGGGTATGCCGGAGATGTCCGGAGAAGAGGTTGCTCGGCGTATCCGCGATAAATACGGCAAGAGTATTCTGCTGATGGTTATCTCGGCTTATGACTACCAGCAGGGCGTCACGCAGGGCAAGGATTCGAATATCGATGTTTTTGTCTACAAACCTTTGTTCCCGTCGTCGTTGTTCGATTTGCTTATGTCGCTGAGGGGTGGCACAATCGCCAAGCCCAAACAAGAAATCAAGATAACGTGGAATTTTAGTGGGAAACGCTTGCTGCTGGCTGAGGACAATATGCTCAATCAGTTGGTTGCGCAGGGGTATCTTGGGAAGTTTAATGTGGCGATTGAGCTTGCGGAGAACGGTCAGATTGCCGTTGATAAGTTCGTTGCCAGCGAACCGGGTTATTACGACGCGATTCTGATGGATATTCAGATGCCTGTGATGGATGGCTTTGAGGCGACGCGGGCGATTCGCGCTTCGTCGCATCCGGAGGCCAAGACCATTCCGATTATCGCGCAGACGGCCGATGTGTTTAATGAGGATATCTCGAAGGCTCTTTCGAGTGGAATGAATGCGCACGTCGCAAAGCCGATTAGTCCGGATTTGCTTGCGCAGGCACTGGCCAAGGTATTCACGAAAAAGGGATAAAAAGCAAAAAGCGTTGCGTGTGTGTGCTTGCGATTTTTGGGCAAAAAAAATGGCTCCCCCGGTTGGACTCGAACCAACAACCCTGCGGTTAACAGCCGCATGCTCTGCCGATTGAGCTACAGAGGAGCATTAGCTTATCAAGCAAGGTAAGTTTACTTATGAGGCGAATGTGTATTCATGGATAAAACGCGATTTTTTGTACATAAGTTTTTTGCATAAAACAGAGTCAAAATAGATTTGGTTGAATATTGAATTTTGAGGTTAAATAATTTAGATTTTGAGAGAAACAATATAGTCAGAGAATCGTGATGTAAAGCATTTCTTTTGTCGTACAGCAGTTGCTTTGCTGACAGTGTTCTATGTATTGTTGGCGAGTTATTCGAGTTGTCAGACGACCTCCTCTTTGATATTGGTTATTCGTCACTCGGCATCGTGCAGCGCCTGCCGATTGACATGCTGAAACTGGATTGCAGTTTCGTCGAGACCGACAGCGGTGTCGGCTGCTTGCAGCGTGACTTGCTCAAGGCGCTCGTCCGCGTCATCACGACACACGAAATCAGCGTCATCTGCGAGGGCGTCGAGACGAAAGAGCAAGAGGAATTCCTCCGGGAAATCTAGTGCGACTACGCGCAAGGCTACCGGTATGCCGTGTATGCCCCAGATTCTTGTGACCACCCATTCCACATTCGATTATGTCAGCTTGCTTTACATACTTGCTTACAGAATGTACCATGAGGATGATGTTGATATTGTCTGATAGGAGGAACAATGAGTAAATATGCTTTTCAAAACATCTTTGGAATAGAAGGATTCCATATTGCATGGTATGGTATCATTATCGCCAGCGGTATGGTGTTAGGGCTTCTGCTTGCAATGCGGGAAGCAAAACGACAGGGATTATACAAAGATGCCATCTTGGATTTTATTCTCATTGCATTGCCAGTAGCGATTCTTTGTGCCAGAGCCTATTATGTGATTTTTGAATGGAGTTCTTACAAGAATAACCCCATGGACATAATCAAAATCTGGAATGGTGGCTTAGCCATCTACGGAGGTGTCATTGGAGGTTTTCTCACCGCTTGCGTTTTTTGCAAGAGGAAAAACATACCTCTGTTGAAATTCCTGGATATTGCCGTTCCAAGTTTGGTATTAGGGCAAGCCATTGGAAGATGGGGAAATTTTGTCAACCAGGAAGCCTTTGGGAATTTGGTAGCAAATCCGAATTTTCAATTCTTCCCGTATGCAGTGTATATAGATGCCTCCAAGAGTGGCACCAAGCAACTTTCTTTTACGAAAGTATGTGGGACTTTGCTGTTTTTGGGCTGCTCCTTTTCCTGCGTCGCAGAAAACGATTTGATGGGCAATTACTTGCTACCTATTTTGTTGGATATGGATTAGGTAGATTTATCATTGAAGGGTTAAGAACTGACAGCCTTTACTTAATTCCAGGCATAAGGGTATCACAGGTCGTTTCTATTATGTTAGTGTTCTTTGGGATAACAATATACGGAATTATGAGGTCTCGCCAAAAAATGAAAAATAAATAGCGAGCCTTACATTGCAGTCTTAGACTTCGGTTTAAGGCTGCTTTTTTTGTCGGGCGTCGGTCTATGACAGAAATTTTGAAATAGGACAACAAAGAAAGACTCAAAGACATTGCCAACAGCGTATAAATGTAGCAAAAATTGTAAGTTCTGAGTTTATGCGTTCCTCTTGCGCAATCTGCTTGTTTAGAAAATACTCACATTTACACGTGTTCACAGATTATTTGCAGCATATGCTATTTATTCTGTTGAATTTCTTGATGTGCGGAGTATAATATAGTTAATAGCATATGCTATAAACTATAAGGAGGTGAGCAAAATGCCGGGTATGGATGGAACAGGCCCCCGTGGTATGGGAGCACAAGCAGGTCATGGGTGCAGAATGCGCTACAATGGCGGTGCTCGCTTTGGTGGAACCGGTTACGGATGTGGCTTAGGTTGGGGCTTTGGACGCGGTATGGGCTTCTGCAGATTTGCGGGAGCCACCGAAGGAGAAGTGCTGACAAGCGTCAAGGCATCCTTGCAGGCTCGACTCGCAACCATTGAACAGCGCTTGCAGAAACTGTAAAAGCAAAGCGGTGCCCGGGGGACGCCTCGGGTACTGCCTGTGATACGGAGGTGAATCAAATGCCAAGACCAAGGAAATGTAGAAAAGTATGCCGTCTGCCGGACAATGATGGCTTCCTGCCCGTGAATGTAACAGAAGGCGTGGAACCAGTCATTTTGAATGTGGACGAGTACGAATCCCTGCGCCTCATTGATCGTGAGGGCTTTTCGCAGGAACAATGCGGCGAATATATGTACATTGCGCGGGCAACGGTACAGCAGATCTATACCAGTGCCAGAAAGAAGCTGGCAGACGCACTGGTGGAGGGCCGCCCCCTCCAAATCTCCGGAGGAGATTATCGCTTGTGCGATGGAAAGGAAAGCTATTGCGGCTGCGGTGGATGCCACAGGCATCGTCGTTGTCAGCAATCGGAAGGAGGAACACTATGAAAATCGCAATTCCATTGGATGAAAACAAAACCGATGTCTGTATGGTGTTGGCACGGGCACCCTATTTCCTGTTTTGGAATGATGGTGTTGAGACGGTTGTCGAAAATCCTGCAGCGGCTGCGCAGGGTGGTGCCGGTGTGAAGGCTGCGCAGTTTTTGGTTGACAGCGCTGTTACCGTCCTTATCACGCCCCGCTGTGGACAGAATGCCGCTGATGTGTTTCATGCAGCAGGTATGAAAATCTACAAATCTGCCAATCAAGCCGCAGCAGATGATCTTGCCGCTTGCCGAAACGGAACGCTGGAAACGTTGACGAATTTTCACGGCGGCTTTCACGGCATCCGATGAGGATCGCCTGTTTAAGCGGAAAGGGCGGCGCTGGGAAAACCTTTGTGGCAGTCAATCTGGCGGCGGCTGCCGGAAACTGCACCTACATCGACTGCGATGTGGAGGAACCTAACGGACAACTATTTTTCAAGCCGGAAGGAATCCGAACATCCGTAGTCAGCACGCGGCTTCCCACCTTTGATGCCGCCAAATGCAGCGGTTGTAAGGAATGCGTGAACGCCTGCCGTTTCCATGCGCTGATGTACATCATGGAAAAGCCCGTAGTCTTTTCTGAGGTTTGTCATAGCTGCGGTCTCTGCCAAATGGTCTGCCCTGCGGGTGCTGTTTCGGAAACAGAGAAAGCCGTGGGTGTACTGGAAATCGGATACCATGGCGGTATTCGTGTGGTGACGGGAATTCTCAATCCGGGCGAAGCGTCCGGTGTACCAGTGATTCGGCAGGCGCTAAAGCAAGCAGAGGGATTGACCATCCTGGACTGCCCTCCCGGCAGTGCCTGCAGCGTCATGGAGAGCATTATGGATAGCGATTACTGTGTGCTGGTGGTGGAACCTACTGCTTTTGGCTTCCACAACTTCAAGATGGTATGGGAGTTGGCAACATTGCTCCGCAAGCCTTGCGGAGTAGTCATCAACAAACAGACGGAAGATTACGAACCGTTGGAGCATTTCTGCAGAAATAAGGGACTGTCTGTTCTGGCTCGAATTCCTTATGACCCGACCCTTGCCAAGCACCTTGCGAACAATGAGATTGCGGCGGAGTGTATCGGCGAACAAAAGGGACTCTTTGAAGCCATTCTCCAGAAGATCGGAGGCTGCCTATGAAACGATTGCTTCTCTTAAGCGGTAAAGGCGGCACAGGGAAAACCACCGTCTCAGCAGCGCTGATTTATCTGGCACAGGCGAAGGCTGTAGCCGACTGCGATGTGGATGCCCCCAATCTGCATTTGGTAACAAAGCAAACAACAGCACCGGAAGTCTTTGACTTCTTGGGTGGTGAGAAAGCCCTAGTGGATGCCGACAAGTGTATCGGCTGTGGTTCCTGCGAAAAGCTATGCCGCTTTGATTGCATCCATATCATCAATGGTACCGCTGCTGTCAATGAATATTCCTGTGAAGGCTGTGGTGTGTGCAGCTACTCCTGTCCTGTAGGAGCGGTTGCCATGCGGGAAGATTTAGCAGGAAAACGGGAACTGTATCATGACGATGCGGTGTTCTCCACTGCTACACTGAAAATGGGGCGTGGCACCTCCGGCAAACTGGTCACAGAAGTGAAGCTGGCAATGATTAAGAATGCACCAACGTGTGACCTCGCCATTGTAGACGGTTCTCCCGGTATCGGCTGCCCTGTCATTGCCTCGGTCAGTGGTATGGATCTGGTGCTGGTAGTGGCAGAACCCAGCGGCAGTGGAATCAGCGACCTGAAACGGCTATGCAAGACAGCGGAAACATTCCAGGCAAAGCTGGCAGTTTGTGTCAACAAGTATGATACAAGCCCCAATCACGCTGAAGAAATTGAGAATTTCTGTAAGGAGCAGCAGATTCCGTTTGTTGGGAAAATCCCATTTGATCCCATGGCGGTGAAAGCCGCCAATGAGGGCCGAACCGTCGCAGAGCTGGATTGCCCTGCGGGGATGGCAATTCGGAAGATTTTTGCTGCCGTTCAAGATATCCTCCGCACAAATGACGCATAACTCCAAGAAAAGCAAGAAGGTACCGGCATAAAAGAACTTACTTCATTCCAATGGATTGCATTGTTTTCTGTTAGTGCAATGCTTGTTAACACCATTGGAATATTGGCAATTTATAAAAACCAGCGTTGGGCAGACCGCATGAAGGAATACTGTATGTGTTTTGCTGCCGGAATGCTGATTACATCGCCATTAATTATGGCATTTCCACAGGCATTGCAGAAGAATCCATCAGCAGGCTATGTCGCACTGGTGGGGTTCCTGTTCATGTATGTCAGCAACAAAGTTATCAAGTATAAGACAAAACAGAAAGAACTGGCATTTGGCGTTACCGCCGTCGAAGGAATCTTAATTCACTCGCTATTGGATGGCGTGATATACACAGTCACTTTCAATGTCAGCGCCGCAGTTGGCATTTTAAGTGGCTTGGGGTTGGTTGTCCATGAACTTGCGGAGGGTATGATCACCTTCCTTGCACTGCAAAAAAGCAATGTCAGCAGAAAAAAGGCCGGGTTCTTTGCCTTTCTTGTGGCGGCACTGTCCACACCCATTGGTGCTTTTGTTGCCTATCCATTGGTGAACCGTGTCAGTAATGATACGCTTGGCCTTATGCTTGGCTTTGTTGCAGGTGTCTTGATTTACATTTCCGCTGCACATTTGCTTCCGGAAGCAAGCGAACATGAAAAGAGCATTCCTCCCTTGCCTTTATTGCTGGAATCGGAGTTTCTCTGTTTATTGCCTTTGCAAATCACTGAATTATCGGAAAGGAAGGTATCGTATGAGCGAAAATTGTTCACACAACTGCGAACATTGCAATGAAACATGCAGTGAGCGCACAAAAGAGAGCCTGTTGGCACGGCTCCATGAGGGCAGCCATGTCAAAAAGGTGATTGCTGTTGTCAGCGGCAAAGGCGGCGTCGGAAAAAGCCTGATGACCTCGCTCCTGGCGGTTACGGCACAGCGAAACGGCTACCATACCGCCATATTGGATGCCGATATTACCGGCCCCTCCATCCCAAAGATGTTTGGTATCCATGAACGGGCAGATGGAACGGATGGCGGTATCATACCTGCAAAATCAAAGACCGGAATCTCTGTAATGTCATTGAATTTGCTAACCGATAACGAAACTGACCCCGTCCTTTGGCGTGGCCCTATGATTGCTGGTGTGGTGAAGCAATTCTGGTCGGATGTGCTCTGGGGCGATGTTGATTATATGTTTATTGATATGCCTCCGGGAACTGGTGATGTGCCACTAACCGTATTTCAGTCGACACCGGTAGATGGCATCGTCATTGTAGCATCCCCACAGGAGTTGGTGGGAATGATCGTAGAAAAGGCTGTTAAGATGGCCAATAAGATGAATATCCCAGTGTGGGCTTTGGTAGAGAACATGAGTTATGTAATCTGCCCCAAATGCGGCGAAGCACTTCATGTGTTCGGTGAGAGCCACATTGACGGTATCGCAGAAAAATATGGCATTGAATCTATTGCCAAACTGCCGATTGATCCGAAGCTTGTAGCAGCTTGTGACCACGGTATGATTGAACTATTTGACGGAACATGGTTAGATGGAATCTTTGAGAAAATACAAAATCAATAAAAGGAGAAATGACACATGAAAATTGCAGTATCTTGTAACGGAAAACAGATTTGGGCGCACTTCGGTCACTGTGAAAACTTTATGATCTACGACGCTGAAAACGGCAGTATTGTCAACGAGCAGTCCGTTCCAAATCCCGGCCACAGACCTGGTTTCCTCCCCAATTTCCTTGCGGATATGGGTGTCGAGGTTATCATCTCCGGCGGTATGGGCGGTGGTGCTGTGGACATCTTCAACGAGCGTGGTGTAGAAGTCGTCCTGGGTGCCCAAGGAGATGCCAAGTCTGCTGTAGAAGCCTATCTGCGCGGTGAACTGGAATCCACCGGCTCCATCTGCCACGAGCATGAACATGCAGATGAATGTCACTGATTCAAGGTGACAACATTACAGAACTATTCTCTTGCAAGGTGTACGATCAGAACAAAAGGAGGCGATGGTAAGCGATGAAACAATATATCTGTTCCGTTTGCGGCTATGTCTATGACGAGGCCAAGGATGGGCCGCGGGAAAACCTGCCTGCAGACTGGAAGTGCCCATGGTGCGGAACCGGTTACGGATGTGGCTTAGGTTGGGGCTTTGGACGCGGTATGGGCTTCTGCAGATTTGCGGGAGCCACCGAAGGAGAAGTGCTGACAAGCGTCAAGGCATCCTTCATGGATTTTACGTATTCACCCACATACTTCGGTGAATCTTTGCCGTATTTTTCAAGCAGCTTAATAATCGCTGAACCGACAATGGCTCCGTCAGAGATATCCGCCATTTTCTTTGCCTGCTCCGGTGTGGAAATACCGAACCCGATAGCACACGGTACATCGGCATTTTCTCTAACCACCTTGACGATAGAGGCAAGGTCTGTATTGATCTCACTCCGTGTGCCTGTCACACCGAGGCTGGAAACGATGTAGATGAAGCCTTCCGCTTCTTTTGCAATCATGGCGATACGGTTTTCCGAGGTAGGAGCAATCAGTGAAATCAGATTAACGCCATATTGTCTGCATAGCGGCTGAAATTCCTCTTTTTCTTCATACGGAAGATCGGGTAGGATGAGTCCGTCAATACCAATATCGCAACAAGTAGAAATAAATTTTTCTGCACCATAGGAGAACACAACATTTGCATAGGTCATAAAGACCATCGGGATTTTCACATCACGTCGAAGCTCTTTTACAAAGGCAAATATCTTATCAGTCGTGATGCCGCCGGTCAGCGCCCGCAGGTTTGCGCCCTGAATAACGGGACCCTCTGCGGTAGGGTCAGAGAACGGAATACCAAGTTCAATAAGGTCTGCCCCGTTTTTCACAGCGGCACAGACCGCTTTGGCGGTGGTTTCCAGATCTGGATCCCCGCAGGTGATAAAGGCGATAAATGCCTTGCCATTTTCAAATGCTTTCTGAGTATTACTCATGGATATCCTCCCCTCTGTAACGGGCAATGGCGGCGCAGTCCTTGTCGCCTCTGCCGGAAATGGTAATGACGATGATTTTATCTTTCTCCATTATCGGTGCGATCTTCATTGCGTGGGCAACAGCGTGTGCCGATTCGATAGCAGGAATAATACCCTCGGTTTTTGCCAGATATTCAAAAGCATTTACCGCCTCATCATCTGTGATCGGGACATATTCTGCCCGTCCGATATCGTGAAGATGTGCGTGTTCGGGTCCCACACCCGGATAATCAAGTCCTGCGGAAATGGAGTAAACGGGGGCAATCTGACCGTCCTTATCCTGGCAGAAATAGGACTTCATTCCGTGGAAGATACCGAGTCTGCCTGTGGCAATGGTTGCTGCCGTTTCAAAGGTATCAATGCCTCTGCCTGCCGCTTCACAGCCGATGAGCTTTACGGATTTGTCGTCGATGAAATGATAGAAGCTGCCGATGGCATTGGAGCCGCCGCCCAAACAGGCGATTACCGCATCGGGCAATCTGCCTTCCTTTGCCATCATCTGCCCCTTAATTTCTTTGGAAATAACCGCTTGAAAATCACGGACGATGGTGGGGAACGGATGGGGGCCCATCACCGAACCGAGGCAATAGTGGGTGTCGCTGATGCGGGAAGTCCACTCACGCATGGCTTCGGAAACCGCATCTTTGAGTGTTGCTGTCCCCGTCTTTACGGGGATAACCTCTGCGCCGAGAAGGCGCATACGATATACATTGAGAGCCTGACGAATGGTATCTTCCTCGCCCATGAAAACCATACACTCCATACCCATAAGGGCTGCTGCGGTTGCCGTAGCAACGCCGTGCTGACCTGCTCCGGTTTCGGCGATCAGACGTGTTTTACCCATCTTCTTTGCCAGAAGTGCCTGACCGAGTACGTTATTGATCTTGTGTGCGCCCGTATGGTTCAAGTCTTCACGCTTGAGATAAATCTTCGCACCGCCGAGGTCCTTCGTCATTTTTTCGGCGTAGTACAGCCTTGACGGTCTGCCTGCGTATTCATTGAAAAGCTCGGTAAGCTCCCGGTTAAATTCGGGATCGTTTTTGTAATGGTTATACGCTTCTTCCAGCTCGATGACTGCATTCATCAGCGTTTCTGGGATGTACTGACCGCCGTGAATGCCGAAGCGTCCGTTCGGATTCGTCATAATTTTTCTTTCTTTCTGACAGCGGCAACAAATGCCGCCATTTTTTCTTTGTCCTTTGTTCCGCCCGTTTCTATCCCGGAGCTGACATCAACAGAAAAGGGATGTAGTGTTGTAACAGCTTTTTCAACATTATCGGGTGAGAGTCCGCCTGCGAGGAAATACGGTCTGCGTATGTTCATCAAAAGTTTCCAATCAAATACCGTACCCGTTCCTGCACCGGAGTCCAACAGAATATAATCAGCGGAGCACCGTTCTGCGTCAGCAATATCATTTTCCGTTTCTACCCGAAAAGCCTTGATGATTGGTTTATCGGTGTGTTGTTTCAGTCGCCTGATATAGCCCTCATCCTCGTCCCCGTGAAGTTGGGTAATGTCAATGACGCCGCTGTGCAACAGTTCCGCGATCTTTTTCGGACTTTCATTGACAAACACACCGACTGCCTGTATTTCTGTGGAAAGCAGTTGTTTTAGCTCTGCTGCTGTCTGCGGTGTAACATAACGTCTGCTTTTGGGGGCAAATACAAATCCGATATATTCGGGTTTTAGTTCGTTGACGGTTTCTATATCTTCCATTCGGGATAGTCCGCATAACTTGATTTTCGTCATACTGCACCCCGCAGTTCTGCCAGCTTTGCTCTTTTATCAGACGCCCTCATCAGCGTTTCTCCGATCAAAACGGCATCAGCGCCGATTTTACGAAGTGCCGCCACATCCTCAGCAGTCCGCACGCCGCTTTCGGAAACAAACAGTACATTCGGAGGAATCAACTCCCGAAGTCTGCGACTGTTATCGGTATCCACCGAAAAATCTTTGAGATTGCGATTATTGACCCCGATAATACGTGCTCCGGTATTAAGTGCCGTTTGCACTTCTTGCTCGTCGTGTGCCTCAACCAAAGCGGAAAGACCAAGGTTATCGCAAATTCTAATGTAGTCCTTCATCTGATCTTCTGTCAGAATGGAACAGATCAGCAGAACTGCTGATGCTCCTAAAACCTTTGCCTGATAAATCTGATATTCGTTCACCGTAAAATCTTTGCGAAGACACGGGATTGAAACTGCTTCGGTTATTTCTTTAAGATATTCGTCATTTCCCAAAAACCATTTCGGTTCAGTCAAGACGGAAATACAATCTGCTCCTGCCGTTTCATATTCCTTTGCAATCTCCAGATAAGGAAAGTTCGGTGCAATCAAACCTTTAGAAGGGGATGCTTTTTTGCACTCGCAGATAAAACTCACATCTTCTTTTCTCAATGCTTGCTCAAAAGCAAAAGGACTCCCCGTTGCTGAACTTTTCAACATTGCTAATTCCCGCATCATGTCAAGGCTGTTTTCTTCCATATCTACTATCACACGTTTTCGTGCGTGGTCTGCAAGTTGATCGAGTATCGTCATGTCTCCACCTCCGGGCGGTTGCTGACTTCGATCAGTTTGTTCAGCGTTTCAAGGGCTTTGCCAGAATCAATGATCTCCGCCGCAAGTGCGATACCGTCCTTCATGCTGTCCGCCTTGCCGCCGATATACAGCGCTGCACCGGCGTTCAGCAGCACCGCGTTTCGCTTATGTCCCTTTTCTCCGTTCAGAATGGCAAGGGCGATTTTGGCGTTTTCTTCGGGAGTTCCACCTTTCAAGTCATCTTTTGTGCAGCGTCCAAAACCAAAATCTTCGGGCTTGATTACTGAGGATTTTAACCAGCCGTCACGAATCTCGCAGACCGTCGTTGGCGCACTCATGGAAATTTCGTCAAGCTTATCCTGCCCGTATACGACCATCCCACGTTTGATGCCGAGGCTGATCAATACCTGTGCCAGCGGTTCAACCAGATAATCATCGTACACGCCGAGAAGCTGCATGGACGGCGTGCCCGGATTGGTCAGCGGGCCAAGAATATTGAACACAGTACGGAAGCCCAGCTCCTTGCGGATAGCGCCCACATATTTCATGGAGGTATGGTATTTCTGTGCGAAGAAGAAGCACATACCGACTTCGTTCAGCAGCTCAATACATCTTTTCGGACTCAGCTGAATATTGACGCCCAGCGCTTCCAGGCAATCCGCCGTTCCACAGAGGGAAGAAGCGGCACGGTTGCCGTGCTTCGCAACCTTCATCCCGCCTGCCGCGACAACGAGTGCCGAGGTAGTGGAAATGTTGAAGCTGTGGGCGTTGTCACCGCCCGTTCCGACGATCTCGAAAAGCTCCATACCGGTTTCAACCTTGGTTGCATGTGCTCTCATAGCAGCCGCACAGCCTGCAATCTCGTCGGTGGTTTCGGCGCTTGCGCTCTTTGTGGATAGGGCGGCAAGAAAAGCGGCATTCTGTGTGGCTGTCGTTTCGCCGCTCATAATTTCGTTCATGACGGCGTACGCCTCGTCATAGGTGAGGTCTTCTTTATTTACAATCTTTACGATAGCTTCTTTAATCATCACTTATATCTCACTGATAAAATTTCTGAGCATCTGTTTTCCGTTCGGTGTCATAATAGATTCAGGATGAAACTGTACGCCATAGATGGGATATTCTTTATGCTGAACCGCCATGATTTCTCCGTCATCGGTAAGCGCTGTGACCTTCAAGCATTCTGGTATGGTGTTGGCGTCTGCTGCAAGAGAATGGTAACGTGCAACAGGAGCAACTTCGGGACAACCTGTAAATAACGGGCAGGAAGTATCGAACTTCACGTTCGACTGCTTGCCGTGCATCAATTCTTTTGCATAGGTAACGGTTGCGCCAAATGCTGCGCAGATTGCCTGATGACCGAGGCAGACACCCAAAATGGGAATATCCTTGCCAAGCGTTTTGACAACTTCCATAATAACCCCTGCGTCCTCTGGCCTTCCCGGGCCGGGTGAAAGGATAATGCGGTCGGGACCTAAACTTTTGATTTCCTCTATTGTCATTTCATCGTTGCGTATTACCTTGATATCCGGCTCAATCTCGCCGACGAGCTGAAAAAGATTATAGGAAAAACTGTCGTAGTTATCAATCAATAAAATCATAATTCCGACTCCTGGGCAAGTTCCAATGCTTTGAGGGAAGATTTTGCTTTGTTCAGGCATTCTTCAAATTCCTTCTCAGGGACGGAATCTGCTACAATGCCAGCGCCGCTTCTCACAAACACCTTACCGTTTTTCTTATAGGCAATGCGGATGGCGATGCAGGTATCCATATTCCCGGCGAAGTCGATGTACCCGATCGCACCGCCGTAAATACCACGCTTGTTGTTTTCAAGTTTTCCGATCAACTGGCAAGCTCTGATCTTCGGTGCGCCGGAGAGCGTTCCCGCAGGCAATACCGCTTCGATGGCGTCGAGTGCATCGTGTTTTTCGTCAATCTCTCCCCGAACTGTAGAGCCGATGTGCATGACGTGAGAAAAGCGTTCAATCGAGTGAAGTTTCTCGACCTGCACGGTGCCGAATTTACTGATCTTGCCGAGGTCGTTTCTGCCGAGATCGACCAGCATATTGTGTTCGGCAAGTTCTTTTTCATCCACAAGCAGCTCGTTTTCCAACGCTTTGTCTTCCTCCACGGTCTTTCCCCTCGGTCTTGTTCCGGCAAGTGGAAAGGTGTGCAATACACCGTTTTCCAGCTTCACCAGCGTTTCGGGAGAAGCACCTGCCACTTCAACATCTGTCCCAGAGAAATAGAACATATAGGGCGAAGGATTGATGGTTCGGAGTACACGATAGGTATTGAGCAAACTTCCTTCAAAGGGAGCAGACAGACGGTTTGAAAGCACGATCTGGAAAATGTCGCCCTCACGGATATGGTGTTTCGCCTTTTCCACCATATCGCAGAAATGCGCTTTGTCAAACAGCGGCGTTACTTCACCGAGCAGCCTGCCGCTGGGCTCGTTCTTCTTTTCGCCATTTTTGAGCAGTTCTACAAGCTGTTTCAATTCCATGACTGCTTTGTTATATCCCACTTCCACATCTTTCAGCGGCATATTGACGATGAGAATAATTTTTTGTCTCAGGTTGTCAAAAGCAATAACCTTGTCAAAAAGCATCAAATCGACATCCTTGAAATTTTCAGTATCTGCCACATCACATTTCACACTCGGTTCGCTGTATCCCAGATAATCGTAGGAGAAATATCCAACTAGTCCACCCGTAAAGGACGGAAGATAATCAAATCGGGGACTTTTGTAATCCGCAAGAATCTGTCGGAGATAGCCTGATGGGTTCTCCGTTTTTACTTTAAGATTTCCGATTTTCATTTTACCGTCCATGCAGCTGATCTCCATTTTCGGGTCGAAGCCGAGGAATGTATATCTTCCCCACGTTTCGTTTGTTTGGGCGGATTCCAGCATATAGCAATGGGTAGATACGTTTTTCAGTATCTTCATGGTTTCAATGGGCGTGGTGAAGTCGGAAAGTATCTCATAGCTCACCGGGAGCACGTTGTATTTTGCATCTGAAGCAATCTTTTTTACTTCAGCTAAAGTTGGCAGAATTTTCATTCGTTGCACCTCCAAAGGATGAAGTAACGTTCATCTGCATTTGCATTCTGATACTCAAATTTATTAGGCGCTGGGAGCGCCACCATCGTTTTGAAAACACCGTACCGTAACCTCCTTTGAAAAAGAAAAACTCCTTTGACGTTATATCTTCCGTCAAAAAAGTCTCATAAAAAACAAAAACGCCCTTGACAGAAATATACTTTCTGTCAAGGACGAATAAAAACACTTATCCGCGGTGCCACCTTGATTCACAGCATGACCTGTGCACTTAGTAGGATACCAACATATCCCCGGCAAATGACGTCTGCCTGCAACGTCGCAGCATACTTTGTGATAATCACATTTGACTGCGCCTTCAGCGGTCCATTTGACAACTTGTTTCTTGCCTGATTCTCAGCATCGCAGGCTCTCTGTAAAGGCATCATTGCCGTTATCTCCGCTTCAGCGGTTTAGTGTATTTAATTTTTGGTGTAGTATAGCGCGTTTTGATTTGCAATGTCAATGGATATCTGAAGAATGTTACAAAAAGTTCATATACAGCGCGGAAATGTACTAATCAAGCGTTTTTTACTCGGTCACAGTTTTAAGATAAGTTTCCGGGTCACTGTTCAAAATCAGATCAGCATATTCCAAAGGAGCATTGTAAATCAAATAATCAAGCTCCGACCGTTCGTACATAATTACGGGCAATCTCGTTCTCAACGGCGATAGTATCAATCGCAATCATGCTCCCATCGGTGAATCTCAGTTCCACACAGGCAGTATCCATGTTGAACTCACAAGAAATCAAATGCGTCATATCCGCCCTCCTTAAATCATCCCAAAATGCTTTAGTGCCTCCACAATCGCTGCCTCCTTTTCAGGTGGGCATTTCGGCTGTCTGGCGTTTTTAGACTTCGGCTTATTGTAATTTTCCCGTTCAATGATACCATACTTTTGCTTGACCTGAGCGATATATAAATTACTGACCTTCAACCCGTGCTTTTCCAACCTTAATCTCATCATAGGTCGCTTTGCTCTCTGCTGCTGTCAAATCCAGTTCATTCATGTTGAGGTCAATCTCGATATGTTGCTTCGCTTTGAAGCTTGGACAATAAACATACCGTCTCGACGTGGAATGTGTGGGGGAACATGTCGACGGGTTGGATTTGCTGAATCCTGTAGCCGGCCTCGATCATCTGTTGCGCGTCGCGCGCAAGGGTGGTGGGGTTGCAGGAGACGTAGACGATGAGTGGGGCGTTGAGGTCGAGCAGTAGCTTGAGCGCTTTGGCTTCCATGCCGCCACGGGGCGGGTCGACGATGACGCGGTCGAAGGCGGGCAATTGCCCGTCGGCGCGCAGTTTGCCGAGGACTTGGCGCATGTCGCCTGCGTGAAATTCGCAGTTGTCGAAGCCGTTGCGTTGGGCGTTGTGGCGTGCGTCGATGACGGCGTCTTCGATGAGTTCGATGCCGATGACGCGGGCGGCTTTGTCGGCGCAGTGGATGCCAATGGTGCCTGTGCCGCAGTAGGCGTCGAGGAGCGTGATGGGTTGGTCGGTGTCGAGCTGCGCGTACTCGCGGACTTTGTCGTAGAGTATGGTGGCGCCGCGTGAGTTTGTCTGGAAGAACGAGAAGGGCGAGATGCGGTAGGTGCGCGCGCCGAGGGTTTCCTCGATGATGCCATCGCCGAGTTCGAGTTGTGTAACTTCGGGGACGGCGACGTCGGATAGGGCGGTTGTTGTCCCCCAGAGGTAGCCTTTACAATTGGGGAACTGCCGAAGGATTTGTTGTCCGATGCTCTCTGCTTTGGGGGCGAACCATGGGGCGTCGTTGGTCAGCAGGGCGATGAGGAAAGTGTCTGTCGCGACGCTGTGGCGCAGGACGAGCGAGCGCAGCAGCCCCTGATGCGTTTTCTGGCTGTAGGCGCAGATGCGCGAGTCGGTCGCCGCCATGTCGTTGAGGATTGTGCGCATGGCGTCGGTGACGCGCGTGAAAGTTTCCGGCGCGATAAAGCAGTCGGCGCAGTCGAGCGTTTGCGACCACATGCCGGTTTTGTGGAGTCCGATGTCGATGTGGCCGTTGCTGTCGGGTTGCGTGCCAAAGGAGAATTCCATTTTGTTTCTGTAGCGCCATGGGGTGGGCGACGGGATGATAGGATGCGCGGTGAATGGCGTTTGCTGCAGGTTTGCGGCGAGTCGCAGCGAGTCGCTGACCTGTTGTTGTTTCCATTCGCATTGTTTGGCGTAGTCAAGATCTTGGGTGCGGCATCCACCACACAGTCCAAAGAGCGGGCATTTGGGTTCCTGTCTGTCGGGCGATGGCGTGATGATTTGCAGGAGTTTTGCTTCGGCGTATTGTGGCTTGCGTTTGGTGACGAGCGCCCGGACGCGGTCGCCGGGGAGTGCTCCCGTGACGAAAACGACGAATTCGCCGTTGAGGCGTCCCAATCCTTTGCCGCCGAACGCGAGCGAATCGATGTCGACTTCAATCTCGGTGTTTTTGCCTGCAATGTTAGATCTATTCTTTGGTTCCATGATTGTGAGTTTCCTATCAAAGAGCATTACAATGAGTTGTGTGAGTCAATCTCGAAACATGATGATTATTGGTTTGTGGTTGGATGCTGTTTTTGATGTGTATGGTGTTGTATTTTGTTGTAAGAATTAAATAGATGAACGCCCAAAGTCCGCCACCGAATATGACCCCCGAGGAGGCTGAACGTTATGATGCTTTGAAGGATCAAATCGCTCAGCTGAAGGCTCAGCTTGCGCAGTTGCGGTCAGATTCGTTTCCGTGTGAGTCGTCGGGTGGTAGCGCACAGGCCGAGGAACAGAGCGAGGTCTTGTGGACTTTCGACCGGGTGTTGCGTCGCTTTACGTATGTCAATCCGCGTGTCGAGAAGTTGTTTGGGATGCGCGTGGGACAGGCGCTGACGGCGGGGCCGGACCAGACGTCGAACCCAGAGACATATCGCCGGATGGTGGACGCTTTTGATGTGCTGTATCAGGATAGCAACGTAGACGCCATGAAGCCTCGGCAGGGTTTGCGCAACGAGGATATGCGCGTGTATGTGCGCAATCTGGGCAGCGGCGAATCGCAGGTCGCAAACTATATTGTTGTCGCGCAGCAGATTGGGCCGGATGGCATGGCGATTGAGATTGCCGGGATTTATTTCAAGTCGGTGTTGTCGGTCAGTGGCGAGAATGGCGCGATGCGTGCTCTGGAGTCGTGGGAGAAGTTGTTTGCGGCGCTGCCGTTGCCGATGTTTGTGTTGGGGATTGATATGCGTGTGCGTTGCGTGAATCAGGCGATGTTGCAGGCGCTAGGTCTGGAGAAGGCCGAGGACTGCGTGGGGCAAGCTTGCTATCGGTTGGTGCATCATCTGAATTCGCCGCATCCGCAGTGCCCGCTGATGCCCGCGATGGAGCAGAACACTTTTGTACGCGCGACCATCGAAGAACCGGCTCTGGGTGGGTCGTACAGTTTTCATACAGTGCCCGTCGGCGAGGAAGGAATGCTGCCGACTTGCGCGTTGTGCGTGATGTGTAACGTGACGTCGATTTGCGAGAATCATCACGTGCTGACGGAGGAACTGGCGCGGCAGTCGTTGGCGCAGCAGACGGGCGGATTCGGCATCTGGAGTATCCCGATCGATCGCACCCACAAAGTGAGCGACTTCACGCCGATGATGCTGACGCCGGAACTCTACGAGCTGTTGCACATCGACCGCAAACGCGAGACCTCATTCCGCCCCGTCGTGTCGTTTTGGCAGCGTGTGATGTCGCGCGAGGACTACGCTAAACTGATGCAGATACTGATGCGTCTGGTGGGCGGCGAGATACCGACTGCCGAGTTCAATTTTCAGCGAATCATGTTGCAGGCCACCCGCGGCGCAAGCAGCAACGCCGAGCATTACTGCCTCAAGGCCGTATGCCGCTTCACCTCCGAGGGGTACCCGTCGCAGATAATCGGCATCGTACAGGACGTCAGCACTAGCGAGGAATTGCGCGGGAAGATTACGCATGCGAGCGCGCTGCTCGATGTGGCGTACTCGAGCCTGATTGGTGGGCCTTTCACGTTGCGCATTGTGCCGGGCAAACCGGTGCTGCTGTCGGACACGCTTCAGTTGTCTGCCGGAGCTCGGCGCTTGTTGGGCGTTGTCGAGGAAGCGACAGAGACGACCGTCGCGGTGCTAATCCGGAATTTGCATCCGAATGACGGACAAATATTGCTCGCGAATTTTATCGAATTGGCGCTGGGGTCACTGGCCAAAGTGCGCATGGAATGCCGCCTGAACCCCGCGGCCGAGAACAAGCAACATCACGGCGGCGAATTGATTGTGCAGGCAGTCGCGGTCGCCGAAGAGGACGAGAACGCGGCGTCGGCAGAACCCGACGAAGCGCCGGCTCCACGCAGCAAGAACGGGATGCGCGCCGTCCTGATACAGGGCATCATCTGCAACAAACACAGACGATAACCCGCAACTAAATCGTATAGATGTGTTGTTCGCGCCGCTCTATTGTTTCGTGGGGAGTGGTGTTGGTTCCAAGGGCGGGAATTTGTCGGAGATGCTTGTGAGCGTGTCCTCGAGTTTCAGTTTTTGCGTGGCGTTGATTCCGCGCTTGAACTCGCGCATTGCGCGCTGATACGCCGAGGCGCCGTTGCGCTTGGGGTTGTAGCGCCGGAGCAAGTTGTCGCAGTATTTAATTTGCGACGCCGACAGCGAGAGTGGCGCAGCGAGCTTTTCGGGGAGCGTGTCATAGGGCGCGTCCGCGTATGGACTGTCCTGCTTGAAGATGTCAATCGGGACGGGCAGCTTTGACAGAACTCTGTGGAGTTTGATTTGTTTTTCCTGAGGCAGCGCGTCTTTGAATTCGAACATGGCCGCTTCGAGTGCCGGTCTTCCGTTGATATCCGGGTTGTACTTGCGTTCGAGTCGGATTAATTTTTCGGATTCGGATGTCTGGAGCGACACGCTATTTGTGATGAGCGTTGTCAGGTATTGATATGACATGACCGTTGTCGCGGTTGTTTGCTTGATGTTGGTGTTAGCCGGCAGCATTGTCGGAATGGGCACAGGTTGCTTTGTGTCTATTTGCGGTCCTGCGTTGGCAGGTCTCGATGTGCGTATCGAGCGCAAGCGATCGGTGGTCACATTGTCGTCGGGTTGGGTCGGCGTTGTGACGGGTTGCGCGCAGACTTGCGCGATGGCAATACCGCATATCAGGAGTGTTGTGATGGTGCGTGTCATGTGTGTCTCCAATAAAAAAAAGCCCCGCAGAACACGGGGGGCTTTTAATCTATGTTACTATCCAAAATTAGTAGCGATATCCGCATGTTGTGCAGGGAGTTGCTTCTTCAATAAGGACTTTCTTTGTCGTGTCCGTCGCATAGTATGGGGCGGGGTTTTCGATTGAATAGTAGGCAGCCTGCCTTGGGTATACGGGTTGTTGCGATCTGCAAGCTGAGCAGCCCGCAAAGAGTAGTACGCTGAGCGCGGCGAACGTCAAGCATACAAATTTGGTTGTCATATAAATATCTCCTGATGACTATCGACAAATTTGAATATGCTAGTATATATTCATTTTTAGGGCAATTCATTTCATAAAATTATCTGTATGCTAATGATTTTCGAGTGACTACTACTTACATTTTGTAACCTAATTTTGAGTGGAATCAAACTGGCAGCAGAGGTATTTCTATGAATCAAGAGGATGCAAGCCTGTCTGGGTGTGTTGGTTTAAACGAGGATTTTGTTCAGTGGATTTGGCGCGAGCAGTTTCTGGATACCGATTGTTTGCGTTGTATGGATGGGCGTCCCGTGAAGGTTCTCAAGGCGGGCGATTATGTTGGGGGCGCCGGTCCGGATTTCCGAGATGCTGTGCTGGAAATCGGCGGCTTTCGGTTGCAGGGCGATGTGGAGATTCACGTTGAGAGCCGTGATTGGCGAGGTCATCATCATTCGGGGGATCATGCGTACAATCGCGTTGTGCTGCATGTTTTTCTTTGGAGTAGCGGCGATGAGGCTTTGACGGATGAGTTGCATAACGGGATTCGTGTGCCGCGGCTGGAACTGAGTTCTTTTTTGGAACCGGATTTGGATACCTTGTGGCGTTGTTTTGAGGACGATTATCTTGATTTTCCGGCGAGTCCGAAAGACGCGATGGCCGCAACGGCGGGCGGCGCGACTTTAGGGAATTCGGATGGCGTGACGAGTTATGTCTGTCATGAGTTGATTCGCGATTGGGACCCGGCACGGCGCGAGGGTGTGTTGCGTCGGGCAGGTCGTCGGCGTGTCGAGGAGCGTATTAGCCGGTTTATGTCATCGGCGGGAGACATGGGTTTGCCGGAGTGTTTTTGGTCTTCGTTCCTGAGCGGCCTGACGCCGGGACGTTCGCGGCCGTTGATGTTCATCCTTGGGAGTCATGTCGCGATTGGCGAGTTGTGGTCATATGTTTGCGGTATCGAGAACAACGAGGAACTGACGCTTGCCGTCGAGAGCATTCTGCTTCACGTTTCCAATCTGTTGCCATCGGAGGCGGATTCGTTTGATGGCGAATCGCTTGCGTATCTGGATGCGTTGCGCGAGCGGTGGCGTGATTTTTCGGGCTGGTATGGAGACCGCGTGATGAAGCCCTCGAAGTCTTGGCATGGCGGGATGCGTCCGGCGACATTTCCCGAGCGGCGATTGGCTGGCGTCGCGCGGCTGCTGACGCGGCGTCGGCGGTATAACGGTTTGTTGGCCGGTTTCGTGTCGGAGGTCCATGCTTTTCGCCAAGCGCAACCCACGACGGCTTCCGATTTTCGCAAGACCTGCAAGGGCCTGATACAGGCCTTGACGGTTGAGGGCGAGGGTTCCTTCTGGGGCGACCACTTCTCATTTGGCGGCAAGAAGTTGCCGACGCCGCAGCAGTTGATTGGGAGTTCCGTTGCGTCGTCGCTGTTGTTCAATGTTGTGTTGCCGTATGTGATTATTCATGCTCGCGCCAAGGGTGACAGCGTGTTGGAAGACTTCGTATTTCGTCTGCTGTCGCACTGGCCTCCGCTGTCCGACAGCTCGCAAATGCGGCGCATGCGCGAGCGGTTGTTTGGAGCGTCGGCGCCCACCAAGGTTCGTCTGGAACTACATCAGCAGGGCTTGTACTGGTTGGATCAAACCTATTGCGCGAATCATCCGTGCGCGGAGTGTCCGTGCGTGCAAGGGACGTCCGTTTTCAACGAGTCGTGACCGGCGTTATTTGAGTGTGTCTTCGATGAGCGATGCCGCTTTGTAGAGCGCGCGTGGGATATGGAAAAGACCTTTCCACATATTTCCCTTGACGTCGTTCGAGACGGCTCCGTCGCGGCGCAGATAGCCGTACCATTCGCCGTATTCGTGATCGGGGAACTTGCTCATTGTCCAGTCGAAGATTTTCTCGTGCCAGTCGAGCCACTGTGAATCACCGGTTGCGCGCCATGCCGCGAGAGTCGCGACGAGAGCTTCGTTGTGTGGCCACCAGATTTTGATGTCGTGTTCGAGGCTATCGGTCGGGAGGTGTTTGCAGTCGACGAAAGTCAGCATGCCGCCGCATTCCTTGTCCCATCCGAAATTCATCGCGCCCTTGACGATACTGATCGCGAGCTGATTCCACTGTTCGTTGTTCTGATGCCGCGCTTCGTCCATGATGAACCACGCTGATTCGCACGAGTGCCCGGGGCAGGTGATGCGGCCATCCGGTTCGTCGATGAACTCGTTGGTGTCGGGCGTGAGTCCCTCGATGAGGCAGCCGAGTTCGGGTTTGTAGAAGATGCCAATTTCAGTGACGAATCGCGCGCAGAGTTTGTCGAGCCACTTGATATCGTCATCGAGTTTGAAGCTGTTCGCGGCGTCGCGCAGTACCTGCGCCGTCGAGAGCATAATCATCGGCGCGGCTTGCCCTTTCATCTGATGGAACGCGGGGAAAATCATGACAGGCTCGATGACGGCGGGCGTGTCGTAAATCTTAAGGATTTGCGCGAAGAGATTCTTCGCTTGCTCGTATCGCGCTTTGTCGTTCATCGCTGTCGCCAGTTCGGCGTAGCCCATCATGATAAACGCTTCGCTGAAAAATCCGAGTCCTTTGTTGATTGGTTTGCCGTCGCGCGTTGTGGCAAGGAACGCGGTGCCGTCCTTGTCGAAGCAGTATTTGTCGATGAAGTCGACCCCGAGTTTTGCCAAGTCAAGCCATTGCGGCTCGGGTTTGTGGGTGTTGTAGAGGTGAGCGAAAAGCCATACCCCGCGCCCGAGAATCCAGACGGATTTGATGCCGGAGAAGATGTTTCCTTTTCGGTCGATGTAGTTGAGATATCCTCCAAATTTGTTGTCGGGACAGAGTCGTGTCCAGAAGGGGATGACGTCGTCAAACATCATCGACTGATATTTGTTTTGCCATGCGATCAGTCTTTTTTTGTCTGTTGTCGAAACTTGAAAAGGAAAGTTAGTCATTATAATCCTCGGCGAGTTTTTGTAATCGTTAGAAGTAACTTCACGGCATATCGTTTTTGATTCAGAGAGAAATGTTGGTGGGCTGAAAAAACGTCATGTTTTCGAACACAGGAGCACCGCTGTGGGTATGTAACAAGAGCATATGTCACGGGTATTATTAGTAAGTTTATATGATGAATTTTGTCGTGGTCCTCGGCAGCTTCTTTCGGAATTGTTGCAATCGGGTCATGACGCGTGGTTGCTGGTCTTCAAGCTTCATCGCCGCAAGGAATTAGGCTCAGATGAGCCTTCGGCTCCGGAATGGCAGATTGAGATTCAGGCCGGTGGCGGTCGTGCTGTTCTGCCGTACCCGTTTGCGCCGACGGATAAGGAAGTCGGTTTGGCTTGCGAATTGATGCAGCGTTTGCGCCCCGATTTAGTCGGACTTTCGGTGTACTCCCCACAGGTTCGTCAGGCTGCAGACTTCACTCGTCTGGTTCGTCAAATATTGCCCGGCGTTCCCGTTTTGTGGGGTGGCCCCCACGCAACTTGTTTGCCCGACTCGTGCTTGGAATATGCGGATTACGCGATGGTGGGCGAGGGCGACACGGCACTGGTCGATTTGGCTTCGCGGGTTGGTGCGGGGGTGAGTGTCGACTCGGTTGCGTCGCTTGTCTGGCGAGATGCTTCCGGTCAAATCAAACGCAATCCACTTGCGCCGGTGATTGATGATTTGGATAGCTTGCCGTTCCCGTGGCATCGCTACGAGCGACTGTTCTACATTGATGATGATACGCTGTACGAGAATCGCGTGCCGGAGAACAGCTTGTATGCGCGCAATTATCGCATCATGACAAGTCGTGGTTGTCCGTTTGATTGCTCATATTGCATGCTTTCGTATCAAAAGGAAATCATGCCCGAGTGCTCCCATGTTCGGATGCGCTCGGTCGAGAATGTTATCGCGGAATTGGAAGAAGAAAAGGCTCGCCGCGGGGTTCCGTTTTTCGTTGAAATCGAGGACGATGTTTTCACGATTAACTATAATCGTATGAAGGCGTTTTTGGATTTATACAGCGAGCGAATCGCCATGCCCTACTGGTGCTACACGCATCCTCGCTACGCGAAACCCGAGATGTTGAACTTGCTCCGCTCGCATCGTTGCTCATTTGTTGTGATGGGAATCCAGTCCGGCAGTGACCGCATTGCGAAAGAGATTTTCAATCGGCACATCGGCAATGCCGGAGTTCTTGAGGCTGCGACGAATATCCACGCTTCGGGGCTGCGCCCATTTTACGATTTGATATCCAACAATCCATTCGAAACCGATGAAGACCGCATTTCGACATTCCATTTACTGCGGAGTTTGCCGAAGCCATATGAGTTGCAATTAGCAGTGCTCAATTTTTATCCGAACTTGCGGATAACACGCATGCGTGATGAGCAGCATTTGCCCGAGGTTGACCATTTCGCATATCGCTATTGGAATTCGCTCTATCAGCTTGCGTCAACGACAGAGATTTCGGATGAAATGGCACAGCATCTACTCGCGGACGAAGGCCTAAAGCATGCGCCCGAGATGTTAGAGTGGATGGCGAAACAGACATACCAAGCTGTGCGCCACGGTGCGGACGAGCATGCCGAAAACATCAGTTTGCGCGAAGATATAGATGCGGGCATTCGTCGCGAAGAAGCCCTACGCATCCTACTGCACGATTTGCACATGCGCAAAGGCTTCCGGCACTTCATCCGTCTGAGCGACCTATACATCCGCCTGACCAAAAAGCACAACGCGTAATCTATTTATTTTCGTGTAGCGTTATTGATTGCCCTACGAGATAGTGCTATTGTGAGATTCCGTGGTATTGGATTTTGAAGCGGGTGGCGTAGACGCAGGGGCCTTCGGTGGATTGTAGTACGATGCGTAGGCGGGCGTTTGTGTCGAGTGTGAGTGTCGATGTGAGGAGGGCAGTGTCGGTTTGTGTCGCGAACAGTTGTGGGTCTTTTTGCGGTAGGGGTTGTGTCTGTATGTTGGCGAGTACTTTGGCTGTGGGGAGCTGTTGTATTTTCATGCTGAGGTGGGCTGTCGTGGGGTTGTCTGCTGTGGCGATGCCGTAGAGGGTAAAGGTGTAACGTCCGGCGCTGAGTTCGTATGGCGTGGCAAGTGTGGCGAAGTTGCTCTGTGGTCTGCGTTGGTCGAGGTCGAGGGCGTTGTTGGGCGCGAGTGTTCTGTATCCTTCGGTGTTGAATGGCTTTGTGGTGAGTGGTAGGTACGCGGCCGTTGTGATGTTTTTGTGCGGTGTTTTGTTTTGTACTTTCGCGATTTGATGTGTTTGTTGTGTGAAGAGTTTGATGGCGTTCATGCCGTAGTTCGGCGCGGAGGAAAGTCGTGCGGCGGTGGCGAGGAGTAGCGGTGTCATCATGAGGATGGCTGCGCATTTGCGTCGGTTGTTGCGGAATTTGTTGAGTCCGCGGAGCAGGGCGAAGATGATGAGGATGATGAGAATTGTTTGTGTTGTGTTTCCGGTTTTGTTGAGTGTGCGCATGCTGAAGATGTAGTAGGGGAAGAATTCGTTCCATGCGAATGTGTCGATGGTGTTGTCGAGTAGTGTTCGTCCTGTTTGGAGTGTCGCGCCGTAGACTTGCCAGTTGCTGTGGATGTATGTCACGGCTGCGGCTGCGGGTATGAGCATGAGGATGAATATGGCGAAGGCGCGGTAGCGTAGGCTTGTGATGGCGCTAGCGAGTAGTGGCGCGGCGCAGGCGATGGCGGGGCTGAGGTAGCGCAGGACGGGTGAGCCGGGGCTGCCCCAGAAGGGTGTGCTTGCGGTGGGTAGGTAGACGGCGAGGAATAGGAGTGTCCATGTGATGCCGTAGGCGTAGGTGTTGCGTTTGCGTGCGAGCGCGATGATGCCTGCGGGGATGAGGATAATCCATGGCGCGTAGGGTATGAGGCCGCTGTCGTTGTCGAAGAATAGGCCGAAGTATCCGCTGCCTGTGGGGGCTTCGGATGGCTCGCCGATGAGGTTGAGTCCGTATGTTTTGTAGTAGTAGGCGGCGAAGGCAGCGACTCCCGCGGCGAGGATGACGAGTAGTGTGGCGATGTTTTTCGCGGAGAGTCGTGGGCGGTAGACGATGACGAATCCGCCAAGTACGATTGACAGGAGCGCGTATTTGTAGTGCATCCACGGAATGACGCAGGCGATGGCGATGATGCCGGCTGCTTGTGACAGTGTGAGGCGTTTTGTTTTTCCGGCGAAGATGTTCGCGGCGATGCATAGCGCGGCAAGGAGGAGGTAGCCGGTTATGTTGTCGGGAAATATGGATTTGCTGAGGCCGAGCATCGGGCAGGAGATGGCGACGATGAATGTGGAAATGATGGCGACCATGGGCCATGACGTTAGGCGCTTTGTGAGCCAGTATGAGCCGTACATCCAGAGGAGGAACATGGCAAGCATGTAGAATCGCATTGTGGGCGTGAGGGGCGTGCCTGTCCATTCGCTAACGAACCACGCGGGGAGAATGGCGATGGCGGGTCCGGCAAAATGCCACGGGACTTCGCGTTCGATGTTGTCGGCGCCTTTAATGTTGACTTGGTGCGCGCGATGGGTTTGCGGCATTTGCGCAAGTTGGTTGAGTAGGAATGTTTCGCCTGCGTCAACGAGAAGATTTTGGTCGTTGCGTATGCTGCCTGCCATGAATACGTAGGACGGTTCGTCGCCTGTGAGTTTGATGTTTGTGCAGGCGATGACCGCGATGATAAGCGCGGCACCGGCGCAGAAGTAGTAGCGTTCTTTGTTCGCGCAGAAGGCGGAGATGTTGGAGATGAGTTCATGGATGTTGAGCGCATCCCATATCATCGCAAGTGTCATGATGCGTCCCGCCGCGATGAGCGCCGCACGAAGCGCGGGTCCCCACTGGCAGTCGTGTGTCACGAAGGGCGCAAGACGACAGAGTGCCCATGCGCAAAAGAACGTCGCGCCGTAGAATCTCAATCGCGAAAGTTTTGTGAAGAGGTGTGTTTTCGCGTTTGGTATTTTGTTTTTTTGCACGAGTCGCAGTGCCGCTAACATGAGCATGAACGCGGTCATGACGATGACGCCGGCGAGCAGTGGTAATGCGGCTTGGGAAAGTAGCGGCAAACGCGCGTAGGACAGCCATGCCCATTGCCATTTGTCCGATTGTGTGATGATGGGCGAGGCAATTTGCGCTTCGATGCAAACCCATTGTCCGATTCCGAATAGGCAAGCGAACCAGTAGATAATGGTTGTCAAAAAACGTCGCATCTTGCCGGAGTTATTTGTTTGTGTTGTCATCTTCAGATTGTCGCTCAAGATAGTTTACAAAGCAAAACGGCAAATGATGAACCACTTCACGTTGGTGTGTGATGAGCACATTTTTGATGATGTTGATTGTTGTCACGTAATCATGAATAATTGATATAAGGTCTCCTAAGTTTCTTGTATAAAATTGCGTTAAGAAAAGAGGCATCACTAGATGATGATGAAAGCATTCACCTTGATAGAATTGCTGATAGTTGTCGCGATTATCGCGATCCTTGCAGCCATCGCCGTTCCGAATTTCCTTGAGGCTCAGGTTCGCGCAAAAGTCAGTCGCGCGAAGAATGATTTGCGAACAGTGAAGACGGCGGTCGAGTGTTATCGTGTTGACAATAACGCCGCTCCGTGTGTGAATACAACCGAGGGTTATTCGCTTCCAGGTGGTCAGTCCGGTTCGGGTCGTTACGCGATGGGTCTGACGTCTCCGATTGCTTACATCTCAAGCATTCCGAAAGATCCGTTTAACGTTGGTCCAAAAGGGACACACGCCGATGATCCATACGCTCAATGGAACTCGGCGCATGACTACTGGTACTGGACGTCGGAGTATTGCCGCAAGCAGTCGTGGGGCGGCAACAATAACGCCGATTGGAAGTGGGGGATTCCGACAGAACCAAATCCCGTGCCGACAGGTGGTGGCGATTATCCGCGAGCGATTTGGATGGCATACAGTAAAGGTCCAGATGGTTATTGGTATCGTCCCGGGACGAATGATGTCTGTTTGCATAATCCATGGATTACACAATACGATTCGACAAACGGCACGCGCAGCACGGGGTTAATTCCCGTTGGTGGTTGATGAAAGTCGCAAGTAATTCACGTGAAAAAACATGCGTGATAAAATGAATTCTGCGAACACTATATAGTTTGTTTGGTAAAAAATATTAATTCACAAATGGTGAATGAAAAAGAGGAAAATGCAACTCCCCACAATGTGTGACGAATGTAAGAAACCCGATTATAAACCAACACTGTGTTTGCCAAACACACAATTCCCGATGCGCGGGAATCTGCCGCAGAGGGAGCCTGAGATGCTCTCGCACTGGTCTTCGATAAATCTACTTCAACAAATCAACGACAAGCCATCGCCGAAAGGCAAATGGATTTTACATGATGGTCCTCCTTACGCGAATGGTCATTTGCATCTTGGTCATGCGCTGAACAAGATTTTGAAAGACATCGTGATTCGTTATCATGTGATGAACGGTTATTCGAGTCCTTACATTCCCGGTTGGGATTGTCATGGTTTGCCGATTGAGCAGAAGGTTGGTCAACAGCTTGGTTCGAAGAAGCAAACAATGTCGGCGCTCGAGATTCGCAAAGAGTGTGAGAAGTACGCACTGAAGTGGGTTGATACACAACGCGAAGAATTCAAACGTATGGGCGTTAATGCTTTTTGGGATAAGCCTTATCTGACGATTCAGCCCGAGGTTGAGTCCGGTATTTTGTCGGCGCTTGGTGACCTCGTTCGCGGTGGTTATGTTTATAAGGGTTTGAAGCCCGTTTATTGGTGCGCCGATTGCGCGACCGCTCTGGCGGATGCGGAGGTCGAGTATGCCGACCATACTTCGTTGGCGATTTACGTGAAGTTCCCGTTTGTCAATCCGCAAGATGATGCCGTGAAAGATTTGATTAATCCGGCCGTCATTATTTGGACGACAACTCCGTGGACATTACCGGCGAATATGGCTGTGGCGCTTCATCCGGATTTTGAGTATGTCGTGATGCGTGTTGTTGCTGATGTGAATGATAAGCCCGAGACGCAGGATTGGATTGTCGCGAAGGAGTTGGTTGAGTCTTTCGCGAAGGATGCGCATATCGAGAAGTACGAGATTGTTCGTTCGATTTTGTCTCGCGATTTGGAGCGTTTGCAGCTGAAGCATCCTTTGCAGTTTGATGGTCGCACCTCGATGATTATTCTTGGAACGCATGTGACGCTCGAAGCAGGAACAGGCGCAGTGCATACTGCTCCGGGTCATGGTATGGAAGATTTTGTCGCGTGCCGCAGCTATGGCATTGAGACAGTGATGCCCGTTGATAACTATGGGCGTTTCACGTCCGATTATCGTGTGATGGAAGGGATGAGTGTTTGGGACGCGAATGAGCAGATCGTTCGTATTCTTGACGAGCAGGATATTCTTGTTTCGCGCGCGAACATTCGCCACTCCTATCCTCATTGCTGGCGTTGCCACAAGCCGATTGTTTATCGCGCGACTGAGCAATGGTTTATGCGTGTTGACCATGATGATTTGCGGCAGAAGACGCTGACGCAGATTGATAGCGGCGTTCAGTGGATCCCCGTTTGGGGTCATGACCGCATTTATAATATGATGAGCGCCCGTCCCGATTGGTGTCTTTCTCGGCAACGTGTTTGGGGTGTTCCGATTCCGGCTGCCATTTGTAAGAAGTGCGGCAAGAGTACGCTTGATGCTCGCGTGATTGATTTGTTGGCGCAGGCCGCTCGCACACGTGGCACAAACGCGTGGCTTGAAGACCCGATTAGCAGTTTCCTTCCCGATGGATTTGTTTGTCCGGAATGCGGTGGGACAGAGTTTGACAAAGAGAGCAATATTCTTGATGTTTGGTTTGACTCCGGTTCGACGCATATTTCCGTTTGTGAATCGCGCGAAGAGATTAACGGTTCGCCGGTTGATTTGTATCTCGAAGGCAGTGACCAGCATCGTGGTTGGTTCCATACTTCGCTTTTAGTTTCGATGGGTGCCCGCAAGCGTCCTCCGTATCGTGCCGTGCTGACGCATGGTTTCATTCTGGATGGCAAGGGCGAAGCGATGAGCAAGAGCAAGGGCAATGTGATTCCGCCCGAGACTATCATCAAGGACAAGGGCGCGGATGTTTTGCGTCTTTGGGTTACGAGCGAGGACTATCGTAATGATGTCAGCATTTCGCAGGATATTCTGGCTCGTGTTGGTGAGGCTTATCGTCGCATTCGGAATACGATTCGTTATCTGTTGGGCAACTTGTCCGACTATAACCCGAAGACGGATGCCGTCGCTTATGATAAGTTGACGGATATCGACAAGTGGATTTTGAATGAGACCGCGGACTTGATTGACATTTGCCGTCGGTCGTATGAAGGTTATGAATTCCATCGCGTTTATCAGAAGTGCAATGAGTTTTGCATTGTTCAGTTAAGCTCGATTTATTGTGATGTGCTCAAGGATCGGTTGTATTGCTCCGGTCACACGAGCGACCTTCGTCGGAGTGCTCAGACTGCTCAATGGCATGTCGCGAGCGCGCTGATTGGCGTCCTTGCTCCGATACTCGTTTTCACTAGTGAAGAAGCTTTTTCCTATTTAGACATTGATGGTCTTGGCAGTGTTCATCTCTCCGGGTTCCCACAGGTTCCCGATGAGTGGCGTCAGCCCGAGTTGGCAGCAGTCTGGAAACGATTGTTGGAGGCTCGTGGTGATGTTCTGGTCGCATTGGAAGATGCACGGCAGAACAAAAAAGCCATTCGTTCACCTCTGGAAGCTCAAGTTGTCATGATTGCAAAAACTGAAGCCGATGCAAAGATACTGAATGCATTTGGCAACACCGCGCTGGCGGAATTATTTATCGTGTCATCGGTTGATGTCACGAACTCCTCAAATGATAAAAAAGCGCAAGGGACATTGATCAGTGAGTATGATGGTCGTTGCGCAAAAGTTTTCGTTCTGAAGGCAGAAGGCGCAAAATGTGAGCGGTGTTGGCGTGTTCTTCCTTCGGTCGGAAAAGATCAACAAAACACAGCGGTCTGTGACCGTTGTGCACAAGTCTTAAGGAGGTTTTACCCCGATGTCAACAGTAAAGAAGGCTGCTCCAAAGGCACCTGCTAAGAAAGCCGCCCCTGCGAAGAAGGCTGCTCCTGTAAAGAAAGCCGCCCCTGCGAAGAAGGCTGCTCCAAAGGCACCTGCAAAGAAAGCCGCTCCCGCTAAGAAGGCTGCTCCTGTAAAGAAAGCCGCCCCTGCTAAGAAGGCTGCTCCAAAGGCACCTGCAAAGAAGGCAGCTCCCGCTAAGAAGGCTGCACCAGCGAAGAAGGCTGCTGCAAAAGCACCTGCTAAGAAAGCTGCTCCTGCCAAAAAAGCTGCGCCGGCAAAAAAAGAAACTAAGCCTGCTCCTACAAAGAAGGCTTCGACTAAGCTTGCAAAATCGACAGTGAAAAGCGTCCCCAAGGCTTCGTTACCAGTAAAGAAAGTATCATCAAAGACAGTTGTTCCCGCGAAAAAGAAAGCCGCCGCTCCGGTTTCTCGCAAGACAGCTTCCTCAACGGTATCATTCAAGAAACCCAAGGGTGTCGCGGTCGGAGCCGTTCCAACTAAGACAGATAAGCCCAAGGAAGAGACCTCTGAGTCAGCGAAGACTCCTCAGACGTTATCTCCTCCGGGTGAATCTACCACGTCGCCGGTGCGGCACCACCGTATGCGACTTCGTAATCGTGCTAGGATTTTGGAAGCTTCGGAATTGGAAGAAAACATCTTTGTTGAAAAGAAGAAGAGTTTTTCCAAGCCGGCGTACCCAGTCAAAATCATGAAAGAGTTGCGTCAATTGCTCGTTGATGAGCGTGATCGTATGATTTATGAATTACGCGCATTGGAGAATCGTGTTTATGATGCAGATAACACAGAACATAAGCCCGGTTTTTCGAATCAGTTAGTTGATACAGCTTCGGATGATATTGAACAAGATATAGCATTGAAAATGCGTTCGCTTGAGGCACAGCGCTATACGATGATTATTCAAGCCTTGAAGGCTATGGAGACCAACGAGTATGGCTATTGTCTTGGGACGGGCCAACCAATTGAACTTGAACGGTTGCGCTTTGAACCGTGGGCGAAGTATTCGATGGCTTATCTGCGCCAACAAGAAGCCAAGAAAAAGTAATTTAAGAAACATATGTTGCGAATCGGTAGGGCATCCTCGACGGTTGCCCCCGGTTCGCATTGTCAATATAGTTTGCTTTTTTTGTGAAGACTTCTTATGTGTTCAGTGGTATAATATCAGAAGTATATAATAATATTAGTGTTAGGATAATTAGAGTACTAAAGTTATGGCCAAGAAATATAGCATGACTCGTCGTGAAGTCAAGCAGGATGAACTGAAGGATTTTAGTGAGCATATTGCGGAGTGGTTTCAGAATCACTCGAAGTCGTTAGGTACCGTTCTGACGGTATTGCTCTGCGTCTTTGCGGCGTATATGGTTTTCAATCGCTGGCAGGATTCACGCACTGCGGCTGCCTCGGCGGAGTATGCTGAATTGGTGAAGTCCTATAACGAAGCTGTGATGGCTCCTGCTGATAAGCTGAAGGAAAAGGTCAATGCGACCGTTCTGGCTGCGACAGAGTTGATTGACGAATATGGTGATATGCCTGTTGGTCGTAATGCTCGCTTGCTTAAGGGCAATGTTCGCTATTATGAAGCGTTGTCGTTGGACCCCGCGCAGATTGACAATGAGACTTCGATTACGGAGTTCACGGCTCGTCGTGACGCTGCTTTCAAGGAAGCTCGTGCGTCATTTGATGATGCTTATGCTTCATCCATCACGAGTGTTGACAAGGCCGAGGCTCGTTTGGCACTGGCGCAAACGCAGGAGAGTATGGCTTTCTTGAACAATGACAAGCAGCTTGTGAGTGACGCGATTAATAATTATAAGAGCATCATTGAACTGGTTCCCGGTAGTTGGCTTTCTGCCGAAGCGGCGCTTGGCCTTGGGCGTATGATGCAGGCGCAGGTTGGTAAGCAGAAAGAGGCTGTGGCGCTTTACGCGGGTGTCGCTAAGGATCGCGCGCTGCCTGCACCGAAGACCGAAGATAATGCTCGGTTGCCGAAGGATTCGAAGGGCAATGAGATTCCGGCGTCGCTTATCACGGAATTGCGTCAACGAGAAAAGGTTTCGTATCAGGCCGTGGCCAAGAAGGCTGAGGCGCTTGCCGCGAGTGAAGAGAGCGGAAAGTAAGATTGAGTTTTTGCGGCTGTTTGAAAGAACGTTCGCATTTTATTATCGAAAGGAATTATGAACGATGGCAGATAGAACAGCAAAGGCCGCCGAGAATATCGATGGCATGTTTTATTGTGACGAGAGTTGCATTGATTGTGGCGCATGTCGCGGGACGGCTCCGGAGTTTTTCATGGATGGTGGCGGACATTCTTATGTTGGCAAACAACCAATCTCAGAGTCGGATGTCGCTCTTTGCCATGAAGCCTTGAACGGTTGTCCGGTTGGCGCTATCGGAGACGATGGGGAATAACGCAACGCTCAGTCGTTGTGGTTCTTAACCCCGCCCGCCCGGTTTTTCTCTATGATGGCGGGAGTTCATTGTTGATGTAGTCGACGATGGTCTGCGCGAGAGTCGCGCCGATTCCGTCTACTTGCGCAATTGCGTCGATTGACGCGACGCGTAGCGCTGTCATTGAGCCGAATCGTCTGAGGAGCGCTTTGCGGCGTTGGAGTCCGATTCCCGGGATGTTATCCAGCGCGGATTTTTTCGCACTTTTGCTACGCAGTTTTTTGTGATACGTGATGGCGAAACGGTGCGCTTCGTCTCGAACTCTCTGAAGCAGAAAAAGTCCCGGGGAATTCTTCGGGAAGATCACCGGATTTTTTCGTCCATACAGGAAAATTCTTTCCTGTGCGTCATTTGCTTCCCGTCCACCAGCCGAGCGCATGGCGTGACCATCGACGGGTGTTTTGGCGATGCCCGCCAGTTCAACGCTGTCGGCGAGTTCGAGTTCCTTGAGCACTTCCATGGCGATGTTGAGTTGCCCCCGTCCTCCGTCTAGCAGCAGAAGGTCGGGGATTGGCATGGGTGCCGTTGCCGGATTGGATGGGCGGAAGCGGCGGATGAGAACTTCGCGCATCATCGCATAGTCGTTGCTTTCCTGTATGGTTTTGATTTTGTAGAGGCGATAATGCTTTTTATCCGGCTGACCATTCTCGAAGCGGACGACCGACCCAACAGCGTTCGTCCCCATCAGGTTCGAGATGTCAACGCATTCGATTGTTTTGGGCGCTGCCGGGAGGTCGAGTTGCTTGGCAATGATTTCGGCTTGTTCAAGTTCGTTTTCTTCCTTGGCCAGATTTCTCGTGAGATAGACTTGCGCGTTCTGAATCGCGTTGTCCAATTCGAGTTTCTTGTCGCCTCGCTGCGGCACAGACAGAGCGCACGATTTGCCTTCTCTTCTCTCTTGGAGCCATTCAGTGAGAACCGTCAGGTCGGACGGCATCACGGGCAGGAGAATCTCTTCGGGCGGGATGTGCAAATCATAGTGCTGACTGATGACGGCCGAGAATAGTTGTTCGTTTTCCATGCTCAGATTCTTGAGGTAGTACTCGTTCTTCCCGATGAGTGTTCCGTCGCGATACTGCATGACAACGATGGCTGTTCGTCCTTGCTCTTGCGCTGCGGCGATAATGTCCCTGTTGAATCGTTTGTGCGTGACGGCGTTTTGCTTTTCCAATGCCATATCCATCGCCGCCAGTCTGTCCCTGATGAGCGCTGCCCGTTCGTATTGCTCGCGTTGCGCAAGCTCGAGCATTCTCTGCGTCAGAAGTTGTTTGACTTCGTTGTGGTTTCCTCGGAAAAAGCGAATGACTTTCTGCATGAGTGTGGCGTAGTCTTCGGGTGTGATCTTCGCGGTGCATGGGGCGGCACACTTGCCGACTTCGTAGAGGAGGCACGGCCGAGTTCTGTTGCTGAAGACGGAGTCTTTGCATGTTCTGAGTGGGAAGATTCTTAAGAGGAATTGCAGGAGTTGCTTGACCTCATAGCCGTCCACAAACGGCCCGAAATAAACGTCGGATTCATTTCGTCTGATTTGCGCGGCGTGCCTGATTCTGACGGTTTCCAGTCGCGGGAACGCGTGGTTCATGCGCAGCCGAACGGAGAGATACGTTTTGTCGTCGCGCAGGAGAACATTGTAGCGCGGCATGTGTTTTTTGATGAGCGTGTTCTCGAGAATGAATGCTTCCTTCTCGGTTGCGGTCACGATATTCTCGATGCTCGCGATGTGTTTGCGTAGGAAGGTAATCATCATTCTTCCATCGCCGGATTTGGTGAAGTAGTTGCGCACTCTGTTGCGCAAATTGACCGCCTTGCCCACGTAGATGACTTTTCCGTTGACGTCTTTCATCAGGTAGCAACCGGGCGAGGTCGGCATGTCGGCGATTGTTTCCGGGTCGAAGAGTGGGCCTTTGTCACGAATCGGAGGCACAGCGGACTGTGTCTCCGATTCAGTTTGGGACAATGTTTCTTCAGGCGATTTCTTCACGTTGCTCATTCGGGTTACATTCCGCCAAGCGTCCTATTGGAGGCCATCCAAGATTCCTTGTTCCTTGAGCGCTTCCATGATTTTATCGCGCAAGACTTCGTTGCCTTTGGCGTTCAGATGCAGACCATCGGCGGCGAATTCCTTTTTGAGAAGTCCGTTCTCGTCCTTCACCGCGTTTGCGTGGTCAATGTAGTGAACGTGGTCACCCATCTCTTTTGCAAGGTTCTGAAGAAGGATGTTGTATTGCCAGATGAAAGGAGCGATTGTGGCACTGGAATCGTTAGTTGGGTGGCAGGAGTTGATGAAGATATGACAATTTGGCAGTTCCTTAAGCAGTCTCGCGACGACCCATCTGTATTCGTCAATCACTTCTCTTGTCTTTGGTGTTCCGGTTTTCGCGGTGTGCGCAAGGTCATTTGTGCCGTTGTTGATGATGATGGCGCGGGGTTTAAGCTTGATGACGGTGTTGTAAATTCTGTGCGAGATGCCGGGCTGATTATCGATGCCGATGCGGTCACCACTGATGCCGCGGTTGACGACGGGCAGACCGGGCATGAGTTCTTTTTCGTTAAAAATCTGTAGTGTCGAACTTCCGAGCAGAACGATTGGGCTTGTGGCCTTGGGGTCATCGTAATAGGTTGCTGTTTCTTTCTCGAACTGTAGCCATCTCTTCTTATAGAGCTTCTGTTGCGGCGTCATTGTGCTATTGTCAATTTTCATATTCTTGCCGCTCAGTTTTTCTGTCATGTTGTTGTAGTGGAAGAGAACATGCTCGGGCAAGTGCTCGTCCCAATATGCCCATGAATGGACGCCGGGATAGGTTCTGTTGAAGGTGTGCTTGACGCCGAGCGCTGTGAGTTTCTCGTCGAGTTCGGCGGAACCGTTGTAGCATATGTCACTGGTTCCGCAGTCGAACATGATTTCGATGTTCGCGGTCGTCAGTGTATCGCTGAGGCAGTACGCGCAGTTATCCGCCCATGCTTTCTCTTTGCGTGTGGGGCCGAGGAGTTCCTCTAGGTAGTACTTCGGCAACCAGTCGTGCAGAGTGAGCACGCCGCTGAGCGATGACGCCGAGCAGAAAACATCGGGATGTTTTTCCGCCAGAGTGATTGCTCCGTGTCCGCCCATGCTCAAGCCGGCAACCGCGCGGGCTTCGCGTTTGGCGATGGTCGGGTAGCGTTGGTCAATCTCGGCGACGACATCTTTCGCGACGAGCGAATCATATTGATATTCTTTGATGAGAGGGCTGTCAACGTACCATCCTTTGTAGTCTCCGTTAGGGAGTACGACAATCATTTTTTTGTTGGTCAGCGCGAGTGTGCAACTCGTTCTATCTGCCCAGTCGTTGTTATCTCCGGAGTATCCGTGAAGGAGATAGAGGACGGGGTATCTCTCGCCTTTGACCATGGGGTCGGGCGTGAAAACTGTGCAGGTGGAGATGGCGTCGAGCGCTTTGCTGTGGAAGGTGAACGACTCGCGTTTGTGCTTAATGACTTGTTGTTGTGTTGTCTTCGCCGGTGCGCTGATGGCTGTTTCGGGCAGTGATGTCATGGCTGTGAACGCAATGACAGTAAAAAGAATAGTTAACGCTTGATATTTCATCATTGTTCCTTGTTTGTTTCTTCTGTATAGATAAGTTACAGTGCGTGGTCTTTTCTTATGGTATGGTGCGGCTCGATTATTGACAAATGTCAGCGGTCGCGGAAGCTTCGCGTTTTTAGTTTGCGTTGTCTCTGATAGGTCTGAAGAAGAAGCCCCATGGAATCCGCTTTTCGTTGCCATTTTCGTCCGTTATCGGGACAGTCCACGTGAACACCGGGTGCATCTTTTGAATGGCTTCCCGCTGTTGTTCTGCGGCCGAGTCCAGAGAATGACGTGTGGCAATGACGAGCGCTTTTGTGTCCGTCGTGATGTTTTTTTCTTGCGGCGTATACGTTTTGACATCGCTTTTGCGAGTCCATGTGATGAACTCAAACGTTGTGTGCTCGGCAATCTCTTCGGGAACCCAGATGGTTTTCGCGAGGTCCGAGCTGAGCGCTTGCATCGTCGTTTGCGCAGGCGGAATAAAGGAGTCCGCGAGGAATTCGCGTCTGACATCGGGATGCTTGGGGAATCTGCGGAAGTAGGTGTCGAGTTGCCAACATGAGAAGATGACAAGAACGCCGCCGATGATGAGACGTGCTTGTGAGGTGCCGAGGCGCTTGTGGATTTGCGTGTAGATGATGCGCAGGCCAATGATGAACATGAGGATGACGGGCGGAATGGCTCCCTGCATGCGGAGGATGTTGGGCGCGCCGAAGGAGAGTACGCTTGTGGCGCAGAGAATGAGGAACCAGATGAGCAGAAGGAACGCTGTTTCGTTTTTGGGGCAGCGACGCACGCACCACAGGAATCCAATCAGAAAGATGATGCCGGTGATGGGGTCGAATACCGGTTCGAGCGGGAGGTTGTGTTTGCCGACATGATCGCCTTTGACAAACCAAGCGCCCGCAACAGCAACCGTGTTGGCCGCGATATCATGGGCGACTTGCAGCGTGGTCTTGTTGGTTGTCGTTCCATCGTCGTTGTGAGTGACGAACATTGAGACTTCGTCAGTTCTTCCCGAGAAGTGGTCTGGGTGGCGCAGCCAGTCGCATCCGAGTGGAGCGAAGGTCGCGACTGCGCACAGCACAATGAGCATGAGGTGGGCGGCGTCCTCTTTCCATGACAGACATTTCCTTTTCAGTAGCCATAGGACCCAGAGTGTCCATATGACGGGGACAAGGCGAAACGACAGGTAGGTGTAGCTGCCGATGCCCATGACAACGCCGCAAAGAATCGCGTCGACGGCGCGTTTGCGTTCGCGCCAGCGTAGGAAAAGCAGGAAGGTTAGCGAGATGAAAAGCGGCGCCAGTCCGGCACGGAAGATGGTGCGGCTGAAGTGGAGTGGCCATCGCATGAAGGCAATGACGGCAACGGCAGCGGTAGCCCATGGACGACTGCCAAGGAGACGCTGCGCAAGTGGCCACATGACGGCAACGGTCAGGAGTCCCCACGTCGCCATGCACGATCGGGCGGAGATGACGGAGATGCCGAAGAGGCCAAACCACGCACGCAGGGAGTAGACGAATAGCGGCTCGTGTGGGTGGCCGCCGGTCATGAAGAAAATCGGATAACCGGGGTCGCCGATGCTTAACGCGCTCATGCAATAGAGGGCCTCGTCGTACCACAATCCCGGAGGGATTTGTCCTAATGCGACGTAGCGAACAACCGCCGCCATCCCGAGTAGGACGAACACGACGAGTTGCCATGAGTTGATTTTGCGCGAAAAACGAGCCATGCTATTCATAACTATCGTTCAGAGCCGGGTGTCATTTTTGATTGGCGAAATGCTCGAGGACAGCCACGACGGCCTTCAGGTGCAACTTGCGATATTTGTCCATGAGTGTGGGCGATACCGTGTCGGTGATGGCCGGTGTGCGGGCGTCGGGATTGTTGTCCAGTTCCAAATCAAAACCGGGAACTCCAAGCTCTTTGTATGCCCATGACGCCATGCTGCCATTGGGGCATTCCGCTCGGTAGAAGGCGTATTTGTCCGCGTTCTCGCGTCCGTACATTGCCTCCGCGTAGATTTTCGCGAGCGCCGTTGCCTTCTCCTTGAACTTGCTGTCGTCGTTCGCGCGAGTGGTGAAGAGCATGCCCGCGTTGCACAGTCCGTTGACGCTGTGCATGGAGAACGCGGCCATCGCCTGCCCGCTGCGAATCATGGTGGCGACTGCGCGCGACTCCGGTTCGGAGAACGCGAACTCACCGCCGTATGTTTCGTCTTTGGGATTCAAGCTGCGTTTGTTGTAGCTTGTGCCGGGGTCTTCCCAGTAGCCGTCGTAGTTACGATTGAGGTCGACGTGGTTCGCGTTTCCGCGAAAGTAAAAAACATTGCCCGTGCTGAGCAGTCTCTGCCGCTCGTCCAGTGTGATGCAGGGGAGCGCCTTGACGCCGACTTTTTTGAGCAGTTCCGGTTGTGTTTCGAGAAGACTTTCCATGATGGGAAGAATCAGTTCAGGGCCGGATTCGGAGACATGTGTTGAGCCGACGAACGCGATGAACTTGTCGGGGTTTCCGATGCAGAGCGCCTTCATGGGGCGTCCTTGCACCGTGTTGGCTATCTTGACGACCTTTGCAGAATCCGGATACTTGTGCGCGATACGTTCGATTTCGTCGTTGATTTTGTTAGGCGCCCACCACATTTGCGAGTCATACATTCTCACTCGCGCGGGCGAAATGCGGACTTCGCTGGCGCTTGTCGGTCTCGCCCAATAGTGGAGCGTGACGCCGTTCATCGGTTGTTGGATGCGATCGAAGAAAACAAACGCATGCCCTTTGCTTGATGTCATTTCGCCGCTGAAAACGACTTTCGCGTTTTTTGTTCCAGGGCAGACATCTTTGCGGTTTGACTCGGCGCGGAGAATGGTGATGTCCGCCGTTGTCAGAGGTTCGCTTTTGGCGAGCGTCATGGTGACGGATACGCCGTTGCAGTCGGCCATTCGCTCGGCCGTCATCGACGAGAAAAACAATTCTGTGTGGGGCTTGTCGGCGTTCGGTCCTCGCTTGTCTTTGAATTCGTCAAAGAGTGCTTGGATTTGTTTTGCGTCGAGCGCTTTGTTGTAGATTCGCACCTCGTCTATGATGCCTCTGAACGCGCCGGCATAGGACGATTTCCCGATGAAAAGCTGTTTGTCGAACGTGTCGATGTTTCCCTTGAACGGCGTTGTCTGCGTGAGTTTGCCGTCCTGATACAGCTCGACCGTTTCGCGTGTAGCGTCATATGTTGCCGCCAAATGTGTCCAAACATTTGTCGGGATAAATGCGCCGTTGGCGGGTTGATATCCGGTTGTTGCCGTCTTCATGTAGAGAACAAGATTTTGCGATTTGTCGTTGAAGAGCAGTTGAAATCCGCCTTTGCCGCTGCCGTTACAAATCATACCGTCCCATCCCGTGCCGACATCTTCGCGCAATATCCATGCCGAGAGGGTGAGCGCGTTTGATGTGCTGAAGTGCCCGTCCGTTGAGGGAATGGCGATGTATGAATCGTTGATGCCCGGAAATCGCACGGCTTTTCCGCTGATGCCCGTGGTGTATTCGACATTGCCGGTGGTCTTTCCGTCGCGTGTGTAGGTTGACGAATCGTGGACAATGTCGGCAGAGTCGTTGTCAAAATTGTAGTACCCGAGTAGCGTTTCGTCTTGTGCTGCCTGAGTCGTGTTCGTTGCGGCAAGTGTTGCCGTGATAAGCAGTATTGATGCTAATTTCAGCATAGGTCTACTCCTTGCAAAAAGTGCGATTTCTTGAGCAATCTCAGTATAATATGTAAATGTTATCCGAGTAAGTAATAATTCTTGTTTAGTTGAGTAAAAACAAGTATCAACACGAATTGGAAACCTACTTTGTCAACAATGAAACGCCGTCTGTTCCTCGCCATTTTAGGGGCGCTCCTGTTGCTCGTCGTCTTCAGTTATGGCTGGGTGCCACTGCGCACAAGTCAAGATGACTGGTGGCATTTGAAGACGGGCGCTTGGATCGTCGAGCACGGCAGTTTACCTGTTTATGACATTTTCACCTACACGGGCGCCGACACCGTTTGGTACAATCACGAGTGGTTGTCGCAGGTCATTTTCTGGCTGATTTATGAGCATTGCGGCGGTTTGTTCGGTTTGCTAACGTTCAAGGCTTTCTGGGTTGCGTTGACCTTTGCGGGAGTCGCGTGGCTGTCGTGGCGGCGTTGTGGCGTCTGGGTGGTCGCGCTAGTGGTGGCGTGGCTTGCCGCCGAGATTTCGCGGCGTGGTATCTATGTCCGACCGCCGCTGTTCTCCTATGCGCTCTTCGCGCTGTACCTTGGTCTCTTTGATGCTTGGAAGCGCAGTCGTTTATCCGGGTGGGTGCTTGCGGCGGTGACCGTGCCGCTGATGATATTGTGGGCGAATCTCCACGGGATGTACTTGTTGGGAATTGTTGTTTGCGGAGCCTATTGCTGCGGCGAGTTTGTCGAATGGTGCTGGCGGCGTCGCAAAGGCGAGACCTTGCCGTTGCGCCGTGTGCTGTTTTTGTGCGGGCTTGGTGTGGGGTTTGTGTTGGCGGCTTGCGTTAATCCTTATGGGTGGAAACTGTTCTTCCTTGGCAGTAAATTCATGAACGACCCGTATCTGTCCAAGGTCATCAGCGAGATGCAAGTGTCGCCGTTTTTCTTGGTTAAGACAAGCGCCGGGTGGTCGTTCATCCCCGGATTTTTCGCATGTTGGTTTACGGCCGCACTGTTTGTCGCGCTGTTGTTGTGGAAGCGCCGTTTGCCCAGTGTCGCGGATTTATTGTTGAGTTTGTTTTTCCTTTATCAGGGGCTGATGCACTGGCGTTTGCTAGTGTTGTTTGGCATTGCGATATCCGGCCCCTTGTCTTGGCTGATTGTGCAGAGTTTGCCGCGAAGCGAATCCGGTCGTCGTCGCGTCCTCGGCGCGATTGGCGTTGTGGGTGGCGTCTTGGCGATGTCGATGATGACGCTTGTCGGCGAACCGCCGCCACAGACATTTCTTCGGCGCAACATTTTGCTTTCGCATGGCGAGACGATGGATGCGGCATCGTATCCGGAGGCCGTCGTGCGCTTTATCGAGCGAGCGGATTTGCCCGACAATATGTTTAGTCCGCTCAACTATTGCGGGTATTTTATGTGGCGTCTCGCTCCCGAGAAACACAAGCTATTCACGGACAATCGTTTTGATATTTGGGGGAGCAAGTGGTGGCTTGAGCATGAGGTCATTTTGTCGGCGTCGGAGAAGTCTGAGAATGTGCTTGGCAAGAGTTGGCACGAGTTGTTGGACGAGCATGGCGTGAATTTTCTTGTACTCAACCGCGATTCGCAATTGCATGAGCGTCTTGCGACGGATGCAAGTCATGGCGGCAGTGACTGGGCGCATATCTATTACTGGATTCCGCCCGGCGAACCGGTTGCGGGTCATGGGTTTAGTATCTGGTTGCGTTCCAATGGCATCGTGGATCGTTCGGCGCTTGTCGCGAAGTCGCTGGAATTGTTTCGTGAGGAAAACCCGGGGCGTCCGTTGCCGTCCGTGGTTGAATAGAAAAATCCCGAAGAGCTTTTGATTTCTCTCCGGGATGATAAACTTATTTTTGTTGATTGATTATGCAGCAGGTGTTGTCGCGGCATCGGCAGGAGCTGTCTCGGCAGCAGGAGCAGCAGCGGGAGCCGCTTGTTCCGTGGCCGTTGTCGCCGCTTCAGCAGGAGCTGTTGTCGTTGCTTCAGCAGGAG
>JAAZBM010000008.1 GCA_012513815.1 Candidatus Sumerlaeota bacterium | reverse complement strand
TTGCGTAAAATCCGCCGCCTTTGAAGTGGATTGGTGTTGCCTCGAATAGTTTGCGGAGAGTTGCGGTCTCGCAGTCAGGGCACACCGTTTCCGGCGCGTCCTGGTAGTCCCGCCAGAACTCGAACTTAGTGTTACAACGATCGCAAAAATAAGCATAGAGAGGCATTAAAACAGCTCCATCACCGCCGGCTCATGAACAACCGGCTGCACTCCAATTTGACAGGTGACCGACTTGCCCCTTCCGGCGTGCCGAACATCAAAAGTGACGAACGTTCCTCCCAGCGGCTTTGGAGGCATTCCTCGTTCGACTGCCCAGCCGCGCGTGCCGTCGTTGTATTCGTTTTTGTAGCCTGGAATGCGGATGTGATGCTGCGTGCTGAAAATGACATTGCCGGAATTGGTCAATGTTTCTTTAACGATCGGTACCCAATAGCTTGAATGGTTGTGCCCGTTCACCACAATGTCCGCGCCGTCCAGATAAACCGCTTGCCGGTTGGTCTGTATCACGCCGCGCGTTACAGGCGCATCACCCCCAAAGCCATGATGATATTTCATCTTGATTGACGTACGCCCGCCGGATGCGCCTTCAAACATGAAACGAATCCACCCGCCGTAGCCGCCATGTTGGATATTGCCTCCGTATTGAGTGTTGAGCATCCAAATAAGGCGGTCGGTCAATGAGATGTTTGCGTTTTTGAGGGTTGCCGTTTCATGGTTGCCATCACTGATCAGAACAATATTCTTAGCAAACGGGCTTAGTATTTTTGCAACGTCTTTCACCACAAAATCGTAATAATCATTCCGCCGATATTCTGGTCTAAGTTCGTCCAACGACCGGCGCGGATCAAACCTGCCCTGCATGGCATCGAAAATATCACCGAACAAAAAGATCATCGCGTTTTTGCTTACCGCATCTTGCAGGTCTGAAAGCATAACCGCCCTATTACAAGTTGTTGCATCTACGTGCAAGTCAGACGCAAGGAAAAGGGTATGTTCTGTATTCCCGCCGGAGTAGTCTATTCTGACAGTTGTTACAGCGCCCTTTTGGTCAAAATCATTCATGCAGATTAGCTCCTCATTCGTTTGCCATTATCACACATACAATTCCAGCGATTGTCAATAGCAATTATGGAGCTATCTATCCGTGACCTTGATCCAGATTGTGCGCTCATCCGTCCGTCCTGCGCTTGTGGTAATCAGGCACGCCACTTTGTAATTTATACCAGCCGTACCGCCTGAAAGCCAGACGGTAACTTTGCCAGCATCTTCGGTCGAACTGTCAACGGTGATACCTGTGTCGGCTGTGATAGTGTGGTCGGTGATTGTTTCTCCGGTTGCGAGCCATTCGTTCCAGTCGAACACATAATCCAATACTGCGGAAGGGTCTTTCAATGGGTTTTGCAATGTCAGTGACATTTGACCTCCAATGTTCTGTTCTCATGCGGAATTGCGAATGTTCTGTTCTCGTATTCGATTGTCGCGGTTCTGCAAGCCGGTGTTG
>JAAZBM010000007.1 GCA_012513815.1 Candidatus Sumerlaeota bacterium | reverse complement strand
CCAAAACTGTCAGATTTGCAACTGACAATAAACAATAATAAGAGTTCTCTTATTAGTACTCACGAGAGCAAGACAGGTGGCAAGCGGACACTGTCTGTTCATTATTTGTTTTTGGATTGCACAGACGATGTTTTGGATGCCATCGCGAATTGGTATCTTGACCGTGCCCGTGTGACAAGCACGAAGGTTTTGCGCTACTATATCGATAGCCATTATGAAACCAGCGCTCCCGTTCTGTCTCGTGAATTGGCGTTATGTTCCAAGGGTGTTGTGTATGATTTGAACACCATGATGGAGGACATCAATCGTCAGTACTTTGGTGGTCGTCTGGATTATGTCCGCATTACTTGGATGCGTGGCGTCCGCGAGGTCACCCACAAACGCAGCGGCATATTGTTTGGCAGCTATGATGCGAGGTTGCAATTAATCAGTATTCATCCCTATCTTGACAAAGAATCTGTTCCACGCTACTTTTTGAGTTTTGTGATTTATCACGAAATGTTGCATGCGTTGTTGGATCCCAAGCGTGAACCCGGCAAACGCCATGTTGTACATACGGCCCGTTTTCGTATGCTTGAGAAACGGTATCCTCAGTATCGTGAAGTCAAAGTCTGGGAACAGCAATTCATGCGTTCACTGTAGAACGTTTTTTGTGCGTTTGTATGAAATACGAATGCCCTGTTTCTGTTAGAATCAATTAATGTAGTATGCGCACGATTGCGTATATCAAAACGAAGAAAGAAGGAAGTCCTGATGGCTGAAAGCAGCTATAAAAAATACGGACATTTTACGGACGACAACCTTGAGTTTGTCGTGACTCGTCCTGACACCCCGGCCCCATGGGTGAACTATATTTCCAACGGGAATTACACGCGATTAATTTCCAATTCCGGCGGAGGCTTCGCATTCTACAAGACGCCTCGTTTGCATCGTATCACTCGTCACCGTTACAACAGCATGCCCTTTGACCGTCCCGGTCATTATCTGTATGTTCGCGATGCCAAGACGGGCGATTACTGGAGCCCGAGCTGGCAGCCCTGCGCGCGCGACTTGGATTCATATGAATGCCATCATGGTATGAACTATACTCGTTTTGTCAGCGCACGTAATGGCGTCAAGGTTGACGCGTTGTTCTTTGTTGCACCTGATGCCGATGCCGAAATCTGGCGTTGCTGCGTCAAGAACGAATCGAAGAAAGCTGTCACGCTTGATTTGTTCAGTTATGTTGAGTTGTGCCTTGGAAACGCGCTGAATGATTTGGTCAATCAGCCCAACGACCAGCACTTTAATGATGTGTTCTTTGACAAAAAAGCGAAGACCCTTTTCGCGAGCAAGCGTTACTGGAATACTTTTGGCGACGCGACTGTCGAACAGAGCAACCGCGAATATGACCGCTTTTACTTCATGACTTCGTCACTGCCCATCTCGCACTTCGAGGGCAACAAGGCTCGCTTTAGCGGCAAATGGCGCAGCGAGACCAATCCGATTATGGTCGAGAAGGGCAAACTCGAAGATACCGAAATCACCTCGGGTGATGCCGTTCTTGCGTTGCAAATGCCTCTGACACTGAAGCCCGGCGAGAGCAAGAATTTTGTGATTTTGCTTGGTGTTGTCGCCAAACGCGATGCCAAAGGAAACTTTATTTACAAGGCCGAGAGCGCCCGCGTCGCCAAGAAGTATCTTGTGTTGGCGAATGTTGACAAGGCGTTCCGTGCGATGTGCGCGGACTGGAAAGATTATCTGTCTTGCGTTCAGGTGAAGACACCGGATGCGGACTTTGACACGATGATGAATGTTTGGAATCAGTACCAGACTTCGTGCACCTTCCGCTTCTCCCGCGACGCGAGCTACTATCACGGTGGTTTGCTGTTCAAACGCGGTTATCGCGACAGCTGCCAAGACACCTTTGGCCCTCTGATGAGCCGCCCCGAGCAGGTTCGCGACCGTCTCATCGAGCTTGCTTCGCTGCAACTGCCCAACGGCCGTGTGGTGCATTGCTACGATCGTTTTGATGGCAACTACACTTTGTCCGGCCACTGCGACACACCGTTGTGGCTGCCGATGGCGACCGCGATGTATATCCGCGAGACCGGCGACTATTCGATTTTGGATGTTAAGGTTCCGTACCTTGACGCCAGCAAGGCTCCGAAGATTACTCCGACCAAGGCCGTCGCGACCGTGTTCAAGCATCTGTGCATGTGCCTTGATTTCACGATTGGCAACCTTAGCCCGCGCAAGCTGTGCAAGTTCAACAACGGCGACTGGAACGATACCCTTGATTATATGGGTCGCAATGGTCGCGGCGAGAGCGTCTGGAATACAATGGCGCTTTGCTATGCGTTGAAGGAAATCATTGGCCTGTGCAAGCGTGTCAAGAACAGCTCGATGCAGAGCCGCTACACGAAGTCCTATAACGAGATTTCCGCCGCCATCAACAAGTACTGCTGGGATGGCGAATGGTATGTCTGCGGAACGAATGATTTGCGCAAGACGATTGGTTCCAAAAAGAATGCCGAGTGCAAGATTTATCTCAATAGCCAGACGTGGGCTGTGATGAGCGGCGTCGCCTCCGAAGAGCGCGCCAAGAAGAGCCTTGATTGCGCATACAAAATGTGCAACACACCCAAAGGTCCGCAAATGCTGTATCCGGCATGGCGCACAATCGACCCGAATATCGGTCTTGCGACGCGTTGTGTCCACGGCAAGAAAGAGAACGGATCCATCTTCAATCACCCGGTCAGCTGGGCGGTGTTGGCCGAAGCGATGCTTGGCCACGGCGACCGCGCGTTTGAGTATTACAAAGAATCGTTGCCGCTGAATGATACCGTTTCGATTGACCGCTACGAGCTTGAGCCGTATGTCTACAGTGAATATGTAACAAGCCCGGAACACGAAACCTTTGGTCAGGCGAGCCACGCATGGCTGACCGGTTCGTCCACGTGGATGTTGCGTGACGGCGTCGACTACATCCTCGGCGTTCGTCCGGATTATGATGGTCTGATTATCGACCCGTGCATTCCCGCCTCGTGGAAGTCATTCAAGATTTCGCGTAAGTTCCGCGGGAAGAAGTACGAGATTACCGTCAAGAATCCCGACGGCGTTTGCAAGGGCGTCAAGTCGATGACCGTTGATGGCAAGCCCGTTGAGGGTAACCTGATTGTCGCCGGCAAGAGTGCTTCGCCCAAGGCGGGTGCAAAGCTTCCTGTGGTCAAGGTTGAAGTCACAATGGGTTGCTGCTGCGGTTGTGCCCGTCACAGCAAACCGGCGAAGAAAAAATAGTCGGCTACGACGGCTTCTCCGTCTCGGACAGAGACACAAAAAGTCATGTGCCACTCGCGATTGCAAAGTCGCGGGTGGCACACTTTTATGTTTTTATTTTTCTGTTCGCCAAAAAAGACAAAAAGAAGAGACCCTCTTGCCCGAACGCGAGAGGGTCTCTCAGTTTTAAGCCTAAGCCTTAAACCAATTTACGGAAATTACTTCATGTAAATTGAGAAGGGCTTGCCGGCGCAACGCATATTTGCCCAGCCGCAAGGACCACCAACAAAGGGACCCTTGAAGACGCCCTTGATGGCGCCAACGGCACCGTAGAAGGCGCCAGCGGGATAAGCTGCGAAGGGTGCAAGAACCCAGTTGCCGCGAGCGGCACAATAGCCCTTTGTGATTCCTTCTTCAGCACCAGCCACAAAATACTTTGCGGGGCCGATTGCGAGACCGGGAACGAACCCGAAGACGTAATCACTGAAGGTGGGGTTAACGCTGCACTTCACGGCCTTTTTGGGGCAAGGAGCACAAGCGGCCTTTTTGGCATACTTGCCACAGGGGGCGCAAGGATATGCATAGGCCTTGGGGGCCGGGCTGTTGCAAACGTCTTCACCACAGAAAGCACCTGTGACTGAGTCAAAGGTTTCTTCCGCGGCATTGACGATAGCCAGAGGAGCACTAAGAACGCTCTTGACGGCGAACATGCTCATTGTGCGCAGGGTGCAACCTGTGTCAAGGAGCGGATCAACGCACTGGGCGTTGGCAGAAGCTGTAACAGCGATTAAAGCCGCTGTTGCAATTGTAGCAGTTGTAAATTTCATTGAAATTTCCTTTCTCTCTCTTAATGAGGATATTTATGTTTACAGAGCAAAATAGATTATTTTCACAAAAAAAACGTTTTTCTGTTTTTTTCTTTATTTTTTTCTGTGGCTGTTCTACCACTAAAGATTAGTTGTTTGCAGAATGTTTGGTCGGCGGGCAGGTTTTCGCCTTTTTTGAGACCGGTTGCCTCGAAGATAAAAGAGTCCTTCATCTCTTCGTGAGCGATGAGTTCGACGCCTTGTTTCATAAGTGGGCAAGTGGCGACTCCGTAGCAGTTGAAGAACTCGAAGCATCGTTCGCCGTCGCGAGTGTCGGCGTCATAGCCTTTGATGATTTCCTGTTCCTGTGCCTCGGAGGCAAACTTGGTATCGTTGACCAGAATCGTCTCGGGAAAATAGTGCAGTAGGATTTCCTTGAATGTTTTGCCCTTGTATGCCATCATGGTTGCGCCAATCTGGCACAGTCCGGCTCCGTGTCCCCAACCACCGCCGACGAGTCTGACTGTGGTGATGTGTCCATCTGCGTCAAAATCGAATTCGGGCACGAAGGCGCTACTATAGAGAAATGTTTCCGAGAGTGCCTTGCGGATGTTGAACTCCTTGCCGATGACCCATTCGCCGTTGGCGGCCACGACCTTCAGATATTCGATTCGGGCGCTGTCGCCTCTCTTGACGGGGACAAGGTCGAGCAGTTCGCCGGTCTCGGTTCCGAGATATTTGCTTACATACTGTTCGATTTCTTCGCGCTTATAGGTTACCGTCCATCTGAAATACGGTTTCGTGTAATTGAGGTAAGGCGGAATCTCGCCGATGGTCGTGTTGCACCAACATTCGGGATTTTGTCTAAGATACTTCGCCGCCTTTTCCTCGGTGTTGCATGGATAGAAATTCGCGATTGCCGCTCCGGGTTCGGCGTCGATGCCCGACGGCAGATATCCTCGTGGTGCTTCGTGCCATACGCTGTCCATGGACTCTATGAGTCCGCCGCACGATTTGGAGTATCGGCAGTCGCAGATTTTGCCGTGATGCGTCAAAACGAGACCGAACGTCGCCATGGTGAGTCGTCTGGAATCGGGCGTCTCACGTGACGAGCCTCTGTAGCACTGGCAATGGTCGTCAGCGCAAATGTGGAAGTCGTCGGCATGGTGGTGCTTGTCCATCGTGGCAAAGACGGTGTTGCGTGCGGCGACGGTTTGCGCCTTGAGCAGTTCGTCCGGCATGACAGACATCATCTCGGACGAGTTCACCGAGAAGAGATACTGTTCGACCGGAAGCTCGTTCACGACCGTGAGTTTGCCGGCGTTATCAACGCGCACTTCGATCGCTCCACGGAAGTGGTGGCGTTCGAGATGCCTCCAGTGATACTCGATTCCGACGATGACATCGTGGACGGTGACGCGGTTAATGTCAGGCAAAACCGGCACAAAACGCAGCATTCCCCTGCCTGTCAATTTGTTGCTGATTCCATCGATGATTTTGACAAACCCGAGCGGTTTCTCCCGTCGAATGGTGATGACGGCCATCTGCTCATTCTGTGGCAGAACATTGCGGGTTTGCTCGGCGTTTTGCCGCGTGAAGAACGGCTTTGAGCATCTCCAGTATTCGACCGCCGTTGCGTCGCAGTCAAGCTCGGCTCCCATACATTCCGTCATCCAAGGCCCGAGCGTGACGTCATTGGGCACGGCAATTTTTTCGGCTTCCTGTCCGGAGTCCGCTTTGCCTGCGACAATGTGATAAGTCAGTTTCGCTGGTGTTGTGTCAGCCGGGCAAAGCGTTAGTTTTGCGTCGTTGAGGATGCCGAGTTCGTTTCCGGAGTCATCCGAAATGGCATACTCGCCGGTAAGTTCGATTCTGATTTCGTCCTGTTCTTGCAAGATTCCGACCCGAATGTCAGGTCCATAAATTGAGTCGTATTTGAATTTTCTGCTCATGCGTCTCTCCTTGCGGCTGAGTTATAATTAATAAAATGCTTGTTGGTAGAATTATCTACATTGATTGTATATGAATACAATATGATAAAAATGCAGTGTCTGTTTTTACGCGAACAGATGCAGTTGGTTTTATACCATAAAAAATATAAAGGAGTCACTGACAGCTATGGCCAAGACAATTCAAGCCAAAAACCACCGGCAAACAATCAAACACTCGGAGCCTTCCCGCGCCGGCGAAGTTATGAGTGGTGGGGACACCATTATTCAGGTATTGGCAGAAATGGGCGTAGATGTCATTTTCGGTTACACAGGTGGCTCGATTCTCCCGACCTATGACGCGCTGCATCGCTATAATGAGAAGTACAAGCGTGCCGATGGTTCGCCCGGCATTCGTCTGATTGTTCCGACCAATGAGCAGTCCGCTGTTTTCGCGGCGTCCGGTTATGCCCGTTCGACAGGCAAACCCGGTGTTTCAATCGTGACGTCGGGCCCGGGTGCGACAAACACGGTCACTCCGATTCGCGACTGCATGGCTGACTCCATTCCCGTCGTGTTGATTACGGGTCAGGTTCCCCGTCCGTTGATTGGGACAGACGCGTTCCAAGAAGCTCCTGTCCTGAACATTTTTAGCAATTGTTGCAAGCATGTTTTCCTCGTGGAGAAACCCGAGAATTTAGAGAGCACCTTGCGCTCGGCTTTTCATATCGCCACGAGTGGTCGTCCCGGACCGGTGGTTGTCGATGTGCCCAAGGATATCCAAGTTTGGCATGGCCCGTACAAGGGCGATGGTGCGCTGCTGCCCAATCACGGCTACTTCAAGCGCATTGAGCAGGCCCTGAAGGCTCGCATCTCCAAAGACCAAGCAATGGATTTCTACAACAAGCTTGGCGAATGTGACCGTCCGTTGTTGTATGTTGGCGGTGGTGTGATTTCCGCCGACGCTTCCGAGGCCGTTCGCCAGTTCTCCGAGATGTTCAAGATTCCGGCCGTGACGACCCTAATGGGCATCGGCGCGACTGACACCCGCTCCGATTTGTCTCTGGGTATGTTGGGCATGCACGGTTCGGCTTACGCGAATTATGCGGTGGAAGACTGCGACGCAATTATCTCCGTGGGTTCTCGTTTTGATGACCGCGTTGTGGGCAATGTCAAGTTGTTTGCGCCGGGTGCGAAATTCTTTGCGCACATCGATATTGATTCGGCCGAGTTAGGCAAAGTCTGCCAGTCCGATTGGGCTTTCGCGGGCGATGCCCGTCAGGCCATGAAAGATTTGGCGCACTACGGCAAGGCCTTCAAGAAGGTCTATGGCAACTGGTCAGCCGTTTGCGCGAAAATGAAAAAAGACTACGCTATGAACTATGACCGCAAGACGGAAGTCGTTCAGCCGGAGTTCGTTCTGGAGACGCTTGATGGTCTGTTGCGCGAGAAGAAAAACACAATCGTTTGCACGGGTGTCGGACAGCATCAGATGTTCGCGGCGTTATGGATTAATCGCAATCAGCCACGGTCGTTCCTTACCAGTGCTTCGATGGGAACGATGGGCTTTGGTCTGCCAGCGGCGATTGGTGCTTGCGTAGGTCGCCCCGACGCCATCGTGATTGATGTGGATGGCGATGGTAGTATCCGTATGAATATGGGCGAGCTTGAGACTCCTTGCGTTTATGATTTGCCCGTCAAGATTTTGCTACTCAACAACCGCGCGGACGGCATGGTGCGCCAGTGGCAGAAAACATTCTTCGGCAAGCGCTTCAGTGGCTCGTGCAAGATGCGTCATCGTAAAGATTTCGTCGCGGCTGCCGAGGCGAATGCCTATGAGTTTTCGAAGCGTGTTGAAAAGAAAAAGGATCTCGCGAAAATTATGAAGGCGTGGTTGGATTTTGATGGCCCCGCGTTCCTCGAAGTGATTGTTGATCGCGATGCTTGCGTTTATCCGTTCGTGGCGCCCGGCATGGGCTATGCGGATATGATGACTGGAAACTTTATCAACAGCCGCAAACCGGTAGAGAAGGAAGAAGTTATCCTTGACTATGAGAATATGCCAGACTTGCTTCCGTAGTTTGGGAAGTCTATGAGCACAGACAATTTGATATGCAGAGTCGCAGGCGCACAACTGTTTCCGCGGTCGTTGCGTCTGCGATATTTCATGTGGCCTACAATCGGTCTGCTCCTGACGGTCTCGCTGATTCCGTTTACAGACACGACCTATGGTTGGATTCATTCGATGCTGCGTAGTATGCCGCTTGACGAAGTATTCTCGACGACACGCCAGATAACAGGCGTGACCGTGCTTGGAACAATTTTCCTTGTTTTTCTGTTTATCGCGCCGTCGGGGTTGCGCCGTTGTTCGTGGTGGTTGGCAGTGGCGTTGCTGTTGGGCTGCGCAGTCAACAGCGGTGTCAAAGAGCTTGCGGGGCGTGTTCGTCCGGAGTTTGGCATTGGGATTCAGCAGATGTCGGCCGAGGATGACGGTTATCGTCGGATGAAAGACTTCATCGATAGTCATCCGGGGACGGCGCTACGGTTGGAGCAAAAAGACCAGTGGCTGTTGCTGAAGTCCGGTCGTCCGTGGGGCGAGAGCATGACGGTCTCCTTTCCATCCGGACACAGCATGACGGCGTTTTGTCTGGCAGCGTTCTTTTCGGTATTATTTCCCCGCGGCAAATGGCTTTGGTATTTGTGGGCGTGGGGCTGTGCGCTGTCGCGTGTTTGGGGTCGTCGGCACTACATCGATGACGCGCTGATGGGTGCCGTTGTCGGTCATTTATCGTTTTTGTTTGCGTCCTCGTGGGCGTGGCCGGGAGCCATTGGTTCCATGGCCGAAGATTTATTGAAGAAGTGTCATTTAATCAGTGAAAGTGTGTCAGAAGATGCAGAATAAAGAAGTTCCGGGATATGTCAAAATCGTCACAGCAGGAGCCGCAGAGTCTTTGTCTCTTTTTGAAGACACAGGCGCTTTGCTTCGCGGTCATTTTCTGCTAAGCAGCGGCTTGCACAGCGACTGCTATTTTCAGTGCGCCACTCTGTTGGAAGACCCTGTGACTGCTGCCAAAATCGCGAAGGCTGTCGCGGCAAGGTGCGCCGACCTGAAACCCGATGTGGTTCTGGCTCCGGCGATGGGTGCGGTGATATTCGGTTATGAGCTTGCGCGCCAGCTCGGGATTCGCAGCATTTTCGCGGAGCGTCCCAATGGCACCTTCGAATTGCGCCGTGGTTTCCATATCACAAAAGGTCAACGCGTCCTGATGGCCGAGAACGTCGTGACGACGGGCGGCAGCATCGATGAGACGGCGTTAATGGCGCAACAGCTCGGCGGCGAGATTGTCGGGTACGCGTTGATTGTCGACCGCTCGCAAGGCGAGTGGCGACCGAACGCGCCGGTCATTACATATGCCAACCTGAAGGCGCAGACATATGACCCAATCCGTTGTCCGTTGTGCGCGGCAGGGACACGGGCACACAAACCCGGCAGCCGGAGTTTTTAGCAGTAACGCGACAGAGATAAACAAAAGACGAGGATGTTTGTTTTTTTATTATGACTACCAAAAGATCAGTAACAGAAACTTCCAATGAGTTGACAACGGGATTGGATTTGTCCAGTCCGATGGAGATGGGTCGTTTGTTTCGGCAAACCGATTCACAGATATTTTCGGGTTATCTGGGTTATGCCGGCATGACCGACGACTGTATTGTTCGGACATTGTGCGATTTGGCGCGTCGTTGCGCCCGGACCTTGAAGTCCCCGCGTGGTTGTGTCGTGATGAGCGGCGCAGGCACAAGCGGCCGTCTGTCCATGTTTGTTGCTCGCGGTTGCAATCGCGTGTTGAGCGATGTCAGCCCCAACGACTCTGCCAAATTTCGCTATCTGATGGCGGGTGGCAACGCCGCGCTGATTCAGGCGTTCGAAGGTGCCGAGGACGATGCGGCGCTTGGCTTGAAGGAACTGCGCGAGATTACCGCAGGCGCTGATGATGTGTTTTATGTGGGCATCACCTGTGGGATGAGCGCTCCGTATGTAGGCGGTCAGCTTGAGGGAGTCGTGAACGGGACCGTTCCGGGGCATGCCGTTCTGATGGCATTCAATCCGACTGAATTGGCTCGCCGTCTGAAGGTTGATGGTTGGGACAAGACTTTCGCGGATGTTGTCGATTTGCTCAAAAAGAGCGACAACGCGACGATTCTGAATCCTATTCTTGGGCCTGAACCGGTGACCGGTAGCACACGCATGAAGAGTGGCACGGGGACACGCATTCTGCTGGAAGCAATGTTTCGTCCGGCGCTGGCACTGTCTCGCGGCGAGATTACCGAGGATGGTTTGTATGCCGCAGTCAGCAAAGTGCTCCTGTCCTATCGTGACGCTATTGCCGATTTCTATTATTGCCCCGAAAAGATTGGCCGCCTGATTGAACTTGGCGGCAATGCGCTCCGTTTAGGCGGACGGATTCTCTATCTTGGCCCGGCGGGTGTCAACGCGGCCGGACAGGCGGATGCGTCTGTGTCAGATGGTGGCATCATTGCTTTGGTTGACGCGAGCGAGTGTCCGCCAACTTATGGTGCGTCCTTTGACGATGTGCGTGGTTTCATTTGGGGTGGCTGGAAGGCGATGTTCCCCTATGGTGGCGAAGACTTTTCCCACCTCGGCGTGCATTATCGGATTTCGCTCGACAACTTTGTGGCAGATATGTTGCCAACCTTGAGCGCGAATGATTTGTGTGTGTTCCTTGGCGAGTTTGCGGAGCGCGACACGCTGCTGCATCAGGTTCGTCAAAAAAGCGCGTCTACGGTTCTTGTTCAGTGGGGCGATTGTCCCCACTCGAGCGAAACCGCGGATTTGTCGATGGAGCTTAGCGCCCGCGAAACGGCGTTGTGCGGTGGCGGTTTGATTGAGATTCAACTCAAACTTTTGGCAAATGCCCTGACCACCGGCGCTCATGTCCTCAAAGGCAAAGTCTACGGCAACCGCATGATTGACTTGCGCATTTCCAACAACAAACTGTTCCATAGAACGGTCGGTATCGTCACAGATTTGATGAAGGTGGACGAGGCGAGCGCAACCGAAGCGGTGTTGCATTCAATATTCGAGACCGACACCCTGACCGACGATTTGCGTGCGACGCCGATTGTCGAATTAATCGAGCGTGCCAAGAGCGTGGACAAGGTCGTTCCAAAGGCGCTACTGATTGCGTCGGGCAAGTTTGATTATCAAGGCGCATGCAAGGCGTTAGCCGAGAATCCGATGGTTCGCACAGTGCTAGCAAGCGTTTCACAATAACAGATTTAGAAATAAAAACGAGAGAAGAAAGATGTCTATAGATTTTGATAAACTGCAGATTCCCGCAGAGTATCGTGCCGAATTTGCCGATTTGATTGAGAACGCTGTCGAGATTTTGCCGCTTGCGGAGTTCGCCCAGAAATTTGTCAAGTCAAAGAAAGAGAACCGCCCATTACGCATCAAGTTAGGTGCCGACCCGAGCGCTCCTGACCTGCATTTGGGGCACAGCGTCTCATTGCGAAAATTGCGCATATTCCAGAAGTACGGCCATGTCGTCGTATTCATCATCGGCGACTATACGGCGCGCATTGGCGACCCGAGTGGCAAGAATAAAATGCGTCCGCGTTTGACGAAGGAACAGGTGAACGCGAATGCCGAAACCTATCTGAAGCAGGTTCTGAAAATCCTTGACCCCGAGAAGACGGAAGTGCGGCGAAACAGCGATTGGCTAGAGTGTATGAATGTCTCGCAGACAATCGAGTTGATGAGCAAGTACACCGTTTCGCAGATGATGGAACGAGAAGATTTTCATCAGCGCTTCAACAACGAAATTCCCATCTACATTCACGAGTTTATTTATCCGCTGTTGCAGGGTTATGATTCCGTCGCGGTGAAAGCCGATGTTGAGATGGGTGGCACCGACCAGAAATTCAATCTGCTTGTCGGGCGCGAGATGCAGCGTCTGGAGGGGATGGAACAACAGTGCGCGATGATGATGCCGCTGCTTGTCGGACTGGACGGTGTCCACAAGATGAGCAAGAGCCTGAATAACTATATCGGTATCAGCGAAGCGCCGACCGATATTTTTGGCAAGGCGATGAGCATTCCCGATGAATTGATGTGGGAATATTTCTCGTTGGCAACCGAAATGCCCACGAACGAGATTGAACAGCTACGTTCGGATTTCGAGAGTGGGAAGCGTCATCCTCGCGACATCAAGGAAGAGTTGGGCAAGCGTCTCGTGGCGTTGTATTATGATGAGGCTTCCGCCGAAAGTGCTGCGGCAGATTTTCGGGCACGTTTCACGAATCGCTCGTTCCCCGAAGACACCGCCGACAAGTTGTCCTTCAGTCTTGCGGACGTCCCCAATCTTCAGAAACTCCTGATTGCTTGCGGCGTTGCCAAAAGCTCGCGCGAAGCACAGCGATTTGTCGACCAGAAATCCTTCACTGTTTTTGAGGAGCCTGAGTCTGCGCCGCTTGGTTCGCATCCGGACGAAGATCGCATGGGGCTTGCTCGCAAGGCATTGCCGGCAGGTGTCTATAAGTTGAAACTTGGCAAGACAAAATTCGTTGTCGTGACGCTCTCGTAAACGGTTGCGTTGCCGCGACAATCAAAAAGGAAATAGATTATGCAGGGATACAAGGTGGCTTAAAGTACGATGGTTCAAGAGGAAATCATTCTCGAGACTGCTGAAGTTCGCGAACTTGGCGCACAGGGCGAGGCCCGTCTGCGCGAGTTAGAGAATCAGTTCGGTGTTCGTTTTGTTTTGCGTGGCAACGTCCTCAAGGTTCTTGGGGAACAACTGTCCGTCAGCAACGCCCGCCAAGGATTGGATACTCTGCTGTCGATTATGCGCTCCGGCAACACGTCACTGGACGCGCGGGCGTTTGACGTCATCACGAATTCGCTTGGCGACACAGAGACCTCGAATTTGAAGAGCATGTTCAATAGCGATCGCCTGTATTTTCCGAGCCGCCGCAAAACCATTTCGCCGATGACGCGTGGTCAAAAAGCCTATCTCGACGCCATTCGCAACAATGATGTTGTCTTTGGCATTGGTGTAGCAGGTACAGGCAAAACTTACCTCGCCATGGCGATGGCCGTCTATTATCTGATGAACAACTGGGTGCGGCGCATCATCCTTGTGCGCCCGGCCGTCGAGGCAGGCGAGAAACTTGGCTTCCTACCCGGCGATATCGCCTCCAAGTTTGACCCGTATGTTCGTCCTCTGTATGATGCGCTGCATGATATGGTCGACTCGACACGGGTGCAACAGTTTCTGGAAGGTGGCGTCGTCGAGATTGCGCCCCTTGCATTCATGCGTGGTCGCACACTCAACGCGTCGTTCATCATTCTTGACGAAGCCCAGAACACCACCATCGAACAGATGAAAATGTTTCTGACGCGCATGGGTTACGAATCCAAAGTTGTTGTGACCGGCGACATCACGCAGATTGATTTACCTGTTGGCAAAATGTCCGGATTGCAACATGTCTCGAAGATTTTGCATGATGTTGAAGGGGTGGAGTTCGTCCACTTTGACCATGCTGACGTCGTGCGCCATCCACTGGTTCGCCGTATTGTCAGCGCCTATGACAAATGGGATGAACAGAGAACCACCGGCACGGCCGGGCGTGTCGCACGTCCGGAGCCAACCAACCATTTCACACCGGAGGTCTGATGATGCTTTTCCCCGAGGATGAAAAAAGAGAGTATATAAGCCCTGGGTCTGACCGGTCAGAGGAAGCACGCATCGAAACAGAAAAAGCGCTGCGTCGTTACTCGACCGTGACCGGTTGTATCGCTCTGATACTTGTCTTTGCGCTATTTGTCTTTTTGTCGCTGCCATTGCGCGACCTGTTCAATCAAAACTTCCCCAAAGCGGGCACGATGTGGAACGGCGAAGATATTGTCGCTCCGATAAACATGAAGTCCTCGGACATGTCGCTGATTGGTCTTGGGCGTAAATATGTGGAAGACAATAACGATAAGGTGTTCGTTGTCAATCCGGATGTCAAGCAGCGTGCGCTTGATGATTTGTCAAAATTGGAACAGGCGCTAAATAGCTTCGACACAAATCAGCCGACAATCGACTGCGTGAAACTTGTACGTGAGAAGGCCAACCTCGGTTTGTTGCCCGAAACTTGTCAGACACTTTTGGACAACAATGAGCGCATCACTGTATTGATGACCGTCCGAAAAATGGTCGATGATTTTTACGCGCGCGGGATGATGGGAGATGTTTTCCTGCTGCGTGCTGCGAGTAACGCAAATCGCGCCCGTCTGATTACCTCGGGCAACGACCACTCGACGACGATGTCAGTCAAAAACGTGCTTGGTTATCCCGGCGAAACTTTCGGTCTCATGAGCAACGTTTGGTTGCGTGATCATTTTCCGGGCAACAACAGCTTTGATGCTTGCGCGGATGTCGGCCGTCAAGTGCTGAACAAGAACGTTTCGTTCAGTGCCGAGGAGACCGAGCGACTGAAGAATAATCTGATGAACGCCATCAATGCAGAATACACAATCCCCGAGGGTTCGGTTATTCTTCGGTCCGGCGCCTACGTGACACCCGAGCAAGAGATGATGGCGCAAATCATTCGCGAGTATCGCTGGCACAGTTTGTTCCTACGCATCGTGGGCGATTCCCTGTGTGTGCTTTTGCTGTTCATTTGGCTGCTGACTCATCTGCGGTTCTATCATCCCATCGGGATGAACTTCTCGTGGCGCACCATTACACTTGTCGCGCTGCCACTGATTGTGGCGTGTCTGGTTCCCCCGGCGTTGGTTTTGTCGGGGTTGTGCAATCCAGAGAACGAAATTTACTGTTTCCCCTGCGGCATGATTGGAATGATTTTCGCGTTGTTGTATCATGGCCGTATCAGCTCGCTGATGGTCATCTTCAGTTGCATTCTGTACGGCATTATTAATGGCATGGAATTCGAGTTCCTACCTTTTGCACTTGCTCCCGGGTTGTGCGTCATCATGCCGATTCTGCGCGGAATCACCGAGCGGTCGAAGATGCTCAACTGCGGTGTTCTGATTTCCATCATCAATATCATTGTTCTGTTTGCGATTACATGGCTTAATGGCGTGTTGATGCCCGACCTCAATTTGCTTATCGTCATCAGTCTGAGCGGCTTCATCAGCTACGGTCTGACGATGATGCTGTTGCCATTTATCGAAGTTGTATTTCGTGTTACGACGCCTTGGCGTTTGTGGGAAATCACCTCGCTGTATCACCCGATCATCAAGGAGCTTGAGGCCGCGGCACCGGGTTCGTTCCAGCATGTTCAGGATGTTGCCAAACTCGCCGAGAGTGGGGCGGAGGCGCTTGGCGCTGACATTCTGCTTGTTCGCGCCGGTGCGTTCTTCCATGATATCGGCAAAAAGAATCGCCCAAAGTATTTCACGGAGAATCAGTCGACCGAAGAAGAACGTCATTTACATGGCCATCTCGCGCCCGTTTTCAGTGCGCAGGTCATCAAGCAGCATGTGTTGGACGGAATTCGTATCGCGAAAGAAAGCGGGCTGCCGCGTTCGGTTGTGAACTTCATTCCCGAGCATCACGGCACTTCGCTCATCAGCTATTTCTACATGAAAGCCCAGAAAGAGAAAAGCGACAATCAGGTCATCTCGGAACTAGATTTCCGTTATCCCGGCCCTCGTCCACAGACCCTCGAGACAGCGATTGTGATGCTGGCCGATTCGGTCGAAGCTGCCGCTACTGCCAAATTCAAAAACAAAAATCGCATCTTTTATGGTGATTTGCGCAAGTTGGTCAACGCGATTGTCAACACAAAACTCGACGACCATCAGCTGGATGAATGTCCCATCACGCTCAAACAGATTTCGATTCTGCGCGATTCATTTGTCAAGACTTTGCAAAGCCGCTACCACAGCCGCATCGACTATCCCACCACGGATGGCAAAGTTCCGAACGGGAAAAACAATGAGATTGTTTTGCGTGACGAGCCTATCAAGGATGCTCAGACCCGATTGGAAGCAGCCGCAAAAGAGGCTGACAGCGTGGATGTTTCGGAGACTGGGCGTCACGCGAATGATGACAAAAGTCAATAAAATACATTTTGTTTGTATATTTGCATTTGTTGTGTTCTGCACGAACAGCTAGTGGCAGACAGAAATATTATGATTGAGTCGGAAGGTATTTTGAGATTTGAGTAAAGACAAAGTTTTGGAAGTTGAAAAAGAAGAGACTGCCGAAGTTGAAGAAGAAATCATCGAGCGTGACCCTCGTCCCGAGCGTCCCGCTTTAGCCATCGTGTTGATGATTTTGCCGGTATTAATCATTCTTGCCGGTTTTGCTATTTTGTGCGGCGTGTTGTCCATGTACTTTTTGCATTATCCACTGGGACCGGAATGGGTCATCAATTGGGGACGCACCATCCAAGGCGTTCTTGGTGCCGCGTTCGGATTCTACTGCGTTTTGACCTTTGGTGGTTTGCTCGCCGGTTTGGCTGTTCGCGCGGGTTTATCTCCCGACCAGAAGCCCGAGAGCTTCCTTGGCAAAATGATGGGTGTCGGTGACACAGCCGTCTCGATGGGACTGATTGCCGCTGCCTTCCTTGGTCTGACCTGCGCTCGTGGTTTCATGTCGCAGTACGCTCCCGATGCCTTGATGGGCACCATCGACCAGACTTCCGGTTACGTCACCCGTCTGATTGTCGCCCTTATTTATGCGGCGCTGTCATTTGGTCTGATGCTGACCATGATGCGTTTGCGTACCGCGTGGCAGGAAGTGGAATACATGAAGCGCAACAAGGAGCGTCAGGAATGTCCCGAGCTTGAACGCTATCGTGTGATCTTGGAGTATGTGCCGATTGAGAAGAAGTCCGAAATCGTGCGTATGCTTCGCCAGTACATCGGTGTTGACCAAGCAACGGCCCGCGGATTAATTAACGCGGCTCCCGTCAAAGTTCTCGAGGATGCCAACGTCGAGGATGCCACAATGCTCGTCGATTTGTTGATGCAGGAAGATGCCCGTGCCCGCAAAGAAGTCGAATAATGTCATTTTGGCTTTTTGGTTTCTCGGTTTTGAAATAACCTAACTATTAATATATTAGCATAAAAGATTCAAGGGGTTTATCCTCTGGTTTTGTGACAATTTTTCATAAAATGTCGAAAGCGACAAATAAATAACTAAATAGATATAATTTAGGTATGTCAGAAGACAGTATACCAAGTTGGATAATCGTAGTAATATCTTTAAGGAGTATGATAAAAAATGTTTGAATTTGAGAATTTTGATCCTAGTGCCAAGATTAAGGTCTTTGGTATTGGTGGCGGTGGATCGAATGCTGTTGACAGCATGATTGACGCCAATGTTCAAGGTGTTGAGTTTTTTGTGGTTAACACTGACGCGCAGGCTTTGGCTCGTAGCAAGGCTCCGGTCAAACTGCAGATTGGTCAGGAATTGACCGCCGGTCGTGGTGCGGGCGCCGATCCGCATATGGGCGAAGAATCTGCCCGTGAGGCCGAAGACGCGATTCGCGAGATGATTCAGGGCACCGATATGCTCTTCATCACCGCCGGTCTCGGTGGTGGCACCGGTACAGGTGCTGCGCCCGTTGTCGCCGAAATCGCAAGCTCAATGGATATTTTGACAGTCGCTGTCGTGACACGTCCTTTCCGTTTCGAAGGTCCGCAGCGTATGCGCCGTGCCAACGAAGGTCTCGAACGTTTGCGTCAGTATGTTGACACCTGCCTCATCGTATCCAACGACAAATTGCTTGAGGTCGTCGACAAGAAGGCCTCGCTGCAAGAAGCATTTGAAAAGGCCAACGAGGTTTTGCGTGTCGGTTTGACTTCAATCAGTGATTTGATTAGCGTTCCCGGCTTAATCAACGTTGACTACTCCGATGTTCATACAATCATGAGCAAAACCGGTGGTGCCGTGATGGGTACCGGCGAAGGCAAAGGCGAAAATCGTGCCGAGGAAGCCGTTCGCAAGGCTTGCAGCAGCCCGCTGCTCGAGAAGGTTGTTATTGATGGTGCCCGTGGCGTGTTGATTTGCGTCAGCGGTGGCCCCGACATGACATTGCACGAAGTCAATGAAGCCACCACGATGGTTTATCAGGCCGCTTCGCCCGATGCTAACATCATTTTTGGTGCCATCATTGATGAGAATTTGCGCGACTCAATGCGTGTGACGATTATCGCAACAGGTTTTGAAGACAAGCAGATGGGCGCCGGCGGAGTCACCTCTTTTGAGCCTCCTATGCCGATGCCTCGTCCTCAGAGCATTCCCGCACCCGCTTCGGTGCAGGCTCCCGCTCCCGAAGTTGCCGAGCGTCGCGCGTCCGGCATTCCCGAGCATCATGTTTCGCAACCAGCTCCTGCGGCGGCAGCACCCGCTCCCGCTGTGGCACAGCGTCAGGTTCCAATCACGCCTGCTCCGACCCCGGTCGTTGCTGAGCAGAAACCCGATTTGCCTCCATTCTTACAGAAAAAACGGGGCTTGTTTGACTAATAATAGTCATCCCCATTTTGATTTGAAAGTCCTCTGTGCCCTTGAAGGAATTGATGAATTCAGGGGCACATGTAATATAAACTAAAGTATATATGGGAATGAGGTTTGTGTTGCGTCAGAAACTTACGGTTATTATTCCGGCGTATAATGAAGAAATCAATTTGCCCGATGCTTTGCGCAGTGTTGCGTGGGCCGATGAAATCATTGTCGTAGATTCATTCAGTACCGACAAGACAACCGACATTGCGGTTGCGGCCGGCGCTCGTGTTTTGAGCCATGAGTTTGTTAATGATACTTCACAAAAAAACTGGGCAATCGCACAGGCTACGCATCCTTGGGTGATGTGCATGGATGCGGATGAGCGTGTCCCCGCGCCGTTGCGGGACGAGCTGTTGGCATTCTTGGAAGACCCGGGCGATGTCAAGGGCTTGCGGTTGTACCGTCAGAATCATCTGATGGACAAACCGATTCATTATTGCGACTGGCAGAATGACAGCGTTCTGCGGGTGTTCCCTCGTGACGAAGGCGGCTATCCCGAAGACCGTCTGGTTCATGCTGACGCACAGGTGAATGGCAAGGTCAAGGCTTGCAAGGCGCGTCTGGACCATTACACGTTTCGTAGTTTCGACCAGTACCTCAAAAAGGTTTCGCAATATACAGCATGGGCAGCTCGCGACCGCGACGCCCGAACCGGCTCGTGTCTGCTGATACCGATGCTGACACACCCCGTGTGGCGATTCTTCAAGCAATACATATTGCGTGGCGGAATCCTCGATGGCGTGGCCGGTCTGATTATATGCGTGATGAGCGCGTTTTCGGTGTTTTTGAAATATGCCCGAATCTGGGAGCTGAGACGCTTGCGCAAGAGCGCCGATGCATCTCGTTTCGCGCAGGAAAGTTGTGATGGCCATGTCGACTAAAATATTAGTGAAAGCCCCCAACTGGGTGGGTGATTGCATACTGGCAACGCCTGCGATAGCTTTTCTGCGAGCGCAATTCCCCGAGGCTGCAATCATCGTTGCCGCCAAACCTCATCTGTGTTCCATCTTCGAGAATAATCCCAGCGCTTCAGGCACGATTCCGGTGGACGATACGCCCGACAAGGAAACAATCGGGGGTTTGATTCAGAGTAAATTTGACGCGATTTGTCTTTTGCCGAACAGCATTCGCGCCGCGTGGTTTGCCAAGAGACTTGGGATTCCGATACGTGTTGGCTACAGCCGTAACTGGCGTGGCATTCTGCTGACCCACGGCTTGCCCTACGACCCGTTCGAGTGGCGTACTCCGGTTCTGGAAAAACGCAGTTCGCGCTCGATTGTGCGCAACAAGTCGACCCAGTGGCCGGCGGAGCGTCCGCCGCATCACATGGTGCGCTACTACATGAATCTTGCCGAGGCGACCGCCAAGGCACTGGGCAAAGAAGACGCTCGGATGCCGCTGTGCAACTCCCGAGGCGTCCCGAATCTGATTCTGCCCATTGCTCCCGAAGGACGCAAGCAGGTCGAACAGTTACTCATCGACCATCATCTAACCGAACGCCGGTTGATTGGTATTTGCCCGGCGGCTGTCGGTGGCACTGCCAAGTGCTGGCCCAACGAGCAGCAGGCGGCGCTTGTCCGTCAGCTTGCGGGCGAGTATCCTGACGCGGCTTTTGTGAGCACGGCGATCAAGCCCGAGGCGGCCGCGGCCGAACAACTGGAGCGAGCCATGGACTTTGTGCCGCTGTATCGTTTGGGTGAGTCGCTGGATTTGCCCGGTATCATCGCGCTGATAGACAGACTTTCGCTTTACGTCACCAACGACAGCGGTTCGATGCACATCGCGGCGGCACGGCAGGTGCCGATTGTTGGCGTGTTTGGCCCCACGGACTGGAATGTGACTTATCCTTGGACGAAGTTGGCCGAGATTGTTCGTGTGTCGACGCCTTGCGCTCCATGCCTGAATCGCATTTGTCCCATTGATCATCGTTGCATGACAAAGATTTCCGTTGAGACCGTCTATGATAGCGCGCGCCGTATGCTCAACCGCGAGAGCACCGGCGAAACAGGGCGATTCCTGTTCTCTCTCGATTCTGAGGCAGGGGCCAAGACACGCATTCGTCCGCCGAGGAAGGGATAAGGCAATGTCGGAAGATAAACGCTCACTGCGTATCATGCATTTTGATACGGAGATGGGGTGGCGCGGAGGCGAACAACAGGTTTGCGGTTTAGTCGAGCATCTGGCGTCACTGGGGCACCAGTCCATGATTGTATGCCGGCGCAATTCCGCGTTGCACGAGTACTTCGGCGAGAAAAAGATGGTCATGATTGTCAATATGCGCGGAGAGTTGGATTTCATTTCGGCGCTTTGCTTGCTCAAGCATATTCGTTCCTTTAATCCTGACATATTCCACGCGCACACGGGGCATGCGCATTCGATTGCGCTACTGACAAATCGCATCGCCAAGCTGTTTCTTGGTCGCGACATTCCCGTTGTTGTCAGTCGCCGAGTGAACTTCCCGCTCAAAACAGGGTGGTTCAGCCATCGCAAATATCTGTCGCCCTCACTCAGCTATGTGGCCGTTTCCGAGGCTGTCAAGCAATCGCTTGTTCGCTACGGTGTCCCCGCGCAACAAGTCCATGTCGTCCACAGCGGCACCGACTTGAGCCGCTTTAATAATGTCCACGGCAAACCATCGCCCGAGGTGGCAAAGATTTTACAGGATGCAGGCGTCAGTCTCAACACCAAGGTGATTGTCAGTTCTTGCGCGCTGTCATTGCTCAAAGACATTCCCACGTTGCTCTATGCTCTTGCGATTGTGCGCCGCCGTATGCCTGATTTGGACTTCAAGTTCATCAACGCCGGTGAGGGTAATATGCGCGGCGAGTGGGAGAAATTGCGCGATGACCTCGGATTGGGCGGCCTCGTCTATTTCGCAGGTTTTGTCTCGGACATTCCTTGCTTGCTCGCGCAGGGTGACTTGTTTGTGCTTTCGACGATGAGCGAGGGGATTGCCGGTTCCATCATCGAAGCTATTGCGTCTGGTCTGCCTGTTGTCGCGACGGGGATTGATGGCATTCCGGAAATCATCCAACACGAGAAAAACGGCTTGCTGTCTAAACCGGCTGACCCGGATAGTATGGCGGAGTGCATCATACGAATGCTGACGCAACCCGAAGAAAGACAGCGCATGATTGACGAATCCAAACACATTTTCGACCACGATTTTACGGTGGATTCGATGACAGCAGGCAACCTGAACGTTTATCAGTCGTTGCTGAATAAGTAATCTGCCTTTCCCCAAAAGAGCGCGACGGACAGAAAAATAACTCTTGCAATCCTGTGCAATTTATGGTTTAATGGATACATAAATTACAAAAATTATCAGGAAAGCAACAAATGACGAAACCTTTTTTGTCTTTGAGTTTGCTTGCACTATGTGTCGGGCTTTTTGCTGACTCCACAAGTGCCACGGGTGAGGAAGTTCGCTCGATGTGGGTCAGCCGCTTTGACGGTTGGGCTGTGAGCAACCAGACAACATCCAAGAGCAAAATCGACGAAATCATGTCGACTCTTGCTAATAACAATTTCAATACCGTCTTTTTTCAGGTGCGTGGTCAATGCGAAACCTATTATCCATCGCCCAATGAACCATGGCCTTCCACATATGGCTACGCGAGTCCGGGCTGGAATCCGCTTCAATATGCGCTGGATAAGGCACACGAAAAGGGGCTTGAGTTCCACGCCTACATCAACACACACGTGATGTGTAGCGGAACAGGTCCGGGCAAATCCACTTCGCCGGAGCATATCTATAATTTGCATGGACCCACGGCGACCGGCAATGACAACTGGCTGATTCACGACGAGAACGGCGCCCCTGTCTCGGATGCGGACGGTTACGCATGGATGAGCCCCGGACACCCCGAGGCGAGCCTGTGGACTCGTCAGCAAATCATGTATCTGCTGCAAAACTACGCCGTCGATGGTTTGCATTTTGACCGTATTCGTACACCGGGCAACACCTACTCGCACGACCCTGTGACGCAGGCGCGTTTCGAGGGCGAAGGCAATCCGGATAATGTTGGTTGGGACGACTTCATGCGTCGACAAATCACGGATGATCTGCGCCGTATCTATGGTCAGGCTGCGATGATTCGTCCTGCCACCAAGATAAGCGCTGCGCCCTTTGGTATTATGTACAAGGACTCCACCACACAGTATCAGGGGACCGGAACACAAGCGCAAAAAGTGTGGTATCAGGACGGTTTCCGCTGGCTGCAAGAAGGCGTTGTCGACTTTATGGTTCCGCAGATTTACTGGACGGTTGGCAGCTCGCATCCCTACGAGAAACTGTTGGCTGATTGGCTCTCGCACAGTGGTGGCGAACGCTTTGTCGTCGGCGGAAGCACGACAAATAGTGGGAGTCGTACAGTCGAACAACTGCTTGCCGAGCAGCAGGAAACCCGCACGCAGAGCGCCGCCGGATGGTGCTGTTTCTCCTATCAATCGATGACCAACTATTGGGATTCGCTCAAGACAAACCGTTTTGTGAACAAAGTGGCGCTTCCAACCATGCCGTGGAAATCGGCGCCAACCAAAGGCATTATCACCGGTTTTGTGACGGATGCGGATGGCAAACCGTTGACCGATGCCCGTGTCGTTTTGGAAAATGACCCACTCAAGAACGCAGCCGGGACAGCGTCCTATAATCATCTGACAGGCGCGGACGGATTCTTCGCGATTCTGAATGTTCCTGTGGGAGCAACACACAAATTGACTTTTAGCAAGACTGGCAAGATGAACATCATCAAGACGGCTGTTGCGGTGAGTGCCGGACATGTGACGCAAGTCAACGCGCAGTTCTCCAATGCGACGCCTGTCACCCGTGTGATTGGCACGCGCGACACAGATGCGACGGCGGGAATATACACGGAAATTCTTGGCAATTGGGGCAACACAACTGCGGCAAGCACAGCGGAGGGAGCACCGATCAGTAGTCGCTATTGTTCCAACGCAACGATAGATAATGCGCATGCGTCCGTGAGCTTCAAGCCAATACTAGCTGCCGAGGGAATCTACAATGTTTATGCCACAATCCCATATGGTACGGCAATTGATTGTCCGAACACAAACTGGACTTTGAGCGTGACGACACCGTCGACCAATGGCCTCGCGCAAGCCCAAGCGACCGAAACTGTTTTAGCATCGGGTACTGTGGCATTTGTGGGTACACCGGAATCAGCTCCTTTTGTTAACAAATGGGGCACGGTCACAAGCGAGGTCCGTTTGCCGGCCGGAACCAACACAACACTGACCTTCACACGCAATGACAGCGCGGTGGGACAAAACGACCGCTTTACGTTGTCGGCTGTTAAGTTCGAAGCTGTTGGCTCGGTTCCCGTAAGCATGTCAGATTTTTCACTTGAGTAGATGATAACAATTCTTTTGAAAGGGAATTATTTATGAACAAAATATTGCAGTACGGTCTCGCTTTGAGCTGTGGTCTTGTTGCCATGGACGCTGCCGCGGCCGCATCACCGGAGTATCGTGCCGTGTGGGTCAGTCGATTTGAGTGGCCAAGTGCCAATCAGACATCGGCGACGGCAAACATTGATAACATCATGGACACGATTGCCAAAAACAACTTTAACACTGTGTTGTTTCAGGTGCGTGGCCAGTGTGATGTCCACTATCCCTCGCCCTACGAGCCATGGACGGCGGATTATGGCTGGAAGGATCCAGGTTGGGATCCGACGGCCTACGCACTGAAGAAGGCGCATGAGAAAGGTCTGGAATTCCACGCCTATATCAATACCCATGTGATGACTGGTGCGAGGTCTGTGCCGCCGGATGACGTTTTGCCGAAGCATGTACAGTTTCTGCATGGTGTTGACGCCAAAGGCGCGGACAGCTGGGTAATTCACGGTAAGGATGGCAAACCTGTCACTAAAACTGACGGCTATGTCTGGATGAGCCCAGGACATCCCGACGCAAGCGCATGGACACGCAAGTGCATCATGCACTTCATCGGCAAATATCCTGTCGATGGCATTCACTTCGACCGCATCCGCTGCCCGGGGCCGGAGTTCTCCCATGACCCCGTTTCTCAAGCGCGATTCGAGGGCGAAGGCAACCCGGACAAGCTCCAGTGGTCCGAGTTCATGTGCCGTCAGATAACGGATGACTTGCGTCGGATTTATGGTCAGGCCGCGATGGTGCGTCCATCGGTCAAGATTAGCGCGGCGCCCTTTGGTATTATGTACAAGGACGAGACAACCCAGTATCAGGGGTCGGGAACACAGGCGACCCACCAGTGGTTCCAAGACGGTTTCCGCTGGCTGCAAGATGGTGTCGTTGACTTTATGGTTCCACAGATTTACTGGAAAGTAGGCAGCTCGCATCCATTTGAGAAGTTGCTTGCGGACTGGCTCTCGCACAGTGGCGGCGAGCGGTTCGTCGTGGCTGGCAGCACTGTGAGTCGTTGCGCGTCGGCAGACTTGATTGCTCAAGAAGAAGAGACACGCAAACAACATGCCGCGGGCTGGTGTGTTTTCTCGTTCCGTGGAATGAAAAAGCATTGGGACGCATTCAAGGAACATCAGTTTGCCGAGAAGGCGCCGATTCCTGAGATGCCATGGAAGACCAACCCGACTAAGGGCATTATCACAGGATATGTCAAGAGCGGCGACGGCAAACCCATCACGGATACACGGATTGTGCTGGAGAATGACCCCCTGAAAAACGCGGCGGGCACTGCTCCGTACAACCATCTGAGCGCAGGCGATGGCTTCTTTGCGATTCTGAATGTTCCCGTTGGCTCGGAACATCATCTGACCTTTACGAAGAAAGGCAAGAAAACCGCAGAGAAAAAAGATATCGTGGTCAAGGCGGGCAACGTCACACAGGTGAATGTTGTTCTCTCCGACCGCGCAGACAAATAACTTGCAATACAAAAACGCAAAATCACGGCGGCAATGGTTTACACAATCATTGTCGCCGCGATTGTATTTCTCAAACAGGAGAATTTGACGATGAGTATGAATATGAAAACATGGGTGGCGGATACCATTGCCAATCCCTGTAAAAAAGCCCTGCCGATTCTGTCGTATCCGGCGATACAACTGATGGGTATCAGCGTTCGGAAAATGATATCGAACAGCGACAGTCAGGCCAAGGCGATGGCACTGCTCGCCGAGCGATTCGACACGGCTGCCTCCGTCAGTCTGATGGATTTGTCTCTCGAGGCCGAGGCTTTTGGCGCTCAGGTGCGCCAGTTTGACAATGAGGTGCCGACCATTATCGGTGAATTCCTCACCGATGAATCATCGATAGAATCCCTGTCTGTTCCCAAGGTGGGCGCCGGTCGCACCGGTCTTGCGCTCGCGGCCGTTGCCAATGCTGTCACACTCATCCAAGATAGACCTGTATTTGCCGGTGTGGTTGGTCCGTTTACGCTAGTCGGGCGTTTGATGGGCGTGAGCGAGGCGATGATGAGTTGCTATGACGACCCCGAACTGCTTCAGTCTTTATTGGAAAAATGCACAACCTTTCTCACCGACTACATTCAGGCATTTCGCGCGACAGGCGCAAACGGCGTTCTGATGGCCGAACCACTGGCGGGTGTTTTGTCTCCCGACATGGCCGAGGAGTTTTCCGCCACGGCCATTCGCCGGATAATCGGCGCGACGCGAACAGACGAATTCGCGTTCATTTATCATAATTGCGGCAACGCGATAAAGCGGCAAGCGGAGTCCATTGCGACACTTGGCGCCGACGGCTATCATTTCGGCAATGCTGTTCAAATGTCGGAGATGCTGCCGCTCATGCCGGAGGACGCCCTTGTGATGGGGAACGTTGACGCCAGCGGGCTTTTCCGTAATGGCACTCCCGAGACAATCCGCACGGATACTTTGCGTGTCCTGTGCGAGTGCGGGGGACACAAAAACTTCGTTATCTCGTCCGGATGCGACATTCCACCCGATGCGCCGATGACCAACATCAACGCCTTCTTTGATGCAGTGGCGGAATACTACAAGCGGTAGGCGACAGGCTAAAAACCTGCGGGCGCCGGTTGCGATTTGATTTTCTGCGTGATGCCGATGCCGCGTACCCGCTCAAGCTGCGTTTTCAGGAAGGGAATAACGACTCGCGTTTGCCGTTCGATGCCGTCCGACAGGAGGAACGAATCGTGGCCGCCCGGGCAATCGAAGTTGAAGTAACTGACGTCCATGCCGTATCCACGCAGTCCACTCGCGACGCGTTGCAAGTGCGCAGGCGGATACAGCCAGTCGCTCGTGAAACTCATCAACAGAAAATGCAACGACGGAATCTCCGACTTGGCAAATGTCTCGTTCAGTGCTTGATGTTCGACTTCTTCGCCAACGAGAGCGGCACGCATCCATCCACCATGATGCCCCGACAAATCAAAATAGTCAAGAGCCTTCGTGATGTACAGCATGGAGTTCGCGTCAAAGCGCTCCACAAAGGCTCCGCCCTGATACTCCAGATACTTCTCGACCGAAAAATCATCATCAATCTGATACTGCAGACCCTTGTCCGTTGTGGCTCCCTTGGGTCCAAGCGCCCGCGAAAACTTTGCCTCCATGGATTTCTCACTCAGATAAGTGATGTGTCCGACCATGCGTGCCACAGCCAGACCATGGTCCGGGGTGTTTTCTGTCTCGTAATAGTGCCCGGCCTGCCACTTCGGGTCAGACTCGATGGCTTCTCGTGCCACAAAATTAAAGGCGATTTGCTGCGGCGAATGTCGGTATGTAGATGCCACACAGATTACCGACTCGATGAGTTGTGGATAATGAACCGCCCATTGCAATGCCTGCATCCCGCCCATCGAACCACCGGCGACGGCAAGAAGTTTGGTGATACCAAGATGCCTAATCAGCTCGACTTCCACGTTGACCATATCGTCAATAGTAATAATAGGGAAGTCACAGCCATAGGCCTTCCCCGTTTGCGGGTTGATGCTTTGCGGCCCGGTTGTCCCATAACATGACCCAAGCAAATTGCTACAGATGACGAAATATTTGTCCGTATCAAAGGCTCGTCCGGGGCCAATCATCCCATCCCACCAGCCCGGTTTGCGGTCGCCCTCGTGCCATCCGGCGGCGTGAGCGTCCCCCGAAAGCGCGTGGCAAATCAAAATCGCGTTGTCCTTCTCCGGCGTGAGCGTCCCATAAATCTCATAGGCAACCGTTATCGGCCCGGCCAGCGTCTTGCCACTCTCGAGTTTGAGCCCTTGCGGCAACAAGTCAACAGAATGCAGTTCAACGACCCCTATCCCTTCTGTGCCTCTGGAATAAGTGGCCGTAGACTCTTCAAAACTCTGGATGTGGTTAGGCTTGTTCAAAAATCTAATTCCCGCAAATAAATACACAATTCAAAAGATTGTTGTTGATAAATGATGCTATTTAGTTGTACAATTGAAAACGGAGGGCGCCAAGAAGTACTATGAGACTGATTAATTTATTGATATACGTAATATTATCCCCAATAATGTCCGCTATATAACGAGTTAACGTTGAAAAGAAATAACAAATGTGAATGTATGTGATACTATAGGAGGTATCAGACTATGCCACAAAAACAACCCAATCCCACTCCCGGGTACAGATACGTTTTGTACGGTGCCAAGGTTGCGGCGTCTGAATTTGGGTCGGACTTTATTAATCCTGAGCACTATTTGATTGCGATGTTGCGCAGAGGGAATGGCCTTGCGCTTTCGGCACTAAAGGCTTGTGAAGTTGATGTTCAAGCCCTGCTGAAAAGTTTGATTGACCTTGCGCGTGAGAAAAGCTCGAGTCTCGAGAAGAATTCGCTCTATATTCCGAGCGAGGAATCACGCCGCATTATGGAATCTGCGCGCCAGCTTTGCTTGGACCGCAATGAGAACCACATCGGCACGGAACATCTGCTTCTGGCGATGATTAAGGAACCCAATACGGGCCTGAATGAGATACTGGCCGAGTATAAGATTGATTACGACAGGATTGAAGCCGTCGTTGACAGTAGCAAGAATCGTTTCAAGGCCAAGCCACAGCAAGACTCGAGCGAGCCGAAGAATCAGGATCCGTTTGATGTGCTGAATAATGTTTTGCGCGACGCGATTCGCGAGAATTTGCACAAAGTTGGTGAGAATGAGAACGAGGATTCCGACGAGGAATCGGATAACGAGAATTCGAATGCTGACAATTCTTCGGAGCAAGGGGAGAACGAAGACGCGAGCGATCCAAGAGCACGTCGCTTGGGGCGTCCGCCTCGTATGGAGGGCGCTCGGCGCAACAAGAAGCTGTTGTCGCAGTTTTCCCGTGATTTGACGAAGCTGGCGGCCGATGGAAAAATCGACCCGGTTGTTGGTCGCGATGACGAGATTCAGCGGATGATGCAGGTTTTGTGTCGCCGCCGTAAGAACAATCCGGTTTTGCTTGGCGAAGCCGGTGTTGGCAAGACGGCCATCGTCGAAGGTCTGGCGAATTTCATCGTCGAAGGCAAGGTTCCCGATTTGCTGAGTGATTGCAAGATTTACTCTCTGGATTTGGGCGCGCTTGTCGCGGGCACCAAGTTCCGCGGTGAGTTTGAAGAGCGTTTGGATGGAATTTTGCGAGAGCTGCGCCGCGAACCGAACATCATTTTGTTCATCGACGAATTGCACACGATGCTCGGCACAGGACACGCCGAAGGTTCGCTCGACGCGTCGTCGATTATTAAGCCGGCTCTGGCGCGTGGCGAGCTGCGGTGCATTGGCGCGACAACAGCGGAAGAGTACCGCAAGTTTATGCGCAAAGACACGGCCTTCACACGGCGGTTCCAGCCGATTGATGTCGAAGCTCCGTCTGTGCCGATGGCGATTGAGATAATGGAAGCGCTGAAGAAGTACTATGAGGAGCATCACAATGTCAGTTACTCGCACGAGGCAATTGTGAATGCCGTCGAGCTGAGTTCTCGTTACATCACGGATCGGCAGTTGCCCGACAAAGCGATTGATTTGTTGGACGAGGCCGGAGCGAGCGCGAAGCTCAAGTCCTCGGTACGTCCGGCGGAGATTGATGCGCTGCAAAAGCAAATCAAGGAGTTCAATAATCAAATCGACGAGCACGGCAAGCTTGAAGAGTACGAAGTCTGCAACGACCTGAAGAAGCAGCGTGAGCAGATGGAGGAAGATTTGCGCTCAAAGATGGAGCAATGGGAAGCGACGAAGAAGGCTTCCGTGATTACTGGCGAGGATATTGCCGAGCTTGTCAGCAAGAGGACGCATATTCCCGTCACGAAGGTTGCCGCTGATGAGAGCCGCCGACTGCTTGCGCTCGAGAAGACAATTGCGCAACGTGTGGTCAGCCAGAAGGACGCATTGAACGCGCTTGGCCGTGCCATCCGTCGTTCGCGCGCGGGACTCAAGGACCCCAACCGCCCGATGGCGTCGTTCCTGTTCCTTGGCCCGACCGGTGTCGGCAAGACAGAACTTGCCAAGGCATTGGCGGAATTCATGTTTGGTTCCGACGAGTCGATGGTGCGCATCGACATGAGCGAGTACAACGAGCGGATTTCGCTGACCCGCCTGATTGGTGCTCCTCCGGGATATGTCGGACACGATGGCCCCGGGCAGTTGACCGAGAAGGTGCGCACGCACCCCTATTCGGTTGTCTTGTTCGACGAAATCGAGAAGGCATGTCCGGAAGTCTTTAACTTGTTGTTGCAGGTTCTCGACGATGGTCGCCTGACCGACGCCACCGGAAACACCGTTGACTTCCGCAACACGATTATCATCATGACATCGAACGCGGGAACACGCGACTTGCAGAAGAACTCACTCGGGTTCAGCGACTCACGTCCCGCCGTCGACAAGACGTTCATCGAGACAAAAGTCAAGGCTGCCATCAAGACGACTTTCTCGCCGGAGTTCTTGAACAGACTAGACGAGACACTCATCTTCAGTCCGCTGAGCATGAGCGACATCGAGGCCATCGTCGGCATCATGGTTGGCCGTGTCAACGAACGCTTGCTCTCTCGCGAGATTAAGATTGAGCTGACACCGCAGGCTATCAAGCGTCTGTGCGTGGATGGATATGCTCCCGAGTTTGGCGCGCGACCCATGCGCCGGGCAATCCAGAAACACATCGAGGACCCGCTCTCGCAGTATATTCTTGAGGGCAAAGTTCCTCCCGGCTCACTCGTTTCGATTGATGCGGAGACAAATCCCGAGAGCGAGTTGGCGCTCAAGTTCGAGATTCGTCCACTTCCCGAATCAGAAAAGTCCGCGACGAATCCGGATGAGAATTTGCCTCAGAAAGAACCCGTTGCGACGGGAGAATAGTTTTCTCTAGAAGAAAATGAAAGTTTCCTGTCACAGACGGTAGATAAAAAGGCATATGCGCCCGTAGCTCAGCTGGATAGAGCGCCAGACTTCTAATCTGGATGTCGTGGGTTCGACTCCCGCCGGGCGTACCACTTTAGCCCGCATTACACCTGTATTTCAGATATATTGCGGGCTTTATTTTCTTACTTATTTCCACTCTTGTTTAGTATGGCAATAATCTCGTTCTTTTTCAAAATTTTACCAACTGATACCACTTTGCCGTCGACGACAAGTGCCGGCGTACTCATTACGCCATAAGCGGCAATTTGCGCATAGTCGGTCACGTGGTCGATGCACGTGTCCATGTTAAGTTCGGCAAGGGCTTCTTTTGCGGCGGCTTCAAGTGCGTTGCATTTGGCGCAACCGGAGCCAAGTACTTTAATTCCGGGCGTTGCCTTAGTGGCTTCGGCTTGTTCCATTTTTTCTGAGTTGTAATCAGCGCTACAACAGCACTTATTCTTATTGTCTTTTTTGTTGAACAGTCCCATTGTTTCATGCTCCTTATTATAGATTATGTGTCTTAATCCTGATAGTATTCTGTCAAGGACAAGGTGATTTTGCTTTTGTGTTCATTAGTGTATCTCTTTACCTATATCAGCATAAACTGCAATACGTTAAACAGGTAGCCAACGAGGATAATGCCGATGGTGCAAATGCTGATGAATAGTCCTAATAACTGTGGTTTTATCGCTTTGCGAAGCATAATCATCGATGGCAAAGACAGGGTGGTCACTGCCATGATAAAGGAAAGTATCGTGCCAAGTTGTGCGCCCTTTGCAAGCAAAGCCTCCGCTATGGGAATTGTTCCAAAAATGTCTGCATACATTGGAATCCCGATAATGGTCGCAATCATAACGCCAAAAGGGTTATGGGTGCCAAGTACCGTTTGAACCCAACTTTCGGGTATCCAGTTATGGATTATTGCCCCGATGCCGACACCGATAAGTATATATGGTATGACCTTCATAAAAGTGGAAAGCATTTGGTCTTTAGCGTAATCGAGCCGTTCCTTCTGTGTCAGTGCAGGTGAGTCAATATCGACAGCACTCACATTCTTAATGAAGTCCTCAACATACGGCTCCATATGTAACCGCTCAATCAGTGTCCCACCAATCACTGCAATCACTAAACCAAATAGTACATATACAATGGCAACCTTTGTTCCGAATATGCTCATGAGCAGTATAAGGCTCCCAAGGTCAACCATAGGAGATGAAATCAGAAACGAGAATGTCACCCCTAGGGGTAATCCCGCACTAGAAAACCCAATGAATAGGGGAATCGATGAGCAGGAGCAAAAAGGTGTAACTGTCCCGAGCAATGCGGCGATGTAATTGGCACCAATTCCACGGAAGCGTCCTAAGATATTCTTGCTACGTTCCGGAGGAAAATAGCTCTGAATATATGAAATCACAAATATCAAAAAACATAGCAGTATCGTAATTTTCAGCACATCATACAAAAAGAAGTGAATACTGCCACCGATGCGTGTTGAGAGGTCAAGGCCCGTAAACGACAGACATTCGCCGATAAGATCGTTCAACCATTCCATCCCAAGTAGCTGATTTTGAATGAATCCCCACATGAGTATCACCTGCCTTTCTTTTTACCACAGGAAACACTAGCGATAAATTGCTGAAATGCGACCAATGTTTCGCAGTTGAGCGAATAGTGACTCCACTTTCCCTCTTTTCGAACATTCACAAGCCCGCTTTCGCAAAGAATTCTCATGTGATGGGATAAAGTCGGCTGCGTTATTGCAAACTGCTCTTGCAACTTACAGGCGCATTTCTCTCCATCTGATAGCATCTGAACAATTTGCAGTCGATTGGAATCACCCAAAGCCTTGCAAATCAGAGCCACATCAATCGTGTTCACATTAAGTACCTCATATAGATGACTGTCTATGTGATGTACTATACAACAGATAGATGAATGTCAATGTGAGAAATGTGAACTTAAGCTAATAATAACACATATGCTCTTTTGGAAGATTTGAGACTCTTTGCCTTTGATATAAAGTCTCTTTCAGGGTTATTATGATTAGTAGGCGATGGGTTTATTTGGAAAACACAAAATTCAAAATGATTCAAGCCTTGTGTTATATCCTAAGTAATAGTTCGAGTTTTATTTCTGCTTGAATAATTCCCATTTATTGCGAGAAAAATTGATGAGAGATAGGATCATTATGGGTATCATGAGTGCAACCGTGTGTTTGAGCGCGACAGCGGCACCGGTACAGATTACGGAAAAAGACGAAGCCAGAGCGAAGGAAATCGTTTCGCAGATGACTTTGCAAGAGAAGCTTCGTTACATTTCCGGTTATGACGCGTTTTCGGTAATAGAGAATAAACGGCTCGGGTTGCCCGAGGTTCGTATGGCGGATGGTCCGCAGGGCGTCCGCAACAAGACGCACAGCACCTTGTATCCGTCCGGTATTTTGTCGGCGGCTACATGGAATCGCGATTTGAATCAGAAGTTAGGTCATGGCATTGGTCGTGACGCGGCGGCGCGTGGTGTCGGCTTCATGCTTGGCCCCGGCGTCAACATCTACCGGGCGCCATTGTCCGGGCGTAGCTTCGAGTATTTTGGCGAGGACCCCTATCTGACCGGCGAGACCGCGAAGTATTATATTCTCGGTATGCAGGACGAAGGCGTGATTGCGACCATCAAGCATTTCGCGGCAAACAATCAGGAGTGGGATCGTCATCACACGAGTTCCGATGTTGACGAGCGTACACTGAACGAGGTTTATTTTGCGGCATTCCGCAAGGCCGTGCAGGAGGCGCATGTTGGTGCCGTGATGAACAGCTATAATATGCTCAATGGCGTTCACGCGTCCGAGAATCCGTGGCTCAACATCGTCACGCTTCGCGAGCGTTGGGGCTTCAAGGGCGTTCTGATGTCGGATTGGACTTCGGTTTATTCGGCGGAAGGCGCAGCCAACGGCGGACTGGATCTCGAGATGCCCAGTGGCGTTTGGATGAACGAAGAAAAACTGATGCCGCTTATCAAGAGTGGCGTTGTTCCGGTGAAGAATATCGATTTGAAGTGTCAGCATATTCTGCAAACGCTGAGCGCGTTTGGGCTTCTGGACAAGAAGGCCGAAGCGCCCAAGGAAATCACGAAGGATGATCCGGCATCGAAACAGGTGGCGCTTGACATCGCCCGCGAAGGCGTTGTGCTGCTCAAGAACGAGGGTGGCTCTTTGCCGCTCAAGGGCAAGACGGCTCTGCTTGGGCCGAACGCCGACCAGATTGTTACGGGTGGCGGCAGCGGCTTTGTCCACCCGATTACATCGGTCACGTTGGCGCAGGGCATGAAGAACGCGCTCAAGGACGAGTTTGTGTTCCTGCCGAATACGCAAATTTACAAGAATGCCGAGTTCTTCACGGATGAAGCACGTAAAACACCGGGCTTCAGCGCGGAATATTACAAGAACACCAAGCTTGAAGGCACGCCGGACAAGACGCAGATTGACCAGAAAATCGGCTTCAACTGGGGCGAAGACGCGCCATTTGCCGACTTCCCCGAGAACGGTTTCTCGGCTCGTTGGACAGGCTTTTACTGCCCGAAGAATGATGGCAATATCCGCATCGTCTTGGGTGCCGACGACGGTTTCCGTCTGTATATCGACGACAAATTCTTCATGGGCGATTGGGGGACGCACTCCTTCACGAGCGCCGATAAGAACCTCAAAGTCGAAGCCGGCAAGACCTACAAAATGCGCATCGAGTACTTCGAGGAGAAGGGCGACGCACGTGTCAACTTTGACGCGACCGACTGCCTGAATGAAGCTGTGCTCAACGAGGCATTGGCGGGTGTGGACAATGTCGTGCTGTCGCTTGGACTTAACTCGGCAAGCGAAGGCGAAGGCTTTGACCGTCCGTTTGAACTGCCCGAGCTGCAGCGCAATCTGATTGACGCCGTCGCGAAGCTCGGCAAGAACACGGTGATTGTTGTCAATGCCGGTGGTGGCATCGACTTCAGCGCATGGGCTGACAAGGCGCAGTCCATCATTATGGCGTGGTATCCCGGGCAGGAAGGCGGCATCGCGCTCGCTGAGATTCTGACCGGCGCAGTATCGCCCAGCGGCAAACTCCCCATCTCCATCGAGAGCAAATGGGAAGACAACCCTGTTTTCGACAGCTACTATGAAAATCAGTCGTCGGACTACAAACGCATTCTCTACAGCGAAGGCGTCTTCTACGGCTATCGCGGCTACGACCGCACAGGCAAGAAACCCTTCTATCCGTTCGGGTTTGGTTTGTCCTACAGCACCTTTGAGTATGGCGACCTCGCCGTCGAGAAGATTGACACCAACAAGGTGAAGGTGAGCTTCACGCTTAAGAACACGGGCGATATGGACGCCGCCGAAGTCGCGCAAGTCTATGTCCACGACGTCGAGAGCAGCGAGCCACGCCCGCTGAAGGAACTGAAGGGCTATGAGAAGGTGATGCTGAAGAAGGGCGAGAGCAAGACCATTACCCTCGAGCTTGACAAAGAAGCGTTTGCCTACTACGACATCAGCGTTCATGACTTTGTCGTCGAACCCGGTGAGTTCGAAATCTTGGTTGGGCCGTCCTCGGCACAGCTTCCGCTCAAAGCGGCTGTGACGCTCTAAGGCGATTCCAACACAGAGTAATTGAAAGCTCCGCGCCGGTCGTGATGTGATGACCGACGCGGAGCTTTATTATATCCGTGCGATGGTGTCGCTTGTGGGATGTTGCGCTACAACTCGAGGCGCACGCCGATTTCGATTGTGTGCGTGGGGGGCAGATGGAAGAAGTCCGCCGCGTTCCACGAATTGCGCGACATGAACGCGAAGACTGCCCGGCTCATGCGCAGCATCTTGGGTTGTTCGCTCATGACCAGTGACTCGCGACCAAGGAAGAAGGTGCTATGGTCATAGTCGACATTGACCTTGTACTGCACTTTTGCCTGTTTACTGACGACGCGAACGTCAGGCGTTTGCATAAATCCAAATGATCCCGTTATGCGGACAAAACCGCTGTCGAGTTTGCGCACACTGACGCACTCTTCCTCATCGACGGTCGGTTCGGTTCGAGTGTCCATCGTGATAAGGATGACCTGCTCATGGAGCGACCCGCTGCGTTTGACATAAGCCGAGAGCGCCATGGGGACGGTGTCGTTGTGCCCACCCATCACGACGACGGTGCCGGGTACGCGGACAACTTTTCTTTCCTCGATGTCGTGGATAAAATCGTCCACAGTCGGCGTCAACTTTTTGACGGCGGTCGACAACTTGGCACGGCCATTACGCCAAACGACCATGATGTATCCGACAATCAGACCACCGAGGATAGTGACCCAGCCGCCGTGCGAAACTTTGAGCAAGTTCGACAGGAAGAACGGCAGATCGAAGCAAAGGAAGACGCATACGAGTGGCAGTGCGATGTGTCGGGGCCAGCCCCAAAGCTGTGTCGCGACGCGATAGAACAGAAGGCTTGTCATGCACATGGCCGCGGTGACGGCAATACCGTAGGCGGCGGCCAGATTTGACGACGTCTCAAACATGACCACCAACACCAGACACCCGCACATGAGGAGCTTGTTGATGAACGGCACATAGATTTGTCCACTGGCACTGGCGCTCGTGTGGATGATGTGCATTCTTGGCAGATAGCCCAGCTGAATTGCCTGTTGCGTGATGGAGAAAATGCCGGAAATCATTGCCTGACTGGCGATGACGGTCGACATGGTCGCAAGGACCACCATGGGTAGTGTCAGATGTGCCGGGACAAGCCGGAAGAAGGGGTTGGCGATGGCCTCGGGAGAGGTGAGTATCAGTGCGCCCTGACCATAGTAGTTCATCAGCAACGCCGGGAAAACCAAGCACAACCACACGCAGCGAATCGGTTTTGCCCCGAAGTGCCCCATGTCCGCATAGAGCGCCTCGCCACCCGTGATGACTAGAACAACGGACCCAAGAATGCAAAATCCGAGGATGCCGTTGTGCGCGAAAAATGTGGCGGCGTGGACGGGGTTAAGAGCAATGAGCACGTGAGGATTCTTGAAGACTTGAATCATGCCGAGTGTGGCGATAACGATGAACCATGTCAGCATGACCGGCCCGAATGCCTTGCCAAGTTTGGCTGTCCCGCGCGATTGCATCATGAATAATAGGAAAAGAATCACCAGTGTACTGGGAATGATAAAGTGGTTGAGTTTGTCGGTGTAAACGCTGATACCTTCCATGGCCGATAGAACGGAGATGGCGGGCGTGATGATGCTCTCGGCGTAGAGTGGTGCCGCGCCCATAATTGCCAGCGTTCCGATGATTCCGGCCTTCTTGGGGTCCTTGATGGTCTTGCGCAACAGCGCGAGCATGGCGAACGTTCCGCCCTGTCCGTTGTTGTCCGCTCTCAGTACAAAGCAGATGTACTTGAAGGTAATGACCATGAAGAGTGACCACGTGATGAGTGAGAGAATGCCAATAATGTTTTCACGGGTCATAGGAAGACTGTAATGTCCACTGAAACAATCTTTGAAAGCGTAGAGTGGACTAGTGCCGATGTCGCCGAAAACAACACCAAGAGCGCCAAGTGCCAAAACTCCAAAAGCTTGTTTTCGCAGACTTGTTCCAGATGGTTGTGACCCGGTAGATTTTGTGTCCATAAAAGTGGTTATTATTTTCTTAAAATGAATTTGTTCAAGAAGTTGGGCGGCTACGGTTCTAATCACAAATGCCCTTGTATCATATCAAAGATAGATATTCGTTCGTGCGATTTTATATCTATGAAAAACTCCACAAACGAAAACCGTCCGGCTGATGGTAATATATTATTATGAAACTGACGCTGCAATCATATGCCAAAATTAACTGGTATCTTGAGGTGAAAACACCGCCGCGAGACGATGGCTTTCATGACATAGTGACTGTCTTTCAGATGATCGACCTGAGCGACACGCTCGAATTTGAAGTGACCGGCGGCGAGACCACAATCGTTGATGGAATGCCCAATGTCCCTATGCACGAGAACTTGATTTGGCAGGCATGGGATTTGCTTCGGCGCGAATGTGGCGACGAGCGTGTGCGCCCCATTCATGTTCATGTCGACAAGCGCATACCACTCGAGGGTGGCATGGGAGGCGGTAGCAGCAACGCCGCCGAGACCCTACGCGCGGTCAACGATTTGTTCGATTTGCGCCTGAGCCGTGGCGAACTCGTCACTTACGCGGCTCGTCTTGGCAGCGATTGCCCGTTCTTTTTGCTCGGTCATTGCGCGATGGCAACCGGTCGCGGCGAGATTCTGACGCCTATCGAGGGTGTGCCTTCGCGTCCGCTACTGTTGGAATTCCCATCCGAGCGTGTTTCGACAGCGTTGGCCTACAAGGCGTTGGATTTACTGGGGGAGATGCGTTCGTCGTCGCCGATTCGGGTGCGAGAATTTGAGACATGTTTGCAGAATCCAGCGTCAACAATCGATGAACTGACCGCCTCTATGTACAATGATTTTGAGGCTGTGGTCAAGGATGTTCCATGGTATGTGAACGCCTGCCATGCGCTGACGGTTCGCGGTGGTCGTCGACCCATGCTGTGCGGTAGCGGCAGCACCCTTTTCGCCTTGGCAGAGAGAAACGCTGTTGCCGATGCCTACACACTGCCGAGTTAGGATGAGAGAAGAGTCGCGGATGTTTCGTTTTGTGTTGATTGTTATTTGCTTGCTGGCAGTGGTACAGGTCATGGCGGCCTCGGAAACCTCGGAGGCAGACAAGGATGCCGCGAGTGTTCTGACGCTTGTCAACAAAGCTCGCTCCGAGGCCGGTTTGCGTCCGCTCAAGCTCAACGCGACGCTGACACGGCTATGCAAAACCAAGGCGAACGATATGGCGGCACGAGGCTACTTCAGCCACTATTCGCGCAAATTAGGAACACCCTTCAATTTGATGGACAAAGCAGGTGTGCGCTATACGACAGGTGCCGAGAATATCGCCATGGGGCAGGAGTCAGTGTCGGAGGTTTTCTCCGCTTGGATGAAGTCGCGCGGACATCGGCACAACATCCTCAACCCCAACTTTGAGGAGATGGGGTTGGCCCGCGACGCGTCGGGCAAAAACTACTGGGCGCAGCTTTTTATTGGCAATCCGGCCGGGACAGTCAAGGCCCGAACAGGAGTCGTGTCGTCGCTGTCGTCCAAGTTGCGTGGGCTGATGAATTAGCGCCGAGAGTGCGTCGATAAATAAAGCGACAAACTTCGCTATACTTTCCGAATAATTTCGGCGGTTTATTATTGTCATTATTAGCATAAAAGAGGTTGACAGTAGTGAAAAGAAATCCGTTTGCGAGAGTTTTGCTCGTGCTCGTCGCGTTTATCAGTCTGAGTTTGTTGTCCACAGTTATTTGCGCGCAAGAATATCGGATGATGTGGGTGAGCCGGTTTGAGTGGCCGAACGCCAACGCGACAAAGGGAAAAAACAACATCGACAACGTGATGAATACGTTGGCTGCCAACAACTTCAACGCCGTGCTATTTCAGGTACGCGGGCAGTGCGATGTTCACTATCCATCGCCTTACGAGCCATGGTCCTCGAACTATAACTACACAAACCCCGGTTGGGACCCGCTCCAATATGCCCTGACGGCAGCCCACAACAAAGGGCTTGAGTTCCATGCGTACATTAACACTCACGTCATCAGCGGCTCAGTCCTCACGCGTTCCACCACGCCCGAACACATCTGCAACCTCCACGGCCCGACGGCCGCCGGCGAAGACTGCTGGCTCATTCACGACGAAAATGGCAATCCCGTCTACGACTCAGACGAATATCTGTGGATTAGCCCCGGACACCCGCAGGCCTCCCTTTGGACACGTCAACAAGTTATGTATCTTGTCAAAAACTATGCGGTTGACGGTGTGCATTTTGATCGCATTCGTTGCCCGTCGAAGACCTACTCGCATGACCCTGTCAGTGTCGCGCGATTCAACGGCGAGGGAAACCCCGACGGCGTTAGTTGGGGCGACTTCATGCGTCGGCAAATCACGGATGACCTCCGCCGTATCTATGGCCAAATCGCCATGGTACGCCCCAAGTGTAAGGTCAGCGCCGCGCCCGGAGGCATCATTCTTGTCGACAGCACCACACAATATCAGGGGACAGGGAATCAGGCGAAATGGAACTGGTTCCAAGACGGTTTCCGTTGGCTGCAAGAAGGCGTTGTCGACTTCATGGTTCCGCAGATTTACTGGACGGTTGGCAGCTCGCATCCCTACGAGAAACTGTTGGCTGATTGGCTCTCGCACAGTGGTGGCGAGCGCTTTGTCGTCGGAGGAAGCACAACCAACGGAGGAAATCGCACTGTCGAACAGACACTGGCCGAGCAGCAGGAAACCCGTACACAGGGCGCGGCCGGATGGTGTATCTTCTCGTATAGCAGCATGGGAGATTACTGGAATGCGCTCAGAATAAATCGTTTCGCAAGCAAGGCGAGCGTTCCTGTCATGCCATGGAAGGCCACACCCACCAAAGGAATCATCACGGGATATGTGACTGACGCGGACGGCAATCCGCTGACGGATGCGCGTATCGTGCTTGAAAATGACCCGCTGTTGAATGCTTCCGGAACTGCTCCCTATAATCATCTGACGGGCGCAGATGGCTTCTACGCGATTCTCAATGTTCCCGTGAGCGCGGCACACAAACTGACCTTTAGCAAGAACGGCAAAGTGTCCGTAACCAAGACGGCCGTGGCTGTTACCGCAGGCAAAGTGACTCAAGTTGATTGCCAATTCAGTAGCGCCGTTCCCGACCCCGACCCCGCGACACAAATCATTGTCGAATGCCGCGTCGCGTCCGGAGAATTGGCCGGCGGATACGCAGAAACAAATTCAACAGCAGGCTATTCCTTCGCCAACACAACCGCGAAGAGCACCGCTGCCGGTCTCGTGGGCACTGGCGGACGTTATATTGGAGACTACGGCGTTGGTGCCTCCGGCTCCTTCACGCCCAACCTGACAGGCGACGCAAACTACAACGTTTACCTCACCCTCTCAAACGGCACGAACAACGTTTCGCCCGGCGCTACTTGGCAGATTCTCGTCGACAGCGTCGTCAAAGCCTCCGGCACAATCGACCTCTCATACACTAACGCCAACATCGTCAACAAGTGGTACAAACTGACATCTATTCAGCTTCCCAAAGGCCGCCACACCACACTCAAGGTCACAAACAACAACCAGAGTTCTGCAGGCACACGTGGCCGCTTTGTGATGGATTCCGCCAAATTCGAACCCGACTATCCCGCGTCCGTCGAGTATTGGGAGATGTTCTAAAGAATGCCAAGCCACGGGTTCATTCGCTACCTGCTATTACTGTGCATGATTTGTGCCGACTTCGCAAGCCCGCGCGAATTGTATGCGCAGAACACAAACGAAGAATACCGAATGGCATGGGTGACTCGCCTAGAGTGGCCGAACGCCGACCAGACAAAGGCAAAAACTTACATCGACAACTGCATGTCGTCGCTTGCCGCGAATAACTTTAACGCTGTGCTGTTTCAGGTACGCGGCCAGTGCGATGTTCATTATCCTTCGCCGGATGAACCATGGGCGACCACTTATCAATGGAAAAATCCCGGGTGGAATCCGTTGCAGTATGCGCTCGAAGCCGCTCACAAGAATGGTCTGGAGTTCCACGCTTACATCAACACGCACGTGATGAGCCGCATCACGCCGCCCGCCGAGACCACACCACAGCATCTGTATAACCTTCACGGGCCCAACGCGAAAGGTGACGACTGCTGGCTGATTCATGACAGGGACGGCAACCCGGTCAAACAACCGTCGAGCGGATATCTCTGGATGAGTCCCGGTCATCCCGAGGCTAGCCTCTGGACACGCCGACAGATTCTGTATGTCGTCAATAACTACACCGTTGATGGTGTGCATCTGGATCGCGTGCGCACACCGACTTCGTACAACGACACCTACTCCCATGACCCGGTTACAGTCCGGCGTTTTTATGGCGAAGGAAACCCCGATGGCGTGGGCTGGGGCGACTTTATGCGCCGCCAGATAACTGACGACTTGCGCCGCATCTATGGCCAGATTGCCATGACGCGGCCTAAGTGCAAGATGAGCGCCACGCCTCTGGGTGCGCTACTAACGGATGAAACATCGCATCATCAGGGTTATGGCAATGCGTATCGCTACTGTTATCAGGATGGCTACCGCTGGGTCAAGGAAGGTTGCCTCGATTTTGTTGTGCCGCAGATATACTATACCGGTGTCAATTTCCAAAATCTCTTGGCTGACTGGTTGGAACGCACGGATGCTCATCGCCCGATTGTTGCGGGCAGCGCGACCGATTCCGCCACTGTCCCCATCGAAGAGCTGTTATGGGAGTATCGCAACATGCGCTCGCAAGGTGCCTCGGGATGGAGCGTTTATTCATACAGCAGCATTGGCACTTATCTCGATGCCATCAAACAACAGTTCGCCGCTCCGGCGCCGGTTCCCTCGATGCCTTGGAAGACCTCGCCGACTTGCGGCATCCTCACCGGCACTGTGCGTGACGCCGAGGGAAATCCTCTGACGGATGCGTGTGTTGTTCTCGCTGATGATACACTGAAAAATGCGAGCGGTACTGCGCCATACAATCACCTGACGGGCGCCGATGGTTTTTACGCGATTCTGAATGTGCCCGCCGGGACAACTCACACGCTGACCTTTTCCAAATGGGGCAAAGCTTCCGTCGTGGAAAAGGGCGTGATTGTGCGTGTCGGAAAAGTCACAAACATTGACGCGCAGTTCACCAACGTTGTTCCCGAACCGACGGAAGACCCCGAAGAAATCATCATTGAGACTTATGATTCCGCGGGCGTTTTGAACACGAACTACTCCGAAGAATTGACCACCAGTTCTCAGTACTTTGGTCGCACCGTCGCCAAGAGCACGGCGCCCGGCTTGATCGGTAGCGGCGCTCGCTACATCGGCACGGGGGGACAGGGCGCAAGCGGCGTCTTCCGTCCTCGTCTGACCGCGGCCGGCAATTACAATATTTACGTCACACTTTCGAGTGGTAGCAACAATGTTTCCCCGGGCGTCGTCTGGGATGTTGTTACCGACAAAACTTCACTGACGAGCGGCACTGTCGATTTGTCCTATACAAATGCGGCGGTTGTCAACAAATGGTACAAGCTTGCAGGGCCGGTCTCTTTGCCGCGTGGTAGCTACACTTGCGTTCGTCTGACCAATACCAATCCAAATTCGTCCAATGTCAAAGGTCGAATGAGCATGGATGCCGTTAAGTTTGAACCCGTTCCCAAGGCAAAAGTCGGCGAATGGGTAGAGTATGGATTTTAAATCTAAACAGGAGAAATGATATGAAAAAAAAACTCATTAATACCGGAATACTATCGTTGATATCGAGCGCCGCGTGTTTATCCGCAACGGTTGTTCCCGTTGATGTCCTTGTTGTCGGTGGCGGCACCGGCGGCGTGACGGCAGCCATGGCAGCAGCGCAGAACGGCGCGCAGACGGTGCTCATCGAAGAGACTCCGTGGATTGGCGGGCAGTTCACTTCGCAAGGTCTGCCTGCGTCCGACGAACACGGATACATTGAAAACACCGCGTCGCGGAGCTTTTCCTTCTTCCGTACCCTCGTCCGCAATCAGTTTCTGAGCGCTTACAAACGCTCGAAATCCTCTTACAGTTATCATAAAGTTTTTGACCCCGGTAATTCGTGGGTCAGCCGCCTCACCCATACGCCCGAGTCCGCACGCATCGCTCTGGTTCAATTGCTGAAACCCGTCGTCGATACGGGGCGGCTGAAGATTGTCCCGAACACGCGCGCGACTACCGTGACGAAGACTGACGATGGCAAACGCGTGGCGACGGTCACTGCCGAGACTGTGGACGAGTCCGGAACGACAGTCACAACGGTCTACGCGCCAAAGTATATCGTCGAGGCGACGCTGTTGGGTGACTTCCTCGAACTCGCCGGTGTTCCTTTTTCGGTAGGAATCGAGTCGCATGCGCAAACCGGCGAACCGGCCGCCTATCCCGGCGACCCCGACCCCAAGGGAAATCAGTGCTTCACCTTCTGCTATATCGTGGAATATTGCCCGAACACCAACAACACAATTGCCAAGCCACCGCTCTATGATCACTTCAAAAAGCACTATTCACTCAATGGCTATCCTTTCAGGCACACGACACCGGAAAAAATGAATGGCTTTTGGCAGTATCGCCGTTGTCTCGCTGCTGCGCAGTTTGATGACCCGCTCATCAAAAACGATTTGGCCATCATCAACTGGGGCAGCAATGATTATGCCGAACGTGACCTTATCAGCGCCACGCCTGCCGAACGCGAAGAGATTCGCAACGAGGGAAAACAGATGTCTCTTGGTTTCCTCTACTGGCTCCAGACCGAATGTCCACGCGATCCCGAGGATGGCGGCGGTAAAGGTTATCCCGAGTTGAAACTGCGCACTGATTTGTTGGGGACAAGCGATGGGCTGGCGATGGAACCCTACATTCGCGAATCACGCCGCATCAAAGCGCTCACCACAATCAAGCAAAACGACATTACCTCGCAGCCGACCGTGCGCGCGAAACTCTATGATGACGCTGTTGCCACCGGACTTTATTTCTCCATCGATATTCACTCGTGCGTCGGCGATGCCAAGCGTCCACTCAAGCCCAAGCATCCCGGAAGTAAAGCCACCAAACCGTTCCAGATTCCGCTCGGAGCGCTCATTCCTCAAGGCGGAAGCAATGTCCTCGCGGGTCAGAAAAACATTGGTGTGACGCATCTCTCCAACGGCAGTACACGGCTGCATCCGGTTGAATGGGAAATCGGCGAAGCCGCCGGAACGGTCGCCGCGATGGCGGTCAAGATTAACAAAACGCCCGAGGAAATTCGCGCCGACAAAAAACTGCTTCGCGAATTGCAGCATACGCTTATTCGACAGGGACAACCGATATTCTGGTATATCGATTTACCATGGGACGACACCGCGTTCCAAGGAGCGCAACGGCTCGCCATCGATGAGGGATGGTATCCGAGCACGAAGCACAGCAACTTTTTGCCCAACAATGCGCTCGCGAAAAAAGATTTGGAAAAGCTGCAGAAAATTGAGGGTCTTGGCGACTTGACAACGACTTGCTCGCATCGCTATGCGGCCATCAAGTATATGCAAACAAAAACGCCGGAAGAAGAAATCAAAGATTAGGCTTTTGGCAATCGAAAAATCGTCTCATGTCATGAATTCACAACAAACTTAGGCGTATATCATTCCCGCATGGGGTGGTAGCTCAGCTGGGAGAGCGCGGGCTTTGCAAGCCTGAGGTCAGGGGTTCGAACCCCCTTCACTCCACCATGTTTTAACCCTTGAGAAATCAAGGGTTTCTTTTTTTGTGCGGACTAAGCCTTCTCGCTTACGGTTTTCGGCGTTGTGCTTTACTTTTTTTTCAAGCAATTTTATGGAATTAGACATAAAACTTTTGCTATTCTATAACATAGACAAAGTCAAAAGGAGGTCTGTATGATGATGTATCCTTTTCGAACGAAACAGAAGCCTTGTCGTGCTGATGGATTCACGCTTATCGAGCTTTTGTGTGTTGTTGCGATTCTTGGTCTTTTGTCCGCGATGGCCCTCGCGAATTTCAGCGAGGCACGCTCACGCGCGGTTTGTGCCCGTGTTAAAGCCGAGCATCGTACCTTGGCCGGTTGTCTCGAAATGTATCGCCTTGATATGGGGCGTTACCCAAAAGGTTCGTGGCATGTCTTCACCGACAAATATTATCTGCCCCATGATCTGACGACGCCGATTGCGTACATATCCTCTTTGCCCATCGACCCTTACCCCGAACCCCGCACTCCGATTGGCGCTTCTTACAAGTATTTTGAGTGGCAGGAGGATACCCCCGTGCAAGCTCAGAAGCGTGGGTGGTTTGGTTTCTGGATGATGGCATCGAGTGGTCCCGACCAAAAGTGGGATCAGGCCGGAACACCCTATGACCCGACGAATGGCGTCTTCAGTAAGGGGGATTTGGTCTGGCGTCAGAGCGAACATTTGCGCCGCAATTAGCGGGTGGATGTTGTTGAAAATGTGAACAGTAAAAGGAATGTGCTCGTATGAAAGATTTTCGCGGTTTGTTATTGACTCTGCTCAAGCGCACGCTGTACATTGCTATGGGCATTTTGCTTGGGGTGGTGTTATATGAGTTCTGGTTGTTGCGCGACGTGACTCCTTCCGCGAGCGAAATCGCCGAGGCGAAGAAAATTCCGGCAGGCGCAATCTTTATCGATGCGATTGACGAGTTTCCGCATCCCGGGTCATTAGTACTGTGGACGCCGTCCGGCGCACCCGTGACAACCGTCTCCGAGACATTGCTCCGGTATCCCGATTCTGTCTTTTGCATAAGTGTCTCCAATGGTCGAGTCACCGAACTCGGCTTTGCGCCAACCAAAATTCCGGCGGACGGATTCCTTGTCATCGCGCGTGGTGTGCGGCAACTCGACGTCAAACCGGATCGCATCAGCCGCAATGATGAATTGCAACTTATGCCAAACAAAAAATGGTTTGTTCACAAACCGGATTTGGCGTATCGTTTCTCCGAGCTAAAAGTGCCACTGAATGATTTGCGACAACGTCTCAAAAATGAAACAACGACCACCAAAGAAACCACGACGGCGGCGCAGGAGTTTATGCGTAAGACGCTCGAACGACTGGACGCAATCAACGATGAAATCGACACGGCACAACAGAAGAATCCGACGCTCAAACAGATTCAGGAATTGCGAGCGCGCGTCGAGGAAGAAGTCATCGCCGGTGAATTGCTGCTGCTTGGCAAGGACGCACTGCCCGAAAACGAAATCCGCGCCGTCCTCGTGCGGTCGTCCGAGAAGTCCGAGTCCGCTGTGAAAACCCGAATTCAGCGACTGCTCAAGGCCGGGTTCAACACAATCATCCTCGAAGCCTTCCGGTGGGGAGGCAGCATCAACCCCCAAACAAATCAGGGATTGTGGAACAGCCAGCCCTCCGACCAAATCGTCATGCCCATTTCTTCCTACGCAAACTTGGGCAACGACTACGGAATGAATCTGTGGCTTTGGGTGCAAAACGGATTCCTCAGCAAGGGCAAACTCCCTGCCGAGTTCGCTAAGCCGGAATGGCTGATGCGCACTGCGGCGGGCAGCACGGAGCTAGGTAAGAAAAGCGAATGGCTGTGCCTGCGCCGTCCCGAAGTGCGCGAGATGCTTGTGAAATCCTATATCGAAATGGTCAACTCATCGAACGCCACATGTCTCGCAATGGATTACCTCTACAACTATGTGGAGAATCTGACCGAGTCGCAGGGATTTTGCCGTTGCGATTACTGCAAGGAACATCTGGCAGAAATCCCCATGAACCCACAGCGCCAAAATGAGGAACTGTATGCGGGTTCGGAGGAGCTCCTCACCGAATTGCGCGCCGCACTCGATGCGCGTGTCATGCCCGATGACCCCAAGACTTCCGCGCCAAGAGTGGATATTGCGGTGTTCTTTAATGACAGGGAGGAAACCACCATTTCACTGCCGCTCGAAAAGTGGATTGGCATGGGGCTTGTCGACTGGGTTTGCCCAATGAGTTACTTCAAGGAAAACGCGCAGGGCATCGCGAAGCTCGCGAAACAAAGCTCGCTCTTGCGCGAACATCTGCTCTATGGCGTCGGCAAACACGACGATGCCTATACGGTCACACCGGCCGAATACGCCCGACAGATTATGAATGTTCGGCGATACCAGCTTAAGGGTTATCAGTTCTTCCAAGCTGAACTCATCACGCCCGAAGTCCAAGCGATGTTGGGCAACACCGTCAATGCCGCGCCTGCCGGAACCAACAGAGCCAACAGCGCAACCTTGACCAAGGTCGACTTACCACGCCCGGACGAACTCCGAGGTACATGGATTGTGGGGAAAAGCTTGCAGGAATCACCCGAGGCTTTCGCCCGAAAACTCAATATGCTCAAGCAGTCATGTATCAACACCGTCATGCTCGACGCGTGGTATCGCGGACTTGTGTCCTACCCCGATAGCGCCCTCGCGCCGTTTGACCCTGCCATTGCGGCAACCGGTCGCGCCGATGCCTACGGCGATGCCGTCAAGGCGATTCACGACCGTGGAATGAAATGCGTGGCGTGGTTCGAGTACGGACTCTTCGTCGGACACGACGCGAAGGGCGGCGCCGAGGGACAGGCAAGACAGGAATTCATGAACAAGCATAAGGACCTGATTTCCCTCGACGCAAAGGGCAACCCCGACAACAACGTGCGAAACTTCGGCGTCTTCTACACGCTTTGTCCATCCAATCCCGCAAGCTACAAACTCCTTTCCGAAATCATGCTCGAAGTTGTCCGAAAATACCCCGTCGATGAAGTCCAGTTCGACCGCCTGAAGTACGCGAATCAGACACGATGCTACTGTGATTACTGCCGACAAACGTTCGAGACAGAAACCGGGAAACCACTCACGAGCGCAACAAACGCGGCTGAGTTTCTTGCGTGGAAACGAGAGAAGAACGCGGCCGGAGTCAAGATTTTGCGTGAGGCGTTGCGCGCCGAAAAACCGGAGATGCCGATGTCGTCCTACGCGACATGGCCATCAGAAATGGATACCGTCGCCCAGAGTTGGGATTTGTGGCTGCAAAGAGATTTGATTGACTATCTGGTGGTCGGCGCTTATATGGATTTCGTAGGCACAATGGCAGAGACGCAGAAACTGGTAGGAGACAAATTTGGTCGGGTGTGTTTTGCCCTTAATGCCGAAAAACTTAGCGCGGATGAACTCATCAATCAGATGAATATTGTTGGCAAAAGTGGTGCCAAAGGAACCGTTATTTGGTACGCGGATGTCATTCCGTTGCTGTTAAGACGACTTGCTTGCGAAGAAAAATAGCCGAAAAAGACGTCTGCGAGTTTCTCAAAACCGAGGCTAAATTTTGGTTTTCTGATGGCATTTCGCCCCTTGTAAAAATGTCGAAACGGGGTAAAAAGATGCATATGACATATAATATATAAATATTAATGCTTTGTAAATCATAGTATAAACAAGAATATTTTCAATCTTTCAGGCGTCGAAATTTCACCTATTGAGCGTCATAACCTGAAAAAAGCGACCCTCAAAAAAAAATGATTTTCTAAAAAAAAGACTTGACAAAATTGTGGCAAATCTGCTATATGTGCATTATGATACTTGATGAAGGTTTTAATTTGCTTTTTCTAAATCCGAATACAGAAAACTTGCCTTCGATAAAGCGACGGTGCGCAGAGCCTGATGTACTGCGGCTTTGCGACGCTTCTATTCATTCAAATTTAATTACGAAATCAGTAAAATTACAGGGTCAAAAGGAGAAAAGTCCCATGTTTAAACATATCAAATCTTTAGTTGTAGCGGTGGCATTATTGGTCACTTGTTGTTGTGGTTCAGCGAACGCGGCTTCGTTGACGGTGAATCTTGAGCCTGCCTACGCGCCTGTGAACGGCGCCAAGTGGACAGTCGACGATGGAACAACGTGGTATGCAAGTGGCGACACGGCTACGTTGGATCCCGGCACATACACCGTCAAGTTCAACGCTGCCGATAGCGGCTGGACTGCGGCAAATCAGGCTGTGGAGCTTACGGATACGTCAGTTCAGAACGTGACCTTAACTCCTGTTGTGGGTTATTGGGGTGCGCATTCGATTCGTGGTGATGGTCAATTTACGAAGACCGCGAATGGTGTAAAGGCGACCTTTATCGATAACGGTACGAAGAAGATTGGTTATGGTACGCGTGACTATAACGGGATGACTCTCGGCGAGTTTGCCGGCATTAATTGGGAACGCCCGGGCACGGTTGGCACTTATCAGGTTTACTACAACATTTGGGTAACTGATGGCTCCGGTCATTACGCGTTGCTTTGCGCCTCGAAGTATCTGGTTGGTTCTGATGAAACAGAGACAGATCGTTATGAATTCCTCAACAGTCCGTTTATTGCTTACGAGGCTGGGGAACGCAGCGTCGCGAATCTTGGTTGGATGACTCCGGAAATGCGCGGGGTAAATGTTGCTCCGGACGCGGGTTACTACATGACACGTGATGCCGCCGGGACAAGCAAGCTTGTTATGGCTGACATTTCTCATTTGACGATTGATGTTCCTCCTGTGGGTGGATATCCCGGGACGGTTGGCACTGGTGCTAGCAGAGCCGGTTACGGTGTTTACTGTGTGCTCGTCGGTGGACAAGGCGCAAGTGGTGTTACGCCGAAAGAAGTTGAGATTGCGAATGTCGCGGTGACGAAGTATAACTACACTGAGTCGATTGCCGCCGGTGAGTGGTTCGCTCAAAACGAAACTAATGTCGCGAATCATCTTCCTTCGATTCGTCCGACGGCTGCCAATGGGTTGAGTGTCTTGATTGACTACAACGGCGCAAAGGTGACCGCATATAATAAGGGTCTTGCCGGGCTGAAGATAAGTGACTTCGGTAAGTTCTCGTTTAACGTTGACAAAAACTTGTTTGCTGAGCATCATGATGTTTGGCCTACGATGCGAATGTTCGTTACCGATAAAGACAAGAAACTCGTTATTCCCATTTCGCCTCAGGATTTCCTGAATCGTGAAGGCCTGTCGCTCAATTATGCGGAGCTTCTTGCCGACACACAGGTTTATAACTGGGGCTCGAGCTTCATTTGGGACGAAGCTCAGAGTAAGTATGTCAAGAACACGACTAATGACTATTCCGCGATTGGCGCAAAGAAAATGGCTGGTCAAAGCGAGAGGTTGTTTAATATTGACGATGATACACCCTTAACCTTTAGTGATTTGATTGCGCAAGATGTTGAGTTTGCAAGCAACCATCCTTGGTATCCAAATCAAAGCTTTACAATTGACTTTGGTCAGAGTGTCGGTCTCGCAATGCCCGATATGATTGTGGCGACTGATATGAGTGTCAAGCGCGGCTACGCCATCACGACCAGTTGCGGAGAGGGCGGCAGCATCACGCCGACCACGAACGCTCCCGAGGGCGAAGACTACACGGTTACGATTACGCCGCTTGAGAGCTACAATATCGCCAGCCTGACGGTTGACGGCGTTGAGGTTGAACCTACGGCAACATATACTTTCACAAACGTCGCCGCAACTCACACAGTTGCAGCTACCTTCGCGATTAAGACATTTACGGTGACAGCAACCGCCGGTGAAAACGGTACTATTTCTCCGAATGGCGAACAGACTGTGAACTATGGCGATGACCTTGCCTTCACAATCACGCCCGCGACGAATTATCATATCGAAAGCCTAGTGGTTGACGGCACAACAGTGACGGCTGCCACAAGCTATACATTTGAGAACGTGACCGCCGACCACACCATCGCGGCTACATTCGCTCGCGATATGGGCACGTTGAAAGTGAATATCACAGGCCCGACAAAATCCGCATGGAGCGTTGATGGCGGAACCACATGGAATGCCGGTGGAAGTTCGATTAACATAAATACTGGCTCCTATACTGTGACATTTAAATCTGTTCACGGTTGGGTGACACCTACTGCTATTCCTGTGACTATTACAACTGATGCGACAATCGAAGAGTCTGCAACCTATACGGAAGACCCCAGCACGTTGAGCTGGTACGTCGCGACCACAGGTAGTGACGAGACCGGCGACGGTAGCGAAACAAATCCGTTCGCGACAATTGCGTTCGCGATTGACTGCGCCCGTGCAGGTGATATTGTTTATGTGGCCGCCGGCGAGTACCTTGTCAGTGAAACAATCGAGATTGACAAGCCATTGGCTCTCCTTGGCCCGAACGCGGACAAGAAGGGTTATGCTGAAGATCGTGGTGCTGAAGCTGTCATTAAGGCCGACATCGCAAACTTCCAAGACTTCGTTAATGCCGACATGATTGACATCGTTTCTCGTGATGTCACCATTTCCGGTTTGACTCTTGATGGTATGAATAGTGACCCGCTGATTAATCCTAATTTGAACGATGGTCTTTGTGCCGGTCTTGTTCCTTACTTCGTAGGTTTGGACAACGCGGATGTGAATGTCGTTCTGACGAACAATCGTGTCATCAACTTCAACACGGGTGGTGTCTATACCTGCACTCCAGCACCATCAGCTGCGCATGCTGCTACCGGCATCTTGGTGAAGGATAACTATATTGCTAATATAGCATATATAGGTTTAGTTTCAACTAACAACTGCGATTTAAACGCATACGATAACTTCATCGAGAATTGCATCTTTGGTGTCGCAGTTGAAAGTGTTGCAGAAGCTCCGACCGGTATGCCTATTGACTACGCTCAGTATATCAAAGGTAACACCATCAAGAATTGTGATGCCGGTGTTCGTTACAACCATTCCTCATTTACTCACCGCAAGTATCCACTTTATATCGCTGAGAATACGATATTTGGCAAGAGTAACATTACCAATGGTGTGACAAGGGGTTATACACACGCTGGTATCACGACTTGGGCATTCCGTCCCGGCGATGTTGTTATCATTGAGGATAACATAATTCGTAACAAAGAAGTTGGACTAGCTCCATTCAATAATCCTGGTAGCGATTATGTCCACGAAGGTCCCAAGTGGCCGACGATTCGCAATAACACATTAGAGAACAACGACATTGGTATTCTTGCCAGTACTCGTTACATTTATGGTGGCTTTACTTATATGAACTTTAAGTTCAGCATTGAGGGCGGCACGATTACCGTCCCCGATGGTGGCAAGGGTATTGTTGTTTCGACCATTTCCCAACTCGTAGCGAGTGGCTATGCTCTCGGTGTCAATTGTGTCTTCGATGGCATTACCGTCAACGGCGGTGACAAGGGACTGCTTGTCTATGCTGAAGATGGTGGTGTTGCGCAAAGCTGGACGCTCACGAATGATGTGACAATCAAGAATTGCACCTTCACACAAGGTACGACCGGTGATGGTACTGTCTGCGTCGAAGTGATGACGAGTGGAACAGTTGTTTCTGCTGTTGACCAAAAAGTCAAGGTTGACACAGGTTGCACGTTTAACGGTATGCTCTTGAACCCGGCGAAGGCCGCGGCGAAGGTCATCCCGAACGATGCGACAACAGTCAGTTATATGACCGGTACCGAAACCGTGACGATTGTTCCCGCGGAAGCTATCGCGGCCGGTGCTCAGTGGAAGATCGCCGGTGGCGATGCTTTCGACAGTGGCTGGCTTGACAGCGGCGTCGCACTTTCGGTGCCGTTCGGCAGATACACAGTGAGCTTCAAAGACATTCCGTTCTACACGACTCCCTCGTCGCGCTTGGTTAATATGAATGTCGGCGATTCGAAGACCGCCACAGGAACCTATGTTGAAAAAGGTCAGTTGGAGGTGACGTTGCTTCCGACAGAAGCCGCCGCGGCTGGCGCAAGATGGAGTCTCGATGGTGGCCAGACTTGGCGTACCAGCGGTATTGCCAAGCTTGACGAAGGCGACTATCTGATTATGTTCAAGGATCTCCCACGTGGCTGGATAACTCCCGCCGATGCGTCCGCTACGGTCGTTCGTGGCGAAACCGCACAGGTTAGTGGCGTCTACACAGCGACCGGCGAACTTCTCGACTGGTACGTGTCGACAACGGGTAGTGACGAGACCGGCGACGGTAGCGAAGCAAATCCGTTAGCGACGATTGCGTTCGCGGTTGAATGTGCTCGCGAAGGCGAAACCATTCACGTGGCCGCTGGTGAGTATATCTTGTCCGATACGTTGTTCATCGACAAGCCATTGACGGTTGTTGGTCCGAATGCGGACAAGACCGGCTTTGCCGAGGATCGCGGCGCTGAAGCGTTGTTGAAACCGGCTCTGCCCGACATGCTTGAAGGAGTTATGGTTGAAATTACTTCTGAAGATGTGACCTTCAGTGGTTTCGAACTCGACGGTCAGAACGACAACTTCCTTGATGGCTATACAGGTATCGCTTATGGTCTCTTGATCTACTTGACAGGCGAGCATCCCTCTGCCAATATCAACATCTTGAATAACAGATTCAGCAATATGGGTGATGCCGGTGTTTACTCCTTTAGTCCATCCTATGCTGGTGCGAACCATGCTAATGGTATTGAGGCTGTTGGTAACTACGTGACGAATGCTTGGTTTGGCTTCGTCAGTGATGCAAATGTGGATATGAATGTCCGTAACAATAAGGCTGAACTCTGCCGTATTGGACTTGTTTTAGAAAAGTCTATCGGTCAGTGCGAGGATACTCCCGCCGATTACAAGCAGTACTTCGAAAATAACCTTACTGTTGACTGCTTCATTGGCTTCCGTTACAACAACTGGCCTTCTCAGTCTAGGACAAGCGAGTTTGTCCTTCGTAACAACACGTTCGATGGTTACAACCCCGCACTTGGTAATGAGACTACGTTAACACCAGGTGGTATCCTGATGTATGCGTTGATTCCCAAAACTAATGTTATTACGATTGAGAATAACACATTCAAGAACCAAAAGTATGGTGCGACCTTGTGGGGTGCTCAGACTCTTAACTTGAGAAATAACAACTTCATTGATAACGAAGTTGGTATTCGCTTCGCGACCGTCATTGATTACTCCGGCGGCCCTGATGGTAAGACTTGGGGTTCCAACATGAATCAAACCATCACCGGAAATAGCTTCACTATTCCGGCAGGTGGTACAGGTGTTCTTGTTGATGCCATGTCAACAACAATTAACACATCCTTCACGACTTGGGGCAAGTTTAACGCGAACCTCAATCTTGAGAACTGCACGTTTACTGGCGGTGCAAAGGGTCTTGCGGTTCAAGTTACCGATCCAACAGGTCTTGGTTGTCAGGCAAGAGCCTCCATCAAAGATTGCTCCTTCACGCAAGGTGAGATTGGTGATGGTACTTACTGCGTCGACGCTACCACAGCAACCAGTGTCAAGGTTGACACAGGTTGCACGTTCAACGGCATGCTCTTGAACCCGGCGAAGGCCGCGGAGAAGGTCATCCCGGCGGACGATACCGTCAGCTATTGCACCGGTAACCTGACCGTGACGCTGACTCCCTCGGAAGCTGTCGCTCTTGGTGCTCAGTGGAAGATCGCCGGTGGCGACGCCTACGACAGTGGCTGGCAGAACAGCGGCGCGACACTCGCGGCTCCGTTCGGCGATTATACGTTGATCTTCAAGGACATCGACATCTACGCGACACCCGCCACGCAATCCGTGACAATCGTCAAGGATGGCGAGTCAACCGCAACCGCCGAATATGTCGAAAGAGCACAGATTAACGTAACGCTGACTCCGGCCGAAGCCGCCGCCGCCGGCGCGAAGTGGTCTATCGATGGCGGCACAACTTGGAACGCCAGTGGCGCTTCCGTAAAGGCCGACGCGGGAACTTATACGTTAAGCTTCCAGGCGCCGCCTCGTGGTTGGACAGCACCTGCGTCGGAGACAGTCGAACTGGTTTCCGGTATTATTACCGAAGCAAGCGGTGTCTTTGTCAAGACAGCCGGTATTCTCGACTGGTACGTGGCAACAACGGGTAGTGACGAGACCGGCGACGGTAGCGAAGCAAATCCGTTCGCGACCGTTAAGTTCGGTATTGCTTGCGCCCGTGAAGGTGATATCGTTCACGTGGCTGCCGGCGAGTACCTTATCAGTGAAACAATCGAGATTGACAAGCCATTGTCTCTCCTTGGTCCGAACTCGGACAAGAAGGGTTATGCTGAAGATCGTGGTGCTGAAGCTGTCATTAAGGCCGACATCGCAAACTTCCCAGACTTCTCTGGTGCCGACATGATTGACATCCTTTCTCGTGATGTCACCGTTTCCGGTTTGAGCCTCAATGGCATGAACAGTGATCCGATGATTAATCCTGATTTGAACGATGGTCTTTCAGCCGGTCTTGTTCCTTACTTCGTAGGTTTGGACAACGCGGATGTGAATGTCGTTCTGACGAACAACCGTCTGTCCAACTTCAACACGGCCGGTGTGTATGCCTTTTGCGCGACACGCAATGCTACGGACGCCGCTAACGGCATTCTGGTGAAGGATAACTACTTCTCCGAGATTGCTTACATTGGCGCGATTTCTACCAATAACTGCGAGTTCGATGCCATCGACAATAAGTTCGAAAACTGCTGGTTGGCAATGGCGTTCGAAAACTTGAACGGCAGCCCGACCGGCACGGCCGTTGACTACAAACAGTATGTCAATGGCAACACGATTGTGGATTGCGGCGTTGGTATTCGCTTCAACCATTCGCTTCCCAGTGGTGGTGTGAAAGCTGCTGAACTTATCATCAGTAATAACACAATCACAGGCAGAGGCCAGTTCCCGATTAGTCATACTCCATGCGGTCTCACCGTTTGGTCATATGCGGATGGCGACAGAGTCACCTTCGAGAATAACGTTGTCGAAAACAATGAATGTGGCGTTGATATGTACTCATACAAAATCTTCAACGGATACCCGAAGATGCTCAACAACACCTTCACTAATAATGATATCGGTATTCTGATTAGTGACAGAACCAAGTACTATTCACCTTGGGGTCCTCCCTATGAGTATTCATATAGAGACGTCGCAGCCAGAATCGAAGGTGGAACTGTTACCGTTCCTGATGGCGGCCTTGGTATCGTTGTTGCCAACGTCCAAAGCCCTCAGGCGAAACGCTCGACTATAGCCTATTCGACATCAGCCGAACTGGTTGGTCTGACGGTCACCGGCGGTGACAAGGGTCTGTATGTCTACACCGAAGACGCGCTTGGCTCCACACGTTCACCTGCACCTATAAAGACCAAGGTCATGATTAAAGATTGCACGTTTACGCAGGGCGAGGTCGGTGACGAGACAGTTTGCGTCGAAGTTGGCACAAGCGGAACACTCATAAGTCCGCTCGACCAGACTGTCAAGGTTGACACAGGTTGCACGTTTAACGGCATGCTCTTGAACCCGGCGAAGGCCGTGGCGAAGGTCATCCCGAATGATACGACGACCGTGACTTACTACACCGGTGACCTGACCGTGACGCTTGCTCCTCAGGAAGCTATCACGGCTGGTGCTCAGTGGAAGATCGCCGGTGGCGACGCCTACGACAGCGGTTGGAAGAACAGCGCCGAGCAACTCGCGGTTCCTGCCGGTGACTACACAATCACCTACAAGGATATCGAGTTCTTCGCGACTCCTGCTCCTCGATTCATGCACATCGACAAAGATGGTACATTCACTGCGACAGGTACTTACGTTGCAAAGTCACAAATCAAAGTGACATTGTTGCCGCAAGGTGCCACATACAACGGCGCATGGAGCATCGACGGCGGTACGACATGGTACAAGTCCGGTGAGATTGCAAAGGTTGATGCCGGCTTCTATCCTGTCACGTTCAAGCCTGTCTATGGTTGGATTGCACCTTCTGAACAAGAAGTGGAAGTCAACGAGGGTGAAACGGCAGAAGCAACTGCAACATACACGCCTGCAGCCGGTGTCCTCGACTGGTACGTCGCGACCACAGGTAGCGACGAGACCGGCGACGGTAGCGAAGCAAATCCGTTTGCGACGATTCCGTTCGCGGTTGAATGTGCTCGCGAAGGCGAAATCATTCACGTGGCCGCCGGTGAGTACATCTTTAATGAAGAAGTGAGTATTGACAAGGCACTCACGATTCTTGGCCCGAACGCGACACTTCCGGCTTATGCTGTTGACGGCAATGGAGTCAAGAGTTTCCCGAATACCGATCGCACGGCCGAGGCTGTGTTGGTTAACAACATGCCATGTGTAACGGAAGAGGAATCCGTATTTGGTATCTCGACCCGTGATGTTACCATTTCCGGCTTTACGTTCGATGGCTTGGATGTTGGCAGCGTAGGCATAAAGGTGTCCTTCGCTCCGGGTGTTTACATTGGCAATGCAAACATCAATCTGACGAATAACATTGTCAAAGGCATCTCCTGTTATGGATATCTTGTCCAGTATACCGGCTCCGGCGAAGCACAATATAGTTCCAATGGCATCCTTGCTCAAGGGAACTACTTCACCGACAACTTTATGGGAATCTTAGCTTACAATAATGTGGTTCTTGACATTGTGGACAACTTGGCAGAGAATACGACATACGCTTATCGTTACGAATTCTATACCAATGCGACTCCAGCCGGGACAATAACCGATTGCAACGTCACAGGCAACAGCGCGAACAACGTTCATGTTGGTCTGATGTATAATGAAGCGTGTGGCGGTCCTGGCTCAGGATATCACTTCAACATCAAGGACAATGTCTTTACACAAGGATATCGCTATATCTCGAGCCCGAGATTGCCGGTTGTTGGTTTGTACCTCACGACCCTTGGTAAGAATGACGACCTTGTGCTTGATAACAACTCGGTTGATGGATTCGAAGTCGGTGTTGAAGTCAATGACATTTATGGCATCAGCAATCCGATTATCCAAAACTCGACATTCACGAATAACACATTCGGCGCTCGCGTTTCGACCGTTCAATGCTGGGTCAATTGTATTCGTGCCTATGCAACCTTCAACAATTGTCAATTCATCGACAACGAAACAGGTTTCGAGGTTCGTGGATACTATGCATCGGCGACAATCCCGGGCAATGCGACCGCATTCTTGAACGACTGCACCATTACGGGTGGAAACACCGGATTGAATATGGTCTATGATAATAATGGTGGCACAGCGGTCGGTACGGCCACAGCGGGAATCAAGAATTGCGTATTCTCTCAGGGTGTGGATCTTGATGGCAAATACTGTGTTAACGCATTGAGCGAAAATGTCTCGGTCAAGGTTGACACAGGTTGTACGTTCAACGGTTACACACTGAATGTTGCCAAGAGTGCCGAGAAGCAAAAGGTCGTCCCCGCGGATGATACCGTCAGTTACTACACCGGTACTGAAACCGTGACACTTGAACCTGCGGAAGCGGTGACAGCTGGCGCTCAGTGGAAGATCGCTGGTGGCGATGCCTTCGACAGTGGCTGGCTTGCCAGTGCCGCAATGGCAACGGTGCCCGTTGGCGGTGAGTACACCATCAGCTTCAAGGATGTTGACGGTTGGATCGCACCTGACGAAATCGAAGATGTCGCCATCACCAAGGATGGCACATCGCAACACTCCGCATCTTACAACCCAGTCATCAGCGCAAGCGCCGGTGAAAACGGCACTATCACGCCCGCTGGCGAAGTCGAAGTTGCTTATGGCGAAGCCCAGACCTTCAACTTTGCACCCAGCACCGGTTACCATGTATCCAAGGTGCTCGTTGACGGAACGGAAGTCACAATCGCTGACAGCTACACATTTGAAGATGTGGCAGTGCCTCATACGATTGCGGTCGAGTTCGCTATTGATACATTCACGATTACCGCAAGCACCGGTGAGAACGGCACGATTACACCTTCGGGTGAAGTCACTGTTAACTACGGCGCCGACCAGACCTTCAACTTCGCAGCTAACACCGGTTACCATGTAGCCAAGGTGCTCGTAGACGGAGCAGAAGTCGCAATCGCCGACAGTTACACATTTGAAGATGTGGTTGCGGATCACACAATCGCGGTCGAGTTCGCGATTGATACATTCACGATTACTGCAAGCGCCAGTGGCAACGGCACGATTACACCTTCGGGTGAAGTCACCGTTAACTACGGCGCCGACCAGACCTTCGCGTTCGCCAAAGACACCGGCTATCATATCGCCAAGGTCGTCGTAGACGGAGCGGAAGTCACAATCGCCGACAGTTACACATTCACGGATGTTGTTGCAAATCACACGATTGCGGTCGAGTTCGCTATCGATACATTCACGATTACCGCAAGCACCGGTGAGAACGGCACGATTACACCTTCGGGTGACGTCACCGTTAACTACGGCGCCGACCAGACCTTCGACTTCGCAGCCAACACCGGTTACCATGTATCCAAGGTGGTCGTTGACGGAGCTGAAGTCACAGTCGCTGACAGCTACACATTTGAAGATGTGGCAGCGGATCATACGATTGCGGTCGAGTTCGCGATTGATACATTCACGATTACCGCAAGCGCCGGTGAGAACGGCACGATTACACCTTCGGGTGACGTCACCGTTAACTACGGCGAAGACCAGAGCTTCGCGATTGCCGCGAATGAAGACTACATCATTAGCGATGTCACGGTCGACGGCGAGTCCGTCGGCGCGGTGGCCGAATACACCTTCACAGAGGTAAAGGCTGACCACCAGATTAGCGTGACATTCGCAGCAGCCGGCTCGGTGACAATCAACATCACCGGAACCTCACAAGGACAGTGGAGCACATCGCTCAGTGGTCCATGGCACAACAGTGGAGACAAAGTCTACTTGCTGCCTGACGACTATCTAATCGTATTCAAGTCCGTGGCTGGATTCAAAGCGCCCGATAGCTTCCCGGTAACGGTAGTAGTGGGCGAACCCCAGACATTCGACAAAGAATACACACGCCTCATCAACTACGCACAGTGGAAGCTCTTCGGAACCTATTCACTTGCTGGCTTGACAAATGCGACAGCCTCGACGCAACATATCACTGCTGACGCAGATAAGAACATCTACATCGGCGGTTATGGCTACGGTGGCACCTCGCAATCCGACGCGGCACTCCTGAAGTTCGCAGCCAACGGCGCAACAGCACCCGAGACAGTCGAACTGGTCGGCGTCCGCAGCGCATGGGGCGAAGCTCTGACCAATGGTTACCTTGGCCTGAGCCAGACACCCGATGGCGGCATCTTCGCGACAATGGACGGCGCGGCTTCATCGCCTGCCTTCACATTGAAGCTCAAGAACGGTGGCGAGGTTGACACAGACTGGGCCGTAGACGGTATCTATGATGTTACCGCCGAAGCCCCACGCTTCCAAGCTAACGCAGTCCTTGAAGACGGCACACTGGCACTTCCACGCCTCATGATTGGCGACAACAAGTCAATCCGCTTCGTCGAACAAGACGGAGACAACGTGGTCATTACCAACATGGCTGTCGAAGGCGACATTAACAACTACGCACGTGACGCCGTCGTCATGGGGTCGAACACAATGTTCATCCTTGCCGACAACGACACAACAATCTACAAGGTCCTCTTCAATGGAACGACACTCGCAGACGCGACAGTGACCGAATTCGTGAAACCCACGAACGCCGGCACACGCAGCGGCTTGTACTTCCACGAACTGGATAACACACTCATTCATGCGACAGTGGGCGCAGCCTCCAGTCAGCAGAGCATCAACATCTACAACGCCGAAACTGGCGAGTTGGTGCAGTCACTGAGCGGTGCGGAAGTTCCCGCTACCTACAATGATGTGGTGGTCATCCCAGACGCAGTCAACGGAGACATGATGTATGCGGTATCTTCTGACAAGCAGATCGCCGTCTACAAACACACCGTAGCCCTGACCGTCGACCTGAGTCAGTGCCCCGAAGGTGCAAAGTGGAGCATCGATGGCGGTACAACTTGGAACGACAGCATGGCATCGGTGGAAGTCTTCGATAAGTCGATTGCGACCGTAACACTCTCGACAGTCGAGGGCTACGAGGTTCCTGCGCCGATCAACGTAACAATTGACGGTAACACAACCTACGAGGTCCCCGCCTCGGCCTACAAGACAATCTACTGCGACATCAAGGTCACCCTCGAACCCGCCTACGCACCTGTCAATGGTGCCAAGTGGAGCCTCGATGGCGGCACAACATGGTACGCAAGTGGGCAGACCGCTAAGGCACTCTGCGACGTCGATCAGGTTATCACCTTCAACGACACAATCAGTGGTTGGGCAGGCGAACCTGTCATCGTCAAGGGCGCAAGCGGCGAACTGGTCGAGGAGACCGTAACGCTGACACCTGTTTCGGGATTCTGGGGCGGACATTGCATCCGTCCGTCCGGTTCGGGCGACGATAGCTACGAGTTGATTGAAAATGGCATCACCGCCGGATTCACCGATTACGGAACCAAGAAGATTGGATTCGGGTCTCGCGACTTCAACGGCATGAAACTCAACGATATCTTCGAGATTAGCTGGACAGCCGAAGCGACTACAGACTATGAGACATACTTCAATGTCTGGGTCACCGATGGCGAAGGACACTACGCATTGTTGAGCATCGACAAGTACTATCAAGGTAGCAATGATACCATGAACGGGTTCTATGACTTGCAGAACGCCGACTTCCTCGTCTACGAGGCTGGCCCACGCACAGTCGGGAATCTCGGCTGGATGACGCCCGAATTCCGCGGTGTCGACGCCGGTACTTATATGACTCGTGACGCAGCTGGCTCCACTGCCGCTCGTCTGGTTCTCTCCGACATCGGTCATCTGACCATCGCAACGCCGCCCGCGGGTGAATATCCTCCCACGGTTGGCGGTGGCGCTAGCAAGGCCGGTTATGGAATCTACATCGTGCTGGTTGGTGGTCCGACAACTACGGAAGCATTGCCCGCCACGGTGAAGGTGACGAACCCGACAGTGAAGATTGCCGATTTCCACGCCATGACAATGGCCGGTGATTGGATAAGTTCCGAAACCAGTGTCGTTGCGAACCACATCGCTTCAATTCGCGCTCAAAGCGCAACCGCTCATAACTTATTGCTTGATTTTGACGGCGCAACCGCCGGAATCTACAACAAGGGATTGAGTGAGTGCAAGTTGAGCGACTTCGGTATCTTCTCATTCAACATTAATGAGGAAATCTTCGCTGGTCATGATGATATGTGGCCTGTCACGAACTTCCTTATTATCTCTGCTGATAAGTCGATGATCATCCCCGTCGCCGCGAAGAACTTCACAGCGGCAAAGGGTGCGGAACTGAACTATGCAACGCTGAAGGCTGACGAGATTAACTCGTTCGGCGTCGGCTACATCTGGAACGGTACCGAGTTCGTCGAAGATACCGATAATGACTACAGCGCGTTCAACGCCAAGAAGATTGGAGACCAGTTGTTTGCCGCCGATGGCGTCACGCCGCTGACCTTTGCCGACTTGGCAGCGCAGGGAGTCGAGTTCACAAATCAACATCCGTTGTATAGTGGCCGCTCCGTCTACATGAAATTGGGTTCCGACAGTGCTTCTGCTCTACCCGACATGATTCAGATTAGTAATCTGAGTATCCTCCGCGGCTTCGAGGTTAGTACCTCTTGCACGGAAGATATGGCAACAATCACTCCGACAACGAACGTACCGCAAGACACAGATTTCACCGTTGTCATTACACCGAAGACAACCGAAGATGTCGACCCGGCTTACAACCCAATTGATCCTTATGAGGTTTATCTCCTGAAGGTCGATGGCGTCGAAGTCGCACCGACAACTACGGTGACATTTGAGGATGTCCAAGCAACTCATACCGTCGAGGCGTTCCTCAGAATGAAACAGTACACAGTGACGGCAAGCGTTAAAGATAATGTTGGCGGCACCATCGAGCCTGTGGGCGAAAAGACACTGGCTTATGACGAGTCGCAAACATACGCAATCGCTGTCTCCGAAGGCTACAACCTTGCCGATGTCCTTGTCGATGGCGAGTCTGTGGGCGCAGTGACCTCCTACGAGTTCAAGCGCGTCAGAGCAAACCACACCATCGAAGCACAATTCGTCCACAAGAAGATTGACTCACTGAAGGTGACCTTGTCACCCGAAGAAGCAGTCGTTGCGGGCGCGGCGTGGTCAGTCGATGGTGGGACAACATGGTACGAGAGCGGTCAGACCGTGACAGACCTTGACGCAGGAGATTTCGTCCTGAGCTTCAAGGGAGTCAACGGATACGCAGCACCTGCGCTTCAGTACTTCACAATCGACGAAGGTGACAGCTACGAGACGACCGCACAGTACACGGAAATCGAAGAGTTCGTCCCATGGAAACTCTATGGTGCTTACTCGCTGAACGGCATCAACGCGACCGTTAGCTCATCGCACATCGCAGCCGATAGCGAAAACAACCTCTATATCGGTGGCTACGGCGCGTTGGGCGATGCTCAGAAGACTGCGGCTGTTATCAAGTTCGCAGCCAATGGCAAGATTGCCCCGACAGAGGCAACGTTGCTTGCGTCGCGTAACCGTAACACCGAGACACCGGATTGGGGTGCCAATACAAACGGTTATCTCGGACTCTCGCAGACAACCGATGGTGGCGTCGTCGTCACAATCGATGGTAGCGCCGGTTCGCCTCAGGAAACCCTGAAGTTCAAGACCGACGGTACACTCGATACGACATGGCGCGACGGCGGTAAGTACATCGTTGGTCCGGTCGACAGACTCCAGTGCAACGCAGTCCTTGAAGATGGAACGGTTGTCTTGCCGCAACTCTTCATGGCTAGCAAGAAGTCTGTTAGATTGGTCAAGAACGACGAAACGCTCAACCTGACAGTTGATGGAGTCGCCGATCACGCTCGCGACATCGCGGCAAAGGGTAACGATACATTGTTTATCCTCGCAAACGGATACAAGACCATCTACAAGGTGACCTTCGTCGCAAGCGACTACAGCAATGTCACCGTCAGCGAGTTCGCAAACCCAGCCGGCGCAGCAGGTAATGGCGGTCTCTTCTACAACAAGGCCGACAACACCCTGACGCATGCATCCGGTTGCGGCGGTGGCGGAAAGCAAAGCCTGTCCATCTACAATGCGGATACAGGCGAGCTTCTCCAGACACTGACGACCGCTGCCAACGTCCCCGGACTCTACAACGACGCAGTCGTCATCAAAGACGCCAACCTTGGCGACATGATGTACGGCGTATCGTCTGACCGTAACATGGGTGTCTACAAACGTATCGCCTTCGTTAAGGTCAACCTTGGCAATGCCCCCGCAGGTGCTCAGTGGAGCGTCGATGGCGGCACAACATGGTTCGACAATGATGCAACAGCGGAAGTCTTCGATTCCGAAGAAACATTCGTGACATTCAAAGATGTCACGGGTTACAACACACCCGCACCGCTCTCATTCGTCGGCGACAAGAGCCAGCTCACCGAAATCATACTGGCCGATGATTCATATACCAGAATCATTGGATCCGTACAGGTGAACATCGAACCTGAAGCCGTTGTCGAGGGAGCCGGATGGATGCTCGTCAAGGGTGCGCCTTACAAGGCCGCTGCCGGCGAATGGCATAAGTCTGGCGAAGTCGAAGAGAATGTCCCCGTTGACCAATATACGGTAACATTCAAGAGCGTCGCCGGATACGATAAGCCTGAGGATATGCTTGCCGATGTAACCTCGTCCGAGAAACTCATTCTCACGGGAATCTACACAAAGAGCAAAGCAACCCTCATCGTGAACATCAATGGACCTGCAGAGTCACGCTGGTCAATTGACAACTTCACAACATCGTACCAGAGCGGAACGGCAATCAAAGTCGACTCCGGCAATACATACACCGTTAAGTTCAACGATGTGGAAGGCTGGACGAAACCTGAAGACAAGACCGTCGACGCTACCGACGTGCAAATCTACGAGGTCAAGGCAACTTACACCCAGATCCTCGGAGCAATCAGCGTCAGCATCTCGCCTGGGGATGCAGTCGCGGATGGCGCAGCGTGGAGCATCGACAGCGGATTGACATGGCATACATCCGGAGCCACGATCACTGATCTCAAGCCCGGAACATACGGTGTCGTATTCCGCGAAATCTACGAGAAACGTTGGGCAGCGCCTATACCTCAAACGGTATCGGTAACCGCCGGCACGACGACACTCGTTGAGGGAGTATACAGAAGATACTCCGCAGTCGACACATGGGAACTGTTCTAACAGTCCCATCGCAGAAAACGGAAGGGGCGGCTAAATACCGCCCCAACCGAAACACCTGAAAATAAAGAAATCCGCCCTGCCAAAAGCAAGGCGGATTCTCATTTTCTAACCAAAAACCAAACTTCTACTTTGTCGCCGAACTCACACCGTCCGCGGCCGTCGTGGTCTTATCCGCGGCCGCCGTTGCCGTGCCGGTCGTCACGGCATTCCCCGCCGCGCCATTGATTTTGCGCAGAAGCCAAGCGCGTTCGTTAGCAACAGACTTCACCGTCACCTTCGTCCCCATGGTTCCCTCAACAATAGCGCTTGTGCCATCCATCGTGACTTCCTCAATATAATAATGCAGCGTCATGCCGCGAGTCGTCGGCGTGTCATTGAAGCAATAAACCTTGGGAACGTTCGTCGTTCCATCGCCGGGAATCATCCACGGGTTCACCTTGATATACTTGCCATTAGGCCCCGTCGTCGAGCGATAAATGTTGAAGCCATAAGTATTCTCTTGGCTCTCGAGCTTCCACTTAACCATGACATGTCCCGGCATATTATCAGGAATAAGACCGGCAACATCGGCCTCTGTGACAGGCCCCGCAGGGTATTCCGGACAGCTGTGGAGCTTCATCTGGGTTTCCACCTCCGGGGACAAATACTGGGCCACAACACCGGCAGGCGCCGTCATGGCAAGAAAGCAGCCAATGGCTGCCGGAGCAAACAATAAGTGTTTCATGCGACAGACTCTACATCAACTTTCAGTTTAATTTCTCGCAAAACATCGGCGATTTTTTCCGCCTCAGATTTGCCGGTAATAATCACAAGCGCGACACCATTTGTGTGCGCCTTCATCATAATACGCCATGCTTGCGTGGAGTCGCAATCAAGCGCCAGCATGAGTTGATTTGTGACTTCGACCATCTCGTGGTCATCATCATTATGCAAATAAACAGCCCAGCCCTCACCGGCCCCGTCAAGCTCTTTTTCGAGCGCCTCGAGGTCAAACTCCGCATCAATATTCGTATTTGATAAATTCATTATTTGTTCTTTAGGTAGATTTATATAACATTTTGAAGTTCATTCTATTATAAAGAAATATGACAGACACAAGTTCAAACAATGCCGCCATTCATCCCCGCAATATCCGTATGGTGATTGAATATGATGGGACAAATTATGTTGGTTGGCAGTTCCAGATTAATGGCGTTTCCGTGCAGGAAACTCTCGAAACCGCTCTTGCCACCGCCCTCGGGCACAGCGTTCGCGTGCTCGCTGCGGGCCGCACGGATGCCGGAGTTCACGCCAAAGGACAAGTGGTCAATTTCTTCACAAATAGTCATTTGCCGACGCGGGCAATCCTTGTCCAGACATTGCGCCGGTTGCCCGAGGACATCGCCATCGTCTCGGTTGATGATGTTCCGTTCGACTTCAATGCTCGCTGCAACGCGACACTGCGGTGGTACAAGTTTTTCCTGCTCAACCGTAGCATTCGCCCCACTGCCGGGCGTCAGTATCTGACACATGTCTACGGCAAACTCGACTTCGACGCCATGGAACAGGTCTGCGATTTGCTTGCGGGTGTCCACGATTTTCGTGCTTTCCGCTCCATCAACTGTCAGGCGGTCCGCACACTGTTGACCATGCGCCGCCCGCGGATTCAGCGCTTCCCCGACGGCCTCATCACTGTCGATTACATGGCGCGATCCTTTCTGCAAAACATGGTACGCATCATGACCGGTTGTCTGGTCTCTGTCGGTCGCGGGCGAATGGCTCCCGCCGAAGTTGCCCTGATGATGGAGGATTATCATCGCCCCGTCGAGGCTGTTACACTACCCCCGCAGGGATTGTTCCTGTACCATGTGTACTATGGCGACGAGCCACCCGAAGGCACCTATCCCGACGACAGTGGGCATCCGCTGTTCCCGTTGGCGCAGTCATAACTTAGAGAGGGGCACTGGTTGTCATTGCGCCGGCATCAGTCGTCGTGGAGGGCATATGCTTCTGAATTTGTTCCTGCGTAAAATGCGAGAGTGCCTTGTCGCAGGCCTCGATGAGTTGCGGCGTTGCGTTCTCCGATGCTTTCAGCGTCAGCAGTGTTCCGATTGCGCCCTCGCTACTCACCGAACTCAGCGCCGCCATGAGCGTCACGATTTCCTCTTCCGTCTGCGCCATGCACAGCGTCTCGCCGAGCGACGATACGGCATCCGGCGATCCTATTGCCGCCAGCACATTCGCCGCCAACACACGCTGCTCCTCGTCACGTGGCATGTTCAGTACGGCATCAAGCGAGACGACCGCCTGCGCGCCATGATACTTATCAAGCTGCGCGGCAAACTCGGCAGCCTCGGGCGTATTCGGCGTGAGATGCTCGAACGTGTCCAGAATAACACCTGCGCCGAGGGCTGACCCATCGACATCCGGCCCCGCCCCGACATACTGCAAGGCAGACGGATTCTCCGCGATGAACTTCGTGATATGTTCAAGCTGACCGGCATCGGAACACTTTGCCATGATTGCCCCAATACTCTCCATCTCGGCTTCGTTGTTCGATTGCGCCGCCGCTTCCCATTGAGTCAAAAGCGCCGCCACCTCTTCGGGGGTGATGTTCTCCGCCAGAGCCTGAGCGTAAATGTCACGCATATACACGTCCTGTTCTTCCTTCATCATGTCGATGATATCCGCGAACGGGTTGGCGTTATTCGTGCGTTGTTTTTTGATGTAATCCTTGATATTCGCGCGTATCATCATTTCCATTTCGGTACGCGTCTCCATGTTATGTTCATTCTTCAGCGCTTGCACAAGCTCGGCAAACTGTTTGGATTGAGCGATGTTGGCTCCGGGTTGCGCCAGTTCATTCTTCGATTCTCGATACAACGCGGCGCATGTTGTTGAGGCGTCAGCATCCGGCACGACAAACTCATTGGGGTAATACCTCTTCGCGGCCTCATTCGCGCTCAATCTCCGCGTCGTTTTCTCCGACGATGGTCCGCGAGACGTCACGAGTTTATTGCGCGTTGTCGCTCCCACATCGTTCTCCACGGAATTGTTGTCATCATCATCCATGGCAATCGGCGCGATATCATCCGACATTTTCGCAAAATGCAACACGCTCCACAGGCATAATCCTGACAGCAAACCCACCAATAGCAACAGCATAAACGGCAACGAAATGGCCGCTCTTGTTGTTCGATTGTTCCCAGTTTTTGTCATGTATTTCCCCACGTCACCACGCATAGATGCGCGCGGTGCTCCATCCTACGTAACACTTACAGATTGAACTTTTTCTTCTTGTCTTCTTCCCAACGAGAAACAGCTGTTCCCGCCATCTGCAGCCACAAAGCGCAGAGCAACCAGAGACAATGGAAAATGGTGACGGTGACGCCGACACCAATTGAAATCAGCGTTCTCTTGGGCCACGCGCGCAAATCCGGCACCACCGAACCCGCGACAACGCGGATATCACCGGCCGCCGGCAATTCAGACGTCGTATCCAAATAGTAACTGGACGCAATGGCTTCGATTCTGTCCGCGAAGAAATGAATCTCTCTCATTCTTCCACGTGCTTCCTCAACATCTCGGGTCGCCGCGCTGACTTGCGCCGTCAGTTCAGCCACACGCTTTTGCAATTGCGAGACCGAACTACTCGTCTCATCGACGTTCTTGTTCAGCAATTGAATCAGCGTTTCATTCTTCTGAATCTCTTCCGTATTTCCCGTTGATTGCGCAATTGCCAAATCCATTTTCGCGGCGTCGAGTCGATACAGCAATCCATGCGACGCGTTCGCGGTCGGGTCTCCCGTGCTATTCTGGACAGAGTGATCGACATTCAGCGTAATCTGATTTGTGCCGGCCTGTGCCGCCGAGTCATTGACCGATTGCGTCTTCGGCAACAGCGCCCGCACGAGATTCGACGGCGCCATCTGATTCATTTTCTCCGCCAGAAGTTTCTCCGCCCACACAAGTTGCGCGGCAGTTTCCGCCTGTCGTTGTTCTGCGTCCAACGCAACCTTTTCCACCGTTGCCAGATGTTCCTGCGCGGCCTTGAGTCTCAGCCGTGCTTCGTCGATTGCGTAGTTGCCCTGTTCTTCGATGAGCAACTTAAGCCATGTGTTCATGATGAACTGCGTCTGCTCGCGTCCGGTACTCTGTACACTCAGCTCAATGATTGGCGAGAATTCCTTCTTGACTGCGGTGTCCTGAACAACTTCCGTTTTCGTCCGGAACTGCTTGACAAAATCTTCAATGTACGGAACGCGCCGCGGATTATACTTATTTTTATAAGCGATACGCACCTTGTCCAACAGATACTCCGATGTGGCAATCTGCGCGACGACATCCGGATAACGTGCGTCATCACTGGCGTTGAAGCGTGTGCTATAAACCTGTGCTGTGGTCTTGAATTCCTCGGGGAACGCGAAACGCAGTATGCAATATGTGCCTATCGTCGCGAATGCCGCCACGCCAATAATCCAGAAGCGATACTTCCACAGGCGCAACATTCCGAGCGTAAACGCATCGGCTTTACTCTGTTGCTCAGCAACAACGGTATCCATTGGTTCAATGGGCATAAGAATTCGCAGCTCCTAACTCGAAGATGTAAAAATAAAGATTTAGAAAAGTCCGGGAATTCCGTTATCGTCAGTGGGCGATGGGGAATTCTTCAAAATTGTTTCGACCTTAGCTAGCAGGTCACCAATCTCAAATGGTTTCGTGACATAATAGTCGATGCCGGAATCCAACGCTTGGCGGACTTTATCGCGGCTATCAATGCCGGTCAACATAATAACAGGGATAGCGAAAGTCGAATCCTTCGCGCGAAGCCGTTTGAGGACTTCAAAACCATCAATATCGGGCATCATCATATCGCAAATAATCAGGTCGGGCATAAAGGTTTCTGCCTTTTTCAAACCATCCTCGCCATTGATGCCTATTTCCACAAGATAGTCGTCACTCTCGAGAGCGGCTCTCACCAGCATTCTGTTATCTTCTTCATCATCGATTGCCAGTACTTTATATTGTTTGCTCATCAGAAACTCCAAATTTTCTAAACAGATTATTAGTGTTGCTTATATTATATATGATGTACTAAATAACATTTTGCATTTAGCTATGCTAAGCACAAAAAATCTTTAGTTTGTCTGGCTTTGCCGTCGAAAGCGACAAAGTGGATTATATAGCAGAAAGGACTGCGGGGAAATTTACTCGACAACACATGCCGACCGATTCGCCTAATCAAAAAGACATTCTTCCCGAGAATGAAAGCGAAAAAAGCAGCGGTCAGATGAGTACTGTCTGGTTTCGCCGTTCTCGTCGCTGGTCCTTTCGTGTTAAGCGCCTGACATCGTGGGGCATCTTTGCCGCCTGTTGTTTGGTTCTATTCGTCATGATGGGTATGCCCGTTGCGGTTGACCATATAGTCTCACAGGCCATGACGCAACTCGAGAAAAGAACACATTTGCGCATTCTTTACAGCGATGCGAATATTCGCCCGTGGAGTTTGGGCGTAACCTTCTACAATGTCAACTTTTACCCCGAAGATTCTGCCTCAGACGAGAATGATTTGCTGCTGCATGTCGACCGCGTCGGTGTGTCGCTCGACATCGGGCGACTGATATCCGAGTATGAATTCGCGGCCGAAGTTGTCGTGAGCAATCCATCGAAAATCGAACTGGGTTACGAGTATGGCAGCTCGGGTGTTATTCTTCCGCCCAAGCTCAATCAGTTGTGGGTTGCGCTCACACTGCTAAATCCCTCGCGGGATACCTCCGATTGGCGCGAGCATAGTATTGCTGAATTCAGGGGAGATGCCAATGCCGATGATAATACGCGGTGGCGTCTCCGGCAGCTCGATATGAGTGGGCTCAATGTCGATATCGAATTGACGTCCGGCGCTCAGCATCAGTTGTTCAGTTTCGAGGACACGCAAGTCGGCATCACACGCCACGAAACCGTTTATGGAATTTCATCGCGTGGGTTCGCCCATAGCGACAGCGCCTTCGAATTACCTTTCATCGTGACGGCATCATTCAACCGCGAATGGCAAATGAACTCCCTGCATCTCACAAGCGACAACGCCTGTTTGTCCTATCCGTTGTTTGCGCCGAACCAACAGTTACGGGCACTTCCTTTGGATTTGCAGGCAAACTTCGCGCCCGAGGATGACGGCGGCAATCGTCTCATCGCATTCGACGCAAAGGCCCCCGTCCTGACGCTGCATGACCTGAGCAAAAACCGAACTATCAACGACTACAATGTCCATACGAGTGCCGTTTTATCCTTACGCCGTAACACAGAAAGACAGTACGAGCGCTTCGATCTCAAAGATTTCGGCGTTGATTCACGCAACCTCAATGTCGGGTTAAACGGTTCCATCGAAAACAAGGAAGGCAAACCTTGGTATGTCGGGCTGAATCTGCACAAGGTTCAGGGGGATTGGAAGAACATGGTCGTCGGCTTTGTTCCGATATCACTGGAAATGCCCGGCGACGATGGCTCGATTGTCGCTGACCTTGTCGCGCGTGGAGCGTCGTGGCCGACCGTGGACTCGCTGACGGGGACGATGGTCTTTGACGGTGTGACGATTAGTTCATCGCGGTTGCCCTTCACGTTGCACGATGTCTCCGGCAAAGTTCGTATGGCACCGGATTTGTTCGACGTTGATAATCTGAGTTTCGTGTCGAAGGACAACAAAAGCTCCGCCTCGGTCACCGTGAATTCCCGTGGGGATTGGTTCCGCAAAAAAACGGGCGTTCTTGATGCGCAATGGGATATCAATATCGATATGGCGGAGCTGTTGGGCGAATCAAACAAAACCGGAACAACGGTTACCGGGCGGCTTGTGAGCAAAGGAACATTACGCGAACTGCCCCTTGCCCACGACAATTTGACCTCCGCAAGCGAAGTCTCATACCTTGATGGAATCATTCAAGTTCACGACTTCAGCGCCATCCATTCCAAGTTGCCTGCCAGTGTTTCCGACGTCAATCTGTTTGTTCAGATGTCCGACAATGTCATCCGGACGGACAACTTCAGCGGACAAATCGGGGGACTGGATTTCAGGACAAGCTGCGTCCTCACGCGCGAATCCTCGCAGAGCGACTGGCTGAATTCCTCATTCTTGAGCGATTCGACAATCAGCGGCACAGTGGGCGACGTGACCGGTTTCGTTCCCGCAACGCAGAAAAAGAAACTCCCCCAATGGGTGCGTGACTCCGAGGGCACATTTGTCTTGGATACACAACTCAACGGAACCCTTCTCGATGTCGGTTTGTGGGTTCCGACCGTGTCGCTCAATGTCAAGAACTTCAAGATTCCTGTGGACACCCCCGGCTACAAGTCGACAGTCAATATCGCGAACGGGAAAGCGATTTTCGCGAACAATACACTCCGATTATCCGATGTTGTTGTGCAACCCGCCGCTAACACAAACTTGATATTTGATGGCTCCATAACCGCGCAAAAAGGACTCGAACTGACAATAGGGGGCGAGCATCTTGACCTCGACTCGATTCTCCGGACGATGCCTGCTGCCGCCCCATGGCAGTCTGTCAGCGGTCAGGTCACTCTAGACGGGAAAATCGTTCTGCCTCCGTCGCAGTTGCCTGCTTTGACCGGTAGCAACGGCCCAAACTCGAAACAAATCGCCGGTTTGGCACGAGTGGCAGACTGGGTGACTGTGGACTTTTGGCCTGCGTTACGCACTGCTTGCGAAAAAGGATACCTCGAAGCGTCCGGGACTCTGACGCCCGAGGATAATGGCATTGACTACACCCATTATTCAATGCCGGAACATCATGTGGACAAGGTCGGCAACAACATTCCCCATGACGCCGCAATCAATAATATCCGCGGCAAGATTCTGTGGGCGCTCGAACCAAAGCCCAAGGATAAGGAATACGCTAATCTAGCGACGAAGCTTTTCTGCCGGTTCTCCGTTCCGCAAGGTTCCGCGCTAGACGTCTCGTTACCCGGTAGCGATCGCGGAAAACTCTACGGCAATGTGATACTGCGGCCGGGGACTTTCCCGACAATAGAACTGAACCTGAATGTGCCGGGGACGGCGTCGCTTGACCAGTGGAACGAGGGATGGGGCAAACGAGTCACGCGCTTCCGCGAAGAGGGCAAAATCCCCGAAGGCCGAGATTTCCCCTATACGCGGCATGGCGTTGTCATTGTCAATCTGTCGGCCAATCAAACCATGATGCGCGGCGTCAATCTTGGCAAATTCAGCGGTCATTTGACTTATGATTACACGACCGAACCGGGCAACGTGCGTTCATGGAAGTTGATATTGCCGGACGCTCAGTGCCACCCGGTCAATGGGGGCATCATCAACTACGGTCTTTATATGAATGTCGATAATGATCGCGCGAGTGATGGCGTGCGTGTGCCCACTTCGTGGAAGCACACCGCGATGGTCTCCCGTGCCAACGCCCGTGACCTTTGCCGCTTCTTCCTCGGCAGCGCCTCCGAACACAAATATACCGGCGAACTCGACGCCGGTGAGGTCGTGTTCCAAGGGGTCGGCGAGGACAGGCAATCGGTTTCCGGCGGCGGCATCGTCAACGTTCGCGACTTCCGTATGCTCGGCAGCCGTGTCTTTGGACGCATCGGGCAGTTAGCGGGATTCGACCTTGAGCATCTGAACTTCAGCACACTGGAACCCGCCAAATTCGCGATTCGCAACGGAATTATCGCCATCGGCAAGCCGATTGGTGAACTTGGACGTTATGATATGCCTCCGGTGCAGATGAGCGCGAATAACCTGCAAATGAGCATCGCGGGTACGTGCAGCTATATCGACTGGACGTTGGATGTCGTCTTCCGGCTCGCTCTGCTACGTGCTGCCGGACTTGTCGGCGATGGGCGTGAGCTGATTGACAATTCGGGAATCTCCAATGTGCCCCTTGTCGGGTATGGCCTCGATCAAGTTGCCAAGATTGCCGGTGGTGTGGTTGGCGGTGTTGCCGACGAGTTAGACAAACAATTCAGCCGGATTTTGGCGTTCCATGCCGTTGGCTCGCTCGAACACCCGCAGGTCTCCGCAATAGCCCTTGAACCCGTCTTGGAGCTGTTCCGCCCCTTCGACCGAAATCGTGAATAATCCCACCAAAACGACACCGATACACAGCGATAACGCCCGTATAATTTCCGCATAAAAACCTGAAGAATTTTTGACAGGGCTCATGCTATATATATTCCACCTTCAAGATATGGCAATTATTAGTCGTTAGACATACCATATATTGATGGAAGATAAAATAATAACTGACTGAAGACTCATAATGAAGAACATTATCAAGCGTGATGGACGTGTTGTGGCGTACCATAATGAGAAGATTGCGGATGCCATCGCCAAGGCCATGTTTGCCTGTGGGCGTACTGACAAAGAAGAGAGTGTGCGGATTGCTAAATTAGTGGAGGAAGCTCTGTTTGCGCAGTTCCCTGACACCGACCCGGGCGTGGAACAAGTTCAGGACATCGTGGAAACTGTCCTGATGGAAAACGGTTTTGCGCTAGTCGCCAAGACCTATATTTTGTATCGGGCGGAGCGTACCAAGGTTCGTGTTCAGAACACACGACTTATGAAGATTTATGACGAATTGACCTTCAAGGATGCCCTGTCGAGCGACATGAAGCGTGATAACGCCAACATCGACGGCGACACGGCGATGGGTATGATGCTCAAGTATGGCTCGGAAGGCGCAAAGGATTACTATTCGCGTAGCTTGTTGACCCCGGAGCAAGACAAAGCGCATTCGGAAGGCGATATTCATATTCACGACTTCGATTTCTACGGCCTGACGACGACCTGTTGTCAGATTGACATCCTGAAGCTATTCAAGGATGGATTCTCGACTGGCCATGGATATTTGCGCGAGCCAAACGATATTCAGAGTTACGCGGCACTGGCATGTATCGCGATTCAGGCAAACCAGAACGACCAACATGGCGGCCAGAGCATTCCTTCATTTGATTATGGCCTCGCTCCTGGTGTCGCCAAGACTTATCGCAAGCGCTATCTGCTGTTGCTGAGCCGTGCGGTGGAGCTGCTGTGTCCCGAGAGTGGGTTGACGCACGAGAAACTCAAGGAGTTGTCTGACGATATCCATAAACGGACGAATCTGTCTCCGCGGCTTGGCGCGAACGATGACTATCTGCAGGCCGAGGCGGAAGTGTTGAGCCACTTTATCACGGACAAAAATGTGCTGAGCCGTGTGCAGGTGTTCGCTGTCGAGAAGGCAACCGCCGAGACCGACAAGGCGACGTATCAGGCCATGGAAGCGCTGGTTCATAATCTGAACACGATGCACAGCCGTTGCGGGGCACAGGTGCCTTTTTCGTCAATCAACTATGGTCTGGATTGCAGTCCCGAGGGGCGCATGGTGACCAAGAATGTGTTGTTGGCGACTGAGGCCGGTTTGGGATGCGGCGAGACCGCCATATTCCCCATCCATATTTTCCGCGTGAAAGAAGGTATCAATTACAACACGGGCGAGCCGAACTATGATTTGTTCAAATTGGCATGCCGTGTGAGTGCCAAGCGCCTTTTCCCGAATTTCTCATTCATGGATGCGCCGTTCAATCTGCAGTACTACCGCGAGGGACACCCCGAAACCGAGGTCGCCTATATGGGCTGCCGGACACGGGTGATTGGCAATGTTTACGACCGCGACAACGAAATTGTGACCGGGCGCGGCAACTTGAGTTTCACATCGATTAATCTGCCGCGCATCGCCATTAACGCCCACGGAAATCTGGATCGATTTTTCGCGGATCTCGAGAACAAACTTGAGCTTGTCGCCAAACAACTGATGGATCGCTACCATATCCAGAGCAAAAAGCGTGTGCGGAACTTCCCGTTCCTGATGGGGCAGGGGCTGTGGTTGGGGTCTGACAAACTTGGCATCAACGACGAGGTTGGCGAGGTGCTGCGCCACGGCACACTGTCGATTGGATTTATCGGCCTAGCCGAGACACTCAAGTCGCTCATTGGCAGCCACCATGGCGAGACGCAACAGGCCCGAAATCTCGGGTTGGAAATCGTGCGTTTCATGCGTGATTTTTGCGACAAAAAAAGCCGCGAGTTACAAATGAACTTTACGCTGCTGGCAACTCCGGCCGAGGGTTTGGCGGGACGGTTCGTGGCGATGGATCGCAAAAAATACGGCAGCATTCCCGGCGTCACCGACCGCAAATACTACACCAACAGTTTCCATGTTCCGGTTTACTACGACATTTCGGCGCACGAGAAAATCAAAATCGAGGGCCCTTATCACGCGCTGACGAATGCCGGACACATCACCTACATCGAGATGGATGGCGACCCGTCGAAGAATCTGGAAGCCTTTGAGTCTGTTGTTCGCGCGATGCATGACGCGAATGTCGGGTATGGCTCGATTAATCATCCGGTTGACCGCGACCCGGTTTGCGGTTACACGGGGATTATCAACGAGACCTGCCCGGGCTGCGGTCGTCGCGAGGATGACGGCAAAGCAAAGTTTGACCGGATTCGGCGCATCACAGGCTATTTGGTTGGGACACTCGACCGTTTCAACGATGCCAAGCGTGCCGAAGAACACGACCGCGTAAAACATGGATTGTCATGATGTCTCTGCGTATTGCCGGGGTTGTGGGGGAGTCCATCACGGATGGCCCGGGATACCGCTATACGGTATTTGTGCAGGGATGTCATCGCCATTGCGAGGGCTGTCATAACCCGTCGACGTGGGATCCGGCGGGCGGGCGCGAAGCGGATGTTGCGGCCATGCTGTCCGAGATTCGCGGCAACCCCTTGCTGCGAGGCGTGACGATCTCCGGCGGCGAACCATTTGAACAGGCGGGCGCGCTGCTTGAGTTTGCTCGTAGCATCAAGGAACTTGGGCTGGAACTGGCGCTGTACAGCGGGTCAGTGTTCGAGGAATTGGCCGCGGACACGACAAGCGACCGGTATGCGTTGCTGTCGTTGGCAGATGTCCTCGTTGATGGCGAATTCATCATGGCGAGGCGCAATCTTGGTTTGCGATTCATGGGTTCCGAGAATCAGCGCGTCATTGATGTTCCTGCCAGTTTGCGCGAAGGTCGGGCCGTAGAAAGCCGCGACGAGCGCTGGATTTAGATAAGTCCTTCGCTTTTGGCGGCAACCCTTAGACGTTCGAGAGCATCACAGATAATGGCACGTGGCGCCGCGAGGTTGATGCGTTCGAATCCTGCGCCTTGTTTGCCAAACATCGTGCCCTCGCCAAGGATGAGTCCTGCTTTTTTGCGCATGAAAATCGCAAGTTCCTCCGGCGATAACCCTAAGCTGCGCCAATCCATCCAAGCGAGGTAGGTGCCTTCGAGGGGGAACAACCGCACTTGCGGAAAGTGAGCGGTGAGGAATTCTTCGAGATAGTCGGCGTTGTCACGCAAGTGCTTCAGGAGTGCGTCAAACCATGGTTCGCCGTCGTTGTAGGCGGCGATGGTTGCCGCGTACCCGAAGTAAGGAATGTTGCTACAACCGGTGATGCTTATCTGGTTGCGAAACTGTTCGCGCAACACAGGATTCGGAATGATCGTGTTGGAGAGCTGTAGCCCTGCAAGGTTAAAGGTTTTGCCTGTCGAGGTGCAGATAATGCAGTTGTTCGCGATGTCCGGCGAGACTGTCGCCATAGTGATGTGCTTGCCGTCGTAGTCAAAATCCCCGTGGATTTCATCCGAGACAAGCAGCACATGATGCTTGAGGCAAATCTCCGCGATGCGTTCCAACTCATTGCGCTTCCAGATACGCGCAACAGGATTATGCGGACTGCACAGGAGAAACAACTTCGTGTTGGGGTCGGCGGCTTTGGACTCAAAGTCATCAAAGTCCATGTGATAACCCGTGTCATCAAAAACGAGTGAATTCTCGACAAGCAGACGCTCATTCGTCAGAATACTCTTGGCGAATGGTCCATAGACAGGCGGCTGAATCATGACTCCTTCGCCGGGTTTGGTAAATGCGCGAATAGCGAAATTGAGCGCAGGAACAACACCGTTGGTGCACACAATCCAATCATTTTGGATTCCCGACCAGTGATGCCGCCGCTCCATCCATCCGCGAACGGCCGCAAAATAAGGTTCGTCGGGGTTCGTGTATCCATAGACACCATCGGCGGCTCTGATGATGGCTTCGCGAATACATGGCGCGACAGGAAGTTCCATGTCGGCTATTGAGAGAGCAATAATATGTGCGTCTTTTTCTTGCTGAGTGCGGCGTTGCCATTTGACGGCGCCCGCATTCCCGCGATTAATCAAAGTTGTAAAATCAAACTGTTCCATAAGTCTATCACAATTACATAATTACAGCAATGGTCGCGTATAAAACGAAAAAAAACGGTGTGTGGATTAGCCGGCGATGGCTTTTGCCGCAAAGATGGCGCCAACACAAAACAGAGTGCTGCCTGTGGCATAGGCAAGCGTGTTGAAGACTTCGCCTCTTTGGAGCATGTCGAAAGTCTCGAACGCAAATGTCGAGAAAGTCGTGAAGCCGCCACAAATCCCAATTTTCAGCATGAGCATGATGCGTGGGTCGATGTTCTTGTTCTGCGTGAGAGCGACAATCATCCCGAGCGCGAATGCCCCGAGGACGTTGATGAGCAAAGTGACAAATGGGAAATTGGTTTTGTTGGTGACCGGAATCAGGTACATCAGGTATCGGCAGACTGACCCGATAAATCCGCCCAGACCGACGCATAAACATTCTATCATAACAAACACTCCATAAAATAATAATGTTATGTAGAATTCATTAGCCACAAACATGGCGGTTTCGGTCGAAGCCGTGGGAGAATTTCATTCCCAATCAAAGTACTGCATGCGCCATTCGTAATCACGTGACACCCCCGAAATTCGAACAGCATGTCATTTGTCACTTCCGCTCAATGACACAGACACAATGGTTTGGTGTGCATGAGAAAAAGGAAAAATGACAGTAGTAACAGTGGCGGAGAGGGAGGGATTCGAACCCTCGGTAGAAGTTTTCCCCCTACGACGGTTTAGCAAACCGCTGCCTTCAGCCGCTCGGCCACCTCTCCATCAGTTGCCAAAAATACTACGATTTTATGACTTTTACATTCAATATAAATATGCACTTTTTTCATATAATGTCAAGATTTTTCTCATTGTAGTTGTAAATGTTGCTTAATGCACAGATAAACGAGTGCTTCATAAAAAGGACAGGTAATTAGGGAAATGCCCGTTAAGTATAAAATTACTATTGTTGGTGCCGGTAATGTTGGTGCCACCGCAGCCCATTGGGCGGCTTCAAAAGAATTAGGTGATATCGTATTACTGGATATCGTTGAGGGCATTCCACAGGGCAAGGCTTTGGATTTGCTTGAGGCCGGACCCGTCGAGGGTTTCGACGCTCATGTCAAGGGTACAAATGATTATGCGGATACGGCAAACAGTGACATTATTGTTGTGACAGCCGGTATTGCGCGCAAGCCGGGGATGTCGCGTGACGACCTTGAGGCAACGAACTGCAAAATCGTGCGTTCGGTGGTTGAACAGGCCGCGCCGCTGTCTCCCAACGCGATTCTCATTGTGGTGAGCAATCCGCTGGATGTTATGGCTTATGTCGCGTGGAAGGCAAGCGGATTCCCCAAGAACCGCGTGATTGGTATGGCTGGCGTTCTGGATACGGCTCGCTATTGCACCTTCATTGCGCAAGAGATTGGCGTCTCCGTCGAGAACATCCAAGCGCTCGTCTTAGGTGGCCATGGCGATTCGATGGTTCCCGTCCCGAGCTGCACAACCATTTCCGGTATTCCGGTTTCCGAGTTCATCTCGCAAGACAAACTTGACACGATTATTGAACGCACACGCAAGGGTGGCGCCGAGATCGTGAATTACCTCAAGACTGGCAGCGCCTATTATGCTCCGTCGTCATCTGTCATTCAGATGGTCGAGGCGATTCTGAAGGATCGCAAGCGCATTCTGCCTTGCTCGGCATGGCTCGAAGGAGAATACGGCATCAGTGATGTTTTCTGCGGTGTCCCGGTTCTGCTGGGCGCCAACGGCATCGAACGTGTGCTCGAAATCAAGTTGACCGATGATGAGAAGGCCGCGTTGCAGAAGAGTGCCGCAAGCGTTCGCAAAAGCATCGACAATCTGCCATTCTAGGGAATTGACAGGAAGTGAAAAGTTCTTTTGAATAAGAACGGTTCTTGTTGCCTATTTATAAAGTCGCATGTATGCTTATCAATATGAGAAGCATTGTGCATAAGGTGTGACGCGTTTGTTCGCGTGATGCTATCACAAGATGACAATTAAAGAATAATAATGAGGAATTAGAACAATGGCAAAGTGTGAAGTCTGCGGCAAAGGCCCGACGGTTGGCAACAATGTCAGTCACTCGAACAATCGCACAAAGCGTCGTTTCATGCCCAATCTTCAGAAAATTCGCGTGAAGGCTGCCAACGGCGGAACAGTCCGTCAGGTTGTCTGCGCGAACTGCATCAAGAGCGGTCGCATTGAGAAGGCTGTCTGATTGACAAAAGCATTCTTATGATGCTTTTCTATAAAAGTATTGCGCCGTCATGCCATGTTTGCAGACGGCGTTTTTTTTATCAATCTAAACTTGGAGAAAATGATGTTGCCCGTTTTGCAACAACTTGACGCTTATGTTCGCGCCGGCATTAAGTCGGCTTATGGTATTGATGCGGATGCCGTGGTTACGGTGGCGACCAACGAGAGATTTGGCGATTATCAGGCCAATGCGGCTATGGGCTTGACAGGGGCGGTGAGTGCCGCTCAGGGAAGCAAGGCCAACCCTCGTCAAATTGCGGAGAAAATTGTCTCGATGCTCGAACCTAATGAAATGATCGAGCAGGTGAGTATTGCCGGTCCCGGCTTTATCAATTTCAAATTGTCCTCATCATGGTTGTCACAAGCCATCGAATCCGCGGATAACGACGCTCATCTGGGTGTGCCGGTGGCGGCGGAATCGCAGACCGTTGTGGTCGACTACAGCAGCCCCAATGTTGCCAAACAGATGCACGTTGGGCATTTGCGTTCGACCATCATTGGCGACGCGATTGCGCGTGTTCTGGAGTTCGAGGGGCATCATGTCATTCGTCAGAATCACATTGGCGATTGGGGCACACAGTTCGGGATGCTCATCTCGTGGTTGCGTCGGTCGTCGATTGGCAGCGAGGCGCACATCGCTGACCTTGAGCATTTCTATCGCGAAGCCAAAAAGTGTTTCGATGAGGATAAGGATTTTCAGGAAGAATCACGGGCTACGGTTGTTCGCTTGCAGGCGGGTGACCCGGAAGTTTTGGCAGCATGGCGGCGCATCGTCGCGGAATCACGTCGCCATTATCAACCCTTGTACGAGCGACTGAATGTCAGCTTACGTCCCGAGGATGAGTGCGGCGAATCGTTCTATAATCCGATGCTTGAGAGCGTAGTCACGGATTTGCTGGCGCAGGGGCTGGCGACGGAGAGCGAAGGCGCAATCGTCGTCAATGTTCCCGGTTACGATACGCCGTTGATTATTCGCAAGACAGGCGGCGGCTATTTGTACGCGACGACGGATTTGGCTGCTATTCGCTATCGCTCGGAGCAGTTACACGCCAATCGCTGCATCTACTGCACCGATTCTCGGCAAGCACAGCATTTCGCGATGGTGTTCGACACCGCCCGCCGTGCCGGTTGGGCCAAAGACACTCGGTTGGAGCACGCGCCTTTTGGCACGATGTTGGGCGAAGATCGCAAACCGTTCAAGACGCGCAGTGGCGAAACCGTCAAGCTGACTGATTTGCTCGATGAGGCGGAGACTCGCGCCTATGAAATGGTTTCGCAGAAAAGTGGCGACATGACAGAGGAGCACAAGCGGGCGATTTCCGTCGCCGTCGGCATTGGCGCCGTCAAGTACAGCGACCTGTGCATGGACAGATTAGGCGATTATGTATTTTCGTGGGACAAGATGTTGTCGATGGATGGCAACACGGCTCCCTATATGCAATACGCTCATGCCCGTGTGTGTTCCATCTTGCGCAAAGGCGGCGTGAGCTTAGCCGATGCGTTGCGTGGTCGCGTGGTGCTGTCGACTCCGACAGAGCGTTCGTTAGCAATCGGGTTGTTGCGTCTGGGCGATGTTTTGGCATTGCTTTCTCGCGAACTGAAACCTCACGTTCTCTGCACATATCTGTTTGATTTGTCTCAGCGCTACAATTCGTTTTATGAGCAATGTCCGGTGCTGAACAGCGAGCCGTCCCAACGTGAATCGCGTCTGGCTCTATGTGCTGCCACGGCGCGGACAATAGCGCTTGGCTTGGATTTATTGGGGATTGCACATCCGGAACAAATGTAGTTTTTTCATCGGAGAGGAAAAATCTGATATGAACTATTCTTGTGTACTTTTGGGTTCACTGCTGATTATTGCAGGATTGACGAATCCTGTTGGCAGTCAGGAAACGACAGGCAGTGTTGCTGCCGAGGTTTCTCTGGCCGACCTTGTCGCGAGCAACGACGCCGAAGCGCGTAGTCAATTGCGCACGGGCTTAGCATGGCGCGCCGGCAACAGTGGGAAAATCGATGATGTGAAATCTCTGGAACTGGTGGCATCTTCGGCGGCGATGGGCGACCCGGCCGCAGTGTTGCTCTATGGCTGTTTGGCAGATAAGACGACGACCTATGCACTGGCGCGTCGCCGTGCCTCTGAAGTGTTGTCGCGTGTTCGTGACTCGGCGGATGAATTCGGTAATGGCGCACTGGCCTACTGTGTCGGTCTAGCGTACAGCGATGGCATTGGTGGGCGGACGGATTTCGTCAAAGCCGCGAAGTATTTCGAGAAGGGTGTTGCCGATTCGGATAGTTTGTCAATGAACGCGCTTGGCGGAATGCTGATGCGAGGCGAGGGAGTGACCACGGATACTTCTCGGGCGCAGGAGTTGCTCGAACGCGCGATTGCCGCCGGTTGTGTTCGTGCGAAGTCGAATTTGGGACGCCTGAAGTATGATGCCGGTGACACGACCGGTGGCTTGACGCTACTTGCGCAAGGCGCCAATGCCGGTGACAGTAGCGCTGCCGTAGAATTGGGAATTCTTCATGTGCAGGGCACACCCGATGGCGTGATTCAGCCTGACCCCGAGCAAGCTGCCAAGTGGTGGAGCTACGCTGCTTCGGAACTGGACAGCCCGCAAGGCGCATTCAATCTGGCTCGATTGATGCAGAGTGGTCATATCAAACCGAATTATAATGAGGCGGTTCGCCTGATGCGCAAGGCCGCGTTCGCGAATTGTTGGCCTGCTCTGGTCGAGCTTGGCAAGGCCGCTTATGAGGGGAATGGTCAACCGCGTGATTATCGTGCCGCATTCAGTTATTGGAGCCGCGCCGCCCGTGGAGGAAGTGCCGAGGGTATGTACAATATGGCGTTTCTGCTTGACCGAGGCGAAGGCGTGACCACGGACCCCATCGAGGCAAACCGTTGGCTGAAGAAGGCCGCGGAGAGTGGCTTGCCCGAGGCGATGTATGATTTGGGGTTGCAGTATGCGCTCGGTGGCGTGTTGGACAAGAGCACAACACAGGCAATCCAGTGGTTTGAGCGTTCGGCCTCTGCAGCGCAAGAACAGGGGAAACACGAGATGCAGGCGAAAGCCATTGATACCATTAAGGGGTTGACGGGAGGTATGTTTGAACGCAGTTCCGATGCGACATCCGTTGTTTCGGATGATGCCGCCCGTGCCGGTCAGACCGCAAAAACGGTTTTCTTTTCCATCCTTGCCATCTTTATTTTCTTAGGTTCGATTCTGTTCTTCCTATCGCGTCGACGTTCGTAGTTTTTAGAGAAGAACAACCGACAACAAAAGAACGGTGATGGCAGCGGTAACGCCCTGAATCGCGGTCGCGACGGTTTGCGTTTTGTAGGCGTCGGCGAGTCGCAGTTTGCTGAATTCCGTCACGACCCAGAAGTAGCTGTCATTGGCGTGGGACACAGTCATGGCACCGCCGCCGATTGACATTACCGCAAGCACACGTCCCATCTCGGAATCCAATCCAAGCCCTGCCATCATTGGCGCAATCATCGCGGATGTCGTAACGAGAGCGACAGTCGATGACCCTTGCGCGGTCTTGATGGCAGCGGCAATGACAAACGGCAACAGGATGCCGATGTGCATTTGTGCGAGTGTGTTGCCGAGCACAGTGCCGATGTCTGTCGCCTTGAGGATTGCTCCAAGCGAGCCGCCAGCGCCGGTGATGATGATAATCGTTCCCGCCGCCTTAACTCCGTCGCCAAGCCAGTGCGTGAGCGTCTCTTCGTTGAATTGCTTTAGCAACGTGAGCGAACACAAGAAGCCCGCAAACAGCGCGACGATGGGCGTCCCAAGAAATACGCATGTTGTTTTTGCGTATCCGGTGCCAAACGGATCGCCGGGAAATTTGGCGATGGACCCGATCGCCATGAGAAGAATCGGCATGACAATCGGAGCGAACGATCGGAATGCGTCCGGCAATGAACCATAGCTTTTGAGCAGTTCCTCATACGTCTGTGTGTCTTGCTCTTCTTGTGACTTGATGCGTTTGCCGACCCAGACGGCATAGAGCAAACCGGTAAGTGTCGCCGGTACAGCCACAATCATTCCGATGATGATGACAAGAATCAGATGATTTTCGAGACCAAGATTGGCGGCCGCGGCGATAGGCCCGGGTGTGGGTGGAACAAAGTTGTGCGTGGCGAAAAGTCCCATCGACAGGGCGATGGACATCGCAATTGCCGACGCACCTGTCTTGCGTGTCAGGGCGCGGCGCAATGGACTGAGAATGACAAACCCGGAGTCGCAAAAAACAGGAATCGACACGATGTATCCAATAATCGCCATGGCGAGACTCGGATGATTTTTGCCGACGATTTTCACAACGACATCGGCCATCTTGAGGGCGGCACCCGAGCGCTCAAGAATGACACCGATGAGTGTTCCAAGTACAATGACAATTCCGATGCTGGCGAGGATGTTGCCGAATCCCGATGTGATGATGCCTGCGATTTCCGTGATGGGCAATCTGGCCGCGAACGCGATGCCAAAGGCGACAAGCAATAGTGAAACAAAAGGATGAACCTTGAATCGTGCGGTCAAAAGAACCATTGCTGCAATTCCAATAATCAAGATGGCAATAAGTATCGCGGGCGACATAACAAAACCTCGTAGAAAGAATTATGATAGTATTGATGATAAGACGATTAATGTATTCGGCAAAAAGATAGAAAACAAAAACTCCGCCGGGTTTGCGCCCGACGGAGTGTCGTTTCAGTAGATGTAAGAATTAGTGCAACTTCTGAACATTTTGTGCCTGGGGGCCCTTAGGTCCATCGGCGACGTCAAACGAAACTTCATCGCCTTCGGCCAAGGACTTAAAGCCTTTGCCTTGAATTGCGGTGTGGTGTACGAAAAGGTCTTGGCCTTCTTCTGGTGTAATAAAGCCGTAGCCTTTTGAATCGTTGAACCACTTCACTTTACCATTAGGCATAATGTGTGCTTCTCCTCTATGAGATAATAAAATTAGAGGGTCCTGCCAAGGGATGTTTCTGCTGCGGGTGCTTCGCCACTAATACAACCGACGAAACTCTTGCCAAACATCCGGCATCAAGCATTGTAACACAGTTGCTGTTTTGAATCAACCGAGGCGAACCGGTTTCCCAATTTCAGTCCTCGTTATGTAGAACTTAGCAGAAAACAGGATTATAATTCAGAAAAAAGAAAAATAAATGACAAAATTCTGATTGCCGGGTTTCATAAGTTAAGTATTAATAGAAAAATATTTAAAGTTGGCAGAATTCTTGACACACACTGAATCGTTTTGATTGCGTTTCGTTGGTATTTAACTTTATACGAGAAGGGAATACAGAATGAAACACAGTTTGATGTGCGCGTTTGCGACGTCTGTGCTTAGTCTGTTTGCAATGACAGACTTTGCCTCTGCGCAAACGACAACGAAAACCAAAACACTCAACAACGAAACAACAGGCGCGAAGAAAGTTCTGATTGCCTATTTTTCTCAGAGTGGCAACACCCGAGCTATGGCAAAACAAATCAAGTCCGCGACGGGCGGCGATTTGTTTGAAATTGTGCCCCTCAAAGCTTATCCGAAAGAGTACAAAGTTCTTGTTGATTTGGCTAAGGACGAAATCGGCAAAGGTTACAAACCTGAACTGAAATCGAAGATTGATAATCTGTCGCAATACGATGTCATTTTTGTCGGATCGCCGAATTGGTGGAGCACAATCGCACCGCCGGTCGCGACCTTCCTGTCATTGGCACGTTTTGAAGGAAAGACGATTGTCCCCTTCATGACGCATGGCGGCGGGGGACAGGCGCACATGGTCGCGGATATGAAAAAGCTTTGCCCCGGTGCGACGTTCCTCAAGGCGTTGCCAATCAGTGGCAGCAGCGTCAAGGAAGCGCAACCCGAAGTCACCAAATGGGTGACGGAATTGAAGCTCGCGAAGTAAACGGAGAAAACTCCGACAGAATAAGGTTTGGCAATGCGGTCGCGTTTCATGCGCATTCTCCTTTTTCCGTATTGCCAGAGGGGGAGTCTCCACGACTCCTGACGGACGGCTACTTAGGGGATGAGTAGCCGTCTATTTTTGTTTATCAGCAGGATAATTTGAAATAGCTGATGGCGCAGATTGTTACTATTTGCATCACAAGTCTGAGGAGTTATATAGAGATGAAGTATCGTAGATTTGGACACACAGGCATTGATATGTCTGCGCTTGGTTTTGGGATGATGCGTTTGCCGCTTGTCGCAACGGGTGACAAGGTGGACGAGGCTGCCTCGGAAAGAATGTTATGCGACGCAATTGCTCAAGGATTGAATTATGTGGACTCCGCGTATTTGTATCACAATGGCGAGAGTGAGATTATCACAGGGAATATTCTGCGCCGCAACAATTTGCGCAATAAAGTCTATCTCGCGACAAAAGCGCCGGTGGTCATCATCAATTCCGGAGATGATTTCGACAGAATCCTGAACGACCAACTCAAGAAACTGCAGACGGACCATATTGATTTTTATCTTCTGCATTGTTTGACGGGAAAATTCTGGAAGGAAAAAGTGCTGCCCTTTGGTTTGCTTGACCGCATGCGCAGTGCCCAAAAGGCGGGCAAAGTTACGCATCTCGGATTCTCGTTCCACGACAACTTTGCCGCTTTCAAAGAAATCATCGACGCCGTTCCATTCTGGGATTTTTGCCAGATTCAGATGAACTATTACGACACCGACGCGCAAGCGGGTCTTCAGGGGTTGCGTTACGCCGGTCAGAAAGGCCTTGGCGTTGTCATCATGGAACCGTTGCGTGGCGGCTTTTTGGCAAACAATGTGCCCACCGAGATTCTCGATATTTTCCACGACGCAAACCCCGAAAAATCGCACATCGAATGGGCGCTGGATTTCCTGTGGGATATGCCCGAAGTATCCGTCGTCCTCAGTGGGATGGGGTCCGACCAGATGGTTCGTGACAACGTGACCTATGCCGGACGTTCGTCGGTGGGAATGCTGACCGAGGCCGACAAGGCTGTCATTGACAAAGTCAAAAAACGCTATCGCGAGTTCCCGACGGTTCCCTGCACCGGTTGTGGCTACTGCATGCCGTGTCCTACGGGCATCCCGATTCCGCACAGTTTCGCCTACTACAACGATGTGTTGTTGGGGATGGACAAAAAAGATCGGCAAGGGATGTATGGACTCTGGGCGAGCATGATGGGTGCTCCTGCGTCGAAATGTGTCGCGTGTCGCAAGTGCGAGGCCAAATGTCCGCAGCATATCAAAATCTCTGAGGAACTGAAAAAAGTCGTTGAGATGTTTGAGTAGTCCTGCGGGCTGCTAAAATATCATGAACGAAATGTTAGGCAGTTTTTATAATAGATAATGGTAATAATTCCGAGGGTTGCTAATCGTCGGAGTTCAGCTGACACCCATTAGAAATAATTAAGGATTAATCCGACGAGATGAAAAAAGCGCTGATTACCGGTGTTACCGGTCAGGATGGTTCATATTTAGCCGAGTTGCTACTGTCCAAAAACTATGAGGTTCACGGGATTATTCGTCGTGCCTCGACATTCAACACGGCACGCATCGACCACCTTCACCGCGGACCGGCGGCATCGCCGAATTTCTATCTGCATTATGGCGACTTGGGGGACTCGTCCAATTTATCCACAATTGTTGGTGATGTTCGTCCCGACGAGGTTTACAACTTGGCCGCGCAGAGCCATGTTCGTGTGAGCTTTGACATGCCGGAGTACACGGCGGATTGCGACGGCGTCGGGACATTGCGTTTGCTTGACGCGGTGTTGCGTAGCGGTCTGAAAGATTGCCGTTTTTATCAGGCCAGCACAAGCGAGATGTTTGGCAAAGTGCATGAGATTCCTCAGCGCGAGACAACGCCTTTCCATCCGCGTTCGCCCTATGGTGTCGCAAAAGTTTATGCTTATTGGATTGTTCGCAATTATCGCGAAAGCTACAACATGCATGCGAGCAATGGCATTTTGTTCAATCATGAAAGTCCTCGGCGTGGCGAAAACTTCGTCACACGCAAAGTCACAATCAGCTTGGCCCGCATCAAACACGGTCTTCAATCGAGTCTCGTGATGGGCAATCTGGACGCGAAACGCGACTGGGGATATGCCAAAGAATATGTCGAAGCGATGTGGCAAATGCTGCAACAGGACGAGCCTGACGACTATGTTGTCGCGACGGGCGAGACGCACAGCGTGCGCGAGTTCATCGAGGAGGCGTTCACGTACGCGGGACTTGACTGGAAAGAATATGTCAAGACAGACCCTCGCTATTGTCGCCCGGCGGAAGTTGATTTGCTGATTGGCGATGCAACAAAGGCGCACGAGAAATTCGGTTGGAAACCCAAAACAACTTTCCGTGATTTGGTGCGACTGATGGTTGACGCCGATATGGAACTTGTCGCTCGCGAAGCGGCAGCGCAAAAGTAGCGTCACGGGACACGATGATGTCCGATAAAAAGAAAACGGTTTTGATTACCGGGATTTCTGGTCAGGATGGGTACTACATCGCCTCGCAACTGGTGGCTGCCGGCGAGTGCCGCGTGGTTGGGTTGGTCATGAACAGCGAGCTTGAGCGCTCCCTTGTTGGCGAGGAACTCTGGTCACAGATTGACGTTGTCGAAGGCGAATTGTCCGATTCCGAATTGTTCAATCGGCTGTTGCCCGAAGTCAAGCCCGACGCGATTTTCCATTTGGCTGCCCTAAGCCACGTGGGGCAGAGCATCAAGGACCCCATGCCAACAATGCAAATAACCGGCTTCGCGCCTATCCGTTTGCTCGAGGCTGTCCGCACGCAATCGCCCCAGACACGGGTTTTGTTTCCGGCTAGCGCGGAGATATTCGGCCGGACGCAAATCAGCCCGCAAGATGAGAGTGTTCCGCTGAATCCCTGCACGCCATATGGCGTCGCGAAGACTTTGGTTTACAGTGCGGCACGTTGTTGGCGTCTAAATTACGGGATGTTCGTCAGCAACGCGATATTGTTTAATCATGAAAGTCCGCGGCGTGGCGAAAACTTTGTCACGCGCAAAATCACTCTGGCGGCGGCACGCATCGCGCGCGGAATGCAGAAGGAATTGTTCCTTGGTAATCTCGATTCGCGCCGTGATTGGGGCTGGGCGCCCGACTATGCCGAGGGCATGAGGATGATTATCGAGCACGACACTCCGGATGATTTTGTCTTAGCGACCGGCATCAGCCACAGCGTTCGCGAGTTTTGCGCGGCGGCGTTTGGATACCTCGATTTGGACTGGGAAAAGTATGTGCGTGTTGACCCGGCGTTTGTGCGCCCCAACGAGCCAGTGCAACCCGTGGGGAATCCCGCTCGTGCCCGTAGTGTCCTTGGGTGGTCAAACAAGACATCGTTCGAACAAATGGTCGAACAGATGGTTCGTTTCGATTACGAGCGACTGGGATAGAGTTTCAATGGGCGGTGATAATCCGCTCAAATATATGAGGAGAAGAGTATGAAAAATATTATCAGGGTAGCGTTGCTTGTCGTCGCTGCCGCTTCCATTGGGACAATGGCATGGGGCTTCGAAGCTGACAAGGCATCGACCGAAACGCTGTGGAAGTTGCCCCAAGGTGAGCGTATTGCCGAGGATCAAAAACGTCAGGGTCCACATTATGCCAACCGTATGAAGTTCTTTTATGAAGACAACAAAAAAGCCGAGCCGGGATGCATCGTGTTCCTTGGTGATTCCATCACTGAAGGCTTCCCGATTGAAGCCGCGTTCAACGGCCACCTGCCAAAGGATGCGCCGCGCAAGGTTGTCAACCGCGGAATAAGCGGAGACCACCTCGAGGGTATGATTGAGCGCGTTGATGTGTGTGTCCGCGATCTGAAGCCGTCAAAAGTTTACATCATGGGCGGAACCAACGATTTGTGGTGGTTCCGCAAGGATTATAAGGAAGGCGAAGTCAAAGACGGCATCCGTCGGCTGGTTCGCCGTGTCCGCGAAGTCGCGCCAAAAGGTTGCGAAATCTATGTTCAGTCCATCCTGCCAATCAACCACAAGGAAGAGCCAAGCAAGTCTTGGGATTCGTACACCGAGTGGGTTGGCAAGGCGAACAAGCAACTGAAGGAAGTCGTCAAGGAAGAAAACGTTCATCTCGTCGATACGAACAAAGCGCTTTCCGACGAAAAGGGATACTTCATTCCACGCTTTACGCTTGATGGTGTCCATGTGACTCCTATTGGCTATCTGCGTTGGATTGACGAGCTTTTACCTGTCGGTCCCGAGAAGGAACAGGTTTGGAAAAATCTCGCGAAGTTCTGGGATACAAATCTTGGCTCGAATTACAAAATCACCGGCGTCAACAAGATTCGTTGGGAAGATGATTTGATTAAGTATGACAACAAATGCACTAGCACGACAACCGGAACAAATGTGTATGGCTACGAGGTGCTTGTCGAGAATGACAAGGTGACCTCCGTGAGCGGAACGGGAAATATGCCAATTCCCAAAAAGGCAAACGCATGTGTCCTGTCAGGGCACGGCAAAGCCGCCGCATGGCTCAAGGCCAAGGCCGATGTGGGCGCAAAGGTGAAGATTGACGGCAAAACGGTGGAAGTTACGCCATCGGATGAATCGCTGAATAACGCTCGACGTGAAGCCGGGAAAGACTACTACTATGAGGCTTGCCGTCGTGAATGGATGGCGCTCACAGTGGCCGGAAAAGATGTCGAGAAGTATTATCCGCAAGTGGAGAAAATCCGCGAGACGGGCGACGATGCAGCAGGAAAAGCGTTGCTGCTAGAGTTGCAGAAAATCGGCGCGGAGAAGTAATCGCGTAACAACGTTTGACGCAACACGCAAAACAAGAACGCGTGGTTCGATTTGCTCGAGCCACGCGTTCATTAGTTTATGTCGTCGTTGACGCTACTTGGTTAAACTACTATAGTTGTAATTGTCCGTTTCATCCGTCTCCGCAACGACATCTGTTGAGTCAGTCAGCACGCCAAGAATCTTGCCTGTCGGGCATGTCCCGGTGATTGAGATTACTTTGCTTGCTCCGGCGGCAAGTCCGTCTTTTGTGTTGTCGCCCGCCGCAAACACAGTGCCCGAATCCTTATAGAAGAATCCCGTGTTGGCTTGTTTGGTTCCGATGAACACTTCCGTCCAGAATCCGGGAGTTCTCGTGGTGCCGGTGTTTTTGATGGTACCCGCGACAGTCCACTTATTCCCTGTGCCTTTGGTAAAGACAGGCCCGTTCGTCCATGTGAGATTCATCTTGCTGGAGCTGCTCGGCGTCTTGAGGTACACGCGTTGTGCGGTCAACGTCCTTTTGTTGTCAAGCGGCGTCACATCGCCGGGGTTTGTCCCTGCGCCGATTCTGTTGACGACAGCGGTCAGGGCGTACATTCCATCGCCAATCGAATTGACAGTCTTGGTCGGTTGATACAACTGCGATTTGCCGATGGCAGGCGGTGTGATTTGTTCGCTCCAGAGAAGCGTCGAGCCAGACATGGTGCTGACGCCGCCATCTTGCGAGGCAAACAATTCGAGATATACTTTACCCGTCGGCATTGTTTTGCCCTTGTTCTGAATCACGACGGCGTACTGCATCTGGCTGTTTGGCGCAATCGAGTTCGGCGCAAGATAATACGCATTGACACCCATGTCCGTGATGGCCAAATCAATTCCATTCTTTTTGCCCGCGGGCAAAATCGAATTATCATAGAGCAATTGCGAGTTGTTCGTTTCGTTTGTTTCCCCCACGATATCCGTGCTATCAACGATAACCGCGAACGCCTTCTTCATGGCACCGCCGGTGATGTTGCCCGACTGCGTGAAGTTTGCCGATGCGCCCGAGGCGAGACTCGTAATCTTCTGACCGGCGCACAGCGTTCCTTGTGGCATCAGGATTCCTTCAGGGGTCAGCGTTCCATAGAATACCTCGACCCATGCTCCCGTGGAGGGCATTGCGGCGGCGCCACCGTTATACATCTTCCCGGTGAACGTCACTTTGTTGGGCGTCCGTGGGTCATAGCCGACCTTCAAATCGCGGAGTTGCAAGTCGACTTTTGTTGCGACCGGGTTATAAACCTCGAGCCGTTTCCCGGGAATCGCCTCCCAGTTATTCAGGAAGTTCGTCTCGCTCAGTCGGCCGGAGATATTCCCGCGATTGATGCATGGCACCAACGTGTAGCGGCCGTTTGGGATTGTGTTCACAAGAAGGTTCGATGGCTTGATGACTGTAGCCTCAAGTGCTCCTTCCTTCGTATACGAATTTGTCACAGTGCCGCCGAATCGCGCCAAATCAAAGCCGCCTGTCTTACTGGCGAAAATCTCACACCAGAACTTATTGGCAAAGGTATAGTTGGATTTCACTGTCCAACTAAAGTCAAGCGAATTCCCCGGAGCGATGGACGAGGTCACGCCCTTCGAAAAGTTACCGGCTGCCATCTGAAGGTCCAGTTTCCCAACGGGGCAATACTTCACGCTCAGTGTGGTGGTCTTGTTGACAGTCACAGTCATATTGCGTTCTTCCGGAGGCAAGTAGTTGCTGATGCTCTTGAAAGTGACCGTATAGTTGCCCGGAGTTACCTCCACCGAGGTGCCGCTTGAGCGCCACGTCTTGCCTCTGTCGATACTCCATGCGGCGCCTGCCGTTACTGCTGCCGAATCGCCAATGGTAACTGTGACACCGCCAACGGGAACCGGCAATCTCGCGAACGCGGCATTGAGATTGATAAAGGGTTTCGAAACCTTTGGCGTTTTGATAGAATCTTCGATTATCGTGCCGGTACTCGTCAAAAGCGATTGGACCTCATCCTTTGTCAGATAGCGACCAAGCGATTGCTTGGCACGTTGTTGCAACAAAACCGCGCAGCCTGCGGCATAAGGAGTGGCGGCGGATGTGCCACCAAAATCCGGAATATAGTTCAAAGAAGATATCGCGGATGTATAGACTTTGTTGCAGCAAGAGGCGTCATGAGCGGGCGCATACAAATCCAAAAGTGTCGGCGAAGAATTCGAATAGCAACAGGGCTTTCCTGCCCAAGTGTTCTCGTAATAAGGAGATGGAGTAAGACATGATTTGGGGTCTAAGTTAAAGCCAATACGACCGATATTCGCATCATAAACAGCTCCGACCGCAACCACCTCCGAGAGAGCGGCGGGAAAACTGACGCCATTGCAATTGCCATCATTACCCGTTGACGCAAAGATGGTGATTCCCGCGTTTTTCGCGGCCTGGACAGAAGCCACGCCGGCGGGGTAAAAGGAATCGACGGCTGTAGAATACATGCCGCCGCCAAAGCTGATGCTGATAATCAAAATGGGATTGCTGGCGTTATCATTCTTATGCGAAACACACCAGTCAAAGGCTTTCAATTCGTTATCGGCTGAAGCTATACCATCAGGATCCGAAATTTTGAGAGCGTAAATCTTTGCGTCAGGCGCGACTCCGCCAATGAAGTCGCCCGCCGCGGTTGTGTATGCGGAGGTAGGGACAAGACCCGCAGCGATACTGGCACAGCTTGTTCCATGCGAAGACCCTTCGTAGCCGCCCGCGTCTGGATGGGGGTCACTCATGGAGTCACCGAAGTTATAGCCACCGATCACTTTCGAGTTCGGAAATGCGCCGCCACCCAATTGTGGGTGTTTATAGTCGATACCGGTATCGCAGATTGCAATGCTAATCCCCGAACCTTTATAGTTGCTGGTTTTGACAGTCGCTGCATTCAAAAGCGCTAACCCTTGACGAGTTTTGGGGTAGCAAGTGATGTTTTCTTCGATTGTCAAAACATCAGGGTCAGCCGCCAGTTCGGAGAGGCCCTCTTTCGTGACATCACAAGAGAAGCCTGCCCAGTTTTCATAGACGACTCTCTGCTTGACTCCCTTGTTCGCGAGGCGAGACATGACACGTTTCGACACGCTTTCGGTTTCCAGATGTAAGGCTTCCAAACTTGCGGGACTATCCCATTCCGCAGCGGTCATCTTCTTACATTTCTCCGGCTGACGCAACGTGACAATTACACTCGCGACGCCTGTCGTTTCCAAATCCGTGGAAATCTTATCGATGCCGGTAATAACAGCGCCACCGGTTTCAGCGCTTTTCTGTTCGAGCTTGGTAAAGAAGGCTTCGGTTTCGTCCGCGACTTCGTCCGCAAAAGAGAAAGCGCTAAATGCAAATGCGGCCATACACAGTATGGCAATTTTCAAGAGGTTCATTGAAACTCTAATTCCTATTATACTATATTTGTGTTATAGTAACAAATCAGAGAATGTTTATATTTGCTTACTCCTCAACCATGTTGAGACACGAAATCGCAAGCAACGTCATAGTCGTTTCATCCGCTCCGCTGACCAAAACCGTCAACTCCTGACCCGGGTCAATCCACAGAAAATTATCCGAGAATGATACATAGTGGTTGTGCCCGGGAATTGCGAGCATGACTCCGACAGCCGGTTTTGCGCCGGTGTTGCGGATTGTTACGCGGTTATCTGTCACGAATAACGTGAGAGTTGTTTGGGGAAGACGGAAAAGCCCTCCACGGGTCGACTCGAAGTTGCTGAAATAGAAAGTGCGGCTACGTGGCGACTGGTCTGCCACAATGTCGCACACAACGAAGAGTGGCGCGCTCACGGTTTCCTCACAGGACAGACAGAAACTCCCAAGACGCATCGGAGCAGAGCCGTCCGGTTGTGGTGTGTAGCGCTGTTCGCGGATGAGATGCAATCCGGCGTCAAAGGCGCGCACCGTGACTTCACAGTGCCTGACGGCGGCAAGTTCGTTGTTATCATCGAGCGCATAAACGGGCAGTTCGACGGCCTGTCCTTCGAAGCCGCAATGGTCGAAAAGGACACAGGCATGTAAAGGCTCGAAGCTGTCCTGAAAAACATAATGCGCGATTTTGGGCGCTCCATACCAATCGACCGACGACCACGAAACTGCCGGGAAGTTGTCGTTCAACTTGTAGTAGAGCACTCCCGTGCATTCCGGATATCGTGTCCGCGAACGTTCGAGTACACGCCTGACCGCAAGCGCCTGCGCAAACTGCGACGCCGCCACGAATTGCTTCAAATCATAATCCTGTGGGAGAAAATACTCCGCGCATCGCTTGAGACGCGCAAGGTCGTTGGCATATCCGAAAACGGGTGTGTGATAAACAAAATCGGGGTTGTTCTCCGGCGGCCAAAGCTCGCGACTTTCCTCGGGTAGATACCGATTCACGGATTCAACCGACGGCACCGAGGCCAGACCAAACTCTCCCCAAAATGGCGCGACAGCGCTCAGATGGTGGTCGATATGTTCGTTGCCCCACCATGTGCCATAGTCATGTTTGCTTCCGCCCCATGGTTCTCCTCTGTGGTAGGGGCGTGTCCCATCCAGTTCGATGGCGGCGCGACCCATCATGTCAATCGCCTCCCCGAACGGGTTTGGCGACTCATTGCCCGCGCCATACATCACTAACGACGGATAATTGCGCAACCGTATGGTATGCCGTTCAACAGTCTCCTTGAGGATATCCATTGGCTGGTCGTTGTGACTGTCCCATGCCGTTGGCCATTCCTGCATAATCATGATGCCTACTCGGTCGCAGAGGTCATAGAAATCATCAGTCTCGGGCAATCCGCAACCCCATGCCCGCATCATTCGGATGTGTTGGTCGCGAGCCAGCGACAGAAAACGTTCGTACCGCTCGCGTGTCAGGTCAAGCAGCGCATCGGCCGTACACCAGCCTGTTCCGCTGACAAAGATATGCCGCCCATTGATGACGAATTGCCAGTTGTAAAGGTTGGCATCGACTCCGCCGGGCAAGGGCGCCATCTCAATGGTGCGTATCCCAAACTGATGTCGGTAAACGCTTGTTCCCACTGCCACTGTCATCTCATAAAGATTCTGCTCGCCTAAGTCATTCGGCCACCACAACCGCGCATGCGGAATCGTGAACTCATAGCGCAACTCGCCGTGACCTGCGTCAAGCTTGACGGGAATGTCGCACGATAAGGCTTGTCCATCAAAATTGAGTGGACGAATGCCGAGGCGCAAAGTCTCTGTGGCGGGGGCAGTCGCGCTGATTGGAACACACAGTGCCATGCGTCCGGCGGCCGCGTCGCGCGTGAAGATAAACGGGTCATGCAACTCGATGGCCGCAAGGGGACGAAGTCTGACGGGCTGCCAGATGCCAAGCGACGGTAGATTCGAATAGTGCCAACCGTAGACATTGTTGATGACAACACTGCGCCGCCACGAAGCATTGTTTGCGGCGTTGTTTTCTTCCATCGCCTCGAATGGGATAGGTTCAAGCATAACCGTCAGCTCATTGTCAGGCTCCAGCAGCTCCGTGACATCAATCTCAGGGATGCCAAACATTCCCTGATGACGTGCAATCTCTTTGCCATTCAGCCAAATGATACAACGATCCGCGACTCCATCAAAACACAGATGCCACCGAGAGTCATTGTCGGCGGAGAACCGAAAGCGACAGCGCAACCACCATGTATGAAAACTCTCTTCTCGTGCCAAAATCTGATTCCGTCCCACGGTTGGGTCAGGCAGCAGACCGGCGTCAAACAGCGCCTTGTGTATACTGCACGGAACATGTCCCGTAAACTTGTCCTTCCATGGCGTTCCCAGCCGGGCCGACGCGTTCCCATCACGGGCAAATTCCCATGTGCCGCACAAAGACAGTTCTTCGGCGTGATGAGCAGAGTCGGGCAGACGCAAGTCAAGCGGCTGCAAAACGATTTCGCTTCCGGCGGCTTCTGACAGGTTGCGTGCCGCTCCGAAACTCAAACGGTCAGTATCATCTAAAGAGAACTTGTTCATATCAGACATAACATTATCACTATCTTAGGCGAGCGCAATTCTGTAAATGCGTGAGCTGTCATTCCACGGATGATATCCCGTTGCGATGTATTCGGCCCCGAAGTGTTCATAGTAACCGATGTGGTCGGTCGCGATGTAGACGTTTTTGTAACCGGCTTTGCGTGCGTCATTTTCGGCTTGCTCAATCAAAAGTTTCGCGTAGTTATGACCACGATCCGCCTCCTCGATATAGAGGGCGCAAATCCACGGCCAGAGATCGTGTCGGCTGATAAAGTCATTGGTAATTAGGCCTGCGCAACCGACAATGCGCTCGTCATCCATCAGCAAATACCATTGTGGCAGTGGCGAATCCGAGCCGATACAGTGAATGATGCAATCCTCATAGACGGCCATACTATCCGGCGTTGCCCAACGCTTTTGAAAGTAGGCGATGGCTTGTCGCGCATATTGTGAATGTTCGCGAACCGAAATAACTTTCATTATATCGTAGTTACCCTTTTTCATTGTTGATGTGATGCTTCAAGCAAACTGAAAATAATCCGAATTTATTAATCTAAAATCTCTATTGCCAATAGAGCGAAATCTTATTTCGATATTCAAAATAATCTCATAGAAAAGGACCCCATGAAATGAAGAAAATGCCGTTTTCATTTTTTGGATTGATACTATTCGCTGCCGCAGCAAGCATGAACTGCTATGCGGACGACGTGAAAAGTGTTGCGCTAAACGAGTATAATTACAAAGGTATTGTGTTGCAAGAGTATGGCACACTGCAAATCAATAAATCAGTTGACGGGCATCCGCTGACTGTTGCCGGCACGACGTATGAAAAAGGGCTTGGCACCCATGCCGATAGCGTTATGATTTTTGCTCTAGACGGCGATGTTATTCGTTTCAAAGCCTTGGTTGGCATTGATGATGATGGCGAGAAAACCCGCAAAGGAACGGTTGTGTTCAAGGTTGTGGGCGACAGCAAGGTTCTCTGGGAATCCGGTGTCATCAAGAGTTATGAGCCCGCCAAAGAATGCGATGTTGATGTAAGTGGTGTCAAGCTGTTGATGTTGATGTGCGAAGGGGCCAATGATGGTATCACGGATGACCATGGTGACTGGCTCAACGCGACCTTCACATACAAAGGAAAGAAACCCGAGTTGACCACATTCAAGGTTAACGAGGCCCCCTATATTTTGACCCCGCCCGCGCCCAAAACTCCGCGCATCAACGGAGCTAAAATTTTCGGCGTTCGCCCCGGACATCCTTTCCTCTATCGCATTCCTTGCACCGGTCAGCGTCCCATTACGTTCGCCGCCGAAGGTTTGCCTGAGGGATTGACTCTCGACGCGAAGACGGGTATCATCACCGGTACAATCGCGGCCGCCGGAACGACGACAGTCACACTCCAAGCCGAAAACAAACTGGGAAAAGTCGACCGTTTGTTCACAATCGTCTGCGGAGACAAGATTGCCTTGACGCCTCCGATGGGCTGGAACAGTTGGAACTGCTTCGCGAACAATGTGCGTGAGACCGATATTCGCAATGCGGCCAAAGCATTGATTGAGAGCGGGCTTGCCGATTATGGATACAACTATGTCAATCTCGATGACTATTGGACAAACAAGCCGACATCGGATGACCCGGATTTACTTGGTCCCGAACGCGACCTCGAAGGAAACATCATTCTGAATAAACGATTCAAGAATATGAAGTCGCTCTATGACTACATCCACAGCCTCGGGCTTAAAGGCGGCATTTATTCCTCGCCCGGCCCGTACACCTGCGGAGGATGCATAGCGAGCTTTGACCACGAATTCCTTGATGTCAAGAAGCTTGACGAATGGGGCGTGGATTATCTGAAGTATGACTGGTGCTCGTATAATCCCGAGATGGAAACATCGCGTTCGCGCACGGTGAACTGGGACAAGACTTCCCTGCCCGGGCTTGAGAAAAAGTATCCCGAATTGCGCTCGCATATTGTTCCTTACGCCTTGATGGATTATGCCCTCAAGACCGCGAATCGTGACATTGTTTACAGTCTTTGTCAGTATGGCAAAGGTGATGTTCAACTTTGGGGAGAGGAAGTCGGCGGCAACTGCTGGCGCACGACAGGCGACATCCGCGATACATGGCGTAGCGTTCGTGGAATCTGGAAAAAGCAGGTCAAACTTGCTCCTTATGCCGGTCCCGGACACTGGAACGATCCCGATATGCTTGCCGTGGGCGCGCTTGGATGGGGCGAAATCAGACCCAATCGCATGACCCCGAGCGAGCAGTATACGCACTACTCCGCATGGGCACTCTTGAATTCGCCCATGTTGCTCGGCAATGACTTGACCAAGCTCGACGACTTCACACGGAACATTTTGACCAACAACGAAGTCATTGATGTGAACCAAGATACGCTCGGCAAACAGGCTACACGCATTATGAATGATGACACCTTCGAAGTCTGGAGCAAACCACTCGAGGATGGTTCCATCGCGCTTGGTGTGTTCCATATTTCCGAAAGCTTCTCCACCGACCCGACCGATTTTCAAATGCCATGGAACAAACTCGGTTTCGACAAGGCTCCATCACATATGCGTGACCTCTGGAAGCAGCAGGATGTCAAGGTTGATGGCGACAAACTCGCATGCGAAAAGATGCCTTATCACAGTGTCAAGCTCTTCCGTATCCGGAAGTAACTGACAGAACAAAGAATTGTCCCGCAAGGGCAACCGGAGCAGTGTGGCATGGCTTGTGTCGCACTGCTTTGTGCGTCATCGACAAGCTGGTGTGATGAATTGTTTATTAGTGTTGTTATATTAATAACTGTGCGCAGCGCTTAGATGTGCCGCGCGTTGCTAAAAAATATACAGAGAGAGATATAGGATATATGCGTCTTGTAATCCATGAGAATTATGAACAAATCAGCTTGTGGGTGGCTCATTATGTTGCTAAACGAATCAATGATTTTGCGCCGACAGGGACAAAACCTTTCGTACTTGGATTGCCCACCGGAAGCACTCCAATCGGAACCTATCGTGAATTGGTACGTCTGTGCAAGGCCGGGAAGGTTTCCTTTCAGAACGTTGTGACGTTCAATATGGACGAATATATCGGCCTGTCTGCGGATCACCCCGAGAGCTACCATTCGTTCATGTGGAACAATCTGTTCAACCACATCGACATCAAACCGGAGAATGTGAACATTCTCAACGGATTGGCTCCCGACCCGGTGAAAGAATGCGCCCGTTACGAAGACAAAATTAAGTTCTACAACGGAATCGATTTGTTCCTCGGTGGCGTTGGTCCGGACGGACACATCGCGTTCAATGAGCCGGGATCATCTCTCACTAGCCGGACACGCGTTAAGTCACTCACTTACGACACCATTCTGGCGAATTCGAGATTCTTCAATAACGATATCAATCAGGTGCCCAAGACCGCGATGACGGTAGGCGTGGGCACTGTGATGGACGCTCGCGAAGTCCTGCTCATTGTCAATGGATACAAAAAGGCAGTCGCTTTGCACAAGATGATTGAGGAAGGCGTCAACCATATGTGGACGACGAGTGTTCTTCAAATGCATCCGCGCGCGATTATAGTTTGCGACGACGAGGCCACCATGGAACTCAAGGTCGCGACGATGCGCTACTTTAAGGACATCGAGAAGAATAACCTGAAGCCGGCGGAACTGTAGCCGCAACAGCAGATGAAGCTCAGCTATTGCAACAGAAGCGCCTCGAAAGTCATCAGTGATTATCGTTTACGCAAAGTCGTTACCAAAGTACCGAGCATGGTTCTCGAACTGGAAAATCGTGCCGAAGCTGAAGTCAGTATCGCGTTCGTTGATGACGACGAAATGCGTTCGCTGAACAAACAGTATCGCGGTAAAGACAAAACGACGGATGTCTTGTCTTTCGCATTGAGCGAGGGCGAAGACAGCGCGGTCATGCCCGATGTGATCGGGGATATCATCATCAGTCTTCCCGTGGCGGCTCGGCAAGCAGAGGAATATGATACAACAATCGATGCCGAAATCGCTCGGTTATTGGTTCATGGTACACTGCATTTGTTGGGCTACGACCACATGAAACCCGGCGATGAGAAAATCATGTTCCCGTTGCAAGAAGAATATCTGGCGTCAGCGTTGCAAGTGTTCGCTATCAAATCATAGATTTTATTGCACGGATGACCTTGTGTCATTCGCGAAAAAACAGAGGTATAACATGGAAGTATCATCAGTTGGAAAACGTATGAAATCTTATCGACAGGAACAGGGGCTGAGCCTCGAGGAACTGAGCGAGCGCTCGGGTGTTTCTGTTCGACTCATTGAGGAAATTGAGGAGCATGATACTTATCCGACATTGCAGCCACTCGTGCGGCTTGCCCGCGCACTCGGACAACGTCTCGGAACGTTTCTCGATGACCAGTATCAGAACGATGGAAACCCCACCGTTGTCCGCCTAAGCGAACGCAAGGAAACGTTGGTTATGCACAACGAGAACAATCGTGATGAGGCCGCTTATCGCTATCAGTCGCTCGGGATGGGGAAAACGGATCGCCACATGGAGCCCTTTTTCATTACCATCATGCCGACTGAAAAACCCATGGATAAGAAATCCCATGAGGGCGAGGAGTTCATCGTTGTCATCAAAGGCACACTGCGTCTCGAATATGGATCCAAAGTGACCTTGCTTGAAGAAGGCGATTCCACCTACTACAACAGTGTCGTGCCGCATGCGGTTTATGCCGAGGGCGGCGAGCCTTGCGAGGTTTACGCGGTTGTGTATCTTCCGCAATAGGGGCTGAGTCAATGACAAAAAAACTAAATTTTGTGCCGCAGAAAACGGATTTCGAACATCCGCTGCACACGATGACTCTCGGACAGTTGCTCGATATCAACATCGCGCAATATCCGGATAATTACGCAGTGATGTATGCCGACCGAGATTATTATCTGACGTGGAAAGAATTCGGCGAGCAGGTTGATCGTTTTGCCAAAGGCATGATGGGACTGGGCGTGAAGAAGGGCGAGAAGGTTGCCATCTGGGCAACGAATGTTCCACACTGGGTAACGCTCATGTTCGCCACGGCGAAAATCGGAGCGATTTTGGTGACGGTAAACACAAACTACAAAATCGCCGAAATTGAGTATTTGCTCAAACAGAGCGAAACCGAGAACTTGTTCTTGATTGATGGATTCCGTGACACGGATTACGTCAACACCATCTATGAACTCGTCCCTGAGTTGCGCACGCAACCACGCGATTACTTCAAAAGTGAGCGCTTGCCTTTCCTGAAACGAGTCGTCTTCCTTGGGCCGCAAAAGCATCGCGGAATGTATAGCGTCGCCGAACTCGAGTCAATGGCCATCGCGGTGACGGATGAAGAGTACGAAGCGCGTCAGGCTTCGTTGGATTGCCACGATGTCGTCAACATGCAATACACGTCCGGTACAACGGGTTTTCCCAAAGGAGTGATGCTGACACACTACAACATCGCCAATGACGGCAACTGGATTGGACGGAACCAGAACCTTGGGCCGAACGATCGCGTGCTGCTCCCCGTGCCGCTCTTCCATTGTTTCGGCTGTGTGCTCGGAGTCATGGCGTGTATGAACAACCACTCGACCATGGGCTTTCTCGAACGGTACGATGCCGTCACTACGATGATGTCAATCGAGAAAATCAAAGCGACCGCTTGTTATGGCGTCCCGACGATGTATATCGGAATGTTGCAACATCCACTTTTCGAAAAATTTGACTTCAGTAGCTTACGCACCGGAATTATGGCCGGGTCGCCATGTCCCGTCAAGACGATGGAAGAGGTCATGGACAAAATGAACATGAAGGAAATCACCATCTGCTATGGCTTGACTGAATGCTCTCCGGTGATAAGTCAAACAACATGGGACGAAAAAGATGTTTACATTCGCACATCGACAGTCGGACGAGCCATGCCCGCCGTTGAAGTCAAAACGATCAATCCCGAAACCGGAGAAGAATGCGCTGTTGGCGAACACGGCGAAGTCTGTTGCCGCGGCTATCTGGTGATGAAGGGCTACTACAAGATGCCTGAAGCTACAGCCGAAGCAATCGACAAGGACGGATGGATGCACTCGGGCGATATCGGAATGCTCGACAAGGACGGGTATCTGCACATTACAGGGCGCCTGAAGGATATGATTATCCGCGGCGGCGAAAATGTGTACCCCAAGGAAATCGAGGACTTCATTCACCACATGGAGGGAGTCGAGGATGTGCAGGTGGTCGGAGTGCCAAGCAAAAAATACGGTGAACAGGTGGGCGCCTATATCCGGCTTGAGAAGAATGCTCTCGACATTACCGAAGATGATGTAAAAGATTTTTGCCGAGGGAAAATCGCATGGCACAAAATCCCGAAATTCATCGCTTTTGTTCCGGAGTTTCCGCTGACCGCGAGCGGCAAAATCAAGAAGTACGAGTTGCGCAAAGATGCTGCACAACGGTGGCCCGAAGCGTAAATCGCAAACAAGATGTTATATGAAGCAAGCCCTCATTCGCCAATGGTGGATGAGGGCTTGATGATTAAAAAACGTTGATTTGTTTTTTTATTTCGGAATCGCACGGAAGCCTAAGCCCGGCAATGGAAGAAGACTATTGTACCACAGCGTGAAAGCTAAAATGAGAATAATAGGAATCAGCAGAACGGCAAAACAGGCACGGTTGCCGGTGACTTTTTGCTGCTGCGTCAGACCGTAAATCTGATAGACATAACCGAGGAACCCTGTCAGAAGAAGTCCGTAAAGCGGAATGATGCTGAAAATAACAGCGACACCAAAGGAGTATGCCGCCACACGGTAAGTGGTGACAAACGAGAACCGATTTCCGGAGAGTAACAGATGCTGAATGAACGCGCTGACAACACACGCAATCAAAATCGCAAGCGTCAAGCCAATCGTCCCCACAGTAACGTGCAACGCGGCATTTTGAGCAATTCCCTGACACGCTTCAATGCCAAAACGCGGAAGCACAAAAACCGCCAAAAGCGTATGTGCCAGTGCTGCAAAGAAAGAGCCTATCGCCAAGAATATTGTCGCTGAGCGAGCGCCGTTGCCAACCGGATCGAATTTTTCAAAGAAAAAATCACAGCGCGGAATCATTCCCTTAATTGTGGCGAAATAGCGAGAGACTATCCCGGCAGAGGATTTTTCCCAAGCCGGCTCACTAAGCACTGTCTGAGGTACTGTTTCTTGTTCCATATGTTTTTATTCTTCCAAGCGCTATAATTACAACAACAAATTGACATACAATGAATCGGGCAAAATGTTATCGATTCAGTGCAATGATTGCCAGTTGCTACTATAGATTTGAGGCTTCTGCTGCCGCGAAGCCAAGGGCAGCCAAAAACGCGGTGGCTCCAACGGTGAAAAAGAAAACAATCGAGCAACAGCAGATGACTATCGTTGGGATAAGCACAATGAGGCAGGCCTTGCCCATGCTCATTCCATGGATTTTCGACAAAGCGACAATCATGTAATAAATGTGGGCAATAAACGAAATAAGACTACCTATGACAGGAACAACATTAAACAATGCGCAAGTTCCTGAAACATATGCTGTTCCACGATAAGTGGCTTCAAAAGGTTTGGTTGCCACGCTAAAAACAGACGCGAGAATATGATATATTCCCGCGACAATGAAACTACTAATTATTGCGATAATAGGGCCGATAAAACAGGCGAAAACAGCCGTGACGAAAGCTCCAGTAAAGCTCTCACTGGCAATTCCGAGTATCGACCCGATAATCATGTATATTTGATAGAACACAATTCCGAATAAGCTTGTGAAAAGTAAATAACTGCACGGAGCACCAAAACCACCTTCAGTGCGCAAATTCTCAAAGAACACCGCTGGCTGCTGTATAAGTGACTTTACCGTGTTGATAAT
>JAAZBM010000006.1 GCA_012513815.1 Candidatus Sumerlaeota bacterium | reverse complement strand
GTGATGGCGCCATGCAGCGTCACAACGCCGTTGGGCAGTTTATCGCGCAAGTCTTCGAGGACGTTCATCTGCGGGCCTGCGCCCACGACGACAAGGCGCCATGTGGGGTCGGCGTTCCATGCGGCCGCGAAACTTTCGGCGAGAAAATCGATGCGCTTGTCGGCGATGAGCCGCCCGACATAAAGCAGAACTTTGTTGTCAGCGGCAAACCCGGCATCGGCTCGCAACTGCTCGCGGCGCGGTTGGATGGCCTCGTAAGCGGCACGTTCTGCCGTGATGTCGATGGTGTTGTTAAGCACGGCGATGCGATTACCGGGGAAATTCATCCCGCGAGCGATTTGCGCTTCGCCCTCGGTATAGGCAAAGAAAAAATCCCACGTCTTGAAGTACGCGCGTTTGAACCGTTCCGACATCTGCTTGAGCCACCTGGCGTTTTGCGGTGTTTGCCGGTCGCGAGTGTGTCCCCATGCGGCGCGGCGAGTCCCCGTCAGTCGCCACAGGTGCGTGGCGAGATACGTCAGGTGAGCGACAAAATTATCGGTAATGACGGCATCATATTTGCGCGCCCGCCAGAAAAAGCTTTGCCAGATAATGCCTCGGGTGCCGCCCTTGAGGATATGGGTGTGGGCATCGAGAATCGAAAACGGGAAGTGCTGCCAGTCGATTGGCTCGACATACAGCCGTGGATTCTGCGCCTCGTGCGTGTCGAAGACAACATCGAACTCCCAGTCACGCGGACGCCGCTGCTCAAGCAACTCATAAAAACGCACACGGTAATGCGTAATGGTCGCATGCTGCGAGATGAGAATTCGTCGCGTGCGGTTTTTTTTAGCGGCGGTTTCCACGTTAAAACCTAACTGCTGAGAGCTTCAGCGCCGCCAACCACCTCGGTGAGTTCTGTTGTAATGGCACTCTGGCGGGCCTTGTTCATCTTGAGGCTGACTGAAGCAATCAGCTCTTCGCTGTTCTTGGTCGCGTTGCTCATAGCTGTCATACGCGCGCTGTGTTCAGCGGTAAAATGCTCGATGAGTGTCATGTAAAAATTGTTGCGCAAAAAGCGCGGCATCAGGTTCAGGAACACTTCTTGTGCCGATGGTTCCAACAAATACAAATCGTTATAATGCGGCTTGCCCTTTTCCTGTTTTGCCTGCGTTGTCGCCTTATGGGCGTCCTCCACGGACAGCTCATTCGGGCGCAGCGGTAGCAGTGTGTAGGTTGTTGTTTTGTAGCTGATTGACGAGACAAACTCGTTATACACAATCAGAACTTCATCCGCTTTATGCGCGAGGAATTGTTCCACTAGCAAGTCGGCGATTTCGTTCGTCTCGGCCGACGTGGCGCTTCCGTTAAAAGTCGTTTCCGAAGCGATAATATCAATATTCCTGTGCTTGAAATAATCATAGCCCTTGCGGCCGATACACACCAACGACACCGGCACGGGCGACTCTTTAATCATGGTGCTGACATACTTAATAATCGAAGAGTTATAAGCTCCGGCCAAACCTCTGTCGCCGGTCACAATAACAATGATGCGATTCTTGACTGCTCGTTTCTCAAAAAAAGGATGATTGAAGCTATCACAACTGCCCGCCAGATGGCCCAGTACAACGCGCAAACCCGCTGTATAGGGTCGTCCCGCCATCAGCGTTGATTGCGCACGGCGTAGCTTTGACGCGCTCACCATCTGCATAGCGCGCGTAATCTTGTTTGTATTGCGAATGGAGCGCAATCTCCGACGCAGCGATTTTACATTTTCAGCCATTATACATCACTCACTCTTACTAAATACTATTATAACCGAGTTCGTTTAGCATTCAATCACACAATACGGCGATAACGCGCACGGCGATTCTCATACGCATCGCCGATTTCACGCCGACGCACGTCTTCATATTCCTCAAAGTTCCCCTCGAACCAACGGACTTTGCCCTCGCCCTCAAATACCAAAAGATGCGAGCAGATGCGGTTCAGGAAGAAACGGTCGTGGCTAATCACCATCACGCAACCGCCAAAACCGTTAATTGCGTCCTCGAGCATACGCAGCGTATTGACATCCAAGTCATTCGTCGGCTCGTCGAGTAGCAGCACATTCGCCCCACTCTTCAGCAACTTGGCCAGATGCACGCGATTGCGCTCGCCGCCCGATAGTTCACTGACAAGCTTCTGCTGGTCGCTGCCCTTGAAGTTGAACCGCCCGACATAAGCGCGTGCCGGGATGCTCTGTTTGCCAAACGAAATCTCCTCGCAACCGTCGCGAATCTCATCATACACCGTGTTCTCGCCATTGAGGTGGTCGCGGTGCTGGTCGACATAAGCAAGCCGCACCGTTTGCCCAATCGTAATCGTCCCGGCATCGGGGGTGTCGTTGCCCGTAATCATCCGCAACAGCGTCGTCTTGCCCGTCCCGTTCGGCCCAATCAGACCAACCACGGCGCCCTTGGGCAGCGTGAACGAGACATTGCTGTAGAGCGGCGTTGCGCCAAACCCTTTCGCGAGGTCCTTGATCTCAATCACCTGATCCCCGAGATGCGCGGCCGGCGCGATTTGAATCGCGATGTCGTCATCCGCCTTCATCTCCTCAGCCACCAGACGCTCATAATCCGCCAGACGTTGCCGCGCAAGCTCGTGGTGTCCCGCCGTGTTCATGCGAATCCACTTGAGTTCGCCCTCGAGAGATTTGCGCCGCTGAGCGCTCTTCTCCTGACGCGCCAGAATCTCGATTTTCTGAGCGAGCCACGACGAATAATTCCCCTCAAACGGAATGCCCCGTCCACCGTCAAGCTCCAGAATCCACTTAGTCACATTGTCCAAGAAATAACGGTCGTGCGTCACAATGATAACCGTCCCGGGATAATCGCGCAACTGACCTTCGAGCCAAGCGATTGTCTCCGCGTCGAGATGGTTCGTCGGCTCGTCAAGCAGCAAAATATCAGGCTGTTCCAGCAGCGCCCGCGCCAGTGCCACGCGTCGGCGTTCCCCGCCCGAGAGCGTCGTGACATCCATATCATCCGGCGGCAACACAAGGGCATTGGCCGCGACACTCAGTTTTTGGTCGATATTCCAGCCATCCGCCGCGTCGATTTTATCTTGCACAGCCGCCATCCGATTCGCGACCTTGTCATACTCATCGCCCTCGACCTCGCACATCTTCATCGACAGCTCATCGAACTCTTTCAGCAGCTCCATAATCTCGCCAAACGCCAGCTCCAGATTTCCCTTCACCGTCCGCGTCGGGTCAAGCTGTGGTTCCTGCGGCACATAACCGACACGCACGCCCTTGCAAGGTTCTGCCTCACCCTGAAAATCCTTATCCTGACCGGCCATGATACGCAGCAGAGTTGACTTGCCTGCGCCATTCTCACCCACGACGCCGATTTTCGCGCCGGGATAAAAAGACAAACAAATGTCCTTCAGAACCTGACGTGTTCCGTAATATTTATTGAGTCTGTTGATATGAAAAACAAATTCCATCGCGTTTACTCCTGTTATTTCTCTTACACAAAATGTGCCAAAAGGCGGGGGTGTGAGTGGTGGTGGGATTCGGAAAAATCCGTTATTCCTTTTTCTTGTACTTGACCGTGACCGTCTTAGGTTCGACTCCCACAATCGTAATGCGAGTGCCAAACTCACCGCTGACATCCGAGCGCAACATGGCGGACACCTTCACTTCGCGTGTAGTATTCGGCAGTTCTTCCGCCGGACGCAGTGGCGTAATCAGGAACGACGACGGGTCGAGACGTTTGATGATATTCTCCGGCCCACGCACGACAACTTTGACAGACGAGACATCGCATTCGGCATCAAGCGTATCCGTGGCGAAAAGCCGTGGCGGGATAGGCACGTTCGTGATTTCGCGCTCGGTCGTAATCGGCTGAATGTCGAGCGAAACTTCGACAGTTGCTGATTTCGGCTGGATGATATCCAGACCAGGCGGCAGCGAGATGCCCACCGTCTTCAGCACGGCTTGGTCATAATCCGACGCGACCAGACGATCCGTGTGAACCTGCAGCCGTTGCGTCACAGGGTCACGCGGCAGCGTGTTGATAATATCCTGTTCGCCCACAATCCAAACCTGACGGGGCGACACACTCGCTTCCTTGAGCATTGCCAGCCCTTTGTCCGCCAGCTGCGCGACGCCCGTCACTGTCGGCAGAACATCGGCCTCCCACGCCTTCCAACGGTAGCTCACTTCAACGCGAGGATAACTGTTCTTTTTGCCCGACAAAATCACCTGTCCCGACGGAACGGTCGCGACAAGCAGAGAATTATCCAACACATAACTCTGCTTTTTCCAGTTGACACTCAGGTCAGGAATCAGCGTATCGATATTGACATCAAACAACAGGTTGTCACTGTTAATATAACTCTGGATATTCTTCGGGTGCGTCACCCAAACGCGCACGGTATCAGGAACAACGCGCACTTCCATCCGTGGGTCGATGCCGCGCAACTTCACCGGAATCATGACGCTCGATTCGTTGATTTGCCCACTCATCGCGAAGAACCACGCAATCACGGCGACGGCCAGCGAAACGATAATCATATTCAGATGCGTCGCAAATGACAGATGCGTCATCGAACCGTCAACGTCCGATTCACGCCGCGAAAAAAGCTTCCTCATTCTATCACGCAATGACATATCTACTGTTCCTCCGGCTTGTCCGAATTTACCGGATTCTCCAGAGCGTTCACGATGGCAGCCGTGGCGCTGTCATCAAGCGCGCTTTCATGACTCTCGTCCGTACTGGCCTCACTGTCAGGCATATTCAACAGACGCAAAACTTCCGTCTCAAGGTCATCCTCGGTGTTAAAGGTACGAATCTCGCCAAGATGACAAATAGACATACGCCCCGTCTCTTCGCTCACGACCAGAACAATCGCGTCCAACTCCTCGCTCATACCGATAGCGGCCATGTGGCGCGTCCCATAATCCTTGCCCTTGAAGCGCTCGCTCTGCGAGTACGGCAACAGGCACGACGCGGCGCGAATCTTGTCACCCTTGATAATAATAGCGCCGTCATGCAACGGCGATGGGGGCGTAAAAATCGTTCGAATCAACTCGCCCGTGATCTCGCCATTGACCAGAACACCGGAACGCGCGTAAGGCGCAAGCGAATCGTGATGCTCGATACAAACCAGAGCGCCCGTCTTGGTGCGGCTCATGTCGTAAATCGATTCGCAAATAATCTGAATCGTTTCCTTCGTATTGGTGCGCTGCAACAACTGCCGAACAAACCAGTACTGACCAAGATTCATAATCGCCTTGCGAATTTCAACCTGAAAAACGACAACAAACACCAGAACAATCGAGAACCAGAAGGACGAGAATAGCAGCGATAAGGTCACCAAATTGAAGAAGCGCGCAAAGGCAAAAATCAACACCATTCCCAGCAGCAGGCCCATTGCTCCACGCAACGCAGTGACCGAGCTGCTTCGCGCCACAACCCAAAGGATGGCATACGCGATGCACGCCACACAAAAGATGTCCATGACATCTGTCAGCTCGATAAAATTATAAATCTCGGACACAATGCCGACGGCAAGCTCCCTGCTATGAAGACTGAAAACAGTTTATTATACAAAACCAAAGGGCTTTTAGTTGTCAAGCGTCTTCGGAGCACACGGCGAGCGATTAGTCCTGTTTGCCATTCTCCGGCATCGGAATCGTGAAGCTATCCTTCACACCGATATACGTTCCGTCCGGCTTGAACGCTTGCATTTTACCGACGAGCTTATTGCCCGTGACACTAAACAGCGTGTATTCGTGGAACAGACCCGCACGCGATGCGCCGTCCATATTATGCGCGCCGCCGACCGTGATAAACGGCCAATCCTTGACAATCGGTTCGGTTAGGTCGAGCCACGACATACCACCGCTGATGACATAAGTCACGCCATTCTTTTCGCCGCGTTCATACTCATGCGTATGACCTGACAAGCAAAGCGAAAAACGATTCTTCTCAAGTCGGGGCACCAGTTCTTTCTGATACGTCTCGCTGCCCGGTGTCCACATCTCGCAATAAGGCGGTTGATGAATAACCGCGATACGCATACGCGCTTCCGTACACTCCGGCTTCTTCAGCTCGGCGTCAAACCACCCATTCGTGATATCGTCCGGATGTTGGTCATCGAAGCAAACAAAATAAACTCCGCGATAAGTAAAGCTAAACGCGCCACGTCCCGCGCCGACCTTGCCCGGATTATCCGTGCGGGTCTTCGACGGCATACTGGCATTCTCGCGGATATAATTGATCTCGCCGGTCGCTAGCGTGTGATACGCGTCATGATTGCCCCACGCGGTAAAGAACGGCTTGCTCGTACCCAGATACTTACAGGTGCGGTCAAGATAGAAACGACGCACGCAACTGAGCGAGTCCCCGGCTTCGGCCAAATCGCCAGCCGTTAGCCCAAACGCGATATCCTGCTTCGCCATATGCTTAAACATATCAACCGTCGGATGCTCCGCGCTACCATCGACTTCGCCCTGACTGTCGCTCCAAAAACCAAACCTAAAGTCGCCCGTGTTCGAATCGGGAGCCGTCTCGAAAACGGCATCGGGTGTTGTCGGGTTCTCCAGCCCGTCATTGTGAACACAATAATGATACTTTGTGCCGGGCTTCAGACCTTCGAGAACAGCCGTATGAATCGTCGTGCTCGCCTTGCTCAGATACTTCGTCGACGGCACCTTCGTCCCATACTTTGCTGTCAGGCCATACTCGACACTGCCATCCTGATCCGTCTCCGTCTCCCACATGATGGTCATGCTATCCTTTTGCATATTCTGCAAAAAGGGACCAGTCAACAGCGCGGGCTTCACCTTTTCAAACCCGCCAAGAGTCATCACTTCACGATGCGAGAGCACACCATCACGCACCACAATGCGCGCCACATAACCATCCGCCGTCTGATTGTCGTTATCAGTAAACAACAGGACACGGCTACCCGCGCGCCACAGCTCGGGAGTCTTCTCACTCAGAGGTTGCGTGCCGACCTGACGCCCATCAATATACTTGCGCAAAACAAAGCGATTGTCCACCGTCCACACCACGCGATACCAAGTTTTCGCGACCATTTGACCATCAGAGACGCCACGACAACCAATGCCGCCATTAACCGAAAAAACAGTCGCGTCGTTGCTATTCTTCGGGTCATTCTGCATCAACGCCGAATAAGTCGTCGGAATCGTCTTGTAACACAAATCCATCAAAACCGTATAACCCACAGGGCGAGTGCTGGCATCGTCATCAAAACCGGTTGGCATAACAAAACCCATCTTCGGACTGCACTTCGGAAAATGCATAACGGTCGCGTCCTTGCCTCCAATGAGAGGCAACGAAAACTCCGACGCTTTCTTGAACTCCGTTTGGCGAGCGGTTTCACCATCAGCGCCATCAAAGTACTCAAGCGGCGCGCCATCATTGACACCCTTGAGCGAGCCATCCGCAAAATTCCATTCCCCCGACATTGGGGTATCAGCCGCCGCGCACAAACCTGCCGACGCGACAAAAGCGCAAACCGTCATCAGACGAAAAAGACCCATCGAATAATTCCTTCTAGCATAATAACTATTTTACTACACTACAAACCTTTGCATAAACCTTTTGTCAATCACACCCATGCCCGCCTCCGACAATGAAAGACAAAAATGGATAGGCCATCATCCTGAATAGCGAGTAGATGTGGGGTTAATAATTATTAATAAGTATTTAGGAGTCGCGATGCACAAGCACCTATTACTGATACAAATGGGAATCCAACGGAGCGCTCTCTTCCTATGCGCTTTCCTGTACAATCAAGAAAGATTGGGTTGCCCATGATAAAAAACATTCGATATGTATGCTGCTTGTTTCTGTCTATTTGGATTTTGCCCACAATAGCACATGCCGTTTCGCTTCAATTCCCCAATCCATCAACCGAAAACTTTTATGCGCAAGGGTTTGTGGAGTTAGACCGTGGACATGAAAAGGCAAATCTTGCGGGGCGTTTTGCCATTGGGAAAAAGAATGACAAACTGGTATATATGAAGTTCGATCCCGCAAGCACTTGCACCACTGTGCTTCAACCCGATGAAGTGCTGCGGGCGTCGAATTACGCCGCGTATATTATGGGACGAAATCAGAACAATCCATCGGCGGATTTGTTCGCATATGTACGTCGAACAGACCAACCCGTCGTGTATTACTGCTCGCTCAGTTCTTTCACCTTTGACAAAGACTGCATTGCCTACATCAGAATGTTATCCACCATAGCCACCTCGGGAACATTGACTCATGTCGAGGGCGCACACTATCGCAATCATTGTCTCAAAGGCGAAGTCCCCAATGAACGACTGATTGATTTTCTTGTTGATGATAAAGGGCGTGTAACGAGTGCCTCCGTGGCTTTTCGTTATGCTTCCAACGACCCACCGGCACCAACCTTCCTGCTACTCATGACCTACCGGGGGGATGGCGTTTTTCCCTACACAATATCCGTCAGAAACACCGTCAATCATCCTTCTATTTTTCAAGGGCCACGTTTTTGGCAATTTGACGAAGTGATTCAAGATGCGCCAATTGACGCGAAAATCCGTCCAACATTACTCACCGAAGGAACAAAAGTGCAAGACGTGCGGTTCACACCGCCTCTCAACTATACAAGTACCGGAACCTCCTTCCCTTCTGACGAGGAATTGTTCCATATTGCCGAAGTTAAAAAGGCTGAGAAAGAAGCGCAAGCAAAACAAGCTGCTGCCGCGAAGGACCCACGGAACATTCCGCCATCCGCGCCCGTCGTCAAAGAAAGTTCCCTTAAATACCTACGCCAAATTCCCAACTGGGCATATGCAAGCCTGTTGGGAGTCGCCATCATCGGCTGGGTTCTCGCCCGCGCAAACCGCCGTAAGGAATAACAAACCGTCGTCCAATACGACTTTACATGAGAACGCGTGTTTTGCGCAAATTGAGTTTCGGCGCAATCATTACCTATAATAATATTGTGAAAGTCGGTGTATATATTTACTCACTAATTTGACAGGATGCCTTCCGACAAAGACATCTTTCATTGACTACATCGAGAGGAAATATAAACAATCATGGACATTACAGCGATATTAGGATGGATGGGACAGGCTACTACTTCAGCGGCTCCGGCAGCAGGCGCCGCCGGTCAGACCCCCGGCCAAGGCATGGGCGGGCTGATTTGGATGATGGCACTGATTTTCATCTTTTTCTACTTTATCATTCTGCGTCCTCAAAACAAAGACCGCAAGCGTCGCCAAGAACTCATTGACAGCATCAAAAAAGGCGACAAGGTCATCACCATCGGCGGTATTCACGGCAAAGTTACCGGCGTTGACACAACAAATGGCACGGTGGCAGTGCAGGTTAGCACGAACGTGACGATTGACTTTACACGTACAGCCATCGCAACTGTGATATCAAAGGATGAACATGGCGAATAACAAAGATAAAAATACCGGCGTGGAGGAGAGCCCGCTTTCCCATCAGGAAAAGCTGCTCATGAACATGGGCAGCAGTGGCGGCCAAATCATCCAACGCCGACGTGTGACACTCGAGCGCGTCAAGGAATCCCCCGAACTTCTGGCACTGATTCGCCAAGCTGATGCCTATCTGCGTACCATCGGATACACAGACCACGGCATGGGACACCTGACACTCGTCGCCGAACGCACAATGTATATTATGACAGAGTTGGGCTACAGTGAACGCGAAATCGAACTCAGCGGCATCGCGTCCATGATGCACGATATCGGCAATGTGATTCACCGGCAGGAGCACGCCCAATCGGGCGCCATCCTTGCGCTGAACTTGCTGCTCGATATGGGCATGGGCATCAGCGAGGCGGCGGTCATCGCGAACGCTATCGCGAACCACGACGAGGATGTGGGGGAACCCGTTTCCGCCATCAGCGCCGCACTCATCATCGCCGACAAAAGCGATGTGCGACGCAACCGGGTGCGCGGAGATTTGGTCAGCAATGAGCGTAAACTCAAACGAAATCTGGCCGAGGATATTCACGACCGCGTCAACTACGCTGTCGAACAATCTCAGCTTGTCGTCGACGGCAAAAAGCGCCTCATCACGCTGCAACTCAAGATTGACACAAACATTAGCCAAGTCATGGAATACTTCGAAATCTTCCTTTCAAGAATGCAAATGAGCAGGGATTCTGCGAAATTTTTGAATTGCGACCTCGGATTATTCATAAATGATGTGAAGCTAATGTAGTAAAGTTTTTATTAGTAAAAAATAACAATAAAAGTTAAAATCAGAAAGGAGTCGCAGCACCCTTCCGTCGCGTAACGGCTTGAAGGGTGATTGCACATGACCCAAAACATATGAAAGCGGAACTAAAGTGGCGTCTGGCGGTTGTTGCCGCGGTGGCCATCATCTCCATTATTCTCATTATTCCCACCTTCCGTTACTTCCTCGGAGTCTCGGGGGTCATCCCGGTCGAGCCGGCAAAGCTCGAAGAATTACGACTTAAGAGCATTCCTCTTGGCTTGGATTTGCAAGGCGGTGTGGATGTTCTGCTCGGGATTGATGAGAGCAAAACAAAGGCTGCAAAAGTCGAAAAAATCGCGGAAAATATTCGCAAAGCGTTTAGCAGCGAAAGTCCCGCGATCGACGCATCTGTTGACATGGAGCCAACCGGCGAATCACCTTGCATCGTGATTACGCTCAACAAGGCCGACCAAGAACGCTCCGTCGACAACCTACTTTCGACACGCTACGCGACCCAGTTCGCGAACTTCAAAGAAGGCGAACTCAAAGCGGGCAAAGCGACAAAACTCATTGTCAATCACGCCGAACTGAAACGCGAAATGACGGAGAGTATCGATAGCGCACTCAAGGTCATCCGTGACCGTGTCAACAACTTGGGCGTCACGCAACCGTCCGTCGCCAAACAGGGCGATAGCCGCATCCGCGTGCAGATTCCCGGCGAAAAAGACCCCGAGCGTGTCATCAGCACAATCATCAGACCTGCGCAACTCGAGTTCCGTGGACTCAAAACCGCCGAACAACCGGACGCGAATGGTGATTACCATGAGGAAAGCGCGAACTACATTGACATCAACACCGGCAAGGTGCTCGAAGGCCGCAGCATCCCTCCCGGATACGAAGTCCGCAAGAGCAAGACCTCGCGCATGAATCGCGCAACGGGCAAAAAAGAAGCCATCGAATCCTATCTGCTTGTCAAGTCACGCGTCGAGATGCGCGGCGATAGCATTCAGGATGCATGGGTCGCCGTCAATCCATCAAGCATGGAAAGCCCCGTCGAAGTCCGCCTGACATTCAACAGCGACGGCGCCAAACGCTTCGGCGACATCACACAGAACTACCTCAAGAAACCCCTTGCCGTCCTTCTTGATGACGTCGTTTACACCTATCCGCGCATCCAGACAATCATCGACCAAGGCTCCTGCGTCATCACAGGCGACTTCACCGTCGAAGAAGGTCAGGACATCGCCATGGTGCTCAAGGCCGGTGCGTTGCCAGCTGCGTTGGAGCCAATCCAGAAGCAGACCGTTGAAGCGACACTCGGTGCCGACTCCGTTGCTGCATCCGTTTGGTCACTTGGCTTGGGCGCTCTCTTCATTGCCGTGATGATGGTTCTGTATTACCATGCGGCCGGCTTCATCGCCATCATCGCGTTGACCATCAACGTGCTCATTATTTTCGCATTCATGAAGTTAGCCAGCGCGACGCTGACTCTGTCAGGTATCGGCGGCGTCTTGCTGACGATTGGTATGGCCGTTGACGCGCACATTCTTATTTACGAACGTATCCGCGAAGAATTGTATGCCAAGAAGCCGCTCAAACAAGCTATCGCCCTCGGTCACGGACGTGCCTTCGGCGTTATCTTCGACGGTAACTTGACAACATTAATCTCCGGCCTCACACTGTTGCAATTCGGTTCCGGTTCCGTCAAGGGTTTCGCGCTCGCATTGAACGTTGGTATCATCGCGACACTGTTCACCGGTCTGTTCTGCACCCACGCACTCGTAGATTTCTGGTTCGACCGCTTCAAGAAACTTGACATCGGCAAGTGGCAGTGGTTCCGCGAAGGATTCCTTTATGACTTCATGAAACTGCGCCGCATCAGCTATCCTATCGCCATTTGCATGATGGCCTTCTGCGCCTACGTTATCCTGCCCACAAGCATCAGCATCAACTGGGGCACGGACTTCACGGGAGGCGTCCTGACATCCATCACGACAACCGATAAACTGACAACACAACAAATCGCCGGAGAGTTCAACGACCTGACAGCACAAAAGGTGGCAGGCGAAAACGCCTACCTGTTACGCTCGAAGTTTGCAACAACTGCCGAAGGCGAAAACCCGATTGTGAAAACTCAGGAGAAGGTTAAGACGCAACTTGACCAGACCATCGGAGCGGGCAAATACACCATCACCAGTAGCGAAGCGGTCAGTAACGAAGTCGGTACGGAGTTCAAAGGAATGGCAATTCTGTCATGTATTTTCGCTTGCATCGGCATCCTGATTTACATGGCATTCCGATTCGAATTCCTCTTCGGTTTCTGCGCTGTCGCGGCACTGGCACACGACTTACTCACCACTGTGGGAATCTTCTCACTGTTCGGATTCCTCGGGTGGTGCGGCGACTTGACACTGGATGTCGTCTCCGCGTTGCTCGTCTTGCTCGGTAGCTCCGTCAACGATACAATCGTTATTTTCGACCGTATGCGTGAAAACAAAAAGCTCTACCCCAGTAAATCAAACGCGGACATCGCGAACGCTTCCATTTGCGAATCGCTAAACCGTACCATCATGACCGCAGGCACACTGCTTGCGTCATTGGTTGCCATGCTCATCTGGGGCGGCGCCGGACTCTTCGACTTCGCGTTGGTCATGCTGATTGGTGTCTTCACCGGTACCTACTCATCCAGCTTCATCGCGGCGCCGATGTATGTCGACCTCGCAAAATGGTGGGCTGAACGCAAGAAGAAAAAGAACGCAAAAGGCGGCGTCAAACAGGTCGCTCCTTTGCTGAACAATAAATAAAATATTGCGCGCGGGGCGAGGGCTCAACAGCGATTCCTCATCCCGCGCTCTTTGTTTTCGTTTTCGCGCAAGCCGCGGAAAACAAAGTGAAAAATCGAATTTTAACGCAAGGTGCGTTATAAAACACCTTAACAATACTTTACTGGAATAGGAGAAACGCTCGTGAAGGACTATACTTCCGAACAAATCCGAAATGTGGCCTTTGCCGGTCATAGCGGCTCAGGAAAAACAGCGATGGCCGCATCGATGCTACTGAACACCAAGGCGGTTGAACGTCTGGAAGAAGGCGTTGCGCTCTGCGACTATGACGCCGAAGAAATTAAACGTGGTTGCACAGTCAGCGCTTCGTTGGTGCCCGTGGAATATCGTGGATGCAAAATCAACATTCTGGACTTGCCCGGAGCACGCGATTTCATCGGAGAAATCCGCAACTGCGCACGCGTCGTCGATACAATGGTTATCTTCATCAACGCGGATAGCGGAGTCGAAGTCGGCACCGAAATCGCATGGGAAATCGCGGAAGAATATAATCTCCCCGTCATCTTTGTTATCAATAAATTAGACCGCGAACGCGCTGATTTCGAGAAAGCTTATGCCTCAATCAACACGCAACTTGGAGCACGCACCGTCTTGGCATCATTCCCCGTCGGCGAAGGACTCAACTTCAAAGGCGTCGTCAATATGCTCAACGGTAAGTACGCCACAGGAGCTGCCGGCAAAACAGTGCTCGCCGAAATCCCCGCGGACCTGAAGGACGACTTTGAATCACGGTTTATGGATCTCACTGAAACAGCCGCCGAAGGCGACGACGAGATGATGATGAAGGTCCTCGATGGCGAAACACTCACCCATGAAGAAGTCATGAAGGGTCTCGCCGCCGAAACCAAAACCCGCAAAGCATGCCCCGTCTTTGTCGCCGCCGGTTCTCTTGGCGCAGACACAACCGGAATCATGGATATGCTTGTCGACTTGGTGGCCGCGCCCACAGAGCGCCCAGCCGTCAAGGCGCAAAACGCGAACGAAGACGATATCGAAATCGCTTGCGACGCCGCCGGAACAACAGCCGCTTTCGTTTTCAAGACCGTCAGCGATGCGTTTGCCGGATACCTGACTTTCTTCAAGGTTCTTAGCGGTGTTGTGAAAAACGATACGACACTCAACAACCCCAAGACAAACACAGACGAACGTGTCTCGCACCTGATGACCATGCGCGGCAAAAAACAAGAAGCTGTCAATCAGCTTGTCGCGGGCGACATCGGCGCGCTCGCCAAACTCGCCAAGACACGCATCTACGACACACTTTGCGAAGGCAAAAACACCGTCACACTTGCGCCAACGACAATGCCTCAACGCGTCGTCGCGATGGCAATCTCCGCCAAGAAGCGCGAAGACGAAGAAAAGATCGGCGCCGCAATTCACCGCATGATGGAGCAAGACCCAACGTTGCATTTCTATCGCAACCCCGTCACGCACCAGTCAATCCTCGAAGCAATGGGTGACACACAAATCGACGTCGTGCTCTCGCGCTTGCGCTCGGGTGTGAAAGTCGAAGCTGAACTCAATATCCCCAAAGTCGAGTATCGCGAAACAATTACGAAAAAGGCCGAAGGCGAAGGCAAGCACAAAAAGCAGAGCGGCGGTAGAGGACAATTCGGTGACTGCTGGATTCGACTTGAGCCACTGCCCGAAGGTAGCGGATTCCAATTCGAATGGGCAATCGTCGGCGGCGTCATTCCGCGCAACTACGAAAGCTCCGTCGAAAAGGGCATTCGCGCCGCGATGGAAAAAGGCATTATCGCGGGGAACGTCGCGGTCGACATGAAAGCAGTTTGCTACGACGGTAAAACGCACCCCGTCGACTCAAGCGACGCGGCATTCCAAATCGCCGCAAGCAAAGGCTTCAAGCTTGTTTCCAAACAGGCCGGACCCATCATCCTCGAACCAATCAACAAGGTCAGAGTCGTCGTTCCCGAAGCATACATGGGTGACGTGATGGGCGACCTCAACACACGTCGTGGACGCATCCTCGGCATGGAAGCCGAAGGCAAAAAGCAAGTCATCACAGCGCTTGTGCCTGCCGCCGAAATGTTCGATTTCAACAAGCAACTGCGCTCCATCACACAGGGCCGCGGAATCTACGAAATGGGCTATGACCACTACGAGAGAGTTCCCGCTGAAGTTCAGGAGAAAATCGTTGCCGCATACACCAGCGACGACGAAGATGACGACGAATAACATTCGTTCCCGTCATTCCACAGAGATAAACACTGGCGGCGAGGCACACAGCTTCGCCGCCTTTTTTTGTGCGTTTTTCTGCGGATTTGACCATTATAGCCGCAAATATAATTTTCGGACAAATTGCTTTTGACTAAAAAAAGAATATCTTTTATAATAATACTTTAGCACAATAAAAAGGAGTATTAACAATGGCGATTATTGATGTAGTCAAATTTGACGGGCCTCCAACAATCTATGCGTGGAAGTTCCCCAACGAGGAACTGAGCACCTTTACTCAGGTCATCGTCAACGAATCACAAGAGGCAGTGCTGTTCAAGGGCGGACAGGCACTCGACGTTTTCTCGCCCGGGCGCCACACGCTCGACACAACGAACATCCCGCTACTCGACAAACTCATCAATCTTCCCTTTGGTGGGCAGTCACCATTTTCCGCGGAAGTATGGTTTGTCAACAAAGCTTTCACATTGGATGTCAAGTGGGGCACACCGACACCCATCCAGATTCAAGACCCAAAATATAAAATCTTTTTGCCGGTGCGTTCGCACGGACAATTCGGTTTGCAAATCTCCGACTCACGCAAATTCCTAACAAAGCTCGTCGGCACACTTTCCGTATTCACACGCGAATACATGACGCAGTATTTCCGCGGGCTGTACCTTACCCGAGCCAAAGACGCCATTTCATCGTATCTTGTCAAAAAGCAAATCACGTTGCTTGAAATCAATGCTTACCTCAACGAGCTTTCGCAGTTCATCGGCGAAGAAGTCAAGCCGACCTTTGACGAGTACGGCATTTCGATTTCGAACTTCTACGTCACAGACATCAGCACATCCGAAGACGATTCGGCGGTCAAGCAGCTCAAGGCGGCACTCGCCAAAAAAGCCGAGATGGAAATCATCGGATACAACTACACACAGGAACGCTCGTTCGACACACTCGAGGGCGCGGCCAAAAACACCGGCGGCGCTCAGGCCGGACTCATGGGAGCGGGCATCGGCCTTGGCATGGGACTTGGCGTGGGCGGCACGATGGGTGGAGCAATGGGAACCATCGCTCAGAGCATCAACACACAACCACCCGTCAAATGTCCCAAATGTGGAGCCGACAATTTGCAGATGGTCAAATTCTGCGGCACCTGCGGAGCCTCACTCGTGGCACCGACGCAAGCACCCGCACCAGCAGAACAAGTCAAATGCTGTTCATGCGGAAAGAGCTTCCCCAAAACAGCGAAGTTCTGCCCCGAATGCGGTGACCCCTATCTGAAATGTGAATTCTGCAGCGCGGACAGACCCGACACAACATCTCCATGCCCCGAATGCGGCAAGGCCCCATTGGCGCCATGCCCAAAATGCGGAGCGAACACGAATAACGGCACGAACAAATTCTGCCCCGATTGCGGAACGCCATTCGAGACAAAACCCCAAAGCAAATGCCCCGACTGCGGATGCGTGGTCAAAGACGGAGCGAAGTTCTGCCCCGACTGCGGCAAAAAACTTCAATAGGAAAGGGAAACAAACATGAACCTCAGCAAACACACCTTTGGCGTTTCGACGCTTCTTGTCGGCGCGGTCATCATACTCTTGACTGCCGCGACATTCTTCTTGCTCACAAGCGAACCCGACCGATCAAAAGTCGACATGATGGCATTCTGGGCGCTCATCGTCTCGGAATTCGTCTGCACAATCGGCATCTACCTGTCTGTCTCGCAAAAGCTCGGAGCAAGCCCGATCATCATGCGAGTCGGAATCCCGACCACTCTCATCATATACTTCCTGTTGACGCTGCTTTTGTTTGCCGTCAAAGACCTCTTCGAAGAGCATCAGAACCTCTTCACCGTCTTCCACCTCTTCGTCATCGCGCCGACAATCATCATCGTCATATTCATCAGCGCGTTTGCCGGACGGGTTCAGGCTGTGGACTCACAGACGAAAGCGGCAATGGCCTTTATGCTCGAAACGGAAAAGACACTCGAGGCGCTCAAAAACGACGCAGCGAACGCGCCTTTCTCGCAGCAACTCCAAGCCGCCTACGAAGCCGCAAAATATGCTGACCGCGTAGGCAAAAGTTCACGAGACGAAGAAATCTTCGGAGCGGTCGAACAGCTTGACAGAGTCCTCAAAGGGCCGGACGACACCAAAGCCGATTCCGTCGCAGAAGCCGTCAACAAAATAAAATTCCTCATTGCGCAGCGAGCCACAGAATTGGCTCAAGCCAAACGAGGCGGTTTCTAGGCCGTTTCAATCGGCAGCGCGTCGAGGCGGGCGCCACACGAATAGAGACACAAAATGAACAACGAATTCACACCAAGATTAGATTTGAGTTTTGACGAAATCCATCAAAAACTCGAAAAGGCTTTTTCGACCAGCGAATCTTGGAATTGCTGTGGGGGCATCTCCAGCATTCTGGGAGTCGTGGGGCTAATCATGGCGTTCGACGATGGCGGCGCCTTCGCCATAACTTGCGTTTTCCTGTTTTATATACTTTCGGTGTGGTTGTTCATTACTTCCTCTTCCGGCCGCAGCAAAAAGGATTTCTATAAAGGAATTCTCGCCCTTATTTTCACCGGCGAAACGTCCCTTGAATCCATTGCCTCTTCGCTCAAGACGAATTACCTGAAGGTCGGCGAGGCTGTGCAAGACATGATTGACAAGGACATCTTGCCAAAGGACAGTTGCAAAATCGTCGACGATGGTCAAAGCGTGAAATTCTATGTCAGCGATGAAGAAGCCGAACGGCAACAACACGAATGGGAAGCCGCCCACAATAACGGTTCCGACAAACTCCCGCAACAACAACAGCAACCATCGACCCCGCCTAAATATGCCGGTATCTGCAAAGGATGCGGCGCGACAAACCCGGACAACCGTAGCCACTGCGAATACTGTGGCGCGCCATTTGACTAAATCGAAACAAACGTGAATCCTAATTACGTCCAACCACTCGTCTACACAATGAATGATGACTTCGCAACGATGAAAAATCAAAAGAAGGATTCGAGCCGAGTCACGGGAGTCATAAATACAAATAGAGACGACTCATGAACGACGAATTCAGACCACAGATAGAAATGAGCTTCGAGGAAATCTTCCAACGCCTCGACGCCGCTTACTCGACCAAAAAGCCCAACATAAGCTGTGGCTGTCTTGTGGGGCTTATCTTGCTTTGTCTGTTTTTAAACACCGTTGGCGGGAAGGAGATCTTGTATTTTTTCCTAATCCTTGTCGGTTTGTGTGTGCTGAGTTCATTGTGGTCATATTACCACAATCAGCAAAAGCGCAAACTCTATAGCGAGATTCTGAATCGAATGTTCAACGGCGACACCTCCTTCAAAAGTATTGCCGCCAAAACAGGTGCTGATGTCAATACAGTCGCCGCCGCCGTGCAAGAAATGATTCACAAGGATATCCTTCCGAGCCACAACTGCCGAATCATCGATAACGGACAAGGCATGGAATTCTTCGTCAGCGATGAAGATGCTGCCCGTCAACGCCGCGAATGGTTGCTTTCACGAAACATCCGCCCCGACGAATACCAGTCGCCGCAACAACCCAAGCCACCCGCCCCGCCACAATATGCCCGCGTTTGCAAGGGATGCGGCGCGGCAAATCCCGACAATCACAGCCACTGCGAATACTGCGGAATGGCATACGACCGAGTCGAATAAACCGGCATCGCCGCCGCAGGATTATCGACACAAACAAGGAAAGACAAACATGGACGAGGAATCGGAACCCCCACACGAAAACGACAACAGCAAATCCGGATATGTTGATATTTAGCAAGTCATAAACAAAAAAGGACCGCCGGGGTGTTGTGGTGTCCCGGCGGCAGGGGTTTAAAAAAAAGGAGGTATTTTGAGTTAACATCTCAAGAATACGTACTTAATTACAACCCCTAAAAAATCTATTCACAACATTTTGTGTTAAAAGTGCTTTTTTTATGCAAAATCTTGTATCCGACCCAATCAATGGGTGTAGCTCCGTTACTCTTGAGTAAACTTCTCGATGAGGTCTGCGCCCTCGACAGGCAAATCCTCACGCAAAAACATCTGACGCTGGAACATAAACATCTGTTCCCATTTGCCGGTTCCTTTTTGCGCGACGTCATCGGCCTTCTCATAATAACCAGCAAGTTGCGAGTCAATCAAGTCGGCGATATGCAGCACCAACGCCTCCGGGATTTTCGGGCGCTTCGGCGATCCAAACTCGTACTCGCCGTGATGGCTCAGGATGCAATGCAGAAGCAGCATTTTCTTCGTCGCGGGCATATCCGGGAACCGCGAGCAATGTTTCTCAACAATAATACTTCCGGCGCTGATGTGCCCAATCAGTCGCCCGGCGTCCGTCAGCTCGATTTTATAATCACTGCAATACTCCATCGTTTTCCCGATGTCATGCAGCAGTGCCGCCGCTAGCAAAAGCGACTTATCCAGCCGCGGATATCCCTCGGCGATGCGCATTGCCGTTGCGGCAACCGACAGCGTATGCTCAAGCAGTCCATGGATATAAGCGTGATGCATCATCACCGCTGCCGCCCCACGCGTAAACTCCCGCACGAACTCCTTGTTAGAGAACACACTGGCAACGACACTCCTATAATCTTCGTCCTCGATGGACTCGACACGCTTCTTCAGCTCGGCAATCATCTCGGCCTGGTCACGCGGCGAGCATTGCAAAAAGCGCGAGACTTCCACCTCGGCAAGCGGCACTTTGCGCACGCGTGTCGCCCGCAGTTGCAACTGATTGTTGTACGACTGCACCGAACCGCTAACCTCCAGAAAATCATTATCGGCGTACTTCCCCGCGACAAAACCCTCGATGTTATCCCACAGCATTGCCTGAATCCGTCCGCTGGAATCGCTTAACAGCATACTCACAAACTGCCCGCCGTCCTTTTTGGCGCGAATCTGATAATTCAGCATTTGATAAACAGCGACAATATTCATGGACTGTTCCAGAGTCTCAATCGGAATATATTGCAAAGTCATAATTTGTACCTAACTCACATTCTTTCTGATACTTCATTTACCGCGCCACCAATAACTTGTTTTACTGAGAGGACAAAAACCGGACACTTGCCTCAAGCATCCCTGTTTGTGCCATCTCACTAAATTGATGTTCCCCTCGTTTGTAAATTGAAAACATGAAAATAGTAATGGTTGTCCGTGCATTGCCCGTTCATCGTCTTGGTGGGTTGGAACTCCACACGCGTGATTTGGCAGTAGCTCTCGCGGAACGTGGTCACGAGGTTCACTTGGTGACGAGCGCCAAACCTCGCCCCGGAACCGCATGCAGTGATGCGCCGAGTCTCCCCGACAACATCACAGTCAACTACCTACCCATCGGCACTCCCGGCGACTATTCCGCGCTTTACTTCGCTGGCATCGGCGCCTACGCCCGCCAGATTTGCCGTCGGATTGGGGGAGCGGACATCCTCCACACACAGGAATTCGCCGGACTATTCATGAAGCATCCGTCGCCCGAAATCGCGGCGTCATGGGTCACAACGGTTCACGGCACCATGCTCAGCGAGACCGCGCTCGACCACCGATATCTGAGAAAAATGCCATGGTCAAAAATCTTCGGCGCCATCAACCGCAACAAATCGCGCCTCGCACTGATTCCTCAATTTCGCAAATCGCTCAAGAAAACCGACCGCATCGTCACGGACAGCGAATTTACGCAGTTGGCGCTGTTGCGGATGAACAAAAATCTGCAATCAAAAATCAGTGTTGTTCCGCTCGGACTTGACGCGCGACGCTACAATGTTCCTTCCGACGGACTGCCGCCTTGCGTCCCACTACCGGCGGGCCTCGCGCCCGCGCCACTGACGGTCGCCATGCTTGGCCGCATGCAGGATCTGAAAGGAATTCCGGACGCTCTTGCAGCCGCTCGAATCCTCAAAAAAGCCGACATTCGTGTCAATTTCAAAATTGCCGGAGGCGGAGAGGGATACGAAGACGCTAAGGATTTTGTCGCCAAACATCAGCTCCATGACTCCGTCGAACTCCTCGGACACCTTGCGCCCAACGAAGTCTCCAACTTCCTGAGCAACGCCGACTTGATGCTCTTTCCCGACAGAACGCAACCGGCATTCGGTCTCGTCGCCGCCGAAGCCATGCTACACGGCCTGCCCGTCATCGGTACAAAATGCGGCGCAATCCCAGAAATAGTTGAAGACGGCGAGAACGGCTGGCTCGTCAATGCGTGGGCGCCCCAGGAAATCGCCGACTTGCTGGCAAGACTCTCCATGACCGAAGCGCGCACCGAGATTCTGTCGATGGCACAGGGAGCGCACCGCCATGTTCGCCGCCTCATGGCATCCGACATGGCCGCTGCAATGGAAAGCGTCTATGAACAATCATTACCCACAAGTTTTTTGTAGTCTAAATTGAACAAAAGAAAGAAGCAAAACAAAATGTCGTTATCAATCGCAAGAATCAAACAGTGCCTCATCATGGCATCACTGTGTTTGTTGGCGCCCCTCACCGTTGGCGCCGCAGACATGAAAGCCGTCTGGGTCAGCACCTATCTCAATATCGACTGGCCGTCCAAACCCGGACTTCCCGCTCAAACACAAATCGCGGAACTGGACAACATCATGAACACCGCCGTACAGACAGGGTTCAACACAATCATTCTGCAAGTGCGCTCGGAATGCGACGCCCTCTATCAAAGCCCGATTGAGCCGTGGTCACGCGTCCTGACTGGCAAAGACGGCGGCGACCCCGGATACGACCCACTGGCAACCGCCTGCAAGATGGCACACGCCAAAGGACTGAAACTCCACGCATGGATTAATCCTTATCGTGCCGGCGCGACCAAGCACCGCGGCGACTACACCCGCAAGCATATCACACGTTCATCGCCCGGCGCCGTCCGCACCTACGGAAAATTCTTCTGGTGCGACCCGTCATCACCCGCCGCCAAAAAACAGACATTAGCCGTTGTGTCGGACATTGTCTCGCGCTATGATATCGATGGAATCCACTATGACGACTACTTCTATCCCTATAAAGAGAGTGGAAAGAACTTCCCGGACTCGGAGAATTTTGCCGCCTACAAAAAGGCCGGAGGCGAAATGGGCCTTGCTGACTGGCGTCGTGCGAACATCAACGAAATGGTCAAGAACATCTACTCAGTAGTTAAATCCATCAAGCCCGGTGTCGAAGTCGGCATCAGCCCATTCGGCATTTGGAAGTCCGGCGTTCCCGCCGGTGTCACCGGCATGAGCCAGTACGACGAACTCTACGCCGACCCGCTGCTATGGATGCAGCAAGGATGGTGCGACTACATCTCGCCACAACTCTATTGGGCAATCGACAGCAAACAACCCTTCGAGACATTGCTCAAATGGTGGGCGGCAAACAAGAAGAATAGCCGTGTAAAACTCGTGCCCGGCATCGGTGCCTATCGCATTGTCGACAGCAAATGGCCGGTGCAGGAAGTCATGAATCAAATCAAAATCTGCAAAAAAACTCGCGGATGTGATGGCTATTGCATTTTCAGCATGAAAACAATCATGAACAACAGCGGCGGGCTGGCCACCGCGCTCGGCAGATAGGGGATAGCCGCGCCTCCGGCGATTGAAGAAAAGGACAAACACATGACCTCAATACTGATGATTGACGACGAAATCCACGTCCTCGAACCAACGGCACGACGCCTCACTCAACACGGATACGAGGTCGCGACGGCATCACTGCCAACCGATGCAGTGGACATGCTCAAAGTCCGAACCTTCGACATCATCATCTGCGACTATCGCATGCCGGGGATGACCGGACTTGAACTCCAAAAAAAAGCGCAAAGCCTCAGCCCAAAAACGGCGTTCATCCTTTGCACGGCATACGGAACAGACGAGACCGTCGCCGAGATGTTCCGCGAGGGCGGCATCGATTATCAGAAAAAGCCTTTCACCATTCAGGAATTACTCGGAACGATTCGCCGGGTCGAGGAAATCAAAGGAAAGCAACCAACCCCGCCAACAGAGAACGCCATGCCGCGGCAAAACGTGACATCGGCGGAGAGTGTCGAGAAAAACGATGTCGTGTGCCGCGGCAAGGCAATGAGCGAAGTCATGGTGTTGCTCAAGAAGGCCGCCGCGAGCAACGCCCCCGTCCTGCTGACAGGCGAGAGCGGAACCGGCAAGGAAGTCATGGCGCGGCTCATCCACTCCCTTAGCGCCCGAACCGACAAAGTTTTCCAGAGCATCAACTGCGGCGCTATTCCCGAGAGCCTGCTCGAAGCGGAACTCTTTGGGCACGTCCGCGGCGCATTCACCGGAGCTGTCGAAACACGCAAAGGCGTCTTCGAAACAGCCGATGGGGGCACCATCTTCCTCGACGAAATCGGCGAAATTCCGCTTCACCTCCAAGTCAAAATGCTACGAGTTCTCCAAGAAGGCGAACTGTACCGAGTAGGCGACCCCGTCCCGCGAACGGTCAATGTCCGCGTCGTTGCCGCCACAAACCGCAACCTCGAACAGGGTGTCGCCGAAGGATGGTTCCGCCTCGACCTCTACTATCGGCTCAACGTCATCCCGATTCTGCTGCCCCCACTCCGCGACCGTGACGAGGACCTGCCCGCGCTCATCGACCACTTTATGGCGAAATATGCCAAAGGATCAGGCAAAACACACAAACTCAGCGACGGCGCCCGAAAACTCCTCCTCAAGTACACCTACCCCGGAAATATTCGCGAATTAGAAAACGCAATCGAATTCGCCCTCGTCATGTGTGACGACACCGGAACAATCAAAAAAGAGGACTTGCCCAAACAAATCCAGAACTTCGAATTCGATGCCGCCAGTGCCACACACATGACCTCCGGAGGCAAAACATTCGACGACACGAACGACGACCTGAGCGCCGAAAACGGACACTCGTCTCTCGACGAAGCCGAAATCAAGGAAATCCTAAACGCCATGCGACGGGCACATTTCAACAAAACACGCGCCGCCGAACTGCTCCGAATTACACGCCGAACACTCGGATATCGTATCGAAAAATACCAGCTCGAACCGCAAATCGAGAAACTCAAGCACGAAATCGAACGTCGTTAGTCAACCTTAACCATAAGCAAAACACAAAAGAAAAATAAAAAGATAATAAAAAAAACACAGTTTGCCTGATTAAATTTTACTCAGAGTTGTCTATATCCGAGATGTTTAGGGCAAATGCGCCTTATCATCACGCATCACTTCTATACCTGCGAGGCAGATTCTATCGGCCTCACAGGGCGAAACAAGACCTCCCTCGGCTTGCTTCGTGAACCTGATATGGCCTCTCTATGCAGAGGATGGAAGATGAGGGCTACTTCCGAAAGCTCCGTGGTTTAGCTACGGAACGGTCGGTCGGAGTCGGGGAAACTCAAGGAAAATCTGAGAGTTTTTGCGAATCGGTCCACCGGGCGCTGAAAGCGTGCGTATGAAAACTGTGTCTGCCGTGAGGCAACACAGCTCCAACGCACAGCATGAGCCTGAGTGTGGAAGCCGACTAACAAATCCTTTCATTTTTCCCCAAAAGATTTCCAACGTCTCAGATGTGATATGACTTGATGAGCCGGTATCAGACGGCCTATCGTGTGGATCGCAGAGTTTCTGCGAACACAAAATTAAACAAGTTGTCTCAGAACAAAACAAACACAATATATTAAGGAGATCATTGGCAATGGCCAAGGAAAAATACGAGCGGACTAAACCGCATGTCAATGTTGGTACAATCGGACACATTGATCACGGTAAGACCACACTGACAGCTGCGATCACAAAGACGCAGGCTGAAGCAAATTTAGGACACTTCATCGCTTTCGACGAAATCGATAAGGCGCCCGAAGAAAAGGCTCGTGGTATCACAATTGCCACATCACACGTTGAGTACGAATCACCCAATCGTCACTATGCACACGTTGACTGCCCCGGACACGCCGACTACATCAAAAACATGATCACAGGTGCGGCGCAGATGGACGGCGCAATCCTTGTCGTCGCTGCAACAGACGGCCCCATGCCTCAGACCGCTGAGCACGTCCTCCTTGCACGTCAGGTTGGTGTTCCTTACATCATCGTCTTCCTCAACAAATGCGACCAGGTCGATGACCCGGAACTTCTCGACTTAGTCGAAATGGAAGTTCGCGAACTACTTGACAAATACGAGTTCCCCGGCGACGATACACCCATCATCCGCGGTTCCGCTCTTGCGGCACTCAACGGCGAAGATGGCGAATATGGCCGTCCCTGCATCACCAAGCTCATGGAAGCTCTCGATTCTTACATTCCCGAGCCTCAGCGCGCAAAAGACAAGCCCTTCCTTATGCCCGTCGAAGACGTTTTCTCGATTTCCGGTCGTGGTACAGTTGCAACGGGTCGTGTCGAACGCGGTATCGTCAAAGTCGGTGACCCGGTCGAAATCGTTGGTCTGCGCGAAGAAGCCATCAAGTCAACATGCACGGGCGTCGAAATGTTCCGTAAACTCCTTGACTCAGGCGAAGCAGGTGACAACGTCGGTGTCCTCCTGCGCGGCGTAGAGCGTAAAGATATCGAACGCGGTATGGTTGTGGCAGCCCCCGGCTCCATTAAACCACACACAAAGTTCACAGGACAGGTTTACATCTTGAAGAAAGAAGAAGGCGGTCGCCATACTCCTTTCGTCAATAACTATCGTCCCCAATTCTACTTCCGTACAACCGATGTGACCGGCACCATTACCCTCCCCGAGGGTACTGAAGCCGTCATCCCCGGTGACAATGTGAATCTGACCGTCGAACTGGTCAGCCCCATTGCTATGGAAGAGGGACTGCGCTTCGCTATCCGCGAAGGCGGTCACACAGTCGGTGCAGGCGTCGTCGCCAGCATCATCGAATAGTTCTACTCGGTAGACAAATTTCGGGGCGGCAAAGCTCAGGCCGAGCCGCCCCCCTAATCCAAAAACGGTCACTTCTGTCAGCTCAAAAGCCACCCTTATGGATGAATCTGAGATGACAGGATTCACTGTCGAAACGGAAAGACAATGTCTGGACAAAAAATTAGAATCAGCTTGAATGCTTTTGATTACCGTCTCCTGGACGATAGCTCGATGAAAATCGTCGACGCCGCCAAGAGTTCAAATGCCTCGGTTGCGGGACCCGTCCCACTACCTACACGCATTCGTAGATACACGGTTCTCCGTTCACCCCATGTGGACAAAAAAAGCCGCGAACAGTTTGAGATGCGTCGTCATAAGCGTCTGATCGAAATCAGCAATCCTACACAGGATACGCTTAAAAAGCTGCAAGAACTCGATCTGCCCGCAGGTGTTCATGTCGAAATGAAGCTCTCCTAAGTCAAGACTCAGGAAAGCCGCTCAAGTAAAACATAAACCCAAATTATAACAAAGCTAAAGTTTTGAAGAAAAACACCATCATATAGGAAAACCACCCAAGGTTGGACATGACCGTGGCCGCTGCAGATAATGCAAGCCAGATCATGTCCGGAGAGAAAGAAAAAACAATGCCTCTCGGATTGCTGGGAAAAAAATTAGGAATGTCACAGATCTTCGACAACGAAGGAAAGCTCGTACCTGTCACGTACATCGAGGCAGGACCCTGCACGGTCCTTCAAAAGAAGACTTCTGAAACGGACGGCTATTGCGCCGTTCAGCTGGGTTTTGGCGAGAAAAAAGAAAAGAATACCGCCAAGGCCGAACTTGGACACTACGCCAAGGCTAACGCGAAACCAGCGCGTTATGTGCGTGAATTCCGTTGCGATGACAACCCATCGCTGGATGGAGTCCCCGAAATCGGCGGCTCTGTCGATGTTACTATGTTCAAAAAAGGCGACCACATCGATGTCGTCGGCGTCAGCAAAGGTCGCGGTTTCGCGTCACCCATCAAACGCTGGCACGTCCATCGTGGCCCCGAAACTCACGGCTCTATGTATCACCGCCGTGCCGGTTCGCAAGGTGCATCATCCTATCCTTCGCGTACATGGAAAAACAAACACGCCGCTGGCCATATGGGCGCAGTTCGCGTGACGGCAATCAACTTGGTTGTCGTGGATACAGACGAAGAGCGTAACCTGATTCTCGTCCGCGGTAGCGTACCCGGTCACGAGAACGCTATGGTCATCGTCAGACCTACGGTTCGTGCAAAGAAAGCGGCTCGCCAAGTTTACATGGAAAGCACGCGCGCGGAGCGTATGGCGGCATTGGCCTCAAGAAAGCTCAACCCGTTGAAGGCCTCGAAGAAAGGTGGCAAGTAAGGCAAAATGGCAACTCTAAACATGAAAAACATGAAGGGCGCCGATGCCGGCACATTGGAAGTCATGGATGCTGTTTTCAGCATCGAACCCAATGTAAACGCCATCCGTCAGACATATCTGACATGGGCCGCAAATCAGCGCCAGGGTACACATTCAACCAAAACTCGCGGTATGGTGAGTGGTGGCGGAAAGAAACCCTTCAAACAAAAAGGAACAGGCCGCGCCCGTCAGGGTACAAGCCGTGCTCCGTATATGCCCGGTGGAGCCATTATCTTCGGCCCCCAACCGCGCGACTATCGCCAAAAGGTAAACCGCAAAGTCACATCGCTCGGATTCAAATCCCAGCTCAGCGACCTGCGAATCAAAGACAGCATCATCGTTCTCGATGCTATCAAATTTGACGCCCCCAAAACAAAGGACTTCGTCACAATGCTCGCCGCACTCAAGGCCGAATCTTGCCGCGTGTTGCTGCTTGTCAACGGCGACGAAGAAAACGTTTACAAGAGCGCTCAAAACTTGCCAAATGTCGTCATCGCACGCGTTGAAGCTCTGAGCATCTATGACCTGCTCGTCTGCGACAGATTGATCGCGTCCGCGGACAGTATCAAAAAGTTAGAGGAGCGTATCGCATGAAGAGTCCCTACGACATCATCCGCAAGCCGGTTCTGACAGAGCGTGCCGGAATTCTCGCGGAATCTAAGCAAGGCGCTCAATATGTCTTCCAAGTGGCTAAAAACGCCAACAAAGTCGAAATCGCAAAAGCGATCGAGACAATCTACAGCGTAAAAGTTAAGTCCGTGAACACTGTCTGTGTCAAGGGCAAAACCAAACGCCAAGGACGTTTTGAAGGCCGCACGGCCGATTGGAAAAAAGCCTTCGTTATCCTGGTCCCCGGCCAGAAGATCGAAATTTTCTAAAGGCTTAAGGTATAGGAGACGAAATAATGGCACTTAAAAAGTATAATCCAACTACACCCGCTCGGCGGTATTACACCGTCAGCTCGTTCGACGAAATAACCAAGACAACACCCGAAAAGTCTCTGCTCGCCCCCATGAGTAAATCAGGCGGCAGAAACAACCTCGGCAGAATCACAAGCCGTTGGATTGGTGGCGGACACAAACGCCAATATCGTATCATTGACTTCAAAAGAAACAAAGACGGTATCGCCGGTAAAGTGGTCGGTATCGAATACGATCCCAACCGCTCAGCACGTATCGCTCTCATCAGCTACAAAGATGGCGAGAAGAGATACATCCTCGCACCCGTCGGACTAAAAGTCGGTTCGTTTATTGAAAGTGGACCAACCGTGGAAATTCAGGTCGGCAACTGCCTGCCCATGAAGAGTATCCCGGTCGGTTCTATTATTCACGCAATCGAAATGAAACCCGGCAAGGGCGCACAACTCGGACGAAGCGCTGGATCCGCAATCCAACTCCTCGGAAAAGATGGCGATTATGTCACACTCAGACTCCCGTCAGGCGAAGTCAGACGCGTTCATCGCGACTGCCGCGCCACAATCGGACAAGTCGGTAACCTCGACCACGAGAATATCTCGCTCGGTAAGGCCGGTAGAGTCCGCTGGATGGGAAAAAGACCCGAAGTCCGCGGTGTTGTTATGAACCCAGTCGACCACCCACTCGGTGGCGGCGAAGGCAAAACATCTGGTGGTCGTCACCCGGTTTCACCTTGGGGATGGCTCACCAAAGGTAAGCGGACCCGCAAGCCCCGTAAGGCAAGCAACAAATATATCGTCAAGCGTCGGGGAGAGAGATAAAACATGTCAAGAAGCGTTAAAAAAGGGTACTTTGTTGAAGAAACCCTGCTCAAAAAAATCGCAAAGTTTGGCAAGGATAACCGTAATGTCATCAAGACATGGAGCCGCGCATCAACTATCACGCCTGAAATGGTCGGCGTGACAATAGCTGTACACTCCGGTAAGGTCTTTGTCCCTGTCTACATCAGCGAAAACATGGTCGGACACAAACTCGGTGAGTTTGCCTCCACACGCTACTTCAAAGGCCACGGCGGTAAGACGGCAAAGGCTGCCTCACCCACCGGCGTCGGCGGAACAAAGTAGGGAGATGAAGGAAAACAATGAGTAAAAAACCTACCCAGAAAAAGTACGAAGCCGTTGCGGAAGCTAAAAAACGCAACGCAATTATGACAGCACGCAAAGCGCGACTCGTCCTCGATTTAATCCGCGGTAAATCCGTGGACAAGGCACTCGAGATTTTGGCGTTCACAAACAAGCCAAGCTCATGCCCGGACATCATCAAGGTCATCAAAAGCGCCGCCGCTAATGCCGAGAAAAAAGGCGTCAACGACGCCGGTGAACTCATCATCACTGACGCGTTCGCAGACGGAGCTGGCATGCTCAAAAGACTGCGCCCCGCGCCAATGGGAAGAGGCGTTAGAGTTCGCAAGCGCTCTTGTCATATCACAATCAGACTCAATGAAGCTAAAGAAGCGTAAGGACGGAAATCAATAAAATGGGTCAAAAAGTTAATCCTATCGCATTCCGTCTCGGTGTGAACCGTGATTGGGACAGCCGCTGGTACGAAAAGGGCAATCAATATTGCTCCAACCTCCACGAAGATTTGATGCTACGCAAGTACATCAAAAAGAAGTATGACGCCGCGATGGTCGCTAAGATCGAAATCGAACGCGCCGCATCTCGCGTCAAGCTCTCTATCTTCACCGGACGCCCCGGTATCATCATCGGTAAAAAAGGCGCCGAAATAGAAGTGCTTCGCGAAGAGTTGAAAAAACTCACCGGTGGCAAAGAGATCATCGTCAACATTGAAGAAATCAAAAAGGCCAACCTCGACGCCCAACTGGTCGCCGAAAGCGTCGCCGGACAACTCCTGCGCCGCATCGGATTCAGACGGGCTATGAAGAAGACCGTGCTCTCCTCAATGAAAGACGGAGCCAAAGGCATCAAAATCCGTTGTGCCGGCCGTTTGGGCGGCGCAGAAATCGCACGCAGCGAATGGTATCGTGAAGGACAAGTTCCGCTACATACACTCCGCGCCGACATCGATTACGGATTTGCCGAGGCAACAACAAAGTACGGTCAGATCGGTATCAAGGTATGGCTTTACAGAGGCGAAGTTCTCAACCGTCGCAAGAAGAATATTCCTGCGGCACCCACGGCTGAAAAATAAGTCTATTAGGGAATACTTCTCGTTCAACCACGAACGGAACAATGAACAAGTCAAGAGTCTTGAAGGGTGTTAAGCGCAAGTTGCCATTACCACTTGCGCTAAAGCCCAAAACAAAACCTGACAAAGTCAATGTCACCGACGCGGAATGAACCCGAAGAATAACAGAGAAAGTGGTCAAAAACATGAATATTAATGACGACGACAAAATTGTTGTATCAATCCTGACAGCAGGCGATGAAGCCTCGCTCGAAGAAAAGATCAATAACTATCTCCGGAACAACCCTGATAAGGTTCTTGTGGCCATGCAACTCGAACAGGTCGAATACCACGCCAGAACAGGCGTCGTCGACTTCGGACTGTTAGTCATCATGACCATGAAAATCAAAAAGTAAACAAAACGGTAACGCCCCATAACAGAGGCCGAAACCACAAAAGAAGGATGCAAAGACAAAATCTCTGCACCGGTTTGCAACGGTCGACATCAAAGTTGCAGACAAACATCACCCAGAATCTGGCCACTAAACCGGACAGACACAGTGCGACAGAAGAGCGGCGCACACATCAATGAAAGAATAGCGAATAAACGACGATGCTACTACCAAAAAGAGTCAAACATCGCAAGCAGCAAAAAGGCCGTAGACGGGGATTAGCCTATCGCGGCAGCGAGCTTAACAATGGCTCCTATGGCTTGCAGGCACTCGAGGCGGGCTGGGTAACCAGCAGACAAATCGAGGCTGCCCGTGTTGCCATTTCGCGTCATATCAAGCGTGGCGGTAAATTATGGATCCGTATTTTCCCGGATAAACCTGTCACCATCAAACCGGCAGAAACCCGTATGGGTAAGGGTAAAGGTAGCCCAGAGTTCTGGGTCGCCGTCGTCAAACCCGGTCGTATCATGTTCGAGCTTGAAGGAGTCACCGAAGACCTTGCAAAAGGCGCTCTCGCACTGGCTATCCACAAGTTCGCAATAAAAACGCGTTTTATCAAACGCGAAGAAACGCAGGTAGCTACCGATGAAGAGTAAAGACCTCAGAGCACTTCCTATCGAAGAGCTCACAGAGAAAGAAGCTGCCGCTAAAAAACGCGGCTACGAACTGAGAGTCTCTAACACAACCAAAGAGTTGAAGAACACCGCAGAGATCCGTTCGAATCGGCGCGATATTGCTCGCATCAAGCAAGCAATCGCCGAAAAACAAAATCAGGCCACAAAAGCCTAATCCTGAGAAAAGGTTAAGCATAAAATGAGCGAGACAAAGGAACAGGCCCGCGTCGAGGTACGCAAAGTGCGTGTCGGCTGTGTGGTCAGTGAAAAAATGAATAAGACAGTCGTCGTCGCTGTCGAGCGTTTGGTGAAGCACCCACTGTACAAAAAGTACATCCGCAGAACCGTAAAGCTCTACGCACACGACGAAACAAACGATGCACACGAAGGCGACACTGTTCGCATCGTGGAAACACGCCCGCTGAGCAAACTCAAACGCTGGCGCGTTGCTGAAGTTATCGAAAGAGCCAAGTAATTATACCGCGCTATTAGACACGGCAAAAACTGGGGACCGGAGATTATCTCAACCATAATAGACCGGTCAGAAAAATAACGAAAGAAAATACAAATGCATTACCCGAACCCGAAAGGGCAAGGCAAAGCAAAGGAATCGCAGAAATGATTCAGGAATACACCATACTTGATGTGGCAGACAATACGGGAGCAAAGAAAATTCGCTGCTTTAAAGTGCTCGGTGGCACACGCCGCCGCTACGCACGAATCGGCGATGTCATCATGGCAAGCGTGAGAGAAGCCACTCCTGAAGCTACCGTCAAAAAAGGAACCGTCGTCACCGCTGTTATCGTGCGCACGGCAAAAGAAGTCGGTCGCGAAGACGGATCGTGCGTCAAATTCGACGACAACGCAGCCGTCATTATCAACAAATTAGGCGAACCGGTTGGAACGCGTATCTTCGGAGCTGTGGGACGCGAACTGCGTAAACGCAACTTCATGAAAATCGTTTCACTGGCACCCGAAGTCATCTAAAGGATAATACTACCATGGCACTCAGAATTAAACGTGAAGACAAGGTTCAAGTGACGACCGGTAAATTCAAAGGTCAAACAGGCCGAGTTTTGTTTGTTCATACCGATAAAGGAAAAGCAATTGTTGAAGGCGTAAACGTTGTAAAGCGTCACACAAAACAACAACGCAATCAACAAGGCGGCGGTATTGTCGAAAAAGAAGCACCAATCGCAATCTCTAACCTTTCGCTCTACTGCGAAAAATGCAAAAGAGGGGTCCGATTCGGTGTCAAAATCGACGAAGACGGAAAAAAAGTCCGTTTTTGCAAGAAATGTGGCGCAATATTGTAGTCTAATAAACTGTCCCGCCTTCCCCGGGACAACATTATAATTTAAATCGGCGGCGACCTATGAAGCGGTTGCCGACCGCGAGAGAAGGAAGAAAAAACATGGCTAAAGAACAAGCCAAAAATAAAAAAGGCGACAAAAAGCAGGACGCCGGCGCAGCTAAAGCGCCTGTCAATGCGGAAATGACCGCCGAAGAAAAGGAAGCGTTTGCGGGATATGTTCCCAATCTCCGCCAGAAATATCGCGACGAGATTATCGCTAAGATGCAAGAACGTTTCCAATACAAGAACGTCAACCAAGTTCCTAAGATTGAAAAAATCGTCGTGAACATGGGTGTGGGCGAAGCCGCACGCGACGCTAAACTCATCGACAGCGCTGCTGCCGAATTAACACAAATCACTGGGCAAAAAGCACGCATCACAAAGGCGAGCAAAAGCATCAGTGCATTCAAACTTCGCGAAGGAATGAGCGTCGGATGTTTCGTCACACTGCGTGGAAACCGCATGTACGAATTCATCGAACGACTCACAAAAATCGCTATTCCCCGTATCAGAGACTTTCGTGGACTCCCATACAAAAGCTTCGACGGACGAGGAAACCACTCGATGGGAATCCGTGAACACATGATATTCCTCGAACTCGACTTCAACAAGGTTCAATCTGTCAGAGGTCTTAATATTACCACCGTTACCAGCGCGAAAACCGACGAAGAGGCTCGCGTATTACTTAAACTGATGGGTTATCCCATCCGTGAGAAATAAGGAGAGAACAAATGAGCACTGTTGCCAAAGAATTTAAGGCCAATCAAACACCAAAGTTCTCGACGCGAAAACGCAATCGCTGCAAGATTTGTGGTCGCAGTCGCGGTTACTTGCGCGATTTTCAATTATGCCGGATATGCTTCCGTGACTTGGCCAGCAAAGGCCAAATCCCGGGCGTAACAAAGGCCTCGTGGTAATCGGGAAAGGAGTCAAACTAAACAATGAATGTAACAGATACAGTCGCAGATATGCTCACACGTATCAGAAACGCTAACGCCGCTAATAAGGATTCTGTCGAGATCCCCTATTCACACTTGAACCACGAAATCGCTAAGGTTTTGCGCGAAGAAGGATACATCAAGGATTGCTTCTGGACCGCCAAAGGCCGCAAGAAAGCACCTATCAGAGTCTTCTTAAAATACGGACAAAATCGCGAAAAGGTCATCCATGACATCCAGAGAGTCTCAAGACCGGGCATCCGTAGATACACTGATGTCGACAACGTCCCAAAGGTACTCGGAGGACTGGGCATCGCAATCATCTCTACAAGCCGCGGTCTTATGACCGACGCTCAATGCCGTCGCACCGGAATCGGTGGCGAAGTGCTATGCGTGGTTTGGTAAGCGGAAGAAGGGAAAATAGAGAATAATGAGTAGAATTGGAAAAGTTCCAGTAGTCATCCCGCAAGGTGTTAACGTCACCGTCGCGCAAAACGAAATCGCAGTCAAAGGACCTAAAGGCGAACTCAAATGGGTATACCCCAGCAGAATGAACGTCACCGTCCAAGATAACGCAGTGCACGTCACACGCTCCGCAGACGACAAACAATCAAGAGCATACCACGGACTCACACAGAGACTCATCGCTAACATGGTACAAGGTGTCAGCAAAGGGTTCTCAAAAGAGCTCGAAGTACAGGGAGTTGGATACACCGTCACAGCAGCCGGTAACAAACTCTCCCTTAAACTCGGATTCAGCCATCCAATCGAACTTGAACCACCAGCCGGTATCAAATACGAAGTCCCAAAGGCAAACACAATTATCGTCAGCGGTTGCGACAAACAACTCGTCGGCGAAATGGCCGCCAAAATTCGCGGACTCCGCCCACCTGAGCCATACAAAGGCAAAGGTATCCGATACACGGGTGAACAAGTTCGCCGTAAAGAAGGCAAGAAGGCCGGTAAGTAAGAGGATAAAACTATGCAAATTCATGCCAAAAATAAAATATTCGAGCGTCGAAAGATGCATATCCGTAATCGGATTTCGGGAACTCCCGAGCGTCCCAGACTTACTGTTTGCAAAACCGGTAAACACATCTATGCTCAAATCGTTGACGACAAAGCCGGTAAAACACTCGCTTTCGCCACAACCAACACAAAGGCCAATAAAGAAACAGCTAAATCCTTTGCAAACATCAAGAACGCCGAAGCCATCGGCATCGCGATTGCTGCAGCCGGGAAAAAAGCCGGAGTCTCAAAGGTCGTATTTGACCGTGCAGGCAGAACCTACCACGGTGTCATCAAAGCTCTCGCAGAGGCAGCCCGCAAGGGCGGCTTAGAATTCTAGTCGAGCGCCATTTTTAAATCGCAAGGAAAGAGAGAAACAGGTATGGAAGAGAACAAAGACCTGACAGTCGAAAACGAATTAGTTGACGCTGTGGCCGAAGAAGCTAAAGCAGACTCGGCACCTCTTGCTCAAGCATCAGAGGACGTAGAGTCCGGTGCAGAGGAAGAGAACGAAACACCACTGGATATCGCCACCCTGATGCAGGATGACCGTATCGATTATAGAAACCTCGACCTTAAGGAAGAGATGGTCGCGCTTAACCGCACAGCCAAAGTCGTCAAAGGTGGACGACGCTTCAGCTTCGCAGCACTTATGGTCGTCGGAGACGGAGATGGACATGTCGGAGTAGGATTCGGCAAAGCAAAGGAAGTCCCCGAAGCTATCGCCAAAGCAACACAGGACGGCAAAAAATCGCTCATCCGCGTAGCACTCAAAGACAAAAGAACAATCCCGCACACAGTCGTCGGTGAGTTCGGGTCTGCGCGCGTCCTCCTCAAACCCGCATCCGAAGGTACCGGTATCATCGCCGGACCAGCCGTGCGTGCGGTACTGCAAATGGCCGGAGTCAAAGACATCCTGACAAAGTCACTCGGATCACCAAACCAGATTAACGTCGTTCGCGCAACAATGGCCGGATTGGCTGCTGTCCAGAAACCAGAAGAAATCGCTCGCCTCAGAGGCAAACAAGTCGAAGATATCTATCCGACTAAAGCCCGCAAAAACGCGAGTAACCAGTAAAGGAGCCGAGAATATAGAATGGCTAAAGTCAAAGTCACATGGGTTCGAAGCTTGATTAACCGCGTCGAAAAACACCGCCGCACACTGCGCGCTCTTGGTTTCACGCACCTCAATCAAGTCAAAATTCACGAAATGACACCACAGATTAAAGGTATGCTTGACCAGGTCGGATATCTTTGCAAGATCGAAAAGATCGACGAATAAATCCAACCCGGTAGAGTCTCAAATCGAGACACAAATATAACAAAGAGAATTAATTAGGTAAAATAACATGAAAATCCATGAGCTTGGTAAAGATCCGGGAAGACTCCAAAAACGCAAACGCTTAGGACGAGGCGAAGGAAGCGGATTAGGAAGACAATCGGGTCATGGTAACAAAGGTTCGCAACAGCGCAGCGGAAGAGGTAAAGGATACGGAGGAGTCTTCGAAGGTGGACAGATGCCACTGCAACGGAGACTGCCAAAGAGAGGATTCAAAAACATCAACCGCGAGAGAGTTGACCTCATCAACCTCGAAATCCTCGACAGATTCGATGCCGGTACAGTCGTAGACAAGAGTGCTCTTGTCGCCGTCGGTAAAGTTCGCGCTAAAGCAACAAAAATCAAGATTTTGGGAACCGGAGAAATCACGAAGGCAATCACCGTAAAGGCAAATGCTTTCAGTGCTTCCGCAAAAGCTGCTATCGAAGCAGCCGGCGGAACCGTAGAAATCCTGAAATAATGACAACCGTACTTAATATGTAATTGAAGTATAAGATTCACGGGACGAGACAAATATCCGTCCCGGGAATCTTATGCGCTATACTAAACATGGAGCGATTACGACGCTCTCTTATTGGCAAGGTAAATACAAAGTGATTAGAAATATAAGTGCTCTGAAGAACCTGTTCAAAATCAAAGAACTCAAACAAAAAGTTTTCTTCACATTGATGATTTTAGTCATCTATCGTTTAGGAACACACATCCCTGTCCCCTTTATCGACAGAGCAGAACTGAGTAAATTCGCTGAAACACAGAAAGCCGCCAGCGGACTCTTCCAGACAATCAGCTTGTTCAGCGGACGTAACTTTGAACAGATGAGCGTCTTCGCGCTCGGAATCATGCCATACATCAGCGTGAGCATTATCCTACAAGTCCTCGGCGTCGTCATCCCAAGACTCCAAAAGCTGCAACGCGAAGGGTCACTCGGACAAGCCAAGATTAACAGATGGACACGTATGGGCACCGTCGCGCTTGCGGCATTCCAAGGTTTCGGACTCGGTATCTACCTCATGAACCAGAACTTAACCTACATGAACACCGCGTCACTTGCCTCGCTCTTCCTCTTCACGACAGTCGTGACAATGACCGCCGGATGTACATTCATCATGTGGCTCGGCGAGCGCATCACTGACAAAGGCATCGGCAACGGAATCTCGCTCATCATCGCAGTCGGCATTATGGCAAGATACCCCGGCGATTTCTCCTCACTTTGCAACCAGATTTTCGCAGACGCCGTCCCAATGATTTGGCTTCCCGTCATCATCGTACTCTTCGTACTGTCCGTTATCGCGATTGCCCTCGTCCAAGAAGGCACACGTCGCATCCCGATTCAGCACGCCAAGAGAATGGTTGGCCGCAAAGTCATGGGTGGCGGAACAAGCTACCTGCCGCTCAAAATCAACACAGCAGGCGTTATCCCCGTCATCTTCAGCTCCGCGTTGCTCAGCTTCCCCTCCTTCCTTGCTGCCTACGTTTTCGGTAGCAGCCAGAACGGCGGATGGCTTGGTGACCTCGTAGCCACCGAATCAAGCTACAACGTTTACGCCTTCTGCCAGCGCGTCTTCGGACTCGAGCAGGGCGGAATCTTCCTGCTGCTCAAGAGCCTGAACTTCCACATCATCGTCTTCGCGCTCCTCACCGGCTTCTTCTGCTTCTTCTACACATCCGTCGTTTTCAACCCGGACGATGTCGCGAACAACCTCAAGAGAAGCGGCTCATACATTCCCGGTAAGAGACCCGGCAAGCCCACCAGCGAATACATCGACTACGTCTTGACACGCATTTCGACCGTCGGTGCTGTCTTCCTTGTTTGCATCGCTGTCCTCTCCATGATTATGATGGTCAGCTTCAGAATGCCATTCTCCGGAATGTCATTCGTCGGCGGAACCGGACTCATCATCGTTGTCGGCGTCTTGCTCGACACCCTCAGACAGATTGAGGCACAACTCATGATGCGCCACTACGACGGCTTCGCACAAAAACGAGTCGGGGCAACTTGGCGATAAACCAAAACGATTTCAACAAAGGGTCTGCACTTCGCCAAAAGAGTGTAGACCCTTCTTTTTATTTATGAAAAACAAAGAAACACAACACAAGAGATTACACATATTATGCACCACAACATGAACAGAGTCACAATCAAAACGCCCGAAGAAATCGCTAAAATGCGCAAAGCAGGCATTCTTCTCAGCAAGGTTATGGAAACAGTCATCAAGGCTGTCAAACCCGGCGTAACGACCAAACAACTGGACAAAATCGCCTACGACATGATCATCGCGAACGGAGCAAAACCGTCATTCCTCAACTATCACGGTTTCCCCGCGACATTATGCACATCCGTTGACGACGAAGTGGTGCACGGAATCCCCTGCGATCGCGAACTCCAAGACGGCGAAATCCTTTCCATCGATAGCGGCCTCATCCTCGACGGATGGCAAAGCGACCACGCCAAAACCGTCGGCGTTGGCAACATCACCGACAAAGCTAAAGACCTCATCAAAGTGACCACCGACTGCCTCTACAGAGGCATCGACCACATGGTCGTCGGCGCTCGTTTGGGCGACGTCGGTGCCGCCATCCAACAACTCGCCGAAGCACACGGATACGGCGTCGTCCGCGACATGTGCGGCCACGGAATCGGCAAGAACATGCACGAGCCGCCACAACTCCCGAACTACGGAACGCCCGGCACAGGAATGATGCTCAAGGCCGGAATGGTCATCGCAATCGAGCCGATGATCAACCTCGGTTCATGGAGAATCAAAATCCTCGACGACGGATGGACCACCATCACCGCCGACGGAAGTCTCTCAGCGCACATGGAACACACTGTCGCAATCACCGACGAAGGACCCATTATCCTCAGCAGACCCGAAGACGATAAATAAAAAGATTGCGTAAACTTTTCCTTAGTAATAAATGAAATAATGTCTATGAAAATCATCAATTGATATCAAAAGCTTACAAAAAGCCATTAATATCTTCAACACTGTCATAGAAAAACAAAAGTATTGAGATTATCAGCGACCTCGACCAAGAAACAAGAGAAGTAGTTATCCCGGGGCTGTACAGGAAAACTAAATCTTGCCATTATTGCGCAGAAACTTCTCGCGCTGCCAAATCTCTTTCCGCTGATCCTTCACCTTCAAATCCTGCTCCACACCCGACAGCGATTCCCGCTCGCCCAGATGCCGCGGCCGCGTCCGCAGAATATTGATATCACACCACGCCGCGATACGCGCGAAAAATTCCCGCGTCGCCAGCCGCGCCGCCACCGATTGCATATAATCGCGCCGGTCGCAAACATAACCCTGAACATCGATATCCAGCGCCCGCGCAAGATACAACGCACGCGGCAAATGAAAACGCTGCGTGACAATCACAAAGTCTGACTGCCCCCAGATATCACGCGTCCGCCAAACGGTATCCAGCGTGCGCAGCCCCGCGAAATCGCGCAACACATCATCCTCCGGAACTCCATGCTCAATCGCGTAATTACGCATCGCGGACGACTCATCATAATAGCGGTCACTGTTATCGCCACTCATCAGAATCTTCTTGACCTTCCCCGCGTTATACAGCTCAATCGCCGCATCCACACGGTCCTGCAGATATGCCGACAGCCGCCCGCCCTTATAAATCCTCGCCCCCGGCACCACCGCGAGCGTCGTCGGGCGAATCTCGGCGACATCCGTCACCATCAAGCTGTCCGTCATCCGGATGATGCTGTAATTAATCCACAGCAAGCCAAACAGCGCGAGACCGCACGTCAGCACAATCACGACGACGGCAATCAACACAAACCGCGTGACACGCCGCAATCGAATAGCTCGCTTAGCACGTTCCGGCCGCGAAACATCAACGCTTTTCGTCACCACACGCAACCCCTACAAACAACTCAGTAACGCGCAAGAATATCGAGAGGACTCAGGCCACGGGCAGCAAGCATCTCGCCACGGCCAATCTCAGCGCGCATCTCACGCACAGCGCGTTCAAGCCCGACCATCACCGCATGCGAAATAATCGAATGTCCGATGTGCAATTCGCACAGCCCGCCGATTGCCGCGACCGGAGCGACATTGCGCAAATTCAACCCATGACCCGCGTTCACCTGCAGCCCCAAATGCTGCGCGTAATCGGCAACATCCATCAGCATCGCAAGCTCATCGCACACACCATCGCCAACCGCATTCGCGTAAGGCCCCGTATGCAACTCCACCACCTGAGCGCCCGCCTCCCGGGCAGCGTCAATCTGCGCCCGCCGCGCGTCAATAAACAAACTCACCTTATGGCCGGCCGCGGCCATCCGAGCGACGCCCGCCGCCACAGAATCAAACTTCCCGGCCACATCAAGTCCGCCCTCAGTCGTGACCTCCTCGCGCTTCTCCGGGACAAACATCACCATGCGCAACGACTTAAACCCCGCCGCGATATCAAGCATCTCGTTTGTACACGCCATCTCAAGATTCAGACCGTTCTTCACCGTCTTCAACAGCCGCGCGACATCATGGTCCTGCATATGCCGACGATCCTCGCGCAAATGGCACGTAATACTCGCCGCGCCGCCCAGTTCCGCCAGAACGGCACCCGCGACCGGATCCGGTTCATCGATACGCCGCGCCTGTCGTAACGTCGCGATATGATCAATATTTACACAAAGCTTTGCCATGATAATAACCTCTCATTATACTACATCATAAATCGAGATTCTCATGCAGCGCCGCCGCCAAACACTATTTCATGATAGGCGCCTTTGCGCCATTCCGCGTGTCCGCCTTCGTCGTCGCTGCCACCTGCGGTTCCTCAGCTATCGGCGGCGCGTCTATCTGAATGCAATCCGCGACATCCGACTCCGAGAAAATAAGTTGGTTACACTCGGGACACAAAAACTCATTGCCACTATCGCGACCACACTTCGCACACTGATTCATACCACATATATCCTCTCTATATTGGCGTATCAGCATAAAGTAAAGTGTCTCCGTGAGTTTTGTTTGCACGGTACTATGACCGAAAGGTCTGATTGAGGTTTTTTATTTCTTTTTGCGGAAAAATTCCGTGCGCTTACGCAGTTTTGTGATGCCGGCCCGCCACAAAGACGAGTCTGAAAACTGACGGCGGAACTCACCACGCGTCATCTTCGACGCGTCAAAAGCATTTGCGGGCACATACGCTTTGGTCCTCACATTCTCGCGCAAATCGAGGAAAGGAGTAATCGGCGCAATGGCGTTATACGGGCAAACATCCTGACAGGTATCGCACCCGAACAATCGGTCACCGGCGCGCTCATGCTCCTCGGGAGTCATCTCCCCGCGCTTTTCGATGGTCATGTAAGAAACGCATCGGCACGCGTCGAACATCTGTCCAAAAGACAACGCCCCGCCGGGACAACTATCGATGCACAAACGGCAGTCGCCGCAATGCCTCTTCTGTTTGTCAACAATCCACTCCGCTTCCATATAGCGGTCAATCTTCAGGTCCGCCGTGCCAATAATGCAAACGATATAAAATCGCGAACCATACGGCGAATCCGGGTCAATCAGCATGCTGTTGCGCCCGATGAAACCCAGACCACTGGCAAAGGCGGCGGCGCGTTCAAACAGCGGCGCGCTGTCGATACATATACGCCACAAACTCAGCGGGAAAACCTCGCGGAGACGTTGCGCGATTGGCTCCGCTGCTGCCCGCAAAACATTATGATAATCAACCCCCAACGCGAAATCAGCGATTCGCATTTCGCCCGGCCCACTGGGCTTTGGCGGGCACTCTGCCGGATTGCGAGGCGAACTCGGCGCCAGCAAAACCAGAACACTGCGGGCGTTGGGCAAAACCGCCGTCCCACTACGACGTGCCCGGTAATTCTTCTCAAGCCACTGCATATCCGCATGATTTCCTTGCGAAATCCAACTCGAAAAATATGACAAATACGCCTCGTCCAACGGCAGACGGGTGGCACCAAACTTATAGAAGCCGGAAGTGCGAATCAAATCGCCAAGGTCTGCTTCTTCGATACGGTTCATGGCAATATCTTGGGACGCAAAAATAGCGCGTTGAGGCGCGTCTGTTCGCCGAGGTTCACACAAAGGGACGAACTCGAAGAAAGTGTGATTTCCGCGAACGCGTAACCGGTCTCGCGGGCGTATAAATCCGACATACGCCGAACAGGCTCGGACTGCTTGCCATCGCTCACTGTCGCGTTCACAGCCTCACCCTGCGACGGATACTGAACCGAAAACTCTGCCCGCCATTTCCCCGGAGCGTAAACCCCCGGCAGCGGAATACTCGCGCTTGAAACTCCATCAGCGCAAACAACACCCTCGGTCGCCCAAGGAAGCCCCGACGCCACCAGCGCCGTCCGGCTCGTTTGCAAATCAGAGAAACGGAACTCCTGTTCCACAGGCAAATTCTGCGTCCGCGCGATATTCGCGAACAGCGGCCCGATGACCTGCGACCAATACTCCGCCATGAGCACCTCCGCCCCGCGCCGATTCGCGTGCAACGCGTCATACGCAAGCTCATCCGCGAAAGTCGTTTGACCATCATTCAGCCGCGTCACCTGCAAACCGCAACGCTGCTCGATATCGCGCAGCCCTGCCTCATACAGCTTGCGGGCACGTTCAGACTCCGTCGTGCTCAGGCAATCATCATAGGCGCATTCCGGCAGAGGCTGACTGACCAGCCGTACATCCGTTCCGTTCGCCTTGCAAAACTCAACAAGCGAAACAATCGCGTCGGACTGCCGCGGATTAAACGAGAAGTTTTCCAACGGATTATGCTTCTTCGCGATCTCCGGCGTCGTCACCGAAAACGGCGAGAGCCGCGACCCATCCGGCAAAAACAAAATCTCCGGTTCCTCGGGCAACACGCCACGCTCAAGCCGTGTCCGTAAATGACGGCGAGCGCCAAACAGCGCGCTGTGAACATCAAGCCACGCCACACAATGTTCCGCGAAATTCAAATCCTTGCGCACCAACCGCACCCGTGGCGCCTGCCACAAAACCGATTCGCCCGCCCGTGCGTCCGTTCCGGCGTTGACATCCGTCGGCGTGATGATATACACCAACTTGTCCGGCCGCCCCATCGGGTAAAACACACCCTCATACAGCACCTGCAACATATCCGGACGTTGCCCGCCGACGCATCCGTTATACATCACGGCATCGTTCCCGGTAGCTTCCATCCAGCGCGACGGCTGCAACGGCAACCCGACCGAAGAACCATACAGCAGCATATTCCAGTGCCCATTCTCACGCACCGATTCATCGGCATTCATCACGCGATGATAAAGCGTCCGATTATCCCACCCGCCGAAAGTGCCAAACGCGTCACTACATTGTCTTGCGGCAATCTCAGCGGCGCACACCAACGCGAACACACATCCCATCGTCAGCAACATGGAACACCAACCAATCGGTTTATGTGTACTCGTGTTTGATGCCATGCTCACTCAACTCTTCAGGCTACTCATACGCCTTCAGCGTCATCACGACGATATCATCAATCAGGTCAAGCTGCTGTTTTGCGGACCGGTACGAATTGACAACATTAATCATGTAGTAGACCGGCGTCCCGTCTTTGCGCAAAATGTAACCGCACAGAGAGCGCACGCCATCGATATAACCTGTCTTACCAAAGATGCGCGCCTTCTGTTCGGCAGTCGCATCAGTCTCGGCAAAGCGCGCCTTCAGCGAGCCACGAACGCCGCCCTGTGGGAGGCTATCACGCCATTGACTCGAGTAAGGTCCTTCATTCATAAAGCGCTGCAACTCCGCCAACGTGCGCGGCGCGACACGGTTCTCATCACTCAAACCCGAACCGTCATCCATCATATGACCTTCGCTCCACACTGGCTGATTCCGCAGCCACTCGCGAATCACAGCGCAACCGGCAGCCCATGAACCACTGCCACGGAAACGATTCCCGAGAAGTTTGCAAAGGCTGTCCGCATAAAAATTCTGACTGACGCGATTGACCGTATTAATCAGCTCGCTCATCGGCGGCGACAGACGGCGATGCACCAGAATGCCACCAGCCACCGCAGGCGCGTCCTCCAGCGAATCCGCGATGCGCAACTTCCCACTGACCGTGATACCGGCGCTTGTCATCACATCACGCAATGTATGCAACGCCCACAACGGACCATTGCAAATCGTCGCGCTCTCAATCTTTGTCGAGTCAAACGCCAACGTTCCTGTCGCCACGATATCATTCGACAAATCCTCACGCCGAAACTCCGTGGAACCCGCCCGCCCACGAGCCAGCACCTTGATATTATTGCTGACAGTCGCGTAAGTCGTCGGCGGAATCAGCGTCATCTTGGCGGTATCGCCCGGCAGCAAATCCTTCGAGCTGAACTCCATATCGACGCAACCCTCATTGAACTGCAGTCCCCAAATTTCGGCCTCATAATATTCGCCACGTTCGTTGAGGTACCAGTTCTTATGGAAATACTCCTGATCAAAAACGCGAATGTCCGCAACCAAATCGCCGTGAACTTTTTTGATTCCCGCCGAGGTCATCGCATCCACCCACCGACGCAACTCGGCCGTGACATCTTTCTTATCCGTCTCATAGCGCCCACAAATCGAAGGGTCACCGCCACCAACAACAATAAGGTTGCCTTTCAGCGTTCCGTTCGCGTCAATAACACCCGTGCGATAAATATCCGTCTCGATGCGCTTGTCCGGCCCAAAAAGCGAGAGCGACGCCGCTGTCGTCAGCAACTTGTTGCACGACGCCGGAGCAAACGCTTCCTCGCCATGCTTATTGACCAACACCTTGCCCGTCGCGCCATCAAAAATATAAACGGCGCACAGGGCTTTCGATTCCAAATCCGCGCTGCCGACACGCTTATCAATTTGCTCATTCAGCGACTGCGCGACATCAAATTCTGCCGATATGGTAACACTCTGCGACGTAACATCGGACTCGCCAAATGAAGCGCCACAAACAGACAAAGAAGCAACACATAACACACTGCAAAGATAACGAATGAGACAGACGCGAGATAACATTTCTAAATAACACCTTTTATGCATAATTTATAATATTATATAGTGTCGTTCAAAAAATAATGTGCTCGCAATTTGTGAAAAGAGACAAGAGGAAGCAAATGAGCGCAACACCCAAAAAAATCAATTCAGTGGATAAGGCTGCGTATTGCAAACAACACTCTGCGCCATCAGACATTGCTCGCATTCCGCATGGAGACGATGCTCACGCAACTGCCGCCGAAACGCGCGGTACTGCGGCGAATTCCAAACCTCATAAATAGACTGCTGCGGCAGTGTCCCCATACACAGAGGACCATGATGCCGACGCTCCTCGCCCAGATACCAGAACTTATCACCAGACATCAGCGACGCGCAAGGATAACACGACCCATCCGCCGTGATATACATCACACTCAAACTCGGGCAATAACGCGCTACACCATCAGCGCGCAACAACGCCGCCGTGCAAAACAACCCCAGACGACGTGCTTCGCGAGCAGTCTCATCAAACAGCTTGACATACTCCTCACGGGGATTCGGCCCATAACAAATCTTATCCGCAAGCGCGCCACAGTAAGGCTCAATATTATTGAACATCACGCCCTGCAATCCCAGACGCGCCGCCAGACGCACCAACTCCGGCATCTCCTCGACATTATCCTTATGCACCGTCATCTGCAACGACAACATCGGGAGCTTGCCCGCCGCATAAGGGCCACGCTCCGCGGACAATCGCGAAATGTTGTCCACCACAACATCAAAATCCGCGCCCACACGAATCGCGTTATAAGTTTCGGCGCATGCGCCATCCATCGACACCACAACATGATTCATCGGCAACGACAAAATCTGTTTGCGCGCGTCCTTATCCATCAACATTCCATTCGTGTTGAACGCCAAATCGATTGACGGATTCAGCGCCCGCGCCCGCCGCATCAAATCAAAAATCGGAGCATACATCAGCGGCTCGCCATTCAGATACGGCCGGAGCGCAGCGACATGAGGCATCGCGGCCATCACCGCGCTGATGATCGATTCCTTCGCTTCGATACCCGCTGTCGGGTTATAGGTCGTCGGGCACATCACGCAACGCAAATTGCAAACATTCGTCGTCTCAATCTGAATCGCCTGCGGCCAGCGCGGCTTTTCAAGTTGAGCGATGCGCCGTGCCCTCCGCATCTGCCGTAATTTCTCCCGGACGCCACCAAACATCACATCAATGTCCCTTACCCAGTTTGTCACGCAAAGACATCGCGAGACGCATCAACCGCGAACCATGCAGACGTTTCAGTTCAACCTGCGCGCGCTCGCAACGGCCATGCAACCGATACGCGCTCTGCTCCCAATACTCGGCCTCGCTTGCAGGCGCGATACTCTCCGCGTAATTCTTGAACTTGATAAACCAGTCAAACAAATCCTCGCGCGAGATTTTCCGCGCAGGCGTCGGGAACTTCGCGTACTGCTCTTCGTACTGTTCAGGCGTCGCGTAATTGCTAAGGCAACTCCAGTCCATCGTTTCACTCACCAAACCACGTGCCTCCGCATCTTTCCAGATTTTCGTCCCCGGCAGCGGAACAAGCATCCCGCAAGAAACACGCTTAATCACATCCGCGTTACGAACGACAAAATCCCACGTCTGTTGGATGTCATCATTCGTTTCTTCAGGCGACCCGATAATCAGCGACGCGCCCGCCGACAGCCCCGAGGACTTCAACAAATCCATCGCGCGCTGATTGATTTCCGGAGTCACAGCCGTCTTATTCAGCGCCGCCAAAACCGCAGCGCTGTTGGACTCGATACCAAAATCCAGATAACGGAAATTGTGTTCGCCCAACAAATCCACATACTCGCTGTCAAGAAGATTGACACGCGCATGACCACGGAAAACAATATCCTTATCCAATCCGCGCTCACGTAGCCGCCGACAAATATCCTTGAAGCGATTCCGATTCGCAATCAGCAAATCATCAAACAGATAAATCTCGATGGGGTCATACTTGTTGCGCAAATACTCGATTTCATCCGCGACATGCGCCGCCGAATTCTGACGTAGCCCGGGCCACAAAGCGCTCGACGAACAGAACGCGCAATGATACGGGCAACCACGGGAAACAATCGTATGCACACGCAACCAACGCGGCACCGCGTAATCGCCCAGAATATCACGGTCAGGCAACGGCAAATCATCAAGATTCGCAATCAGTTCCCGCGCCGGGCTGAGCACGCCGACGCCATTCTCATTCCAACAGAGACCCGGAATCTTCTTCAACTCCGATGCCGTCGGCCGCCGCGAGCCAATCGCGCGAAACAGACCGACGAGTTCCGACCAAGTGCGCTCGCCCTCACCATAAATCCCGAGGTCAAACTCCGCGGGCAGACGATGCGGCAGCGCCGTTATATGCGGTCCACCGAGAACCAAATAGGCATTCGTCGCCGCACGCAACTCACGCGCCGCCTCCATCGACCAAGTAATCGTACCCGTATCCGATGCGACCCCGACAATGTCTGGCCCCCACTCGATGACAGAAGCCGCGTCCCGAAAAAACGCGATATCGATAGGACTTTGCGTGCGCCGAAGCTCTGCGATAATCCAGCCAATACCTAACGGAGGGAGCGACCACTGATAGGCGAACGCAGCCGGAACAATATGCAGAAAAGCGACCTTAAGCATCAAACCTCAATCGATTAACGAGGAATCATCTGCATGCCCTGAGGCATCATTTGTTGCGCGGGTTTCGCGTCAGACTTCTCAACCTTCAGAAGTTCCACATCAAACACCAACGTCGCCTTCCCCGGGATGCGAGGAGGACTACCGGCATCGCCATAAGCGCTATCCGAAGGAATCGTAAGCTTGCGCTTGCCGCCTTCCTTCATGCCGACGATACCCGTATTCCAACCCGTGATGACTTGCGCCGAACCAAGAGGCTCAACAACAAACGGCGCCGAACCATGGTCGAGATTCGAATCAAACTTCTTACCATCAAGCAGATAGCCCGAGTAATTCACCGAGGCTTTGCAGCCAACGGTTGCCTCCGCGCCGGTGCCGACAACTTCATCGACATACTGCGTCCCATCAGGAAGCCGCGTCGACACAACAGCCGAGGTCGTCGGGTCTTTAGCGGGCAGGACAGACGCAATCGCGTCAACCTTATCCGACACACCTTCAAGCGCCGATGCGATTCCCGCCGTGCCGGGACCCGGGTCAGCGGGTGCCGCTTTCTTCTGGCCCTCACAGCCACTCATCATTAATGCCGAACTCATCAGCACAACACTGCAAACAACTAAACGAGACGATAATGTCATAGTGAGAAATCCTTAAATCTCTATCTTCATTTTTGATGTCAAGACCACTTGTCTTTACTATTCTATTCTTAACATACGAATGAATGATAAATGCAATTCAAAACACCCCAAACAATCTTTTTTACGCACACCAAATCTCATCTGAGGTATCTATCTATTAAGGACGAAAAAAGGCGGAGAGTGAAAAATGACTGAGAACAAGAAGAAAAATCTGGTGGTACTCACCGGCGCAGGAATCAGCAAAGAGAGCGGAATTCCAACGTTCAGAGGCAGCGACGGATTGTGGTGCGGATACAACGTCGAAGACGTTGCGACAGGCAGAGCAATGCGCCGAAACACTAAACAAGTACTCGAGTTTTTCAACGACAGACGCGCCGAACTCAAGACCGTAGAACCAAACGACGCGCACAAATATCTCGCAAAACTCGAGGAACTTTTCAACGTATACATCCTCACACAAAACATCGACAACCTCCACGAGCGCGCCGGGTCGACGCACATCGTCCACCTCCACGGAGAACTCACAAAAGCATCATCGATGAAAGACCCTGACTACGTCAAGGAAATCGGATACGACCCGATAAACGTTGGCGACTTATGCCCGCGCGGCGGACAACTCAGACCGTTCATCGTCCTCTTCGACGAAGCCGTACCTTTGATGTCAAAAGCCGCCGCAATCGCCTCACAGGCAGACATATTCGTCGTCGTCGGCACATCGCTAGTCGTCTATCCCGCGGCCGGGCTTGTCCAATACGCCCCGCAGCATGCGCCGGTCTATGTCGTAGACCCCAAGGCGAACTCGCTTCCCAAACTCCGCGACGGCATGACAATGATTGCGAAACCCGCCACAACCGGCATGAAAGAACTCTACGAAATTCTTTCCGCCAAAAAGTAAATCATGAAAACCATCCGCAAAACAAGCGATAACAAAGCACGACGACTGAAGACAAACAACGGATTCATCGTCCTCGATTTGCATGGTTCGTGGTACCAGATGGGGCAACAATACGGCCAACTCCTGAAAACGGAATTGCACGCGTTGGCCGCGAAACTCATCCCGTACATGACGCCGGACATCATCGCGGCGGCAGCGCTGATACGGGCGAGCGAGCCAATCATCATGCGCAACATCGTGCGTGGCGTGGGCATCGGCGCGAACCTGACCGAAACCGAAATGACAGCCCTCGAGACGATGGAATTCATCGCCGGGAATATCCCCGCATGCTCCACCATCGCGCTCTGGGGTGACGCGACCGAGAATCATCAAACAATCCTCGGCCGAAACTACGACTGGTACATGTCGGTCGAAAAAATTCAACCACCACTCATTACCGCGATTTGGCATCCCGCCATCGACGAAGGAGCGCAACCCGTCGCCACCATCGCGTGGGCGGGCATCATCTACGCGACGACAGCAATCAACGCTGCCGGAATTTGCATCGAACTCAACGCCGAACTCATCTCGCAAACGCCGCCGAAATTTGACCAACGCGTCTTCAGTCCCGGCTATCTGTTGGAAGCGGCAGCAACATGCAAAACAATCGACGAGACCACAACCGCTCTCCGCAAACACAAACCATTTCTCCCGCACATCATCGGCATCGCAGACAAACAATCCGCATGCCTGCTCGAGTGGGGGACAACCCGCGCGAAAATCGTTCGCCCGACAGGCAACCACATCAGCGCGACAAACCATTTTCAGCAAAGCAACAAAAACGCGACGCCCGCAACCGATGACGGCAACCCCTTCGCCTCATGTCGGCGCCTGACCTTCATACAAAATCGAATCGCCCGCCGCGCCGCGCCATTCACTGCGCGCGACATTTGCGACATACTCTCCGGCGACATCGCGACCGCCAACGGCGTTGCATTCGCGACAGACAAATTCATCCGAACATGCTATCAGGTCGTGATGTTGCCGCAAACGCGACAGCT
>JAAZBM010000005.1 GCA_012513815.1 Candidatus Sumerlaeota bacterium | reverse complement strand
ACTGGTTTGTGATGGTTGCCGCTGCCAAAAGAAAGATGCCCGTATTCTTGATGACGAATGTCCTGTTCGTGCGTGCGTTTTGGAACGACATTTGCACCATTGCGGACAGTGCGACGAGTTTCCCTGTGAGAAATTTGACTCGCGCCAGAACTACTGTTTCGAGGCGAAGGTGCCGATTAACAACAAGGCGATCCCCGAGAAATCGGACTATGATGACTACATGATTCCGTATGACAACCGAACAAGGCTCATGGCTTACAAAAAAATGAAGCTCAAAATCGTCTCTTGTAGTCACAAGATGAAGGACTGAAAGTTATTATGGGAATCGCTAAAGTTCGCAAAAAGAACCCGCGTGTCAATATGCCGCCGCTCACTCAAAAGGAAAGGACATGCGAAATTGTTACTCTTCTTTTTGTTCTCCTGACCATCTTTATCGCATGGCGAGCGTATCTCACTCTCCCTTCAACGATTGCGATGCACTTTGACATTAAAGGCACTCCCGATTCTTTTGTTAGAAGCTACAATATCTTTTTCATGCCTATCCTCGCGGTGTTTATGACCGCTATTATGAAATTCTCGATTCGGTTTCCATGGTTTGGAAATTATTGCGGGGTGACTATCACGGAGCAAAACGCAGTCAAACTTTATGGTATCGCGCGTAAAGCGCTCATCTATATTGATGTGCTCACCACCGGCGTTATCTGGTATTTTACCTCGCAAATCATCAATGTGTCGTTCGATAATACCCAAAAGATGTCGGTGATTCCACTGGTGCTATATATTGTCGCAGTCGACGTCATTGTTGTGTTCATGATTATCAAAATGATTAAGGAAAGCAACCGTTCCGGCGACAGTGGCATTTCTCCCAAACCCATAGAGTAGCTCGGCGTTTGTGCCAATTTCTGTAATGGAATAAACGCTCAAATGTAGTCTGTGTAAGGGCAAATGCATCTTGTTTTTCCCTCAGGAGGTGTTCTTATGTGTCGTGGTTTTACACTCATTGAGCTACTGGTTGTCGTCGGCATTATCTCGATACTTGCGGCGATTGCCGTTCCGAACTTCTTGCTTGCGCAGACACGCTCGAAAGTTAGTCGCGTCGCCAATGATTTGCGTGTGCTAGCGGGTGCTCTCGAGGCCTATACCGTTGACACAAACCGTTACATGACGGGGCGTGTTCCCGGTGGCGACGGTGGCTTCTCGGGTGTGAGCGTCTTCAACCCTGACCTTTATGTGGCGGTGAGCGGGCGATTCATTCGCCTGACAACGCCGGTGGCCTATCTGACGAGTATTTTCAGCGAGCCATTCGCTCCCAGTATTACAATATTGCCGGGGGAGAATGCTTCGGAATACGATTCATACGACTATATGTGCAGTTTGGATCTGGATGCGGACAAAGACCCGGATTATCGTCGCGGCGCCAGTCTCACCTCGGGCGCGGTGTGGCGTTTGTCCTCTGCGGGGCCTGATTGCGGGCAGTATTTTGGTGGCAGTTGGGTCGGCTTTTGCCCGAACGAAATCAACGCTCTCGGTGTGGATTACGACCCGACCAACGGAACGCGTAGTGCCGGTGATATCGTGCGTATTGGTGGTGGCGCGGGGATGCTCTACACGCGCAAACCGGCCTTTGACCGTGTTCGCAACATCTGCAATCTCTAGGCTCTGCCGCGCCAGTGCTTGGGCGGGCACAAGACTTGCTGCTTAATATAGAATATATAGTGTCCAAATGGCGCCAACAAGAAGCGATTCGTTGTTTCTTGTCGTTATTTTTTACATTATAATAGTATAGTATAATACATAAGTTCATTTTTTAGCTGGGAGACAATAACCCATGACATGTCATTTGACTTCGAGAAACCTTATCCGGTTTGTTACCATACTGGTGTCGGCTTTGCTGTTTGTGCCGGGGACGGCGCAGGCGCAGTCGGGGGGCGATGGAACGCAGTATAACCCCTATCTGCTGGCGAACACAACGGACTTGACATGGTTCCAACAAAACTACACGATGTCGACATCGTCTTCGGCTAAGTATTACAAGTTGGTCGATAACATCAACATGTCGTCCATGTCGAACTGGACTCCCATCGGCACAAAGGCAGCGCCATTTTATGGGCGATTTGACGGAAATAAAAAGACACTGTCGAATCTCGCGGTTAATTTGCCAGGCGCGAGCAATGTCGGCTTGTTTGGCTATATCGGACTTCGCGGAAAAGTCGAAGACCTTTACATCGAGAACAGCGATTTTGTCGGCGCGAGCAATGTCGGCGCGATTGCCGGTTATCTCGACAACGGCACTATCGAAGATTGCAAAGTGACAGGCGTTAGCGTCGATGCTTCGGGCAACTACGCGGGCGGCGCTGTCGGCTATAACTCATTGGGAACGATTCTCAACACGCAGGTTGTCGCGGTGGTCACTGCCAATCAGTATGCGGGCGGGCTTGTCGGTTATAGCACGCACGGTCGTCTGGGTGGAGACAAGGTTCTCGATGGTAGCGCCATTGAGACGGCGGGTGATTACGCGGGCGGTCTGGTCGGCTGCAACGAGAATATATCTGCGAATCTGTCTGACAGAACTCGTGGAATTATCGGATATAAAGAGAATGCTTGCACGGCGGCCGCGGATGTCGCGGGAAATAACTGTGTCGGCGGTCTCGTCGGGTGGAACAAGGGCATCATTACAAGCGCGTCGAGCGCGACGGCTATCGTTACGGCATACGCCAAAACGGAGGGTGTGTGCGCAGGCGGTCTCGTCGGCAAAAACACCGCGCTGATTGCCGGAGCCTCGGCGAATTCGACTTTCGCTGGAAGAATCGATATGTGCGGCGGTCTCGTCGGACTCAACGAAACGACAGGCAGTATCAATGCGGCTTCGGCGGTCAACGCGAACAGCTTGACTGTTTATTACGGCAAGACCTATTACCTTGGCGGTCTCGTTGGCGTCAATAAGGGCAGCATCGACAATGGCTGCAGCGCATCCGGCTCCATCAGCGCGAACTATGACCCGGATACGTCCGTCGCGTTTACCATCGGCGGTCTCGTCGGCGCGAACGAAGCGAGCATCAACAATTCCTCCTCGTCGGTGGCTGTCACAGGACAGGCCTATGTGGGCGGTCTGGTTGGATGGAACAAATCCGCAGGCACGGTTACGGGGTCATCTGCTACGGGAGCAACCATCGGTACCGACAGTCGCGTCGGTGGTCTCATCGGCAATAACGACGGCGCCGTTGAGCGCTGCTTCGCGACCGGAGCTGTCAGCGGTGACTATTGCGTCGGCGGCCTCCTCGGGTGGAACACATCGACGAAAGTGAAGAACTGCTATGCGCAAGGAACTGTCGGAACGATTACGTGCGCGGGTGGACTTGTCGGCGCGAACCGCGGATTCATCACAACATGCTACGCCACGGGCGAGACAACGGCAACCGGATATCCCAAAGAGTCCGGTGGCCTCATTGGTATCGACAATGGAACAATCACGAATTCCTATTGGGATTCGACGACCACCAAAATCAGCGGCGGCAAAACAACAGCGCAAATGAAAATGCAATCCACGTATGTGGGCTGGGATTTTGCGAATACATGGACTATCGCAAGCGGGAGCTATCCCACGTTGGCCGTAGGCGGCAGTATCAAGATTACCATTTCGCCGACGGACGCGGTGACTTCGGGCGCGAAGTGGTCTGCCAATGGCGGCGCCACGTGGAATGCGAGCGGCGCATCGGTGTCAAATCCCGCAGTGGGTACGCATACGGTGATTTTTAAGGATGTCGATAACTGGGGCACACCCGCGCCGATTACGATTAATATGACCAAGGGCAAGGCGGCAACAGGTTCGGGAACATACGAGGCCCTCGGGAAATTGTGCATCAATATTGTGCCGTGGCCAGCGAAGAATGAAACGAAAATTTATAACCCTGAAATTTATGTCCGCAAGAAGGACAATAAAGCTGCGATCGACCCGAACAATCCGCCGGTCGTCAATCCTGACAACTATGAGGAATTGCCCAAGTGGAGCGTGGACGGTGGCACAACCTATTACGATTCCGGAATGACAGTCAAGGTGCCTGTGGGCAAGTATTACAAAATCACTTTCAAGGGTGTGACAGGTTGGACGACTGCCGGTAGCATCTATAGCGGAAATGCCGGAACGGACGGAAGTATCTGGTGCCCGGCGAATTCGACCTCGACGGCGAAAGCTGGCTACCGCCAGCAGATAGGTAAGATTAAGGCGAGTGTGACACCGACGGATGCCGCGACAAAAGCGACATGGTCGGTCTATCTGACCGATGGTTGGAACCAGCACACAGCCGCGTATGAGAGTAATCATTATCTGATCAAGGACGCTTCTGTTGTCGCGCCCGAGCAGACTGTTCCTGTCGCCGCGAAATATACGTGTGTTTTTGGCGATGTGAAGAACTACACCACGCCCGATGAAATGAGAAGTCAGGCTGTGACGAATGGCGCAACGAAGACGGTGAGCGCCGCCTATACGGTGGATACAGGTTCGGTCAAGGTGACGTTCACTCCACAAGACGCTATTGACGATGGTTGCAAGTGGAGTATCAATGGCAAAAGTTATGTCAGTGGTCAGGTGGCAACGGGTCTGTCTGTCGGGACAAAATACGAGATTACCTTCACGGCCGCGACGGGTTGGGTTGCGCCTTCGAAGATTAGAGACGTGTATGTAACGAAGGATCAAGTTCTCGAGAAAACGGCAACATTTACGCGCGGTCGGGCAACGATACAGGTGAATATCGCCGGTGGAATGCCACTGGACGCGCGATGGAAAATCGTGGATGACCCACAGGGTGACATTTGGCGTAAGAGCGGCGATAAGGTCAGTCAGGATGTGAATAGTTATACAATCGAGTATCAAACGGTGGATGGATGGAAGACACCTGCTAACAAGAGTGTGTCGTTGACCAACGGCCAGACCTCGATTGTCGAAGCGATTTATTATCCCATCAATGGCAGCGGCACGGAAAAGAAACCGTATGAGTTGACGGATATCGAGATGGTGCAGTGGATTGCGGGTCGCGCCGAGGACGGTGTGACGACGGGCGTCTACTTCAAACTGATGAACGACATCGACGCGTCGGATACGAAGAACTGGAATTATGACAAAAATACGGGTAGTTATCAGGGCTTCTTGCCGATTGGTATGTTGGATTCCGATTATCAGCGTTTCAATGGCAAGTTCTACGGCAACAACATGAAGATTAGCAATCTGTTCATCAATCGTGACGCGAACAGTGTCGGTCTTTTCTCATTCACAGGTACGGAGAGCGAGATTTATGACCTGAATGTTGACGAGGCCAATATTACGGGCGCAAGCTCAGTGGGCGCGTTGCTCGGCATGAACCGCGGACTGGTGAGCCACTGCTGCTCGCATGGGTTTGTCTCCGGTCAGAGCGGCGTGGGCGGCCTGATGGGTCAGAATGACGGCAAGATGGAGAACTGCTTCTCGATGTGCGAGGTGACGGGAAATGTCGACGCCGCCGGTCTGATTGGCAGTCTGCAGTTCAACGGCGAAATGGAATATTGCCATGCGGCAGGCAAAGTGAACGGCACTAAGGGCCTGATTGGCGCAACGGTGCGCGGCGACTATGCTACTTCTATTACGCGTTGTTACTGGGATGTGTACAGCACCGGTCAAGATTTGGGCATGCTAGAAGACGGCAGTGAACCCGAGACAAGTCTGAAGGGACTGACGAAAGAAAAGAGTCTCGCTTGGTCAAGCTACAAAGAGTGGAACAGCGGTATCTGGACGAACATCGAGGGTGTGACACATCCTTATTTCAGTTCACAGACGGATGGTTCGCTCAAGGTGACGTTGACGCCTGCCGAGGCTGCAACAGCCGGTGCTCGTTGGAGTATCAACGGCGGCAAGTCGTGGTACACAAATGATATGCGAATCTCGTTGCCAGTAGGAGTTTATAAACTGGAATTCAAAGACGCGGCTGGCTATGCGACACCTGACCCGCAGACCGTGACGATTTTGCGAGACCGTGAGAATCCGGTGAACAAAACGGGCGAGTATTCGCAGGTGACGCAGGGTTTGAAGGTAACGATAGAACCCGAAGAAGTTCGCGATGCTGAGGCAAAGTGGAGTGTGGACGGCGGTGCGAAGTGGAACAACAGTGGTAGTACGTTGGCGCTAAATCCGGGTAGCTACACAGTGATATACAGCAGTGTTGAAGGTTGGGATACGCCCAATCCAACCAAAATCACTGTAGCTAAGGACGAAGTAACCGAGAGTATCGGATCTTATGTGGAACAAGTCGGCGCGCTGAAGGTGACAATTACGCCTCCGGAGATTGCCGCTAAAGGTGAGTTGTGGAGTATCGACGACGGCGCGAATTGGCACACGAGTGGCTACACAATCGAAAACTTGCCCGTGGGCGAGTACACCATCACGTTCAAGGATATCAACGGTTGGGTTAAACCTTCCGACAAGAAAATCGCTGTTATGAAAAACGAAACGGGCAACGTGACAGCTATCTATACGATGATTAGCGCGACGCTGACGGGTGTTGTCGAGAACGGACTTCCGTCGACCGCACGTTGGAGCATTGACGGCGGTGAGACGTGGAACGCGAGTGGCGAATCACTGACGGTTAGCGTTGGTACGCACACAGTGACTTTTGAACAAGTTGCCGGGTGGGTGGTGACTCCTGTCAGTCAGGAAGTGACGCTTGATCGTCTCGAAAGCAAAACCGTGACGGCGTCTTATCGTCCGTTGGGTGATGGTACTTCTGCCAATCCGTATCAGATTAATCAGATTGAACATTTGGTTTGGGTTGGCGACCAGACGGCGGACGGCCTGAGTAGCGGCACATGCTATCAGATGGTGGCAGATGTCGATGCGGCTGAAACGCTGTTGTGGAGCGATGGCGCAGGGTTCAAACCTATCGGGACAAGCGACGCACCCTTCAATGGTAAATTTGACGGAAACAACAAGAAGATCTCTAACTTAACCATCAACTATACGTCGAATAACGGCGTGGGACTGTTCGGTTATGTTGGTGCCAGTGGTTCCATAAAGTTACTCGGAATCAATTCCTCGACTATCTTCGGCTATAACATCGTTGGTGGTTTTGTTGGGACGAACTATGGAACATTGACGCAGTGCTATCTCAGCGACAGCACGGTGTATGGTTCGAATGCTATCGGTGGCATTGTTGGTCGCAACGGTGGCAAACTGTACAATGTTTACGCAGAGGCTGTTGTCGAGGGTACGACTCTTGTCGGTGGCTTGGTAGGTAACAATCTGCCATCCGGCGCAATCAACATTTGCTATTCGGCCGGACGTGTTATGTTGACGGACAGCACAGGTGTTGCCGGTGGTTTGGTTGGCAAGAATGAGGGCGGTCAAGTTGACAATAGCTATTGGGACAAAGATGCTTCTGGAATCGCAATTTCGGATGGCGGCACCAGCAAGACAACAGCCGAGATGCAAACGAAAGGAACTTTTGTCGATTGGGATTTCGTGAATATCTGGACGATTATCAACGGAAACACGTATCCATATTTTCAGACGGTTGCGGATAGCAAATTGAAAGTGACACTGTTGCCCAAAGAAGCCGAAGACGCCGGGGCACGTTGGAGCATCGATAATGGTCTCACTTGGGATCGCAGTTTGACGCGTACCATTCCCGCGGGCACTTATGAGATTACCTTTAGAGATGTAGTGGGATGGGAAACGCCGCAGCCGACAACGGTTGAGGTAAAGAAGAGCACTTCCGACAAAGATATTCAAAGCGTGGACGGCGTGTATAGCCCGGGAAGCCTTACTGTCAATCTCGTGTCGAAAAATGATTATGACGCTTACGATGCAGTGACGAGCGGAGCTATGTGGAAATTTGTGGGCGGCGGTGTTTCGTCTCAAAATGAGTGGTTTGAGTCGGGTGCGACGATTAAATCCTTACCGACAAATACGACTTATACCATTAGCCTTAAGGCTGTTCACGGTTGGAATGAATCTGAGCCATTTGACGTTTATTTGGCTGATACGCCAACGACGTCGGTGGTTGCAACGGGTACCTATGAGCGCGCATTGGGCGTTTTGCAAGTTGTTATGTCGCCGGATGATGTGACCACAGAGTCCAAAGCGCAGTGGTCTGTCGATAATGGAAGTACATGGTACGACAGCGACACAACGATAGCGCTTCCGGTTGAAACTTATACGGTTACTTTTAAAGATGTTGAGGGATGGAATGCGCCCGCACATCAAAGCGCTTCGATTGAGAACGGAACTATCACATGGGTGATGGGAGAGTATACCCGTGAGGGTATTTTGCTAGTCAACATTTTGCCTGACGAAGTGACGACGGCGTCCAATGACGCGCAGTGGAGTATCGACGGCGGCGCGAACTGGAATGACAGTGGCACATCGTTGACGCTTGATGTTGACGAGTATACGGTCACGTTCAAGGATGTGGTTGGTTGGGATACGCCAACAATGCAATCCGTGAGCATCGAGAATAATAAGACAGTGACGACGACGGGTGTTTATGCTGAGCGCGGGCTGTTGCAGGTCAAGATTAGTGGACCGGCGGAGGCTGCGTGGAGTATCGACGGTGGCATGACGTGGAGTCAGGAAACTGAACCGGTCTATCTGAGTGTTAGCTCAGTTTATGCGATTACTTTCAAGGATGTCGCGGGCTGGACGACGCCCACACCGCAGAATATTCGGGTGGCAGTCGACGAGACACGGTTGGTGTCTGTGGTTTACGCGTGCGCTCCGCAGGGCGCAGGCACGGAGGGTAACCCGTATCAGATTATGACGCTGAATCATCTCGTTTGGTTGCAGGATCAAACGACGACGCTCGGTCTGACGAAGGATAAGTACTATCTGTTGATGAATGACATTGACGCAACGGATACGCTCTATTGGAATGACAGTTGGACGACGGGTCCTGTTCGTGAGGGCTTTGTCCCGATTGGCACCGACGAGTTGGCGCCGTTCCAAGGCGTGTTCATGGGCGGCGGCCATGTGATTGAAAATCTGTTTATCAATCGCGTGAACGAGCCTAATGTCGGTTTGTTCGGCTACATTGACTTCTCCGCGTCGATTACCGATTTGGGTGTCGGCAACGTCAGCATTTCGGGCGACGAGGCCGTTGGCGGTCTGGTCGGGTACAACTTCGGCATTGTCGATGGTTGCTACACGACGGGCACGGTCACGGGTGCGAAGAATCTCGGCGGTCTGGTTGGCGAGAACGCCAACACGGTCGAGAATTGCTACTCGTTGTGTTCGGTTGCCGGTGGCGAGACTGTCGGCGGCTTAATTGGGTACAATGCCGAGGGTTCGTTCATCAGTGATTGCTACGCGGCCGGTTCGGTCGGCGGTAGTGCGAATGTTGGCGGCCTGATTGGCGTTGGCGATGCGGTTGCTGGCGCGATTGTGTCCTGCTACTGGGACAAAGAGGCGTCGGGAATTTCGACGTCTGCCGGTGGCACTGGCAAGACGACGGCCGAAATGAAAACGAAAGACACTTTCCAAGGATGGAATTTCGATACTCCGTGGGGAATGGTGAATGGGTTGACGCGTCCGTATCTGAAGGCGCTGAGCGACATGGGTAGCATCACGGTGACGCTGCAACCGGCAGAAGCGGTGACGAGCGGCGCGGCGTGGAGCATCAACGGCGGTCTTGATTGGAACAAGTCGGGAGAGTCGATGTCTGATGTTCTCGCGACAACCTATACGGTGACGTTCAAGGCGTTGTCGGGTTGGGATACGCCAGCGGCGGTTGATGTCGTGGTCGAGAAGGACGCGACGGCAACGACGACGGGCGTATATGTCAAACAGGTCGGTTCGCTGACGGTCGATTTGGCTCCGGTGGCGGCTGTTGCGGCGGGCGCGAAGTGGAGCATCGACGGCGGCGCGACGTGGCATCAGAGCGGCACGGTCGTGACGGACTTGAAGCTTCAGACCTACACGGTGAGCTTCAAACCTGTTGCGGGCTGGACGACTCCGGCCAATCAGGATGTGACGATTCTCAAGAATGATACTGTGACTGTGACGGGCAACTACGTGCAGCAGTTCGGTTCACTCAAGGTCAACATCACGCCTGCGGAGGCGGTGTCGGCGGGCGCGAAGTGGAGCATCGATGGCGGCAAGTCGTGGCGCAACAGCGGCATGACGGCAACGAATTTGCCTTTGGCCACAACCTACATCATCTCGTTTAAGGTGGTGGACAGTTGGGGTACACCTAAGCCGATTTCGGTTTATCTCGCGAACGAAACGCTCGTCGAGGACAAGGGCGTTTATGGTCTTGATATTGAGTTGGTCGACGGCACATTTACGAAGGGCATCACGAGCGCACTGGCGCCCGGCGAGACGCTTGACTTCAAGTGGACGACAGTCGCGAATGCGGCGGTGACGTCGCCGTTCTGGTGCGAGATATTCCCGAGCAAGACGGGTGGTTTCGATCAGGTGCGGACAGGTGGCACGGTGACGAGTTCGTACAAGGCGCCCGGCGTGGCGGCAACGACGACCACGCTTGTTCCGCCGTTCCTCGTCCTCAACACACTGCCCGACGGCGTCTATACGCTGATGCCGAGCGTGAACCGCGCGACGGTGAGCGACGGCGCTCTGGCTGAGACGGATTACGCGAATAACTGGCTGTCCGTGGCGGGCAAACGGTTGTCGATTCGCAACACGAAGACCGCGAACATTGACTTGCGCATCTCGGATGTCGCTATCAGCTACAATCCTGCCACGCCGACCAAAGTCGGATTCAGCGGCACGGTCACGAATGCCGGTACGGAGAATCTGACCAAGCCGGGCGCATGGGTCGAGGCGTTCTACGGGACGCTGACGGCCGAGTGCGTGTTGATGCCGCAGGGCACCATCGGCGCAGGCCAGAATATCAACACGCTAGCGGCCGGTGAGTCGACGACCTTCACGCTGACGGGAACAGTCGCGGCGGGCGTCATGAATCGGGCGTTTGCCGTCGTCGCCGACAGCACGAATATCGTGCCCGAGACGAACAAGGTGAACAACTCGTATGTTTGCTATGACCCGTCGATTCTGCCTCCGGGCAAGGACAACGGCATCGACTTGGCGATTACGAAGATGACGGTGGACGCGTCGCAGCTGACACCGAACGCGGTCAAACCCGGCGACAAACTCAAGTACAGTGTGACGGTGACGAACAAGGGCACGACGACGCCGAGCGCTCCGGTTTATCTGGAGCTGTTCGCGTCGCAGGACGGCGGCGTGAGCAACGTTCAGGGCGTGACGTTCTGCTGGAGCGAGCAAATCACCGCACCGGCACTGGGCGCGACGCAAACGTATAGCCTCGAGAAGACCATCAACAGCATCGGCGACGGTGTGTATTCGTTGGTGGCGGTGGTCAACCGCGACGGCGCAGGCGCAAACCCGGGCGACATGACGCCGCTCGACAACCGTTGCAAATTCGCGGACGGGCGCGTCTTCCTGAGCACCCCGGCGGAGAGCGGCACACGCAACATCGTCTGGAGCGAGGGGCCGACCTTCACGCAGAGCGGCGACAAAGTGACCGTGAGCGGCACGATCAAGAACATCGGCAACGCGACAACGCGGGCCTTCTGGACCGAGGCGTTTGTCGGCACCATGCAGGAAAAGACCGGCTACTTCTACAAAGACAACGCGACTGTTTTCGCGGGCGGCATCAACTGCACACTGAAGGCTAACGAGGAGAAGGCCATCACTCTGACGGGCACCGTCCCGGCCGGCAAAGTCGTCGGCGTGTTAGCCGACAGCACCGACGTCGTCGCCGAAACCGACGAGACGGATAACTACGACTACAGCGAACTGATGAAATAGTCGGCGAGCGCAACACAGAATCGCAACAGACGCGGCACACTCATGGCAACACGAGTGTGCCGCGTCATCGTTTGATTGAGCACAATGTTGCCAGTCTTGGGACCAGAGAAACCAATAAGGCAACTAGGGCCAACTAATAAATCAACTAGCTTTTACTCCACCACTCCACTCTATTTTTAGGCGACAAGGTCTCTGGTGTATATGTACTCGTATACTATTTGCTGATACTTTGTGACGTCGGGGGTGTCGCCATAGCTGTCGGGCAATCCTTCGAGTAGTGTGTCTCGTATCAGGTTCATCACATGCGCTCTGGTTTCTTGCTTGTCTCTCCAATGGTCAAGCTTTGCGATTTCTTTCTTTATTCTCTGAAGCAACGTTGTCGCAACATCCTTCAGTTTCTTGATGTCATTCTTGCTCAAGTTATCGCGGAATAACATATCATAAAGCGAAAGTTCCTCATCACTCGTAAAGCCTTCGCGGATATAGCGCTTTTCTTCCTGATCTAATTTACTTGCGATATCAATCAATTCCATGAACGTTTTTTCGATGGTCGCGCGGTCTTGCTCACGGTTATATTCATCGATGATCTGCTGATAGCGCTTATAGTAGTCGATTCTGTTTGGATTTGACACCAGCATCTTCTCTAGCTTCTGCTTAATGGATTCTTCCAAATCCATCATCAACAGATTCTTTGTGCGCACTTTCACAAACTCACTGTGAAGCAAATTAAAATTTATCGCGCTGATGTCGAATACGCGGGGCGCCTCCGAGATCATCGCGTCCGGGTCGATTTTCACATACTCACTAATGATGTGATTAATCTGAACCATCAAGTCTGTTATGTCGGTGTGCTTTTTCTTCTTTTGTAATTCATCGTGAATTGCCGTTATCGCCTCATACTCTTTACGGAGATTTCCTTTGATTTCCGCGCGTGTAATAAACTTCATCAGGCGTCGCAGCTCAGACGCGTAGGCGCTAAAGGTCTTTTTGTCCGCAAGCGTTCCACAGACCGCATTTGCGGCCGTCCGCAAGTTGGACAACTTCGAAAAGTTAGCCGCGTCAATCAGATTTTGTAAGTCGAACCCTTTCTGTGCCAAGAAGGTTTTCGCCTTCTCGACCGTATCCTTCACTCTCGCGATAAGTTCCTCTTTGTCAATGGTCGGGTCCGTTGCTCCGGCATTGGCAACGTTAACGGTATAATCCGCAAGCGCTTTTCTCAGAGCCTTAACGATTCCAATATAATCGACAATCAGACCATTTCTCTTTCCCTCATTAACGCGATTCGCGCGCGCGATTGTCTGCATGAGGGTGTGTGCCTTGAGCGGTTTGTCCAGATACAAGCATGACAAGCATTTCACATCGAAGCCCGTAAGCCACATAGCGCAGACAAACACAACCCGAAACTTATGGTCTTGGTCTTTGAAATCCTTGTCCAGTTCTCTTCTTTCCATTTTCTCGCGATGGGTTTTGATATCCAGATTCCACTTTTCGAACGTCCGCATCTCATTCTGGTCTTGACTGATGACAACGGCCATTTCAGTTTCTTCCATCCACTTCAGCTTATACTCGAGTTCCTGTGCCTCCTGTTGTGACGTCGACTTTTTAATCTGTTGTTTGAGCGCTTTGATTTCCTCGGCCCAGTACTTCTTGACGTAGTCGAACATCCGCACACAGGTTACTTTGTTGAGGCAGACAAACATTGCCTTTCCGCTTGTCCACAAATCAGAGTAATGCTTCACGAAGTCATGCGCGATAATCTCAAGCCTTTTATTGGCCGTTAGCAAATGAATCTCTTTTTTGAATTCCGCTTCCAGTTTTTCCTGTTGGTCGCTGTCAAAATCGGCTTTCTCAATAGCATCCATCATCCTTTGGTGAAGCTCGGGATTATTCAGCTTGAGTTTCTCGCCCCGATTCTCGTAATACAAAGGTACTGTCGCGCCATCTTCGACCGCTCGTTTAAAATCATATGTCGAGACATACCCGCCAAAGGTTCGTGCCGTAATGTTATCACTCGTGAGCAGCGGTGTCCCGGTGAAACCAATACGAGCCGCGGTCGGAAGCAGCGCCATCATATTATCCGCGAAGGTTCCATATTGAGTGCGATGCGCTTCGTCTGACATGATGATAATGTCATGGTCGGGATAGATTGGGTTTTCATCTTGCTTATTAAACTTATGTATCAGCGTGAAGATAAAACTTGGATTGCCATGCAGTTTTTGCACAAGGTCAGCGGCGCTTGTCGCGATAAACCGGGATGCCTTTGCTTTGCCAAGCATCCCGCAGTTTTCAAAGGTATCACTAATCTGTGTGTTCAATTCCTCGCGGTCAGTCAGGATGATAAAAGTCGGAGACCCCTCGAACTTGCGGCGAATTTTCTGCGCGAGAAACACCATCGAGTAGCTTTTGCCCGAACCTTGCGTATGCCAAAAGACGCCCAACTTGCCGCCGTTCTGTTTTCTCGCGGCGTATGTCTTCATCGCCTCATTCACGCCAAGATACTGATGGTTATTGGCGAGAATCTTTGTGGTGTGCCCATTCGAGTGGTCAAACAGAATAAAGTTCTCAAACAAATCCAAGAAATTCTCTTTCTTGCAAATGCCGCGCAGCATCGTCTCGAGAGCGACACTGCCTTGGTCTTCTTCAGAGAGGCGCTTCCATTCATGGAAAAACTCATATTTACTCCCGAGTGTCCCCACCTTGGCCTGCTCACCGTTCGAGAGCATCAGGAACGCGTTGTAATAGAACAACTGAGGGATTGTGTCCAGATAGTCCGTGTAATTATCCACGTAGGCATTCTGCACATCCATCGTGTGTTTCTTTAGCTCGATAAAGAGTAGCGGAATCCCATTGACAAATCCGACAATATCAGTACGTCTTCTGTGAATGTTCCCGTGAATTTTCAATTCCTTAATCGCGAGAAAATGGTTATTCTCCGGAGCGCGAAAATCCAACACCATTGCTTTCTTGATTTCCGTTTGACCATCCGGTTTCTTCACCGTGACAGGGATTCCGTCACGAATCAGAAAAAACTTCTCTTCATTCACTTGCAACAGCGACGCGGACGCGAGCCTGTTCTCCAGAACAATCCGCGCCTCATCAATCTGATTATCCGTTATCCATGGATTCAGTTTCCTGAGAGCCGCGGTAAAATAGCGAAGCAGCAAAATGTCCTTTTCTGAGGTTCTCCCGAACGTGCCATCTTCACCGAGAACTTCAGTGTTATAGGCAAAGGCGACCTCCCAACCTAACTCATCGCAGAGTAGGTTTCCGGCGCTTTCCTGCACGAGGATATTTTCGGAATAGTCGTAGCTCATAGTCTTTCTCCTTCAAACTATGATTGATTTTGCCGTCTCAGACAGTTCATAACAACGCTGATCATTATCTCTTTCTCTTCAGGCTTGGATTCCGCAATCATAATCGTGAGCGCAACTAGCGTATAGTCATCCATTGCTTTTTCGCCGTTCACGAACAAGGCACGGTTTCTATCCAGAAAATACAGGAAAATCGCCGCACCGATTCTTTTGTTCCCATCAAGAAAGCTGTGGTTCTTCACAAGAAAATACAGGAGGTGCGCTGCCTTCTCTTCCAGCGATGGGTACAATTCCCGCCCGCCAAAGGACTGATAGAGATTGCCGATGCTGCCTTGGAAGGAATCATCCTTTTCTCTGCCAAACAAATCAGATTTCTCACCAAAGCTCATTTGAGCGATTACATCCTTACATTCTTCATAGGTGAGTTCGTAAGTAGCAGGGCTTCCCTTGGGGCGTCCCATGCATTGGTGGTCATAGGAATCCAACAGATTCAAGGCCTCGCTGTACCTCTCGACTACAGAAAGCACCTGCCTGCCGTCCAGTGTATTTTCAACCCTTTTCAGGAGTTGAATCACCTCACCAAGCTGTGAAAGACGGTGTTCGTTTACGGCGTAGCCTTTCAATATGTAATCCTTCAACACGGCATTTGCCCATCTGCGAAATTCAATCCCGCGCTTGGACTTGACGCGATAACCGACGGAGATGATGACGTCCAGATTGTAGTATTTCGGCGGTCTGGAAGCTTTTCCCTGACTTCTGTCGAAAATTTCGACAGAAGTACTTTTCTCCAATTCGCCCTCTTTGAAGATGTTTGCGATATGGTACGCGATGGAGGAGCGGGCCGTATCGAACAGCTCACTCATTTGGTCTTGCGTAAGCCATACCGTTTCCTGATCGACAGGCACAGAAAGCGCTACAGCTCTATCGGCTGTTTCAAACAGAACAAGTTCATTTGCGTTCATGGGATATACCTCTATGATACTTCAACCTCTCTTTTCACATCGCGCGAACCTTCTCTTTGAACCGTTGCAAATTTTGCAACAGTTGACAAGTCAAGTTCTTCCTGCAAAATATTATTGATATGCTTTCCTATCGTTTCACAGCACAGGCTACTTTACGCCATCAACACGCAATTCTTGGGGTGTTGTTCTCAACCTACTTCCTTTACTTATCATAGTCAAACCACGTCCAAAAGTAAAGCTTGTTCATCAAGTAAGTAAAGCATCAAAAGTTTGAACTATACCTCTATCTCCCCACTCATAAGCTTCGGAAGCAAGCGGTCGCGGGCTTCTAATAATAAACTGTTTTGGGAACTTAAGGAAGTTATTCTTTCGTGTAGTTTGATTGCCATCATTTCAAACCTGCTTAGAATGATTTCATTTGGAATCCCAATAGACGCTCTTTCTATCACATCTCGGTATAGTTCTTGTTGATTGGTTGAACCTCTGCCCATTCCCATAAGATAGCTTTCTTGATTCTTGATTGAATGATAGAGGAAATTCTTATACTCTATTGACCGCACAAGTGTCACATGAGAATCGAACGTTGTATTTGCGTATTCTCCAAACACTTGCCCAACGCGTCCTAATGTTCCAGAACCTGTTGAACAGATAACCGTATCCGATTCCTCGATATTCAATTCCTCGACATATTTTTTCGTTTGCCTTCTAGCTAATGAAATGTCCATTATTGACTGACGGATGCACTTTTGGTTGATAACAAGATACTTTCCGCTATCAGAATAACTTGGCGTGATCCCACGTTCCACAACCGTAGCAAAATCAGATACCGTTGCCTTCCTCCACCCTTCGGGGACGCCATCGATGACTTTTACATGTTCGTGTCCGGGGAAGCGTAAATCAACAAACCATTCTTTATATAATCTCTGGGCTGCCTCTTCGAGAAGTTTGATTTGCTTCTGATTGTTTTCAATGAGGTTGTCGTAGGTGGAGAGAATGTCCGCAATACGGCGCTGTTTCTCTAAATCAAAGTCTGGAACTGAAAAATCGAGAATTGCTTTTTTATTTCCTCTCGGCATCTTCGTTCCGTTAGCACCAGACATCATAAAGTCAAAAAAAGCGTCTTGTGAGAGAACATAATAGAGAAACTTTGTATCCCAACTATCGTCATTTTTTCTAAAGACTAACACATCATTTGAACAACCACTTGCTCTATTTGAATACCATATTTTCTTAAAATATGGTCGTATGTTGGAAACGAGAATATCCCCAAAATCGTATCTGGTAACAGTACTAGCCCGAGGCAAGCTTTCACATTCTTTTATGCCACCACGATTAGCTACCATGTTGTCAGTGGTAATATATTCCTCCACTTTTAGCTTTGTAACACCAATTCTATCGGTTACATAATGAGCCACATTTCTTAATTCAATCATAGCCCCATCTCCTTCATGTTCTGCGAGATGGTGTCCATCAAGTCGTTTGATTCCTCCTGTAAGGAAAGCAGTTCGCGATGGATTTCCGCCATGCGTTCTTCGAAGTCCACGCCGTCATCTTCCACCGGCGCGACGCCGACATAAGCCCCGGGTGTGAGTGACCACCCTTTTTCCTCGATTTCTTGTCGAGACGCGACTTTGCACAATCCAAGTACATCCGCGTACTTGCCCTTGTTGCCAAACTTCTCAACTAACCAGTTTGCTTCTTTGGCAATCGTGAGCGCGTCGGTCAGTTCTTCCAGTTGAGCGTCATAGTCGCCCTGAGTTCTCTTCTTCTCGCGCCGGTTGGCCGCCTCCACCGCCGCCTTGGCCTTGTGGCGTAGCGCCTTGACCGCCGCCGCCAAATCACGCGCCTGCTCGGCAAAAGGCTTGTCGCAGCCGAGTGCCGCGCGATACTCAGCCAGTAATCCCTGATACTTCTGCGTTTCGCCGCGATATAACCACACGATGGCATTCAGATTCTTCATCTGCCATTCCGACCATTCGTTCAGCTTCCGGTCAACAACAGTATAGTAGTTTCTGGCGTCGATAAACAGGACTTTGTCCTTGATGGCTTTGCTCTTGCCCTTATCAAAGAACCAAAGAGAACACGGCAATGTTTTTGTGTAGAAGAATTTGTTGGCGACACTGAACATCACATCGACATGACCCGTTTTGATGAGCTGCTCGCGGATTGCTTTGTCCTTGTCTTGGCTATCCGTCGCCGAAGAAGCCATGACAAATCCGGCGCGTCCATGGTCGTTCAGGTAGCTGTAGAAATACGAAATCCATAGGTAGTTGGCGTTGCTGACTTCCTTTTTGTCGTTGACGTTTGTCATGCCAAACGGCAGGCGTTTGGCGTTTTCGCAAGACTCGGGCTTGACCTTGTCTACATTAAACGGCGGATTCGCCATGACATAATCACAGGTGCCATCGAGATGATGGGCATCGTGGTAGAAAGTGTTCGCTTCGTTGCCCGATTTGATGACTCCGGTTAGCCCATGAACAGCCATGTTCATCAGGCACAGTTGGGCGTTGTACTCGCGCAATTCCTGTCCGAAAAAAGTCATGGCGTTGTTGGCGTTCATGCCCGATTGGTTGACGAAATCTCCACTTTGAACGAACATCCCGCCCGAACCACAGGCGGGGTCAAGTAACACGCCGCGTTTAGGTTCAATGATGTTGACAATCATTTTGACTAGCGATTTTGGCGTGAAGAACGCTCCGTCGTCCGTGGCGATGTTCTTGGCGAATTTGTTGATGAAGTATTCGTAGATGCGTCCGACAATGTCGCCGCCCACCTCGTCAAGCGTGCTGTTGTTGAAGATGCGTAGCAAGTCCGCAAGCATGTCATCGGATAAGTCCGTGTAGTTTTTGGGGAGTACACCCTTGAGCAAATCGCTCTGGTCCTCAATCAGGAGCATCGCGTTGTTGACCACCTCGCCAAGGCTCGTCATGGGGTGTCCGTTTTTGTTCTTGAGTTTGGCGTTCGCGATATTCACCGGCAGGTTCACGAGGTAGTCATACTGCGCCTCTTTTGGCAGATAGAGCGCGCTTTTCGCGACGAAGTCACTTGCTTCGAGGGGAATGATTCTGCCTTTGCGAGAGGGGCGATTCTTGAGGATTTCAGCTTCGACTAACTTGTATCGGCCATAGGCATAGCGTAGGAATATCAGGCCGAGAACCGGCATGCAATACTGATTCGATGTGAGCTTTGAGCCTTGGCGCAAAAGATCAGCCGATTCCCAAAGTTGTGTTTCCAGTTTCCGAATGCTGATTGCCATTGATTCCACTACCTCATGATGTTGTGTCACATACTGAACCGCGTCAGCGGGCGATGGTGATGCCCGCGCTGAACGTGTATTTTGATGTTTTGTTTTGTGTAATTAGCTACATTATATGATTGAAGTTCGTTCTTAAAAGATTGTCCGAAAAGGTTTTAGCTAGAGTAAAGAGTTAAGAGTGAAGAGCTTCAATTAGAGTGAAGAGTTAAGAGTGAAGAGTGGAGTGGTGGACTAAAAGCTGTTAATTTATTAGTTGGCCTAGATGGCTTGGGGGAGGCGAGGGTGGTGTTTGTGCGGTTAGTTGGTTGGTGGATATTTTTGGGGGAGTCTGATTGTATTATTATAGATAAACCTTTGCTGTGAGGGATGGGCGATGAATCTTGATGTATTAACTGATGAAGTGCTTGAGGGGAAACCGCTCGGGCGGGCGGAGGCTTTGTTTTTGTATGAACAGCCGCTTGCGGAGTTGTGTGGGAATGCGGACAGGATCCGTCGGCATTTTTGTTCGAATCGATTTGATATTTGCGCCATTATCAACGCGAAAAGCGGCTGTTGCTCGGAGAATTGTAAGTTTTGCGCGCAATCCGCTCACAATCATACTTGCGCGCCACGGTATCCTTTGCTTTCAAAAGAGGAAATCTTGGCTCAGGCGGCGCTCAATCACGAGCAGGGCGTTTTGCGGTATTCCATCGTTACTTCCGGGAAGTGTCTTTCGGACGCGGAAGTGGATGAGATGTGTGACGCGGTTCGAGAAATTAAAGAGAAGGTCGGGATTTCTGTTTGCGTTTCCTTTGGCTTGCTGAGCGAGCAGCAGTTTCGGCGGCTGAAGGATGCCGGTGTGACGAGGGCTCATAACAATCTGGAGACTTCGCGTCGGAACTTCCCGAATATCTGTACCACGCATACGTTTGACGATAAGGTGCAGGCGATTCGGTGCGCGCTTGCTGCCGGTCTGTCTGTGTGTAGCGGCGGCATCATGGGACTGGGCGAGACTGTTGAGGATCGGATTGATATGGCGCTCAGTCTGCGTGAACTTGGCGTGAAGAGTGTGCCGATGAATCTGCTGAACCCAATCTCCGGGACGCCGTTCGGGCACAATGAGTCTTTGACGGATGACGATATGCGCCGAATCGTCGCGGTTTATCGGTTTATCCTTCCGAGTGCCTTTATCCGTCTGGCCGGTGGCAGGGGGCTGCTCCCGGACAAGGGTCGGGGTTGTTTTGCCTCGGGGGCTAACGCGGCCATTTCGGGCGATATGCTGACAACGGTGGGGATTACAACGAAAACGGACATGGCGTTGTTGCGCGAGCTTGGGTATGAGGCGAAGATTCTCGATGAGTAAAAGCCTTTTTGTTGGCGGAATTGCCCGATTGTGACTGCTTTTGAATGACTACAGTTTATAAAAGTATGCGATGCAAAAAGTAATGAATATTGCGTAGCGAGTATTTACTAACTATATGCACGAGGGGCTTAGCACTTGTTGTCATGAATGTGTGGTTGCCATGTATTATGTGTGGTTGCGGATGGTGCCGGGTGTTAGGCGATTGGGTCTTCGGCAGCGGCGAGGAGGCGCAGGAATTCTTCTTCTTGGATGATTTGTACGCCTTTGGCTGCGGCGGTTTTTAGTTTGGTTGTGCCGACGGCATCCGGCCCTGCGACTACGGCCCATGTTTTCGCGCTGACGCTGCCCGAGACTGTCGCGCCGAGAGCTTCGAGGCGATTTTTTGCCTCATCCCGTTTCATGCTCGACAGGGTTCCGGTCAGTACGAGAGTCCGTCCGATAAACGGATTATTCTCGTTTGCTTTCGGGTCGTCACCGGCAACAATAGTTATCAGTGTGTTCTCGAATCGAACGCCCGCCGCCCGCATGCGGTCGATGGTTTTGCGGTGCGCTTCGTCCGCGAAGTAATCCACGACGCCACGTGCTGTTACACTGCCAACGCCATCCACTTTCTCCAAATCTTCAGTGGTTGTCGCCATCAGATTTTCCAATGACCCAAAGGTGCGCGCAAGATCCCGTGCCGTTGTCGCTCCAACTTGCGGAATGCCGAGCGCAAACAACACGCGATGCAAAGGAGCGGCCTTGCTCTCTTCGACCTCATCGACCATGATTTTAGCGAGTTTATACTCCTTCTTTTCGGCGCCCTTGACATTAGCGTCTGACGCACGACGGCGCAACAAATCTGTCCATTGCGCCTCAGTCCAATAGTAAATATCGGCGATATCATTTAGGATTCCGCCATTCATTGCCAACCGCACGGATGCCTCATCCAGTCCCTGAATGTCCATTGCCGCGCGACTCGCGAAATGGGTGAACTGCGCGCGCTTGCGTCCCTCGCAATTCTCGTTTTGACAGTATGGCGAAGCATCTCCCTCGGAAAGGACAACGGCCCCTCCACATTCGGGACATGACGCCGGGATGGCAATCTCGGTTTCTTTGCCAGTGCGCACATAATCCTCAGAGACGCGCAGAATCTTCGGGATAATTTCGCCGCTTTTTTCGACTAAAACATCATCGCCGACGCGAACTCCAAGACGGCAAATCTCATCGTAATTATGCAGTGTCGCCCGCTTGACTGTCGTTCCGGCAAGCTGTACGGGAGCCAGCTCCGCGACCGGAGTCAGAATTCCGGTTCGGCCGACTTGCCATGTCACGGCGAGCAGTTCTGTCGACGCGCGCATTGTGTTGAACTTGTACGCAATCATGTAGCGCGGCGACTTGGCGGTCGTCCCCAGAATGTCCCACCATGCGCGGCGATTGACTTTCACGACAAGTCCATCCACCGGATATGGCAACTCGTGGCGCTTGTGTTCCCACTCGCGCTCGAACTCGATGACCTCGTTAATCCCGTGACACAACCGATATGTGTCGTTCACGGGCAAACCCCCGGCCGCAAACATCGACAACAATTCGCTGTGAGTCTCGGGCAACGCGTCTCCCGAGGCTGCGCCGACCGCGTAGAACCGAACCGAAATGCGGCGTGATGCCGAATTGAATTCATCCAGTCGCTTGAGTGTTCCGGCCGCGAGATTACGAGGATTCGCGGCGGGCTTTTTGTTGAGCTGATCCAACGAGTTGTTGATTCTGTTGAAATCATCAAATGTCAAAAACGCTTCTCCGCGCAATTCCAAAACATCAAAAGCCGCAAAGGCATCGGATAACTTGTTCGGAACATTGGGCGAGCGTGATAAGCTTCCGGTGATGATTTCGCCATCCTCGCCGTTGCCTCGCGTTGCCGCATAGCGCAACTGGGCATGCTCATACATCACTGACACCGCGATGCCGTCCAACTTTAACTCGACGACATAATCGACAGGCGTTGACGCCTCGGCAAGCTCTCCCGCGGATGACAGGGCCTCGCGCACACGATTGTCGAAATCAAGCAACTCGTCCTCATTATACGTGTTGTCAATCGAGAGCATTCGTTGTGCGTGGCGCACGGTTTCGCCGGTACGGTCGACGGCGCCGCCGCCAACCTGATTGAGCGGCGAAGCGATGGTTAGCAACTCGTGATTCGGGTCTTTCTTTTTCAGTTTGTCTTCTTCGGTTCGCAACTCTCGAACGAGCTTGTCATACTCATAATCTTCAATTTCGTTGCGTCCCTCAGAATAATAAATCTGATCGTGATGAGCAATCTCGGCGCGTAAGCGAACAACCTCTGCGGCGTGCTTTTCCGCTTCCGGATTTGTTGTTGGCTTGGGTGCACCCGCGCCATCAACGACCTCGTCAAAAAGTGATAATTGCTCGGGTTGTTTGGATTTGTCCATATTCGCCATGGTTATTGTCGCACGCTATTGTGGTGGCTGTGGCTCGGGGCCACGCTTGCCGTTCCGAATCCATTCTTGGCGCGCCATCATGTAGGCGCGTTTTTTGTCCAATTCGCTTATCTCCACGTCCATTCCGGGCAGCCCGCGGTTGGGCAGGAACCTCTTGAGAGTTTCCAGTGCGGGGTCCGGTTCAGCGTCTGTTTTTTCGGCCGCTTTGTTTCGAGCCGACGACTGCTCGCTTGCGACTTCATCTGCGCCTTTGATGATTGGCAGAATGCTATGTGCCAGAACAAGCTTCACCGCCTGTGGCGTTTTGGCTCCCATCATGGTGGACTCAATCTTTGTCCGCAGCGGGTCTTGCGCGGGTTTCATGCGCGCCAACAGGAACGCGATCCGTTCGCGCGGGCCGTTTTCCTTAACCAGAAGCAACTCGCGCAACAGCGAATCCATCAGCATCTCGAACTCATTTGCCTTGCCGCTAATCTTTGGCAGCAAATCCAGAATCGCGGTTTGCGCCGCTCCCGCAATCACCGAATCGGCATCGCCGAGCAGCTCAACCATTCGCGGCAGCGCGCGCACTTCGCCCGCCTGCGCCAATCCGACGAGTGCCGCGACGCGCTTCTGACGCCGCTTGCCTTTGAACATAAAGCTCGTCGACAAATCGTCAATCATCTGATAAACATCGTTGCCAATCATCGACAAATCATTTTTCTTTTTGCCTGCAGTGGACTGCATCGCCTCGGGGATGTTGGCGTCGCTGTTGCCCTTGCGCTTCGCGACCTTCATGTGGGCTTCCATCAGCAACGCCGCGGATTCGCGTCCGGGCATCGGCAGGCGCTTTGACTGCGCCATGCGGAAGACTTCCGACAGCAACTCGTCGCCGGCCTCGTCCTTCTGCTGAGAAATCGCGTAAACGACGGACGCCAAAACGGTGTCCTTGGTCAGGGGCAAACTGGATTCCGACGAAGCGTCGTAGTAGGTCTCCTGTTTGTACATGTCCCGGGCGCCATGGTGCTCTTCCGACTGCATGGCAAGTTGGATGACCATCTGCCGCAGAACCGGCAATTCCTCTGGCGTCGGCACTCTGCCAAACAATTCGGCCACAGCCAGATACGCGCCGCAATAGCGCCCCAGATTAGATTCGACGGTTTTGACAATCACTTCGGGCACAACGGGCATCAGACGAATCAACAAATCGATCAGCGGCTGACGCCATCCCAACTGCGTGCGAGCGCCACGCAACGCCAAGCGGGAGTTATCCGGCAACCACAGCAATTCCGTGGCCGTTGCGGCGCCCCACTCGCAAATATTCTTGTCGGTCTCATCAATTTTCGCGTTGAAAAAGTTCAGCAGCACCGCGACCTTGAAATCTGTTTCCGTCATGGGAATCACGTGAATCAACCGCTGAATCATCCCATTGCGTTCTTTGGGCGGCAGCGGGCGCAACCCACGCCCAATCGACTCAATCACCGTATAGGCAAGCCGTTTGTGTTCGACATCCAGCACGGGTTGCTTGAGCAACTCGCGCAAGAACTTGACCAGCGCGTCCAGCGCCTTCGAGCCGCTTATCGCGCCCAACGCATAGGCGGCCTCGATACGTGTCCGCCCGCCTCGCGCCTGTAAACTGCGAATCAGGAAAGCCTCGGCCTCGGCGATGTGCAAAACCCCGAGCGTCTCAACCGCGAACTTTCCGATACGTGTTCCCTCGGACGCGTTCTCGATTGCGAAATCCAAAAACAATTTGCCCAGTTGCGGTATTTTGCCCAACGCGCCAAAAACGCGCGCGGTTGTCAGTCTGGCCGTTCGGCCAAGCGTCATGTAAAGCCGCTGTTCCGCGCCTGCCGCCGCCGCCGTGCTGCTCACATTGCGCGGCGCGAACTCGCTCAAAATCATCACCATCTCGGGCAAACAACTATGCGACGGGGTGCAAACAACGCAGCGCAACAAGGCGCGCATCTGTCGGTCAAAGGTTGCCACCTGCTCATCCGATGGTTCGGTCAAAGACATACGATTTGGCAGCGACTTGCTCAGCTCAATCACCGTTTGCGTCAGCTCCGTGTTCATCGACGCGATTTCCATGTCCTGTCGTCGCGCGGCAACCTGCGCGGCCGCGGCGTTATACTCGTTTAGAAGAATCATAGCGTCATTGGGTTTAAATCCCCAGCGCTCGGGTGTCGCGCCAACCGAACGGACAAACGCGAAAGAACGCTCGCGTTCGTGCAACAAACCGCCAAGCAGTGCTCCCACTTGGCGCAGACGCATCTTGCGATCCTCTTCCTTGGTGGCGGAATTCACCATCTCCTGCATCACCGCGCTGACCACATTCATATTGCTCGCCTTCATGGCGTCAACCAAATGATTCGACAACCGCTCATTCACCAGACTGTTCAGGCGTCGGCGCCAATTCATCGTTGCCTCGACATCGGATTGAATCATCGTGCGAATACGCGTGATTGGGCCACTCGGTACGGTCGCCATGCGTCCCCACAACATCTCGATTGCGCTTCCGTGAAATTCCGAATACAAACGACTGAGCAAATTCCCCGCCAACTCGACAAGCATCAATGCATCGACGCCGTCGGAAGGAAAAGAAGAAATGATATCAAACGCGACATCGGAATGCCCATTGATAATGGCACGCTCCAAATTCCCTATACGAGGATCGACCGGTTCTAAACTCTCCACCTAAAACACCTTTGAAAATCCCAAAATCTTTGATATTAATAGTATACAGGCAAAAAGTTCTACTTGCATAAAATTATTGAGTCCCCACACAAACAAAAAACAAAACCACCTGCCGCTAACAAAGATTGTCTCTGATGCTATGCAATGCTATTTCGAAAAGAAATAAGTCTCGCAAAGCTTTAGTGTCCATCATGAACATAAAATGTCTCGTGTTTATGTTGTGTTAGCGCAATCTAACTTTGCCTCATATTCCGCGGAAAAATGTATTATTGCAACAGGACGATGCGCAACAAAGTAAACGAAATAACTCCGTCTCCGAGGATTAAGAAACAACCGAATTTGCAAATCAATATTCGGCTCATTACTTCGTTGGCAATCATTGTCGCGTTGCTCGCTCTGGTGACGCTGTGGCAGATGCATAACAGAATCGTGACGGCTTGGGAAAACGAAATTGATAGTCTCGAACAGATTCTCTCGGAGTCGTCGACGCTCGGTGTGCCTGATGATATTCGCGTGCAGTTCTCGGAGTTGGAGAATCTGATGCGTAACTTTGAGAATCGTATCGCGATTAAGCATATTCTTGTCGCGAAGAAGCTCCCTGACGGAACGGAGGCTGTTGTCTATCCTTTCTACGCGCGCGCATTGGAGTATGCCGGTACGTCTGCGCCTAACGATAGGCCGACAACGGTGGGACTGGGGACGGAATGGATTAAGCGTCCGCTGTATTTTGATGGGATTCCTCTGGGGACTCTGATGGTGAATACGGACAAGACGACTTTGAACTTTGTCCGTGGGCTTGCCGCGAGTATGATTGTGTTGCTTGCCGCGTTGCTTGTGACTCTTATTATGCAATTGCGCAGGCAGCAAGTCCGGATTTCGCAAACGACGATTGAGATTGAACAAAAGCAAAAAGAACTTACGCGTATGGAGCGAATGGCGCTCGCCGGACAACTGACGGCGAATTTGCTCCATGACCTAAAGAAGCCGGTGCTGAATATTCGGAATGATTTGGATGATATGCCAGAGCTCACCGCGCAGGAACGGGATACGATCCGCGGCGAGGTGAAGGCGTTCCTGAATATTCTTGGGGATGTGGGTCTGGAAAAATTTGTCGCTCCCGAGACGGAGGCCGAGTATCTCGATGTGACGGAACTCATTCTGCGCAGCGCGGCGCTTGTGAGGTATGAGCGCAAAGGGTGTGAGTTTATCATCGACAAAACGCTCGACGAACAGAACCTACCTCCGGTTTTCGGAACCCGCATCAGGCTCGTTCAGGTGTTGTCGAACATTATGGTGAACGCGTATCAGGCGATGGAAGGTAATGGCAAGCTGACGGCGTCGGCAAGTATGACGGCGGATAAGAAGTTTGTCGTCATCAAGCTGCAGGACAACGGGCCGGGCATTCCGCCGGAAATCATCAGCAAGATATTCTCGCCGTTCCATACAACCAAAACGCCCGACAAGGGCACAGGTCTTGGGCTGTATATCGCCGAGACAATTACGGCCGAACATGGCGGGCGAATCGATGTGCAGAGTCAACCCGGCGAAACAATTTTTACCATCTATCTTCCGGTCGCGCCCGAAACAACTTAAGGATAAGTATATTTATGTCTGTCAATGAAGACCCCGCAGTCTGCGAAGCTGCTGAAGCTCAAGCCTCTGACGCGCCCCTCGGACGGGGCAAGAAACCGTGTTGGTTGACGCTGGCCGGTGTGGCGGCAGTGGTGCTTGTCGCGGATGTCATCACGAAGTGGTGGGCAACCGCAATGCTCACGCCGGATGGCTTCGCGGGACATGACATCGGGCTGTCGTCGTTCCTTTTCCCGACACAGGCAATGGCACAGGCGATGGCTCAGCCGAACTATCCGCCGCATGAAGTCATCTCCGGATGTTTCAACTTTTATCTGGCACACAACACGGGCGGCGCTTTTTCGGTGCTGAGCGGGAATCCCCTGTTGCTGGCGATCATCTCGCTTGTCATTCTTGTCGCGCTCATCGGTTGGGCGCGGACTTTCTCGCGGCAGCATCTGCTGTCGTTTGCTGCCACGGGCATGGTTATTGGCGGCGCCATCGGCAACATCGTTGATCGGCTACGCTTCGGGTATGTCATCGATTTCATCGACTGGTACTATGCGTCGTCGCACTGGCCCACATTCAACGTTGCCGACTCTTTTATCGACATCGGGCTTGCGATTATCATCATACTTGCCATCTTCACGAAACAACTCGATTCTGACCCAAAATCGGTTTCGGGGGAAAAAAAATCAAATAAGTCTGCATCTGAATGATGAAATTAGATTTGGAAAAAAAATTTGGATGTAAGATTATAATATACTAAATTAAAGGGAGCGACTTGTAACAGAAATGAAAAGTCACAAGTTTATGTCGAGTATTGTTTTAATCATCGCAATTGCTCTCTGTGTTGTTGTCATGGTATTCTTTGGGAAGAGACACAACGAGCATTCCCCGTCAACTCCGGCACCAACACCACAGGCAGTGATTCCGGCTCCGGCGCCCTAAGCGTATAATTAACAGCGGTCATTGTTGTAGATAAAAGGGCAATGAACTCAAACGCCCATACATCACCCATATCCGTGCCGCCGCTTAGTATTGCGGGACTGCTGATTCACTCTCGCGTCATCACGGCACCGTTGTGCAATAACAGCGATAGACCGTTCCGCGAAATCATGCGCTCTATGGGGGCGGAGATGATGTTCACGCCGATGGTCTCGGTGGAGGGACTGACGCGCGATGACTGGGGAACGTGGAATATCCTTGATTACGAGGGCGAGCGAGCGCCTGTTGGTGTGCAAATCGTGGGGTCGAACCCGGAACGGATGGGGCTTGCGGCGGATATTATCACCAAGCGCGGCGGGGTGGCATGGATTGACATTAACATGGGATGCCCGGCAAAACATGTGACGGGGAATGGTAACGGATGCGCTATTATGAAAACGCCGGAGATTGCGGTGGAGTGCGTCAAGGCTGTGCGCGCCAATACGAATCTGCCGGTGAGTGTCAAGCTACGTTCGGGATGGGATGACGAGCATCTCAATTTCATCGACCTTGCTCCGGCCTGTCAGGAGGCGGGGGCGGACGCCATCATTTTGCATCCAAGGACGCGGAAGCAGGGCTACAGCGGTTCCGCGAACTGGGAGCACATCGCGCAACTGCGTAAGGTCATTAGTGTTCCGCTCATCGGCAACGGCGACATTACATCGCCTGCCGACGCGATTCGAATGATGCGAACGACGCAATGCGACGCGGTTATGATTGGTCGGGCACTCATGGGAAATCCATGGCTCATCACGGCTTGCGCTAGCGCCATTGACAAATTCATCGCCGGAGAAATCACGCACGAGGATCAGGTACCGGGCGACGAAATGATTTACCCGGATGGGGAAGAATCGGAAATCTCGGTCAGAGTGCCGCACTACATGAAGAATGTGTCGGTGGATGAACGGCTCGCGCTCGTCATCGAGCACACGCGGACGAATATCCAGTATAAGGGCGAGAAGCGTGGCATTCTCGAAATGAGAAAGCACAGCCAACACTACATTAAGGGTTGTCCGGGCGCAAAACGAATGCGCGAAAAACTCATGACCATTACGGATTTTGAGGAACTGACGCAGGCATTCACGCAGTTCCGAGTCGCGCTCAAGGAACACACCGAGAAGCGCAACAACCTCAACCTAAATCAGCCCCGGTAGGCTCTACCAACGGAGAACCGGTTTGCCACTGCTGTCCTTGAAGGTGCCCACTGCGATTGAATACAAATCGTAGAAAAAGCGGCAGACAAAGAAAATGGAGTAAGCGAATACCAACGACAAGAGTGTGGGCATCCATTTGTCGGCCAACAAGGCAACGAAAAAGTATAACGCTCCCCATAATGCAAGCACGGTGAACATGCAGAACAACAAGCCTTCGGTGACGCGTTTTACATAAAACAAATGCAGAAAGAAACCGACCTGTCCGGACAAGAGGAGAAGTAGAATCGTAATCGTGCGGGACTTCGGCGAAATCTCGCAGTCCGTGGGGGGAGGGTCAAACACTTCCGCGGGAAGGAACAACGCTAGCCACTTGTTTTTGCTGCGCATAACATTGCGAATGATGACGAAAAGTAACGTGATGAACGCGACAAAAACACCTATCGCAAAAGCGCATATATTCTCGTAGAGAGTATCAGGGTTGTATCCCTCCGTCGGAAAATTGGCAACGATATGCCAAAACGCGTAAAGACAAATCAGCGCGGAAATGCACATACCAATCGTGGCTACGATTTTGTCTACGCGCCGCGCACTAACTCGCTTTGAGCGCTCCTCTGCTGTCAATTCCGGCACTGCTTCTTTTGTGTCATTCATATGAGTCGCCCCCAACCTTCAGTATTATTTCTATATACAAAATATTCAATTATTTGTTTATCGATATAAATAATAGAATCCGATTGATGAAATTGAACAGCGATAATTCCAACTCCGGTTGAGGCGAGCTTTGCCCGCGTCCTCAATCTCGGGGTCGACCGGACGGTCAAACGCGAAACGCCATGTTTCCGGATTGACGCGGCCAAAACGCATCCCCATCGCACGGCGCATCGCCGGGAAGGCGTCGCGGGCGTGAACACGTAGCTCTATCGGCGCGGACAACTTCAGGTCGGGCGAATGCACCGCCAGCGCTAAGCAATAGTAGGGTTCGCTCATGCTCTCGAGTGGGAAAGATTTACAGCCTGAGGGCAAAACATCAAGCCACATGTCTTGTGTGATTGGGGGAATCGTGGCGGTGACGCCGGAGGCCAACTCCACCGTCTGCGTGCTTGTGGCGGCGTCGATGCGCAACCGAGGCTTGGGGAGCGGAACAATACGATCAAAGACAAAATCCCGAATACCCGAATCACGATAGCGAGCCAGAATGCCGGCATTGCACAGGACAGGATAGTAGCCCGGCGCCGCGACCTTGATCCAAAACAGATTTGATTGCGGATGTAGGGTGGTCTCGCGCAAACGCAAAGTGAGAGCCGCGCCGCTCGTTCCGTCGTCTGCCACAGGAATGGGCAACTCGCCCATTGAGAAAAACTCCGGCGTCGCGCCGTTACGTGGAACGGAGAGAATCGAGTAGAATTGGTATGGCGGCTTGACGGGTTGTGGCCACGAGATTTCATCGATTTTGGACGCCTCGATGTTCGATATATTTCGCAGCAATGACAACGAGGTCGGCGCGACAGTCGTGCCGTTCTCGGCGTCAACCATCCGAAGATTGAGCGTCAAGCTCCGCACACCTTTGTCGCGGTTCGCGACGGGGGCGCCAATCTCAAGCGATGCCGTCGAGGTTGTTGGCTCGGCCGCGCCGCAAATGCCAAGGATAAGAATGATAGACGATAGTAAAAAGAATCGAATCATGAAAAGGTCTCGCTTTCTATGGGGTTAATGAATGAACATCGCGTCGCCATAACTGAAGAATCTGTAGCGCATCCGCACGGCCTCCGCGTATGCATCCAGAATTGCCTCGCGCGACGCAAGGGCGCTGACTAACAACAGCAGAGTGCTGCGGGGCAAATGAAAGTTTGTGATGAGCGCATCCGTCACGCGCCACTTGTAGCCGGGCGCAATCATGATGCACGTTGCCGCCAAACCGGGCACGACGCAGCCTGTGGCCTGCGCGCTCGCCTCGATGCATCGCGTCGTCGTTGTTCCAACGGCCACAACGCGGCGACCCTCACGGCGAGCCTGATTGATGCGATTGGCCGCGTCGTCTGAAATCGTGTAGTGTTCCGTATGCATCTTGTGCTCGGCGATATCCTCGACCTCGACAGGCTTGAACGTCCCCGCGCCAACATGGAGAGTCACCTCGGCTGTCTCGATGCCAGTCGCCCGTAGCTGGTCAAGCAACTGACTGGTGAAGTGCAGACCCGCAGTCGGGGCGGCGACGCTGCCTTGCGGTCTGGCGTAAACGGTCTGATAACGGTCATCATCGGCGGCCTGAATGATGGGCAAACCCAACTCACGCCGACGGCGAACAATATACGGCGGCAACGGCAACTCGCCAATCTCGTCGAGTATCGGCAAAATATCCGGCACAGGAAACTCGAACACGCGTTCGCCCTCATCAAGAACTCCGCGCACCACGCCTTCGATGGCGCCATCCCCAAACCGAACTCGCTCGCCGAGGACCAGTCTCTTTGCCGGTCGACACATCGCGACCCAACGGCAACAACCCACGGAGCAAGCATCGGCTGATGGTTCGAGCAACAAGGCCTCTACCTTGCCGCCGCTCGGCACGCGTGTGCCATACAGGCGCGCCCGCATGACACGGCTATTGTTCATCACCAGTAAATCGCCGGGACGCAGCCAATGCCCAATTTCGCAGAAATGCGAATGTGAACGCTCGCCGCTGTTTTTGTCGAGCACCAGCAATCGCGACAACTCGCGGCGATCGGCGGGCTTGTCGGCAATCAGCTCAGGCGGAAGTTCATATTCAAATTCACTAATTCGCAATGTTCTCATCCTTTGCTTCGGTTGTCGCGGTCGTTGTCGTTGTGGTCTCGGTCATGCCCCAGTTGGCGCGGAATAATGCCAACGGATGCGAGAACAAGAACGGTGTCACAAAGTCCTTCGGGTAACGGCCAAGCATTTTAGATAAGGCGACCGTTCCTTCGTTATCATCAGGTGTGGTCACGTACACGAGCCAGCGAACACGAGCTGTTTGTGCGATTTCCGCACGCATTGATGGTGTGACTGTCGTCCATGAATCGGAAGTCCAAAGACGCAAGTATTCCTCGCGCATTGACCAAAACTTCTCGGGCGGTAGCGTGTCCATTCCCCAACAATTCTCCTCATCTGCCATCAGCTCACACCGACCTGTAAATGCCGAAAAAAAGTGAGGGTAATTTGACGAAATGACATCTGTTGGCTCTGTCTTCTCGCGAAGATATTTCAGAATTCCTTCGCTTTTCGCATTCACGAACTTGAAAGATGGTTGAGAGAATGGGGCAAGGCTAAGTGACATTGTGGAATTGGGGAATATGAAAGTCGCCAGTATGAGTAATGAAGGTACCGCGAGCGCAACAATGCGAGATTTTATGTGCGCAAAGAATGGAATTGTGAATAGCAGTCCAAGCTGCCAAAACCGCACGCTGTTGAACATTCGGAACCATCGATTCCATCCGTCAGGCGCGAAAACTCCTTGCAGTTGATAGAGCAATCCAGCCGTCGCAAGGGCAAACAGTATGATGCCACCGCGGAACAAACCGCTACCTCGCAAAAAGCAAACGCCAACAATGCCAATGGATAGGACAATCAGAACGGGAAGAGTCAGAACCCGGAAATTCTGTTGCCAAGATAACCATTCACGCTCATAGTAACCGGGCACTCCGGCGTAGGGAAAATGATTCATCGCTAAAAACAGAATGCCGATTCCCACCAACGCAATCATGACGGCGAATCCCGCTCGGCGCGTTGAAGGCCGTGCCAACATGGACAACATGACGACTGTCAGCAATACACCTGCAACGACGGATGAAACAGTATGACTGATAATAAGCAAGTAAGCGATAACAATAGCAATCGCGGTTGCGCGCATTGCCTTCTGATGGCCTTTGAGATCAAACAGTAACCACGCAAGCAGTAACAGTACCGGTGTCACTAAGAAACTCGTTTGTGGAAAAAACAGGAGGTCACCGCGTTGAATAACAAAAAACAGTGCCGCTATCGCGCCAAAGAAAACCCCATGCCACTTGCGCATACTGCCTGCAAACCTGCAACAGACAAGTCCCAGTAATCCGGCCGAACACGCCCCATGCGTAACCATCCACGACATCGCGCCGACATAAACGCAATTGCCTCGCAAATAGGTCAGTCCGGCAAGTCCGCAATGACACAGCGATGGATAGTAATTGCCAACGCCTGCCATGAAAGGATTTTCGACCGGCCAACCACCACGCATCAAAACCTGTTCGGCCAAAGCACAAAGATAGAGGCAGTCCATACCTGTCCAGACTTGGCAATATATCCAATTCATATTTCCATTCGGTGCTGGCCAAAGACCATTCTGTAACCACATCACACCCATAAAAAAGAGTCCAAGGATTGCGAACCCGATGGCGCACCATTCGCCCGGGTTTGGTTTCACGCGAATCTGCGCAGGCGGACAGTGTTTGGCAACCTGTTGCCGGTAGATGACGAGTCCGCTAAGGAGGGCGACAATCCATGGGCTGAGCGCGTAGTAGCGAATCGAGATGGTTCCCAACACAAGCGTAATGCCGGACCACATGAGTAGGCTCACCGGAACGGATAACAGCAGCAATGTGACCAAGCCCCAACGGCGGCGCATAAAAAGCAGTGGCACTGTTCCGCTCAAAACCGTAAACAAATGCATACGAAGTGAGCATGCCGGTAGTGCCGCCCCCACCATGAGCAGTAGGAATATCCCGAATGGCAGTAACGACCTTACGTCGTGATGCCGACTGTAACGGCCAATCTCTGTCATCTCACATCCTGTATGCAATTATCAATCCTTATAGTGTCAGAATCCCCGTCCGATGCAGATAAACGCCTATCACGAGAGCCGCCAACCCAAAGCGGTACCACGCGAAGAGGCCATAACCATAGGAGGTAACCCATTTGATGAGGAAGTGTATCGCAAGCAGACCCACAATGGCGCTCGTGATGATACCAACAATCACCGGCATTCGCGCGTCCGGTCCAGCGTTGAGTAAGGTCGTTATCTTGAGCATTGTCGCTCCGGCGATAATCGGTGTCCCAAGCAGGAAGGAAAACCGTGCCGCATCTGCCCGTGTCAGGCCAATCAGCAGCGCGGCAACGATGGTGATGCCGCTGCGTGAGACTCCCGGCACAAGTGCCGCGGCCTGCGCCAACCCAATGACAAGCGCCATCGTCCAACTCAAGTCGGCCATCTCTTTTGATTTCTTGCCCACGCGCTCGCTCCACCACAGCAGAACACCAAATACGGCAAGGTTCACGCCCAGTATCCACATGAAATCGGTGCGTTCGTAGAAGAGATTTTCAATTGGTTCTTCGAAGAGCTTGCCCAAAATCGCGGCCGGAATCGTCGCGATAACCAACTTTGGCAACAGCGACCCGCGACGGGTGCCGAGCCAACGCTTCTGGCGGCAATCGCCAATGTAAGTGGCGAACAGCATCAGCCAGTCCCAGAAGAAGTAAATCAAGACCGCAATCAGTGTGCCCGCATGAAGCGAAACATCAAACGCTTGCGCGAATTCCGGGGGATAGGATTCCATGGTTTGCCAGCCAAACAGCCACGGAACAATCCGCAGGTGAGCACTCGAACTGATGGGCAAAAATTCGCCAAGTCCCTGAACTGTTCCCAAAACGATTGAATGCCAAAGCGTAAGCATGAACTAATAATCTCCAAAGTCTTATCTAAACTGAATACAAATACAAAGAATATGAATGGATAAATTTCCGGGCGGGTCAATAGGTCACGAACGGCTCTGGGCAAACTCGCTTGTGTTGCCGCGCGAAATCGAGGAACTAACGGTCTTTGCGAGACCGACGAATCTGGTCGACGATAACCGCCAGAACAATCACGATGCCGGTAATCAGGCGCTTCGTTGGTTCGCTGGCGTTTGCCTGTGCCAGACCGGCACTCAGGACACTGATAATCAGAACGCCAAAGAAGCTGCTAATCAAATTGCCCCGACCACCGGACAAACTCGTTCCGCCAATGACGGCAGCGGCAATCGCGGTCAACTCGAAACCATTGCCGGCGTTTGGATCGGCGGCGCCCAAGCGTGAGCACAGAACAATCGACGCCAGACCAACAAGCGCGCCGCTGATTACGAAAACGGCGAGCTTCAAGGGGCGCGGGTCAATACCTGACAACCGAACGGCTTCCTCGTTTGTGCCAACGGCAATCAAGCGGCGGCCGAACACCGTTCGCGTCAAAACAATCTGCGCGATGAAGACTAAGAGCAGCGCAAAAATGAATACAGCGGATACACCAAACACCGACGCATTGGACACGCAAACGATTGGCTCGCCAATATAGACCGTGCGCGAATTGGTCACGAGATACGCTGACCCACGGGCGGCCTCGAGCATGCCAAGCGTGACGATGAATGAGGGCAACTTCCAGCGAACGACGATGAAGCCTGTTATCAAACCGCAAACGGCGCCGGTCAGAATGCTAAGAATGGCTGCCGGAATCAGCCCGAGTCCGAGTTTTGTCATCGACACTCCGAGCACCGCGCCGCACAAACCCAAGACGCTACCAACGGAAAGGTCAATCTCGCCCGTTATCAAAACGAAGGTCATCGCGATTGCAATCAGTATCGCTGTCGGCACCTGATTGGCGACGGTCACGAATGTCGCTGTGCTCAGGAACGAAGGCGCAATCATCGCGAAAACGACAACAATCAACAACAGCGCGACCAACAGGCCTGCGTAGTCTTTCAACACGGAACCTCTGGCGCCGACACTCACCGGTAAACTCAACTTACTCATTAACAGTATTCCCTTCAACCACACTCGACTTATCACCAAGATGTTTCAGCAAAGCCGCTTCCATAATCTTCTCGCTCGTCCACTCGCCGCGCGCGAACTCCGCGACGCTATAGCCCGCGGACAGCACGACAATGCGATCACAAATCATCGACAATTCCATCATGTCAGAGGACACAATCAAAACGGCCTTGCCATCGACAGTGGCCAGATGTCGGATGAGTTTGTAAATTTCAACTCGCGCGCCCATGTCGATTCCGCGTGTTGGCTCGTCGAAAATCAAGATGTTGCAGTCACGCAACAACCACCGCGCGATAATCGTTTTCTGTTGATTGCCGCCGCTCAGATGACCAACCGCCTGCTCGATACCTGAGCACTTGACGCCCAAGCGTTGCGCGTAATCCGTTGCGACGTGCCGTTCGCGATTCGGGGAAATCCATCCCGGCAATCCCGAAACAACGGAGCGCATATGCGCCAATGTTATGTTGGCACATATCGCCAGAGGCAGTAACAGCCCCTGAGATTTTCGGTCTTCGGGTATCAGCGCGATGCCGTGCGAGACGGCCTGACGAGGGGACTTGATGCGAATCGGAACGGTACTCTCGCCAAGATAAATGTTTCCGCCTGTCGGACGATCCGCGCCAAACAGGCAGCGGACAGACTCGGTGCGACCTGCGCCCACAAGCCCCGCAAGACCTACGATTTCGCCATAATGCAAATCGAACGACACATCGTGAACCATCGGCGGATGCCGCAACCCTTCGACGCGTAACGCAACACGACCTCGCGAGTCATGAGCGCCGCGCAAGTCTTCCATCTCGCCCTTTAGCTCGCGCCCAACCATCAAATGGATAATCGAATCAAGCTGCAACCCGTTCGCCTCGAGCGTATCAATCATGTGACCATCACGCATGACGGAAACATAATCCGCTATCTGCAAAATCTCTTCCATGCGATGCGAAATATACACGATGCCCATGCCATCGGCGCGCAATTGCCGTATCTGCTCAAACAGCCGCACAGTCTCCGATTGTGTCAGAGAAGCCGTCGGCTCATCCAGAACCAACACGCGACACTCACGAGCCAACCCTGCGGCAATCTCGACCATCTGCTTTTGGCCAACGCCCAGATGACTGCATAGCAAATCGGGGTCAAAACCGGATAAGCCTACACGCTCCAGAGCACGGACTGACATCGAACGCAAAGTGGCACGGTCAATCAGGCCGCACTTGACGGGCAAGCGGTCGAAAAACAAATTCTCCGCAACGGTCAATGTGTCAAGGATGTTCAGTTCTTGCAGAACCATCCGAACGCCAAGCGCCTCCGACGCCGAACGTGAAAGGGGCGCATACGCTGCGCCGTCGCGTAGCATCGAGCCGCCGTCCGGACGTTCCAATCCGCACAGGCAACGAGTCAGCGTACTCTTGCCCGCGCCGTTCTCGCCAACAAGGGCATGGACGCTGCCTGCATAGACGGAGAACGATACATCATCCAACGCCTTGACGCCGGGATAATGCTTGCGCAACCCGCGGCACTCGAGCAGCGGTGTATCCGAACGAGAAATCATAACCGAAAAACGACGACTGAAACTACTTCAGAGAATCCGCTGTGACCAACGAAACTGTTGTCTCGAGGTCTGCGGGAGCGGCGTTCTTGTCCGCAAGAAGTTTCTGCGCATACTCAATGCCGAACACAGCCAGCTTGTCGCCGTACTGATCTGCCGTCGCGGCCAGTTTGCCTTCCTTGACCAGATTCTGTGCCGCGGAAATATTATCGAACCCGCCGACAATAACATCGGCGGACTTGCCTGCTGCGGCAATCGCGCTGACGGCGCCCAACGCCATGTTGTCATTCGCGGCCAAGACGCACTTCAGATTCGGGTGAGCAACCAACATCGAGCCGACTAGCGTATTCGCCTCGCTCATCTCCCAATTCGCCGTCTGCGACGCAACCAGATTCATCCCACGATTCTTGATGGCATCCTCAAAACCAAGTTTGCGCTGCTCGCCGTTATATGCATTCGGAACGCCCTCAACGATGACGACCTCGGAACCTGACGACAATTTGTCCAACACGTAATTGCCGACAGCTTCAGCGCCTGTGCGGTTGTTCGGCCCAACAAAAGGAATGCACAAACCCTTCTCTTTCAGGATTGCCTCATCGAGACGGTTGTCAATATTGACGACAATGATATTCTGCTTCCGCACTTTCTCGAGCACCGGAATCAAAGCCTTGGAATCTGCCGGAGCAATGACAATCGCGTCAACGCCCTGTGCCGCCATCTGCTCGACAAGGTCAATCTGACGGGTAACATCTTTCTCATCCTTAATTCCATTGGACAACAACTCGTAACTCTTCGATTCTTCCTGATGACGCTTTGCGCCGGACTCCATTGTCTGGAAAAACTCATTCGCCAACGACTTCATGACCAACGCGATGCGAGGTTTGGCGGTTGCGTCAGGGCTTCCTGCGGGGCTTGCGGCGGTATCACCGGAAACAGAAGGTGAAGAACCATCACAACCGACGAACAAAAATGACGTTCCGAAAAACGCTAACAAGATTAATCCAAACGAATAATGACGTAAATTTACCATGACACAAATTCCTGTACTGAGACTAAATTTTATATAACCTTAAAGCGTTATAATGCCAACATATTCGCCAAAATCTGACAGCGCTACTCTGTTTTGTCGATAGACTCGACAGAATAAATTCGAACACAAAAACATATATAAAATCAACGGAATTATGAAAACCGAAATTTACAGCAGAATAACGATGAACAATCCTCGCGACATTGTTGCCGCGAGCTGGCAATTTTATTTTTATTACGCTTACGCGAGGCCTGCGGGCTGCGCGGAAATTTCGGATTTATAATGAAGTAAATCCGGCTTTTTCGACGGATAAAGACCGCAGGCTCGTGAGAGGTTCAATCGAGCTTGCGGTCTTTTTTTTGTTTGAAAAATCCAAAACATAAATTCTAAATAGATTGGGAGACAATCATGAATATCGGAAAAGCGATTCGCATGGAACGCTTAATTAACAGACAGGACGGACGTACCATCATCGTCCCACTCGACCATGGAGTCAGCGTAGGCCCCATTGACGGACTTGTTGACATACGGCAGACGGTGAGCAAAATCGCCGAAGGCGGCGCAGACGCAGTGCTTATGCACAAGGGACTTGTCGGATGCGGCCACAGATCGAGCGGGCGTGACCTCGGGCTTATCTTGCACCTGAGTGCCAGTACCTCACTGTCACCATTCCCGAACGCCAAAGCCCTCGTCGCAACGGTCGAGGACGCGCTTAGGCTTGGTGCGGATGCTGTGTCGGTTCACATCAACATCGGAGACGAAACCGAGCACGATATGCTCGTGGACTTCGGGTATGTATCAAGTGTCGCACGTGAGTGGGGTGTCCCGTTGCTGGCGATGGTGTACGGCAGAGGCCCCAACATCAAGAACGAATACGACCCCACACTCGTCGCGCATTGCGCTCGTGTCGGCATGGAACTCGGGGCGGACGTCGTGAAGGTCGGATGGACAGGCAGCGTGGAGACGTTCTCCAAAGTCGTCGCAGGTAGCTGCATCCCTGTCGTTATCGCCGGTGGTCCCAAACTGGACACGACCAAGGCATTCCTGACCATGACAAGAGACAGCATTCGGGCGGGTGCCTCCGGTCTCAGCGTCGGCCGTAACATCTTCCAGAATCCCGATCCGCAAAAGCTACTCACGGCTCTGCGCGGCCTTGTCCACGAGAACTGGTCGCTCGAACAGGCGCTCGACGCGACGGGAGAAAACGCATGACCGGCAAAACCGAGTTTGATATGAAGTTGTCTGACCTCAGAAATCAGATTGACAGTATCGATAAACAGATACTCGCTTTGCTGAATCAAAGAACGTCAGTTGCTTTGGAAATCGGGGGGCTGAAAAGCCGTTGCCCGGGGGCGGCGGTTAAGTGTCCGCAGCGTGAGGAACAGGTCAAACTCGCGCTGCAAGCATTGAATCAGGGACCGTTAACAAATGACGACATTAGCGAAATATGGAACGAAATTGTGAGCGCTTCTGTCAGACTGCAAGAGAGAATTAACAGTGAAAAGAAATAGTAAATTCGTTTTTGACAAAGTAGTAATGTGTTGTAATGCCCTCGCGCTTAGTGAGAAAAAAACGAATGACGTCGAATTGAGAAACGCATAGAAATGAAAATGATTACTCAAACTGCGAATATACAAGTATGCCCGTCTAAGTCTATGTCACATCGTCTTGGGATATGCGCGGCGCTTGCGGATGGGACGTCAACTCTCGAGAATAATCTCGACTGTGCCGACACCCGTCGCACTGCCGGAGTCCTCGCTGCCGCCGGAGCGGTCGTGCTTGCAAAGGGCAAAGGCGCATGCGGAGCCAGAAAACTCGAAATCATGGGCATTCCCCTCGGAAAGGGCAACCCGCTCTACTCCAACGATATCCAGGGATTCTCCTGTTGCGTCGGCGATTCCGGGACAACATGCCGATTCCTGACGCCTGTGCTTGCGGCAATCGGGATCTCCGGGACACGCTTCCATGTTTTTGGCAGCGAGAGAATGGACGAGAGACCAATCGAACCACTGCTGAAGGTGCTCCAACAACAAGGATGCCAGTTTGAGTTTCTCGGCAGAGAGTGGCACACGCCGTTCATCATTATCGCCAACGGAATTAATGGCGGTCGCATCGAGATTGATTGCGCCGACACAAATCAGTATCTTTCCGGGCTTTTGCTCGCGGCACCTCTCGCGAAAACGCCGGTGACCATATTCCCAACCGGCCGAAGAATCGCGTCGTGGAAGTATGTGTTGCTGACGCTTGACGCGATGGAAATGTTCGGTGTGAAAGTCGTCGTCTCGACGCGGCGCAAGTTGCTTGATGAGTGGGCGCCGATTGATTGGCGGAAAATGGAAGAAATGCCCAAGCCGGGTTATATCAAGTTTGACATCAGCCCGTCCACCTACAAACCCTCAAAGGTTTCTTGCGATGCCGACTGGTCAACGGCTTCCTACTTCCTCGCGGCCGGGGCACTCGGGCCAATGTCGGTTCAAGTCGAAGGTCTCGACAAAGCATCGCTACAGGGCGACCGGGTTATCACTCAAATCCTCAAGAAGATGGGCGCGACCATTGTGACCGACGAAGTCTGTGTTACAGCGAAACCGGCCTCAGCCGGGGAACTCTGCGGTGTCGAGTGGGATATGTCTTCGTATCCTGACCTTGTGCCCACGGTTGCCGTGCTCGGTGCCATCGCGTATTCTGGCCCGACCAAACTCTACGGAGTCGAACACCTTGAACTAAAGGAAAGCAATCGGATTCAGGCGATTATTCAGGAGCTTGACCGCATCGGCGCCACTGCCAAGATGGAAAATGGCACGTTGATTATCCAGCAACTGAACAATATCCAGAGAGCAAATCTCCGGAACACCTCGGTTTTCTTCTCCGCGCACAACGACCACAGACTTGCCATGAGCCTCTCACTTCTGGAACTTATTGGGATTACTGTCAAACTTGACAATACGGACTGTGTCGCGAAGTCATTTCCGCAATTCTGGGAGCAATGGGACAAAATCCGACAACTCATGGCCACAAAATAAAAAAACGAATTCGTTCTCAAAACGAATCCGCCCTTGACTCTTCGCGACTATATTGCGGGATGTTAAGGGGCCGGAGTTGTCTCCACACTATCATTGCTCAGGTTTTCTGAGTGAACGTCGGACGTTGGCGCAGGCGTCGGAGTCCGAACGATTTTCTCGTCGATAATGCGCCGTTCATTATTGATTTCGGTCACAGCGGCAAAGGCCTTGCCGGCGTCGATGAACGAAAATAGAACCTTACGAATGGGTGAAATCTCGACCTGATTCGCGATGTCTTCCACTATGTTTTTATAGGGCTTGACCGATGTTGAGTGGTAATTCGAGTAGTTTGCGTAGGCTAGCGCCGCGGGTGACGGCTTGAAGTTGTCAAGACGATTCTTGGGGGACACCTGTTGCATGCCGAGCTGGGTTGTGGCGATTGAACGAACCGTTTCAGAATCAAGTTTGACGTCGCGACTCTGCTCCAGTTCCCTAATCTTTCGCATATTCTCCATCTGCAAGGCACTTGCGCGATAGGTTTCCGTGCGCATTTCGAGTGTCAAGAAGCGCAAATGAGCGACGCCATAATTCAATACGAACAGCAAAACGACCAACGCTAGGCCACAAAATGCCCCAACGCCAATCCTCCGGCGGTTTTGTGTCGTTCTCAAATCCACCGTAATCAGCCGCGGCGGACCGGAACGAGGATTCCGTTTCTTATTCAGCATCGTCTCTCTGCGATATCTTCTGTATGTTACCCGCACTTAGAATACCCGCACGAATAACATTTTCTACAACCTTCTTCGGTGACCAAAACGCCTCTTCCGCATTCCGGACACTTCTCCTGATTGTTCCTATTTATAACAGACGAATCTGTAACTTGTTCGGTGACATTTTGTTTTTTTGAGACAAAACGAGACTCGACAGAAGTCTTGGGCGCGCCGACTGTAGAACTGGCCTTGATTTTAACCCTAAACGAGCCAGTGCTCAGTGCTGCTTCTTGCTTTTTCTCCTCCTTTGGTGGGGTCGAAATGGGTGCCGCTTGCTTGTCGGAATTGCTTCCCACATACAAAACTTGTGCATCGCGCGAGCCATCACGATAGATTGTGACGCCCTTGCAACCTTTTTTCCATGCCAAGCGATAAACGTTTGCGACGTCATCACGCGTCGCCGAATGTACAAAGTTCACCGTCTTGCTCACGGCGTTCTCGCAAAACTCCTGGAATGCCGCCTGATGCTCCAGATGCCAGTATGGGGTGATATCGTGCGCCGTCACAAACACATCCAGCACATCTTGTGGAATGCCCTCGATGTCATGCAGCGCCTTGCCGTCTGCCAGTTCCTGCATCAGGCTTTCGGAGTAGAACCCACGCGCCTTGGCGACTTGCTCGAAGAACGGATGAACCTCGACAAGTTTGTCGTTATCCATCACAATCCGATAGAAACTCAACGAGAACAGCGGCTCGATGCCTGATGAACAACCGGCGATAATCGAGATGGTGCCTGTCGGGGCGATTGTCGTGACGGTCGCGTTGCGGCGTGGTTTGCCAAAGGTAAACCACGGGTGATTCGGGTCGGCGAAGACGGAATTCGAGAAATTGCCAAAGGCCCCACGACTTACCGCAAGGGATTCGCTTGCCAGTGCCGCTTCCTTGTAGATGAATTCCATCAACTTCGAGCCTGTGCGGACGGCTTCGGGCGTGTTATAGCCGATGCCCATCTTGAACAGTAAATCCGCAAAACCCATCACGCCGAGACCAATCTTGCGATTGCCCTTCTTCACCAATTCCTCGATTTGAGGAAGCGGGAAATTGCTCTGCTCGATGACGTTATCCAAGAAGTGAACCGACTCGTGGACGCAGGTGCCAAGCCGCTCCCAGTCGATAACAAAAACGCTGTTGCCGCCCATCAGGTTGCGCGAACGGATGCCATCCTCGCCCACAAGCTCGGGCAGACTGCACTCGCCGGTAACCGCTGGCAACTCGTTGCTCCATGCGGGGGCGGGGACTTCTTTGAGGAAATTGTTCAAATTGATTGAGCCAAGATTGCACGCCTCATAAGGCAGCAATGGCTGCTCGCCACAGGGGTTCGTGCTCTCGATAGAACCGAGACTCGGGGTGGCATTGTCGCGATTGATGCGGTCGATGAAAACAATTCCCGGGTCGCCGTTGCGCCATGCATTGTCGACAATCTTGTCAAAGACCACGAGAGCATTCAGAGAGCCAACTTTTTTGCCATTGCGCGGATTGATGAGGTCATAATCCGAGCCAGAATCCACAGCCTCCATGAATTTCTCGGTGATGGCGACGGAAATGTTGAAATTCGTAATCGACACCATATCCGCTTTGCATTCGATAAATTCCAGAATGTCCGGATGGTGAATGCTCAGGATGCCCATGTTGGCGCCACGCCGAGCGCCGCCCTGCTTGATTGCCTCGGTCGCCGCATTGAATACGCGCATGAATGACACAGGGCCGCTGCTCACGCCTTTTGTCGAGCGAACGATGTCACTCTTGGGGCGCAACCGCGAAAAGGAAAAACCTGTGCCGCCGCCTGTTTTGTGGATAATCGCGGCATGTTTGACCGCGTCGAAAATGGAATCGATGCTGTCTGCCACCGGCAGCACGAAGCACGCGCTCAGCTGTTGAGGGGCGCCTTTGCCTGCATTCATCAGCGTCGGAGAATTAGGCAGAAAATCACATGACGCAATCATCTTGTAGAACTTTTCGCGTGTGCGAGAGACACCCTCTTCGTCTGCGCCATAGCTGCGGTCAGCCTCAGCGATGTTATTCGCCACACGATAAACCAAGGATGTTTCGTCTTCCAGAGCGTGACCGGAATCATCGCGTATAAAATACCGTCGCGCAAGTACCGCACGAGCATTCGGACCAAATTTTGGCTCCATACCGCAATAAGGCTTCTCATTACTACTCATAACAAAACACCCAAACTAACTGTTATCCCAAACCATATTTGTACGGTAACAAAACCCCACAATATCTTGTACCAGACATTAACATAGTATGCTATATATAAGGTAAAATAATCAAGAAAAAAAGCGCCTTTGCTCAAAAAAAGCACAAGACCTTGTATTTCTCAGTATTAGCGAGCTACAAAATATATCTCTTTACTGTATACCACCCTATATAAACCACAATAAATCGATGTATCTCTGTTACTAAATGCTAAATCCTCACAAAAATCGTCCCCAAAACACCAAAAAAAACAACACTCAAAACCGGTGTTGTGGCTTTGAGTGTAAATCAAAAAAAATGGTGACCGATCTGGGACTCGAACCCAGAACAAACAGATTAAGAGTCTGCTGCTCTACCAATTGAGCTAATCGGCCACACGGCAAGAAAAAACATACCAAAGCATATGAGCATTATTCTTGAGAGACTACGTTTTTTTGTTGAAGAATGTTTCTCCTAATCATAAATAATCTAAATTCGTATGAGACATAAACTCGTTCATATCCTGTACGCTCTCGCGATTGTCGCGACAGCGAATGCTCTTGGCGCACAGCAGACGCCTGTGGCGGTATCGTCATCGTATCTCGAGTGTGCCGTCGCGGAGATAACCTCCGCGCCTATCGTCAGGCTTACCGGCTCCACGGGATGCCCCGGGCACTTTGACCTCAAGCCATCCGACGCCAAGGCGTTGACCAAAGCGAAACTTTTCTTTTGCTTGGACACACAAGAGGACATGGGTACTAAGCTGAAGACGTTTCCCAATCTGCGCATCATCCCGATTCATGTTCCCGAGGGGATGATGGTGCCGACGCACTACACCTCCGCTCGCAAACAGATTGCCGACGCCCTCAAGCAGTATGACCCCGAGACCTCGGCGACTGCTATCGACGCGCGACTTGAGGAACTCCGCCCCGCCGACCTCAGACTCTCGCGGCTTGGCCGAGCGCACATTCGCGGCCTCATTGGCAAGAATGTTCTCGCGTCCAAAAGACAGTCCACGTTCTGTCGTTGGCTCTGGATGAATGTCGTTGGCGAATTCGGCCCGACTGAAACGGTGTCGATTGCGGAGCTGACAGAACTGGCTCGAAATAAGAATGTCGAGTTTGTTATCGGGAACAAACATGAGGGGGACACCGTCGCAAAGGCGCTGGCCGAACAGCTCAATGTTCCGCTGGTCATGTTCGCGAATTTCCCCGATATGTCCCCGCAGGAATCGACATGGAAATCTGTTTTCATGGGCAACATCAAAGCGCTCACGGCGACGGCATATCAGGCGGAAATGAAGAAGCGCAGTGCCGCGACGACGACCACGATTGAACTCAACGGCACAACGACCGAGACTGATACCTCAGCGACAAGCGAGACGGAACACCGTTAAACGCGGTCAGTTCTATTGCTCATTCCAGTCTGTGATGTTGGCATTTGCGCGGACTGTGACGGGATAAACGGCCGTGAAGTTCTGATAATTCGCGCAGATATTTGCCGTACTGTCCTTTGTCAAACTTCCTGACCCGGTGACGACGCCACTCTCGCTGACTGTTGCGACGGACGTATTGCTCGAACCCCATGTTACAGCGGTGTTGATGGTGCGTGACCCGCCCTTGTTCATTGTCGCGACGGCATTGACTTGCACGGACTTTCCGGCATTCAAAACACTACTCGTGGCGGACAAGGTCAAACTCGTAGGATTGGAACCGCGGGCGTAAATGAAGCGCCAGACCGAGTTTAGATTCATGTAGCCATTGTTGTGACCCGGCGTGTCATAATACGCCAGTCGGCCATCTTTGCTAGGATAGGAGATATTCTTGTTGCCGTAGGGGTCGTAAAAAATCAACGTGTGCTGATTCTTGACGTAACCCATGCAGGTTGTGTAGTGGCCCGATGAGGTGATGCTGTTCAGGACAACAAAGGGATACTCGTTATCGATTTCGGTGCGGGCCTTGGTGATGCCGGTCTCGCCCGAGACGGAATCATCGCACGATGAGGTGAGTCCGCAGGCGCTGATGAACTCGGCGAGCCGCTTGCTCCGGCCCAGTGATGACGCGTTGTAGTCTTGCAGGAACCACCCGAAAACACCGTAATAGCCAGCCAAATCCTCGCCCCATGCGGTGCTCGAAGCTGCGTTGAAGGTCTTGCCGTTGATGGTGAAAATATCAGAGATATATGAGCCCCAGTAGGAGATATGACTCCCGCCTTTGGACGTGACCGTAGGTTTGGGTGGCAGCTTCCAGTAGTACTGGGTGGCCATAATGCTCGCGACCGAACCGCAACAAGAATGACCGCCGGAGAATAAGTCCAGTGAATCGTAAACTTGGTTGAGGTACGGAATCAGTCCCGTGAAATAAACACTCGTGCCGACGGTCACTTTTCCGTTCGACTTGGTGGGAGTGCCCGTTGGCGCCGCAGGTTGTTGCGCGCGAGTATTGCGCAAAGCGCGCGATGCACGGGCAATCTCCGCACTGTTCGCGACCGCTGCGTCACCCTTCGTGTTCGTCACGATGCGGGCGTCGAAATTGCGCGAAAATAAACTGTGTGTCGTCATCGAATTCACGTCAACCCGCACACGTTGCGTTCGTGCCGTGACATCGCCGTTGCTCTCGTACTGCGAGAAGCCGACGGCGTCATCGCCTAACCAACATGCTTCGGGAGCACCCATGCATGTGCGGCGAATCGTTGTGACGTTGCCCGTCGCGATGGCTACGACAGCCATATCTCCACGGCTCGTCGTCACCAGTACACGATCGCCGGAAGGACTGAAGATCGGCGCGAATCCGCCATCGACATGGCCGCACCGCCGCATTGTATCGGCATCCGGCGCAACCACATACACATCGCCTGTCGGGGATATAACAACGACGCGGGAACCATCGGGCGACACGGCGCAATGATTCGCGACGAAACCAAGGGACTTTTGGCGGGGAGCGGCGAGCGTTCCATCCGCGTCAATTCGCAAAACAAAAAGTGCTTCGCCACATGTCCACGCAATGGCATCCGACCCACCAAAAGATGGATTGCCTGCGACGGCTGTCGGCGAACTCAGACGAATCACGCGACCGGTGTCGCGCAAGTAAACCGAAGGCACCTGCAAGAGAGAACCATTGTCTGACGGGACATAGTCCTTGTAGCCGACGCGACTGCCATCTGCCGAAAAACTTCCGTAGTAGCAAGCATAATCGTTCGAAACGAGTAGAACCGAATCGGACGAATTCATATCGCGCAACCTCAGACCAAAATCGCCCGAGGCGCATTCTAACACAGCGCGACCATCCGCCGATAAGGCGACGGGACGAGCGGCGTCATCGGCATAAACGTTTGAGCAACCGAGCAAAACGGTGAGGATGAACAAGCATGGAATTAACTTTTTCATGACTTCTTACTACAAACATTGTCAAAAATAATGAATGATAAGAGCGGCAATACGCGCAAGAGTTGAGCAAATTGTCTGATTTTTATGAATGAAAATCGTTATCATCTGCACATCAAAGTGCCCCAAATGGCGGGAACGAGAAACCTGTCACGCAAGGGCATTGTTCTATGAAATCCGCACAAATTCATTAGGGTCAATGATACACGCAGCTACTTGAATGCGCTGCTTTGCCAGATGCCCATTGACTAAGACAGATAAAACATAACACCATAGTATGTCATCGAAAATACTTTACATCACACGCCGCGCCGAGTTCGCCGCCAGTCACAGACTAAAAGTGACAGGCTGGGACGACAATGCAAACTCGATTGCGTTTGGCAAATGCGCGAACCTCCACAACCACGGACATACTTATACCATCGAGTTGACTGTCGCCGGTACACCTGACGAAACGACCGGGATGCTAATGGATTTGACGGAACTGAAAAAACTCATACAAGAACACATTATCAACCATGTCGACCACAAAAACCTCAATGAGGATGTTCCATGGCTTCAAGGCATAAATCCAACCGCGGAGAATCTGTGTGTGGAATTTTGGAAACGAATCCAACCGTATATGCCTGCTCACGTAAGACTGTATAAAATCAAAATTTGGGAAACCGAGAATAACGCTGCCGCGTATAAAGGAGAGTAGTAATGAGAGATAACAACGGAAATAGAGGCGGAGGCGGATTCCGCGATCGCAAACTTTTTGGAGATCGCGATCGGAAACCTTTTGGGAATCGTGACCGGAAACCCTATGGCGACCGTGACCGGAAGCCATTCGGTGACCGCGATAGAAAACCTTATGGCGACAGAGAACGTAAACCGTTCGGAGATAGAGACAGAGACCGCGATAGAAAGCCTTATGGCGAGCGCGACAGTAAACCCTATGGCGACCGTGACCGGAAGCCATTCGGTGACCGCGATAGAAAACCTTATGGCGACAGAGAACGCAAGCCGTTCGGCGATAGAGACCGTAAACCTTTTGGTGATCGCGAGCGCAGACCTTACGGTGACCGAGACCGCAAACCGTTCGGCGACAGAGACAGCAAGCCTTATGGTGATAGAGAGCGCAAGCCCTTCGGCGACCGTGACCGTAAGCCTTATGGCGACAGAGATCGCAAACCGTTCGGCGACAGAGAGCATAGGTCTTTTGGAGATCGTGACCGCAAACCGTTTGGCGACCGCGATAGAAAACCTTATGGCGACAGAGACCGCAAGCCGTTCGGTGACCGCGAGCGTAAGCCGTATGGTGACCGTGACCGCGAGCGCAGATCTTATGGCGACCGCGACCACCGCGATGAGCGCCCACGTTACGAGACGAAACCCGAAGACAGTTTTTTCCGTCCCCCCAATCGCCGCATGTTCAAGGGTCTGTATGACCCGAACGCGGTGCAGGAACCACGCCGCCCCCGTCGCGAGGAAAACGAAGAAGAATATGGTTTCGGCGATTTCTCGCATCGGCGCGAATTCGGCGACCGTGAGCGTAAACCGTATGGTGACCGTGACCGCGACAGAGGCTCCTTTGGTGACCGCGAACGCAGACCTTATGGCGACCGTGAGAGAAGTTCCTTTGGCGACCGCGAGCGTAAGCCGTATGGCGAACGCGACCGTGAACGCAAATCCTTTGGTGACCGTGACCGTGACCGTGGCTCTTTCGGCGACAGAAAACGTTTTGCCGACAGAGGCGAGAATTCCGAGTATTTGAGCGAGCTTGCCATCCCTAAGGTTGCCGGCCGCAAACCGGAATTGCTCGCGCCTGTCGGGAGCCGCGAGATGCTGAAGGCCGCTATCGAAAACGGCGCGGATGCGGTGTACTTTGGTCTGAACAATTTTAACGCGCGGATGCGTGGCGCAAACAATTTCACGTCGGAAGAACTCCCCGAAATTATGCGGACTCTCCACGAGAGAGGTCTCTCCGGTTTTGTCACGCTGAACACGCTCATTTTCACGAACGAGCTTGACGAAGCGGCGGGACTTGTGCTGACATGCAGCAACGCCGGTGTCGATGCCGTCCTGATCCAGGACCTCGGACTTGCGTGGCTCATGTCCAAACTTGCGCCCGAACTCCCCAGACACGCCAGCACACAAGCTGCGCTGACATGCGCCGAGGCTGTTCACGCCACCAACACATGGGGGCTTGCCTTCTCGCGTGCCGTCGCGCCTCGCGAACTCAGCATCGCTGAACTCAAGAGACTTGCGGATGAAACGAATATCGAAATTGAAGCGTTCGCGCATGGAGCGTTGTGCATGAGTTACAGTGGGCTTTGCTGTGCCAGCGAAGCGCTCGGAGGCCGCAGCGCCAATCGCGGTGTTTGCGCGCAGCCGTGCCGTTTGCCCTACACCCTTTGCGTTGACGGAGAACCCATCCGCGACGCGAACCTCGTTCGCTTCCCGTTGTCGCCCAACGACCTTTGCGCTTTCCCGCTTATCGGCGATATGATTAGCGCGGGAGTTGCTGCACTGAAAATCGAAGGCAGATTGAAAAACGCGAGATATGTCGCGGCGGTGATTTCGTCGTATCGCGATGGCATCGACCAAGCCATGCCACCTCACGCGAAGGCGAGACCCTCGCGCCCGGTGATGACACCTGAAATCAAACGCAAACTCGAAATGTCTTTCAGCCGTGGGCTTTCCACCGGACATCTCAACGGCACCAATCATCAGACTCTTGTCGACGGAAAGACACCGAAGAATCACGGTATGCTTATCGGTGAAGTTGTGTTCGTGACGAAGACCGGCATGGTCGAAGTTCAGCTTTGCGCACCGTTGCGCACCGGCGACGGCGTTGTTTTTGAATGTGGCAATCGCGCCGAAAGTCAGGAAGAAGGCGGACGTGTCTACACCATCGAACGCGGTGGACAAAAGTTTGATTCGGTCGCGCCGACAGAAAAAGCGCCCCTCAGATTCATGTTGTCGTTCGGCAACGACGCCCTTGTTACGGAGCGAGTGAACCGTGGCGACAGAGTTTGGAAGACGAGCGATGTCGAACTCGAACAGATGCTCGACGCGACCTACAAGAACGCGGAATTCCTCTATCGGCGACCGGTCGTGGCGGAAGTCGAAGGCAAAGTCGGCGATAAACTCAAGATGACCATGACCGATAGTTTCGGCAACGAAGTGACGGTCGAGGATACGGAAGACGCGGAATGGGCGAATGACAGACCATTAACGCAGGAGACACTCGAGGTTCAAATCGGGAGAATGGGCAACACCCCGTTCAGACTGCGCCGCCTCGAAGCGAACATCGACGAGAACATGATGGTGCCGCTCAGCCGACTGAATAACATCAGACGGAGCGCTGTCGAAGCGCTGCTCGAAAAGAGAAGAGAGAAAGGCACAAATCGACCCGTTGATGAGATGGCGCTTGCGCAGATGCGTGAGGAAATCAAGACGGAATTCGCGGAGGAGTTTGGCAAGGAAGTTGTTCCGGCCAGCGAAACAAAAATTTCCGTTCTTTGCCGTACAATCGAGCAAATCGAAGCGGTGAAACTTCTCGAAAACATCGACACGATTTATGTTGAACTCGAAGACCCGCGTCAGTATGTTCAGGTTCGCGAGATGATTGGCGAGGACGGCCCGCGGTTTGCCCCGGCCACGATCCGCGCAATCAAACCCGGCGAGACGCACTATGTGCGGACGCTACTCAATTCGTACCCGGATGCCTTGCTCGTTCGTGGTCCGGCGCAATGGCAGATTCTTCAGCAGAGCAATTGCCCCGTTCCAATGACGGCGGACTTCTCGATGAATATCGCCAACGACCTCACGGCGGCGCTCATGCGCAAAGCCGGTTTCGAGCGGATGGCTTTCTCGCCCGAACTCGCAATCGAAAACATTTGCGCATTGCTCGAAAACAGTGTGCCCGCGTGGTTCGAGCCGGTTGTCTATCAGCGAATTCCGATGTTCTATACGGAGCATTGCCTCTACTGCAAACACACCGCGCCGAACGAAGCAACGAAGTTCCCCGAATGTGGCAGACAGTGCGAGTTCAAGAATATCTCGCTCCGCGACCGCAAAGGCGTCGACCACGTTGTCAAAACAGATGACGCTTGCCGCAATATTGTTTACGCTAGTGAACCTAAGTCCATGTTGGCGAATGTTCCCGCTATGGTTGCCGCCGGAATTCGCAGAATGAGAATCGATTTTGTCGATGAGGACAGCTCGACTGTTCGTGACATCGTCAGGCAGTTCCGCGAAGCGGCTACCGAAGTTTGATGCTCGCACTCAATCACGACACTCCAAGCAAATCCAAAATGTAATGAGCACCTTGCAACGCCCCGTCCGAAGAAACTCGCTCGGGGCGTAGACTTAGTGTCTCCTCAAGCCCCGTAAGCCAATTGCCACTCATCATGTCGCTAACGGGCAGATGAACCGCGCCACCCCATGCGTCGACGCCCGACCGCAAATAATGATACTCGGCGAACTCCGGACGTGGGTAAGTCAGGCACGGCACTCCGTTTGCCATGCAGGACGAAAAGGCGCCGTAGCCCGGTTTGCACATCACGCAATCGCAAGAGGTAATCAAGTCCTCGAACGGCCACAAGTCCGGGTCGACAATAGATGCGCAATCGCCGACGGGCCGATAACTCACAAAGCGAACGCCACGGATGGAACGCAACCGCTCTGTATCCAAATCGCCCGTTCCCCAGAGGCCAAGGTACAAACACACAAGCCGCTCATCATCGCGTGCGCCTACCGACTGCCGCAACTCCGCACGGCGATTGCGAACGCCACAAGTCGCAATCAAATCGATGTCTTGGCGATGCGGCATGTAATTCATCGGGAAACTCAGCGGTGTTCGGAGAGTCAGCGACGCGCACTCGTAGTCCGCGCGATAGGCGGTTATTAAATCTTCCCGTCGTTTGTCGCCGACAGTGCAGGGCGCAAGCACGTCGCACCACGTGAAATTCGTGATACAAACGCCGGGGATACCAAGACGCGAAGCGACTGCAAGCGGATAGGGGGAAATGTCGCTCACAACGAGCGTCACGCCCTCGCTCATCAAGAAACGCCCCAGAGCGCCGCCATCATTTTCGACGGATTCCTGAACACGAAGGCACTCGCGAAAACTCGCCTCCCAGTCAATCTCGAAACCGGACGCCTGCACCGGCCCATGATCCCATGAACGGCTAATCACGCGAACCGGACGGCCGCACTCCCGCTCAATGAAATGGCGATCGGCAAGAGAAAAGACAATCACGCGAACCTGTGACGCCGGCAAACGCCGAATCACCTGCGTTGAACGGGACGCATGACCTAAGCCATGACCCGAGATAAACCAACCAATAACCGGTGTTTTGCTTGATGAATCTATCATGTTTATATAACTTACAAACATAACACCGGCAACGAAATATCGTCATTACACACCATCTGAGCGATGTGAGAGTGATGTGTTTTTCAGATATAAATTTAGAATAATAATTTCAAATCAAAATAATGGTTATCAGAATTTGTCTCAGTTTCCCCAAAGCACGCTAGGCAAATCAAAAACAAAAATGTAAAAGGAGTTTTATTTTCACATGAGAAAAATGGTTTTTTTAGCTGTTATCGCGCTTGCAGCAGTTGCTTCTGCTCAAGAGAATAAAACATATGACGCGTATCAGATTAACGACTTTGAGATGACCGGCGACGGCACAAACGAAGTCTGGAACGATGTCTCGTGGGCCGGTGGCACCCTGTGGCTTTCCTACAGTGATAGCTCGACTTTGCCCAGCAACATGCAGGCGGACTTCAAAGCAGCCTATTCCGCTGACAATCTCTACATCTTCACGAAGAGACTCTTCCCCGATGCTAAGAGCATTATAGGCAATCCCGGTGGCGCCTTCACATTCGCCGAAGCGGATTCCGAATTCTTCATTACCGGTAGTGAGGCTAACTTCTATCACGGAGCTTTCAAAGCCGGCGCCAATTGGGAAACAACAGGCGAAGCTGATAAATCTTTCGACAGCGCAGGATATGCTCCATGGCCAGCGCCCGCTGACAACACCAAGGTCGAAGCCAAGACGAAGTTCACCGATGATGGTTGGACTTGCGAAATCAAGATTCCTCGCGTTGGAACATTTGATCCCACTATCTGCGATTTGGTCAATGGAACATCCTTCCAATTCCAGATTTGCTTCTCGACAAACGCCGCATACAGCTTCACAAGATGGAGCGGTCCCGGAGTCGACGCCGGTGGTTTCATCAAGAAGCCTTGGGGAACACTCAACCTTGTCAATGGCGTTGCTGCTGTTAACGACTGGTCGCTGTTCTAACAGTAAAGAAGTATCTTAAAAACGAAATCACATGCGTTCTCCTCGCTATCTCGGATAGTGGGGAGAACGCTTTTTATGATGATACCATTTTGTATGGTCATTAGGACTTGAGCAGAGTTTTTACGTTTTGAGCATTATAGTAAATAATCTGTTATGCACACCATAACCTTAGATTAAGAGAACGCAACTCAAAATAGAGGTCTCATGGAATTTCGTAAACAGTTGACTTGGCTGATGCTTATCGCGGCACTTTTGCCGCTGATAGTCATTGGTACGGTTGTGATTACGAGAGACTATCAGAATCATCGCGCGACGATTTACAAGAACATCGAGGCGAATGTCTCGCTCAAGGCAGGTATCGCCAATCATCTTATCGCTGATATCAGCGAGATGGCGGATATTTTCGCGCATATGCCAATCATCATGGACAGCCTCAGCGAGTACGACAAAACCACAACAATATCGAGCGACAGAATCACCAAAATCAGGAATCTGTTTTGCTACACCAAGGATGTCAAATCGCCGGTCACTCTTGTTTCTGTGTTCGACACTAGCGGAACTTGCCTAGTGTCGAACAACCCATTATACGAGGGAACAATCATCGAGCAAAAAGCGAATCTGTCTATCGCGGAAGAAATGAAACTTGCCGAGAGTAAGGGCGTGCTCTTTTCTGAGATTATTACGGACAATCAGTATACGCGTGACAAACGGATGTACTATTGTGTCAAGCCGGTTTTGGAAAACAGAAAAGCCTTGGGATATCTCGCGTTCCTACTGTCGGCTGAATCACTTATGGATGTGATTACGATGGCAGATTCACCGCGGGACAACAAAACATTCATTGCTGTTTATGACCAGTATAACCGCTTCATCAACTCGAACCCGCCTCACTACCTCATGGATTTGAAGAATGAGGTCGGCTTGGTGGACTTTAAAGATACTTGGGAGAAAATCGACTTCCACGAGAAGCCCAATGGTTTTTTCACTTTCTATAATTATACTACCGGCGAACATCGATTGGCGTTCTACTGTTGTATCGAGGGGACGGAATGGAAAATCGTTAGCTCGACATCCGAGCGTCAAATCGTTATGTCAGCTGTCATCAATGCGGTGTACATATTCATTTTCATTCTTGTTGTCGCGGTGCTGTTCTTCCTCATTGCCAACCGCTACGCGAACGTCTTCAGTAACAGGCTCAAGAAACTCATTCAACAAATCGAGACCCTCAAGCCGTTGCAGCGTATCGATATGAATACGAAAACTCATGAAGTCGACAAGCTTATCACGGCTTTCAACAAGATGTTGGATAAGTTCGACAAACAGAATACCGAACTTGTCGCGCGGGCAAAGTATGACCAGTTGACGAAACTCTATAATCGCACCTCGTTCGAGGAAACGGTTCGGCGGCTTATTAAACAGTATGACCCCGAAAAAGGCCCGAAGAAATCGTATCTCGTTTTCCTGTTTGTCGACATTGATGACTTCAAGAACTTCAATTCGCAGTACGGCCACGACTTTGGCGATCGCATCATCCGATTTATCGGTGGGATTTTGCTCGACGCGATTTATGGTCACGGCTACGGCTGCCGCTTCGGGGGCGATGAATTTGTGCTGTGCATCAGCGACCAAAATGTCATCACCAACTTGGATACCTTCATCGACAATCTGACGAAACGGCTGTCCTCCGAACTGATTGTTCGTGAAGGCGAGACCCTACAAATCAAATGCAGTATAGGACTAACGCGCTTCCCCGAGAACGGAACATCCTACGAAATTCTGATTGAGAAGGCCGACCAAGCCATATATAACATCAAAATCAACAGCAAAAACGGCATGAAGGAGTCTGATGAAGAGTCATGAATATCTCCGGAATAGCGCGAATGGCCGCCCATCAAAAACAAGGAATGTGTTGTTGTTGGCGACAACGAGAAGTCGATATCATCTATGAAAATTCGTAAACAACTGGCATTTTTGCTCATCATCGCAGCCATCCTTCCGCTCGTCATTATCAGCGGAACCTTCATTGCGTTAGGCTACATGTACTTGCGTGATTCTGTCTTTGAGCAACTCGCGTCTAATGCCGAGCGTAAGGCCACTATTGCCGAGAGAAACATCAACACCATCAAGGAAACGGCTCTTGTTTTCTCTCGTGTTTTTGCTGTTCGAAAGGCGCTCAACGAGTATGACAAAACCTCAACGATTACGCAGGAATCTATGAATCCTATTCAGATTCTATTTGAGAGTACTACCGACATCAAACCGTCGTACGTTTTCATTACGCTCAATGACAAGGAAGGAAATCTCCTTTTTTCGTCGAGTAACGAAGAAACCAAAAACGATCTTCCAATCTCGGCGGATTTGATGAAGAAGTCGCGCGAACACGGGTTCTGCTTCTCTGAAATTATCTCCAACAGCAGTTTATATAACGGCAAGACGGTTCATATCTGCGTCGTGCCTGTGAAAGATAATGACACTGTCATCGGGTATATCACATTCTTCCTCTCCATGAAAGAATTCATCAAGGCCATTGCGCTGACTGATGAAGACTACAAAGAGCCCAACAAGTTCACCGTAATCTATGACAACAACAATTCCTTTGTGAACACCGTGAACCCCCAGCGCCGGCACAACTTGTCGCAAGTGGGCGTGATGAATGACTTTGCAGAGGAATGGGCGAAAGTCAATTTTCCGACGCATCCAAAGGGCGTTTTCACGTTCATGAACTTGCGGACAAAGACTAAACGAATCGCTTATTACTCTGTCATTCCGAGTACCGGTTGGAAGGTTGTCGAAACCGAGAATTATAACACGATCGTTTTCCCAATTTATCGAATAGCGGTTATCCTGTTCGGTTTTATGGTCATTGTTGCCGGTCTCTTCCTCTATGTCGCAACCCGCTCCGCGGGATATTTCGTCCGAAAAATGCACAAGGTGATTTCGCAAATCGAAGATAGCAAAAGCAAGGGACTCATGAGCCCGATCTCGGTTGTCACTCGTACCGATGAAATCGACCTTATGATTAATGCCTTCAACACGTTGCTTGATGCGCTGCAAGAAAAGAATACCCAGCTACTCAAGCGCGCGAAGTACGACCCGATGACGAAGCTATATAGCCGCACCTTCTTTGAACCGGCCGTGCGTGAACTCATCAACAAGTTCGAAGCCGGAAAGTCCCCCTCCAAGTCTTACCTCGTGTTCCTGTTCATCGATATTGACGACTTCAAGAACTTCAATTCGCAGTACGGCCACGCCTTTGGCGACCGCATTATCCGATTTATCGGCGAGATTCTGCTCGACGCGATTTATGGTCACGGATACGGCTGCCGCTTCGGGGGCGATGAATTTGTGCTGTGCATCAGCGACCAAAACGTCATCACCAACTTGGATACCTTCATCGGCAATCTGACGAAACGGCTGTCCTCCGAACTGATTGTTCGTGAAGGCGAGACCCTGCAAATCAAATGCAGTATAGGACTTACGCGCTTCCCCGAGAACGGAACATCCTACGAAATTCTGATTGAGAAGGCCGACCAAGCCATGTATAGCATCAAAATCAGCGGCAAAAACGGCGTCAAAGAATTTGACAATTAGAGTCGGATGCAGGCTCCGGGGCTAACGGCTAAGTCATGCATGCATATTCGCTCCGGTCTGAGGTAATGCGAAATTATGAGAGGAGCAGAAGCATGTCTAAGTTGTTGTCGGTTGTCACGTTGTTGGTTGTTGCGTTGTGCGGTTGCTCGCCTGCGGATAAGCCGCTGACGGGTTATGTTGAAGGCGAATACGTTTATGTTGGGCCGACAACGTGTGGCGTTCTGGAGTCGATTGCCGTTGTCGATGGCAGTCAGACGCATGCGGGCGACGTTTTGTTTCATCTTGATACGGCTCGTCTCAAAGCGGACCTTGGTGCCGCGGAGGCCGGCGTCCGGAAGGCGCGGGCGACTCTCGCGGATTTGGAAAAGGGCAAGCGTCCGGAGGAGGTTGACGTTATCAAGCGGAAGTTGGATGACGCGCAGGCTCGGCTGGATAACGCCAAGATTGAGTATGAGCGCGCGGCAAAACTGATTGAGACGAATACGGTCAGTCAGTCTTCGGTTGACGCGTTGAAGATGCAGTATTTGTCGGCGCAGGCGTCGGTGAGTCAGGTCAAAGGCGAGTTGGCGGTGGCGTCTCTTGGTGGGCGTGAGGATTTGCTGCGGGCAGCGAAGGACGATATTGAGATTCAGGAGCAGCGCACGAGTCAGGCTCGCGAGTTGTTGCGTGAGGCTTGCCCGCGCGCCGTGAGTGATGCGTATGTGGAGCGGGTCATGTATCGTGTGGGCGAGTATGTTCCGGCGGGTGCTGCGGTCGTGATGTTATTGCCGCGTGAGAATCGCAAGATTCGGTTCTTTGTGAGTCAGGAGCAGTTGCCGCGCATTCGTCTCGGGCAGACGGTGACGGCCTCCGCGGATGGTGTCGAGAAGGCGTTTCGTGCCCGTGTGAGTTATATCTCATCCGAGGCGGAGTTTACGCCTCCCGTCATTTACAGTGTTGAGTCTCGGAGCAAACTTGTGTTCATGGTCGAGGCGCGCCCCGAGACCTTCGATGAGGCACTCCGTCCGGGTCTGCCGCTGAGTCTCCGTCTGGATTAGGGGAGCGCATTGTGACGCCGACCTACGCGATTGAAGTCTCGAACCTGAGCAAACGTTTTGGGAACAACACGGTTGTTGACAACGTCAATCTCCGCGTTCCCCAAGGCAAGATTTATGGTTTTCTGGGGCCGAATGGCAGCGGCAAAACGACAACGATTCGCCTTTTGTGTGGCCTGCTGACGCCCGATGGCGGCACGGGCACTTGTCTGGGGTATGACATCCGCAAGGAATCCAACAAAATCAAGCAGCAAGTTGGCTACATGACGCAGCGATTTAGTTATTGGGAGGATCTGACCGTTCGCGAAAACCTGATGTTTGTCGCGAATGTTTTTGGTCTTGCTCAGCCGTGCGATAGTGTCGAGGCGATGTTGCGGCGGTTTGGTCTTTTGAGCCGTTCAGAGCAGCTTGCGGGCACACTTTCGGGTGGATGGAAACAGCGGCTTTCGCTTGCTGCGTGCATCCTTCACTCGCCCAAATTGCTTTTGCTTGACGAGCCGACGGCGGGAGTTGACCCGCAGGCTCGCCGCGATTTTTGGGATGAGATTCATCAGCTTGCTCGCGATGGCTTGACGGTTCTGGTCAGCACACACTACATGGACGAGGCCGAGCGGTGCCACGCGATTATCTATCTCTACTACGGGCACATTATCGCCGAAGGCAGCGTGAGCGAGGTCATCGCGAATTCCGGCCTGCAAACGTGGAGCGCCACAGGCGCCGATGTGATTGGCGTGATGAATGAGTTGAAGTCCTCACCGGCCGTCGCGACGGTTGCGCCCTTTGGCAATGTCGTGCATGTCAGCGGAGTTGATGGCCAGGCGCTTGAGCAAGTGATTGAGAGCTATCGGGAGCGTCGTGGGATTCAGTGGAGCCGGACAAGCCCCAGCCTTGAGGATGTGTTCATCTACTACATGCACAACAACGGAGGTCGCGATTGATGTTCCGGCGATTTCTGGCGATACTGATTAAGGAACTCACGCAGCTGCGTCGCGACAAATCCACCTTTGCCATGGTGCTGGCGATACCGGTGATGCAGGTGTTCTTGTTCACGTACGCCATCAACAATGACCCGAAGCATCTTCCGACGGCGGTGCTGATTCGTGATAACAGTATCGTCGTGCGTGACCTGACGGCGGCGATGACGAACAGCGAGTATTTTGACCTGACGACCCGAATAAGCACGGATGCGGAAGGGGACGAGCTTCTGCAAAAGGGCGAAGTCTATTTTGTGCTGACAATCCCCGAAAACTTTACGCGCGATTTGTTGAGTGGGCGCAAGCCCGCGCTTTTGCTACAGGCCGACGCTTCGGACCCCTCGGCAACGGCGAATAGCATCGGCGCTATGTCGGAGGTGATTTTGCGGAGCATCCGCCGCGACCTCACCGGCAGTGTCCGTTCAATGGTCAACACGGAGATGCCCATCGACCTGCGGATTCAGCGGTGCTATAACCCCGAGGCAATGATACGGTATAACATTGTGCCGGGGCTGATTGCCGTGCTACTGACGCTGATGGGCATTATGATGACGGCGTTGTCGCTGACTCGTGAGAATGAACGTGGGACGATGGAGACGATGCTGTCGATGCCTGTGCGTCCCCTCGAAATCATGGCCGGGAAAATCGTGCCGAATCTGATTGTTGGCCTCATCCAAGCCGCGTTTATCCTGATCATGGCCATCTTCTTTTTCAAGGTGCCCTTTTTGGGAAGTTGGTGGGTGTTTGTGCTGTCCATCATTTTGTTTATTACGGGGAATCTTGCCATTGGCTACACCATCTCGTCGCTTGCCAAAAACCAATTGCAAGCGTTACAAATGACGATTCTGGTGTTCATGCCATCGTTGTTACTTTCCGGTTTTATTTATCCATTTGTTGGGATGCCTGGCTGGGCACAGGCCATCGGCAACTGTATTCCGGTGACCTATTTCATGCGCATTGTGCGTGGTATCATGCTCAAGGGCAACGGTCTTGCCGAGTGTTGGCCGCACATCTGGCCGATGGGGATTATTATCCTGATATTGTCGATTATCGCCGTCAAGGTCTACAAGAAGACACTTGATTAGTCAATAGTGAGTCACGCGGACAGACGCCTTTTCGGTGGAATAATTGCGTAAAACATTTTTTTTGCTAAATTGTAAAAAAACACTTGCATTTATTATAGCGATTGCATATAATCATTAATAATGGAAACTATTGATACAGATATTGCTTTCAATAGTCCAAAACATTAGAACTACTTTTGAAAAGGAGTCTTATATAGTATGATGAAATACTCTTTCAGTTTATTGGCAGCTGTCGCGCTAGCCGTTCCCGCAATGGGTGCGGAAGTTGTGCTTGACGACTGCAACCAACTTGGCGGTTGGATATGGGAACAACACGGCTATAACGGTCAACGTGAAACCGTCGTCGAGTTTGACGCCACCGAAAAGTTCGAAGGCGCAGGGAGCATCAAAGTTTCGTATGCAAACTGGGGTGATGCCTATTGGGAATACATGGCTGTTTGCCCGCTGGCACAACCCATTGACCTCAGCGCGTTCACGTCAATCAAATTCAACACCAAGTTGATGAATGACGCCAACGGCAAAAGCATCCCCATGTTCATCCTTGCCCTTGACGAGAAAGACAATGGCTATTTCTGCAGCGTCGACAAAAGCACGACGACCGAATGGCAGGAAATGGTCTGTTCATTCGACAAGTTTACGGTCAACTCTCGCGGCAATGCGTACGTCAACAACGTCGCGATTTCGCGCATCACCAAGCTTGTTTTCGCGACCTATTTGAATGCTGCAGCCGAAAGCCCCACATATACAAACGGCTACTGGATTGACAACATTCGCTTCGACGACACAGCCCCCGTGACCAAAGCATCCGAGAGCATCCTGAAGTGCGAAAACGTTGCTGACTGGGAAGTCTACAACGGTGGCGGATACACAGATGAAAACCATGTTGCAGATAACACAGTCGCTGTCACCAAAGACGGCAACGCCTTTAGGGCCGATATCCAATTCGGTGACCACTGGTATACAAGCGGATTCCGGAAGGATCTGCCCACCATTACCGACCTCTCGCAATACAGTTCCGTTCGCGTGAAGTTAAAGGGTAACATTGTCAACGAAGGCGGTTTGGCCGGCTATGTTCAGTTAAACCTGATCGACGAAAATGGCGCACAGGCAGACGCTCGCATGAATGCCGCCGCCACAATCAACGAATGGGTCACCGTTGACATGCCCGTTATCCTTGGCAGTGCAAGTGGAGCTGCAGATGGCGTCTTCATCCAGAACGTATGGGACGGCGACAAAAATTTGGATATGACCAAAATTAAGACCGTCAGGTTCACCTTCATGAACAACGGCGACAGCGTCAACGCAGTCCAAGCCAATGTTTGGATTGAAGAACTCACCGGTATCAAAACAATCGTTCCTCCTCCCTACAAGACAGTTACCGCTGTTAGAGCAACATCGCCCCTCGTCTTCGACGGTACAGGTAGCGATGCTCAGTGGCTCCAAGCCCCGTGGGCAAACGGCTTCGAAAAAGATGCCGGCGTTGCCGCAGGCGCAGACTTCCAGAGCCAGTTCAAGGTTATGTATGACGACAACCAACTGTATTTCTTGGTTGAGTACTTCACCGGCGCGACCGCCAAAAAGTTCTATGCTCCCGATGCCAACAGCTACCAGAACCAAAGAGGTTACTACAACCCCGATACTGGTGACTGGGTAGACAGCTTCGGCGTTTGGCTGTGCCCCAAGAACAACAGCGACGGTGGCATCTACCAGATTTGCCAATACATGGAGACAGACTCGAGTGCGCATCAACCCTCCGGCTCGAACAACGGTTATGTCTACGGCGCGACCTACACCCCAGGTTGGGGCGGTTGGGATCAATCCTCTGGCGCAATCATTTGCAAAGCTAAAGAAATGACAGACAAAGTTGTCTTCGAAATTGCGGTTCCTTACACCTCGCTTACCGTTGCTGCTTGCAACACGGGCAGTGTCGCTGTTCAGCCCGCGCCTGCCGATGGCGATGAATGGTACCTCCAGGTCTCCCGTAGCAGCTGGACAACCAGCGACACGACAGAAGCCTCCGAAGACTCCATGTGGTGTGTCGATCCTAACAACCCACCCTCGGGCGCATCCGCGCATCCGATGGGCGCAGTCCGATTCGGCGCAGGTGCTGCCGTTACCGACTGGTCGCTCTTTTAGGATAAGCGAATGATTCTCGAATAGAGAATCCGGTCGCAAAACATGAACCGCTCCGAGCAATCGGGGCGGTTCTTTTTTTATGTGCGTTTGTGTTGACTACTCGCTGATGGAAAAGAATTTCGTTCTGGCTGTGTGTCCGCGGACGAGGCTCAGATTGCTTCGGGCAATGTTCAGTTCCTTTGCGAGCATCCGCGTGACGGCATCGTTGGCGTCGCCCTTGTCCGGCGCCGCCGTTGTCCAGATCTCAAACAACTCATCGCTGTGGCGGACAATCGCGTTGCGTTTGGCTTTGGGGTGGACTTTGACTTCAATCATTGGTCTTGCTCACGGAAGTGGGTGCTTGGGGGATGGAGGACTGGTTCAGGAGTTCCTCCCAACCGTAGAAATGCTCGAAGTGGTCTTGAGTCGTCATTCCCTCGACCGCGATGATATGCAATCTGTTTTTGTCCGCGCGCTCGGCAATCTTCTTTCCCCGAATATTTGTTTCCTTGGAGGGCGTCCAGTTCGCTTGGGTGCGTGTCGCCAACTCGCGAGCCGCGCGATAGGTCATGTTGGTGCGATACTTTTCCTCCGGCGGATAGAGGAACGAGAAGACCATCGTTCGTGGCTCCTGTCCGGCGACTTCGGGTGCCGCAGCCTGTTGAGCGAAGTCGGCGATGGGCGCCAACATCTCCGGGTCGATTTCGGATTTTCCGGCTCGGCGCGGATACAGGGAATCCGCAAGGAGTACAGCCGTTACCATCGGCGCATAGCGTGCATCGCGCAGCACCGCGTCAACGCCTGTCCAGCCGCCGCTGAACGACGCGAGCACAATGCGTCGGACTTCGCCGGTTGACTTGCCCAAACGCTTCATAACGCCGTTTGTGCCGTTCACGATCTCGTCTAGCGTCTTGGGGTCGGCCAGCAGTTGGGGGTAGCCATAGTTCGCGGCGTTGACCGAGACGAGGACGGCGTTGCGGCGGGAGTGGACGAATCCTTGCTCCGCGCACCACGCCGCGCCATGGAAGAAGAGCACGAGGGTGATTTGCGCATCAGGTTCGGGCGTGTAGTAGTCCGGGACAAAGAGCGTTCCGGCGCCGACCTGCGTGTGATAGCCCTGCAGCTTTTCCCGCGGCGGCGGAATGAGAGTGTTTTTCGTGGCCGATTGAGTCGTTATCTCACTCAGCTTAGTCATCGGGTTTTGCGTCAGTCCCATTGCCTTCTTCGCGATGGCGGCGTTGGGGCTTTCAGTCGTCGACATGTCGATAATCCGCAATGCGCTTGCGGTGTGTGGCATCAGCGCCATCGCGCAAACGATGCTTGCGATGCCGGTTAGCGATTTCAGGTAGTTACGTCGTGTTCTCATTTCATCCTCACTGTGTTGAAACAATAGGGCGACAGGGACGATTCACACGCCACTGTCGCCATCATAGTCGTTTTGCGGTTTTGTGTTACGCGCGATGAAGAGGGAATTGCGAGGCCAACTCGGTGACGCTCGCGTGAACCTTCTTCACGAGTTCTTTGTCCTCGGGCGCCTTGAGCACCTGAGCGATCCATCTGGCGATGGTCTGCATTTCTTCAGTTCCCATGCCACGTGTCGTGAGCGCCGGTGTGCCGATGCGAATGCCGCTGGCTTCCATGGGCTTGCGCGTGTCGTATGGAATCATGTTCTTGTTCGTTGTGATGCCGGCCTCCTCGAGCACTTGCTGCGCGATTTTGCCGGTGATTTCGCCGATACTGGTCAGGTCAATCATCATCATGTGGCAGTCGGTTCCGCCCGAGACGAGGCGTAGTCCCTGTGCCTGAAGTTCCTCGGCGAGCGCGTCGGCATTCATGCGGACTCTGTGCTGGTAGTCCTTGAACTCGGGCTTCAGAGCCTCGCCAAAGCAAATCGCTTTTGCGGCGATGACGTGCATCAATGGCCCGCCCTGAATTCCGGGGAAGACGGCCTTGTTGATTGCGGCGGCGTGTTCGGCTTTACTGAGCACCATGCCGGAGCGTGGGCCGCGGAGGGTCTTGTGCGTTGTGCTTGTCACGAAATCCGCGTATGGCACGGGGGAGTCGTACAGTCCGGCGGCGATGAGTCCCGAATAGTGCGCCATATCAACCATCAGCAAGGCGCCGTTTTCTTTCGCGATTTCCGCCATCTTGGCGAAGTCGATTTGTCTTGGATAGCTTGATGAGCCGCCGATGATGACCTTTGGTTTGAACTCTTTGGCCTTTGCCGCCATGTCGTCATAGTCGATTGTCTCGGTGTCTTTGCGCACGCCGTATGATACGGCGTTGAAGTACTGCCCCGACAAGCTGACGGGCGAGCCGTGCGTGAGGTGACCACCATGGGCGAGATTCATTCCGAGGAAGGTGTCGCCGGGCTTCATCGTGGCGAAGAATACGGCGGTGTTTGCCTGTGCTCCGGAGTGCGGCTGAACATTGGCATGCTCCGCGTTGAAGAGCTTCTTCACACGGTCGATTGCCATTTGCTCGACCACGTCGACACACTGGCACCCGCCATAGTATCTTTTGCCAGGCAAGCCTTCGGCATACTTGTTTGTCAGGACTGTTCCGAGTGCCTGCAGTATGGCGCGGCTAACAAAGTTTTCGCTCGCAATCATTTCGAGCCCTTCGCTTTGGCGAGCTTCTTCGGCGCAAATGGCGTTGAATACCTCCGGGTCCGCCGTTGCCATCGTGTTGCTTTCAATCCATAAATCGCTCATGGTTGATATGTCTCCTGTAATATGTAGTTCAAAACTTTTCGTTCTTTGGCATAGAATCAATGAGTTCTACGCGTCTCTGATGCCGACCGCCCTCGTAGTCCGTTGTCAGCCATTTATCCAGAACGCGGATGTTCATCGCCGGGTCCTGTTCCCGCGCGCGCAAGGCAATGGCGTTCGCGTTGTTATGTCTGCGCGACATCTCGGCCGCATACTCGTCCGTGCAGAGAGCACAGCGAATTCCTTCGTATCTGTTCGCGGCGATGCTGACGCCCAAGCCGGACCCACACATGAGGACAATGCGGTCGACGGCGCCCTCGCGCAGAGCCTTTATCGCCGGAACAACAACACATGGATAGTCCACGCTCTCTTTGGTGCTTGTTCCGCAATCCAAAACCTCGTGCCCCAGGTCGCGTAAATGTTCAATCAAGGCAACACGCGCCTCAAAGGCGGCGTGGTCGTTCGCAAAAACAATTCGCATCTTTTTTCATATCCCGAATTATACAGATAGAATCCTTTAGCAAGTACCCTCTTTTCGGTATAATAATTTCTTGGAATCAATGACAAAGAAGCGTCACCGATTGGCAGTGCGAGCGATGGCCTCGGCCTGTTTGAGGTTGCCTTCGGCGCGGCGCAACAATTGCTCCACCTTCTCGACAGGTACCGAGCCGCCGATGTTTGCCGCTTCGGTCAGGTCGCTGCATGCGTCAAAAACGAACACTTGCAAATTTTCCCAATCGTCTTTTGATAGTTGTCCCTTTTGTGAGCCGTATTTGAGCGACTGAAGCTTCTTGGCGTAACCCTCTAAGTACGTGCAGGTGCTTCGGGTTTCGGCTACGTCAAGATGCTGCCCGGGTTTGCGTGAGTCCACTGCTTTTTGGAATCGCGCCTTTGCTTGGCTGACAGCTTGGTCGGTGGGCAACGCTTTCCATGCGTCTTCGGTGAGTGTTGTGTTGAGATCCGTGGGCGGAGGCAGGGGCGGCAGTGTCGCAAGGACGTTCTCCGCTTTGGTGACAGGGTCGGTGGTTTCGCCCTCGACGATGACACGTGCGAGAGCAATTGTTCCCGTAAGAGTTGTGGCTCGTGCCTTGATTTCCGCCGCAAGTTTCTTTGCCTTCTTTTCGGCCGCTATTTCCTCGGGCGCTGAAGTGTTCGTGTCAGTCGCCGTTGTCATCTGCTCGCTGGCGGTGGTTGTCATTTCCGTGTTGCGTTTTCTTGCGCGAATTTTCTTCGGTGTTCTCTTGTGCGTTGTGATAGATGACTTTTGTTCTTCCTGCGCGGGGGCCGGTTTCTTGTTGTCACAGGCATTCATCATTATCATTGATGTTGCTACCATCGCAGTTAGCAGAATTATGTATTTTGTTCTCATGGTCATTTCCTTGTGATAACAGTAGAAGAACCCTCTCTCGATGAGATGAGAAAGGGTTCTTCTGTGTTATGATTTCTTGTTTTGCAACAGGAGTACAGAGTTACTGCAGTGTCCAGTCCGCAACACCAGCGCCCGATTCAACAGTGATGTTCTGTGAGAGAGGCGCTTTGGTCGCGAATGTGCCGCCGGTGTTGGCGGGGGCAAGCGCGACAAGAATTTCCTTGCCATTGTCGCCGATGATGAAGTTTCCGGCGGGGTCAGTGGCGAAGCAACCATAGGTTGCGTTAACCGTGAACGCAAGCGAGGCAACGGTGTCGGCCGCTAAGTCGACGACTTTGGAACTGGTGGCTTCGCTGTCGTTTCCGAGATAAAGAATATCTGTGGAGGAGCTACCTCTGTTCATTGCGTATACTTCGCCTTGCGGTCCGAAGCAGACGTAAGTAATCGATTCGCCAGCGGCGCAGTCGGCAATCCATTCCGCAGTGGGAAGAGCCATTCCTTCCGTAGCATTGGCGAGTTGTTCAGTCGTGAAACGATAAACCTTTTTGCCTGTTCTGTCGACGCAATAGACATGGTCACCATAGGTAAAGGCATTTTTCGCCGAGGTGGCACCGGTCAACAACGTAATGCGGGTTGCCTCATCGGGCAAGTTGGTTGTCTTGTCCATTTCGGCGCGATAGAAATTACCACCGGCTGCCTGAAGGAGGTAGCGTTTGTCACCATAGTCAAATACTGTGGCGCCGCGGGCATAGAGTCCACTCAGCATACCGTTTGTTTTGTCGACGATATCCGTATCATCTGTTCCACCAACTTGGAACGCGTAACCTGCGCTAGGGTTGGTATTGCCATTTTGTCCGGAGTATTGGAGTGATGTTTGACCGTCGGGCATCCAACCTGCACTCATAACCATGGAACTGGCAGGCGCTGAAGCGGATTTGACATTGGCTGTGTCTTTACCTTTTTGAGTTTCGGTCGGGAACCACCATCCAAGAGCGGCGTCAGTGTTCATGGCCCAACAGTGGTCGCTGCCCAAGGCCGAAATCATCATGATGCGTCCGAAGTTGTCAAGGTCTTGATCCGTCACGGCCAGAGCGCCACGGGGCGAGAAACCGTTATAGATGGAGCGTGTCGCATCGGGGCAGGCGTCCGCAATGGGGTTGGCTCCTTCATCCCAGTATTCCGAGTAAAAGGCGTTGATGACTTTTTGCTCGGCGGCGGCGCCGGTGACAGAAATCTGAAGTCTGTATGCACCAGCAGTAGCAGGGGCTTTGACGGTCGCGCTATTGACGCCCGCTGCGGTTGTTCCAACGGCGGTTGCGGCGACATTGTCGCTTGCGTCAAGAAGATTGACGGCCACGTCTTGCGCAGCCTCATTGAGGAAGTAGGTTACGTCAATATTTGCGTTTGTCGCGACGGTTTTATTCGTCGCCGCTACTTTTGACGCGAATGGAATTGCGTCCGCAACGGAGGCAAGCGCGAAGGCGCAAGCTGCCAATGCGATAATATTAAGTTTGTTCATGCGCATATATCCTTTATATGATTTTGATATGGTTTCCCTATCACTTAATTAATTATAGCCGTTATTTCTGAAGAAGTCAAGAAAAAAAACATAATAACTAAAAAACGCCCCGGTTTAGCAGAGTGTCCATAAGACAGTAATCCATCAAAAATTACGGATTACGGCATCTGTCAAACAGGATTGGAAACAAGCAGACGACATTCAACTTCGGTTAGGTGTCGTCTGTTTTGTGCGTTTAAGGGTCGAAAATTTCTCATTTTCTGCTTTGTGGTGTGTTGTTCAAGAATGGATAATACCCGACTTCATATCCCGTATGAATTGATTTGAAAGCACTAATGAAGTCATTATTCAGTATCTTGGCTTCACAGAGAAGTTACACTTTAATGCGATAGTTTTCGGCGGACCTATTGAAAAATATCTAGGCTGTATGCTATAATGTGTGTACACACAATTGAGGAGGTGCAGTATGGCTATACCAAAGCTGAAGGAACAGGATATCATTGATGCCCTGAAATTTACCAACGAGAACGGAGTTCCCGAACATAATATGAGCGTAAAATATGTATTTGTTTCTGAGGATGGAAAAAAGTATCCACCGAGTATGTAGTAGCCGTTGCTGACCATTTGGCAAACGGAATATTTCCACGGACGGCTCTAATGCCGTAGAAGCAAAAAGTTTTCTGGAAGGACAGGGTTTCATTATGGAGACAAAGCAACAGGAGAAGTTCGAATTAACCATTACCGCAGAAAAAGATGAGAAAGAGACCTCGGCGGCAGAAACGGAGGCCGCTGTTCAGGAAGAACTTGTCCAACAGTTCAAAGGGTATCGGAATCCTTTCTCCTCTATGCTGATTGAATCCAAAAATCTGATCTTCAGAGGCGCACCCGGCACTGGAAAGTCCTATCTCGCCAAAGAAATTGCTGCGGATATTATCAGCAATGGTTATGAGGATAACTATAGTTGTCTTACTGACGAGCTGAAAAAACAGGTGGAGTTTGTTCAGTTCCATCCGAGTTATGACTACTCTGATTTTGTGGAAGGACTGAGACCGAAGGTCAACGACGATGGGACGATGGGCTTTGAATTGCAGGACGGCATTTTCAAGAAGTTTGTCGCCCGTGCCAGAAAGAACTATGAGGATTCACAAAAATCCCCAGAAACAATGGAAAAGGAAATCATGGTTCAAGAATCCATGACGGAGTTTTTCTCCAGCGTTGAGTTTGGTGTTGACACATTTAAGACGAAACATAAAAATGAATTTACCATTACCAGCGTGGATGACAGGCATATCAATGTCTCCATTCCCGGAAACGCATCTGTCAACAAGCTTGCTCTGAATCTGGATGAAGTTAGAAGGATGCTGGAGTCCGGACAGGAGTTTACAAAAGTAAAGGACATTACGACCTTTTTTGGAAAAACTTTTGCTTCACAAGGGTACTCCTATGACTTACCCATCTACGAAGCTATTAAAGCCAAGAAAATCACGGCTTCAAAAGCAAGGACAAAACAGGAGGAACTGAAAAAATACATATTCATCATTGATGAAATCAACCGCGGCGAGATTTCAAAGATTTTCGGTGAACTGTTCTTTGCAATTGACCCCGGTTATCGTGGAAAATCTGGTGAGATTTCTACGCAGTATTCCAATCTGCACCCCAACCCGGATGAAAAATTTTATATCCCTGAAAATGTCTATATCATCGGTACTATGAACGATATTGACCGTTCTGTGGATAGCTTTGATTTTGCTATGCGTCGCCGATTCCGTTTTGTGGAGCTTCCGGCGGATGAGCGCCTTGAGATGCTGGCATTGCTGGAAAATGAGGAATTGGAGGCTGAGGCAATCAGAAGAATGGCTGCCCTTAATAAGGAAATTTCTGCAGTTGAGGATTTGAACAAGAATTATCAAATCGGTGCTTCTTACTTTCTCAAGCTGAAAACACTGGACTTTGATCAGCTATGGACCGATTATCTGCAACCGCTCCTCCAAGAATACATTCAGGGGATGAAAGATGAAGAAGAGATTATGAAGCGGTTTGCGAAGGCATACGGCTATCCGAACCAGTCCAGAGGTGATGTACATGAAGCTACTCAGGATCAAGGATAACGCCCAACAGAAAAAAGAGTCATTTTCTCAAATCAGAACCCTCACAGGCAAAATAGCAGATAAAACCTTGGAGCAGCTTGAGCGTGAAGGTGTGTTTGTGTTCCCGGAAATCTTAAAAAATGCAGAGGACATTACGCAGGATCAGATGATTCTCAAAAGCGTAAATGACACCTATTGTACAAGGAATGTAATGGGCTTTCTGGGCTGCGGTGATGAGCGGCTCGTTATCGAATCCCGTTTTTGCGGAAAGGGTGAGGATTACTTTTTCCGGTATCTTTTGGACAAAGTTCTGGACTTTCCTAATATTGTTGATTTGCAAACTGATGCCAATCAGGACAATCGGCTGTTCAATTTTCTGCTGTTCCTGTTTCCACATTACCTGAAAGCAGCTATGCGCAAGGGCTTATTCAAAAAGTACATCCGCCGCAGATACAATGACGGAAATGTAAAAGGAACAATAGATGTTGCACGGCACATTGAGAAGAATACACCCTTTGCCGGAGATGTTGCCTATAATCAGCGAGAGTTTTCCTATGACAATAGCCTGATGGAACTGGTAAGGCATACCATTGAATTTATTAAAAGAAAACCTTATGGGAACAGCCTCCTTATCAAAGTGAAAGACGAAATAAAACTCGTTATAGATGCGACTCCGACATATGAGCCATATGATAGGCAGAAAATCATTGAACAGAATAAAAAGAATACTGTCCGCCGCGCTTATTTTAGAGAATATCTTGCTTTACAGAGGCTGTGCCTTTTGATCCTTCGGCATCAGAAACACCAAATCGGTTCGGGATCGAGGCAGATATACGGCATCCTGTTTGACGGCGCATGGTTGTGGGAGGAATACATCAATTCACTGATAGAGGATATGTTCTATCACCCAATGAATAAAGGCAGCAAGGGTGCGCAGAGACTGGGTGCGCAGAGACTGTTTGATGGGAATGTTGGACTTATCTACCCCGATTTCATCAGTCGTAATAGCGAGATGCGGATTATTGCAGACGCCAAGTACAAACCTATCAATAACATCGGAAATCGGGACTATTTGCAGGTGCTGGCTTATATGTTCCGTTTTGATGCTAAGGCTGGCTATTACCTTTATCCAGAGGCATCCGGTGTTGATGACCAGAAATTACGAATGAATCGTGGTTCGACCTATGAGGGAAATGTCATGCCATGTGATGATATCACCGTTACCAAACACGGCTTGAAAATTCCCGTAGATGCACAGAATTACTCGGAATTTACCACAAAAATAAAGACTCAGGAACAGGAATTCATAAGCGTGTTCCCCAACAAGCAAGCGCACGAGTGGGTACCGCCGTGCCCTACTTGCCAAGTATGAATTTCCGGTTTGGGTACTCACTGGATTTGCTTGCTATTCGTCGTTCCCCATAATAGCAAGTGCCATTCCCTTAAATGGAAATCGGCGGCAACCGCCGCCTTGTCTGCCCAAAAGCGAAACGGACGGACGCTGCCAATGCGATAATATTAAGTTTGTTCATGCGCATATATCCTTTATATGATTTTGTATAGCCGTAGTTTCTGAAGAAGTCAAGAAAAAAAAACATAATAACTAAAAAACGCCCCGGTTTTGCCCGGAGCGTTTTTTTTGTCAATTTCTTCGTTAGAAGAAAGTTGTTTTTAGAAAAGTTCCCAGTCTGCGACTTCGGCAGCATAGACGAAGTTGAAGGAGCCCATGGGATAGGCTTTGCCCCATGCTTGGAGGTCAGCAGGATCTTGTCCCCAAACCGCGAGCACTGTGTTGGGCGTGTCGCCGCTAAACTGGTTGGCCCAGTGGCAGACGTTGCCGTACCATGTGTCACCGACAGCGGGTTTGCTCATTTGAGCAACGCCACCGTTGGCTGTTGCGTCATTCAAGCCCGCATAAGGAACTTTGACTTCGAATGTGACTTTTTGGGCACCCAAATCTTCTTTTGCTTTGACTTCGATGTTGGCGGAGGTAACGTTGGCCCAGCTTCCTGCTGCATCGATGGCACCGAAGAAGAAGCCATTGTTGGAAGCAGTGGGCTGATGTCCGGTGGCGTCTGTTTCGAAGTAAGGCATAATCTGATAGTAATGGCTCGAGCCTTGTGTGTTGCCTGCGGGTGATACGAAGATATCAAATTCGTTCATGAAGTTGGTGCCGTCGTAGTAGGCCGAGACAAGCTGGTTGGCGTTGTTGTTGATGCCATAGTGCTTACCATCGGTGGCGCCTGTGACGAATTCAAGCAGGAAGTACATGGATGTCTCATCCCACATTGTTTTGAATTTGCCCTGGAAGTCAGCGGGGACTTCTGTGGTTGAGCCGCGTTGTGTGAACGCTGCGGTTGACCAAGCGGCCTTGTTCCAAGCGGCATCGCTCCCGGTTCCGTCCATGGCGATTGGCTGGTCTGTCCAGACGCAATCGATTGTTTTCGCGCCTTCAGGTTGCGGTCCAACCGGTATCTTGGCGGTGGCGGCCAGTGTCATGCTCTTAATCTTGATGGTGGCTTCTTGTCCGACGACGTCCGGGTCTGCCACCTGTTGAGGTTCGTAGCCAATTCTGATTTTCTTGACTTGGGTCGCGTCGAAGTCTTTGTTGGCATTATAATCGCCGCTATATGTGCCGAAGCGCCAGCAGCTGAGGCCATAATAAGTAAGATCCTGGCATCCCGCTGTGTGCGTGGGCGCAAAGGAAACACCACCATCGGCGGCTTTGAGTACGTTGTAAGCCAAGGAGGCCATGACTTTGTCGTTCACGTCGATGAGGTGCAGGTCGAGAGTCGGATTGACGGCGGCCATGATGGCATCGCCTTCGACGTCAAACTTGGCATAGGCCAGATTGGAGCAGTCGATTGTTTCAGGCAATTCGATTTCGGCGCCTTTGGGAACCCATGTTGCAAGGGTGGTTGTGAGGTTCATGGTGCCGGTGCCTTGAGAGACAACTCCGCCATCAAAGGAGGACCAATCTGTCGCGCTGTCGGTCGCAAAGTCAAACTTCTTGATGACCTGTTCGTTGTCGGTGCCTACAAAGAATGAGAAGTCGTCGAGTTCGAACGAGAAGGAACCGTCGGTTTGGACGCCTTCACGGTCGTAAACGGTGATACCGAATTCGGCGATTTTCGAAAGGTCGATGGCGCGCCCGGAGTTTTTCCAGATGGAGGTCTGGAGGCCGTGTCCGAAGTCACCGGTGGCATCCGTTGGGGATTGCGCCAGAGGAATCATGACCTCTGTCCAGTCCGTATGGGCGGTTGGAAGCAGGCCGGAGTACATGATGCGCATGACTTCGCCAGCCGCATCCTTGACGTAGAACATAACGCTGAATGGGCTGACTGTTTCGTTCTTAATCCAAACGGAGAAGCCGTCTGCCTCTGCCATATCAACGGATGTGGCAAATGTCGCGACCGGATAATCCCATGAATGGAATCCGGCGTATGTGCATGCTGAGTCACCCTGATAGGTGTAGTCAACTTTGATGCCGTTGCCGGATATGCCGGCTTGTTTGGCAAGGACGACTGTGTCTTGTATTGCCGGGGATGCCCAAGTTGCGGCGTTGCCACTGTAGTCTACTGTGCTCTCAAAGTCACAGAGGACAGTCTTTGTGTCTGCTGCGGTGGCTGCTGCCGTGATGGCGAATGCTGCCGCAACGAGTAAACTTGTATATTTTGTCATATCGATAAAATATCCTTTCTTATGATTAATGACTTCTGCTACGTAAATTTAGGAGTCTATATTTCTCCATTAATAGCTATTATACTTAAGTTGGGTAATAAATGCAAGTATTTTTCGCAGTGGTCGTGCTTTTTTTGTTGGTGTGAAGAAAAATAATTTAGTAATATTAGCAGTTTAAGTCTGTTATTTGATTTTCTTGCCACAGTAAGGGCAATAACACTTCTCGCCATGTTCTTCATTTTGGGCGTGTTTGGTTTCGATTTGCTCGATGAAGCCCGCTGAGATAATACCGGTTGGGATGGCAACGAGTCCGATTCCGAGTAGTGCGATGATGGCGCTGAAGATTTTTCCGGCGATTGTGATGGGGTAGATGTCGCCGTATCCGACGGTGGTCAGCGTGGCAACCGCCCACCACATTCCGGAGAATGCGTTCTGGAAGACCTCGGGTTGTTGCGGGTTTTCGAATGTGTAAATGAGAACCGACGCGATAACCATGAGGACCATGACGACGAAAATGGATGATATAAGTTGGTAGCCTCTTTCTTTGAGTACCGTGCCGATGGTGGATAGTGAGTCGGTGTATCGGTTGAATTTGAAGACTCTGAGGAGTCTGAGGACTCTGAGCGTTCTGAGGACGATGAGGTTCATCGGAATGAAGTAGGGGAAGTAGAACGGCAGTATCGCGAGCAGATCGATGATGGCCATGCCGGAGAAGATGTACTTGAGTCGTGCTTTGCCGGGTGTGCAGTCGGGGTGGAGTAGGTCGGCCGTCCAGATTCGGGCGGCGTACTCGAGCGTGAAAACGATGACGGTGAATGTGTTGAGTGCTTGGAAGAACCGTTCGGTTTTGATGTCGACTTTGACGGTACTCTCGATGACAACAACGACACTGATGAGAATGAGCGCAATGATGATGATGTCGAAAATCTTACTTACGACGTCTCCGGGTTTAGCAATCTCGACAATCTCGAAGACTCTACATTTTATTTTTAGCCATGTGTTCATCTTCATCAGCCATTCTTTCGTGATTTGGTTTGGTTCTGTGATGAGGATATCGTTTGAGTAGGCATTTCAGTCACATGTAAGTTGTGTTTGTTGTGTTTGCATAGTTGGAGTTCTTGTGGGTAATTTAAGATAAAACCCGAAGGGAAAAATAGAAAATGAGTATGAAGTTGCCCCGTTTTGGGACAGATGGATGGCGTGCGTTGATTGCGGAGGATTTCACCTTCGACAATGTTCGCTATATTGCGGCGGCGATGGTTGCGCACGCGAAAGATTTTGCTCGGCTTTGCGCCACAGCGAGTAGCAAAGAGGGTGCGGTTGATTTGAAGATGACGACCTCGGATGTTTTAAATCCGACGATCGCGGTCGGTTATGACACGCGTTTTCTATCGCCCCAGTTTGCTCGTGCGTTAAGCGAGCAGGCGGCTAAGTGCGGGGCAAAGGTTTTGCTGAGCCGCGCTCCGTGCCCGACTCCGGCGTTGTCCTTTTCGGTGAAGCATTTGGGTTTGCCCGGTGGAATAATGATTACGGCGAGCCACAATCCGCCGACTTATAACGGCGTGAAATTCAAGAGTTATTATGGTGGTTCCGCGATGGTCGAAGAAACGCGCGCGATTGAGGCGCATTTGCATCGGATTGCGGAGATGGATGAGATTCCGACCAGTGCGGGCGGTTCGGTGACGGAGGTTGACTTTTTGCCGGAGTACTACGCGAACTTGGAGAAGTTTGTGGATGTCGACATTCTGCGTCGCTTCAAGGGTCGCGTGATTTTTAATCCGATGTTCGGCGCGGGTTGCAACACGGTTGATGCGTTTTTGCGCAAACTGGGCGTTGATGTGCTGACGCTCAATGGCAAGCCGGATCCGATGTTTGGCGGGAAGTCCGGGCCTGAGCCGGTCGCGATGAATATGTCGGAACATATCGAGGCGATGAAGTCTGACGCGGGCGCCGTGCTGGGCTTGGCGACCGATGGCGATGCTGACCGTTTTGGTGTTTTGGATGAGGATGGCGAGTTTGTGCAGTTGCATGACTTGATGCCTTTGCTGTTCCGCTATCTTGTTCGGACTCGTGGTTATAGCGGTGATGTTGTGCGCACGACCTCGATGGCGGATACCATCGACAAGGTCGCCGGGAAGCTTGGGCGCACGGTTTATGAGGTTCCCGTTGGCTTCAAGAATGTTTGTGAAGTCATGCTGAAGAAGGATATTTTGATTGGTGGCGAGGAGAGCGGCGGCTTTGGGTACAAGAATCATGTGCCGGAACGCGATGGCGTTTTGAGCTGTCTGCTTGCGGCCGAGATGATGGCGTCTACAGGCAAGAGCATGAAGGAAGCCGTCGCGGAACTGCGTGCGGAGTTTGGGCCATTCGCCTATGACCGGATTGGCAAACACGCCAGTGATATGAATAAGCTGCGTGCGAATTTCGCGGGTCTGAGGGCGAACCCTCCGTCGGAAGTCGTCGGAATCAAGGTTGCACGTGTGAATCTGATTGATGGCGTGAAGTTCTATCTTGAAGATGGCAGTTGGATGTTGATGCGTCTGAGCGATACGGAACCTCTGGGCCGCGTTTATGTCGGCTCCGGGACGCGCGAGCAGGTGGCGACGGTGCTTGGCGCCGGCGAGGCGTTGCTGTTCAAGGATTGTCAGTAGGGGGACAGGCGATATGAAGACTGCGTTATTCTGTTGTGTTGCGATGCTGCTGTGCGGCGATGTTTTCGCTCAAAGCCGTGATGAGGCTCCGCTGCTGCCCGAGGGCGTGCATTCGTTGGTCGGGAAGTTTGGTGATGTTTACAAGAGCAGTAAACAGGCGTTCAAGCCGGTGAACGATGCGTTTTTGCATCAGGTCGTTGTTCCGGCGGCGGAGACAGAACAGGTTCTCCAGAAGAAGTTTAACAAAGTAACGTTGGAGGCCGGTAAGACGGCGGGCAAGGTTGCGACGGGCGTTTTCAAGACAACCACTCGCATGGGCGGGCGCTTCGTCGAGGGCGTCGTCAGTAAGAAGGATTAATGTCTCCGAATACGATGAATAGTTTGCAGCGTGTGACTGCGGCCTTTGCGCATGAGTCGCCGGATCGAACTCCGGTGTTTGAGTATGTGATGCAGTCGCCGATAGTGGATTATTATTTGAATCGCATTTACGTCGCAGACCCGTCGAATTGGCGTCAGGCCGTGAGCGACCTTGGTTGGTCGGCGGCAGTGCGGCAGGCGGCTTGTGATCAGGTTGATTTGGCCGTCGCGTTGGGTCATGATATTATTTACACAGTGCCGTCCGAGCCGATTGATGATGTGGCGCCGACGCCGATTGACGCGGAGGAGCCGGAGGATCGGATGGCAATTCGCGTTGAACGGCGTGAGGCCGAGAGCGATTTGTTACCGGCGGCGCGGTTGGAGATTTATCCGGCAGTTGCGGCAGAGTTGCGTCGGCGCGGATTGTCCATTGTGATGATGGCGCCGACTTTTACGCATGGCGTTTGGGATGATGTTGACCTGATGCAGACAATGTTGCTCGAACCTGAGATTGCGCATCAACACTTTGAGCAGTGTACGCGTCGGGCTATCGCGTTGGCGAAGTTTTATGCCGAGACAGGTTGCAAAATCATTGGCGTCGGCGGCGACTTTGCGGGGAATCGTCCATTGATTTCGCCGAGTGCTTATCGGGATTTTATCGTGCCTGAAGTGCGCAAAACTTCGGAGGTTTGTCATGCTCTGGGTTGCTATGCAGTGAACGCGAGTGACGGAAATTTGTGGAGCGTGATTGATGACTTTTTGGTTGGATGCGATGTCGACGGTTACATTGAGATTGACCAACATGCCGGGATGGATTTGGGAAAGTTGCGCGAGCGCTTTGGGCGGACGCATACATTTTTGGGGAATCTCGATTGTGGGAATACGTTGAGTTTTGGGACGCCGAAGGATGTTTATCAGCATGTGCAGGCGTGTCTTAACGTAGGTAGCGATGTTCGGTGGGGTTTGGGCGGCCATATCCTGACGGCGAGCAACGCGATAACGGCTTCTGTTCCGATTGAGAACTATGAGGCCGTTCGCCGCGCATACACTGACCATTTGTATCGGTTGTAGGGCATTTGGCCATGGACGCGAGTGCTCCGGATAACGAACGTTTTGTCCTTCCCGCGATTGTTCCGCATGGCATCGGTCGATATGTTTTTATCTGCTGTTGTCTGTTTTTGTTGACGGCAGGCATCTTGTTCGCGGCCGCTGTTTATCAGCTTTTCGACTTCTTTAGCTGTGCAGGCTTGGGTGTCACTGTTCTGATGATGGGCGCCTATTTTCAGAGCTATCGCAAACAATTGATTTTTGATGATACACCAACTTCACGCGTGCAAGGTGTGTTTCTGGGGCGCGTCGAGTTGTCCGGGATCACCGTCTGCGAGTCTCCGATGTCGGGGAATCTGAGCGGGTTGCCATGTGTGTGGACGAAGACCATTGTTGAGGAATTGTGTACGCGGAATTCGGGCGGCAAGACAAGCGCGAACGTTTGGGTTGAGATTGTTGCGCACGAAAGTTATGTTCCGTTTTATTTGAAGGATGATTCGGGCGAGATTCTGATAGATTGCGCGGGTGCGGAAGTCGTGGGGGATGAGATTTATTGCCGCGAGACAACGCCTGATGATGAGATGTATTTTGGAAAATGTATGAAGGCCGAGGATTCACGGACGCAGCATCGGCGGCGCTTTCGGGAGCAGACACTTTTGGTCAATAGCCCCGTTTATGTTTTCGGTTACGCGCGCGAACGCACGGATGTTGTCGCTCCGATGATTGGCGGTCACTACACGTTGCCGTTGTATTATATCGCGGCGGGCGGCGAGATGGATAGCGTGACGCAGCTGAAAAAGAAAAAGTCCATTGCACTGCTGATGGCGGGCAGCTTTTGGGGAATCACGATGTTTTTGTGGCCGGAGTTTACGATGAAGTCGGCGGTTGATTATACGATGTCGCTCCTGTGCTTCAATGTGTTGGCTTGGCTTGCGATCAATTTCAATCGATTGGTTGTTTTACGTCAACGTGTGTACGAGGGCTTTGCGCACCTTGAGGTGCAGTTCAAACGCCGCTCCGAGCTGATTCCGACCCTTGTCGGGATTGTATCTGCGGTACGCGATTATGAGGCTGATGTGCAGAGAAATTTGTCAGAGTTGCGCGCACTGGGACAGCAGTCTTTTGTGGGTGACAGCGTGAAGACGCAGGAGGCCGCGCAGGCTTTGCAGGCACTTGCGGAGTGTTATCCGGAGTTGAGGGCGGGCGAAAACTTTTTGCGTTTGCAGAAGGAGTTGTCTGATACCGAAACTCGGATTGCGTTGGCGTCGGCGTATTATAACGACATCGCGACCTATTGCAATACGCGGTCTTCGATGATTCCGTCGAATTTGATTGCGCGGATGGTGATGATTGAGCCATTCCCGCTGATTAATCGGGTCGAATTCGACGATTGATCAGAGAAGAGTAGCGTCGACTTTTTCGAATTTGATTTCTTCGTATCCCATAGCCGTCCAGTTGCCGGCGGCATCCTTGTTGACTTGGTCATCCCAGTAAACAAAAAGCATGGGGAAACCCGTTTGGTATCGCGCTGAGGAACTGTCGGTGGCTTCGAGCACGACGACTCCGTCCACAGACATTGTGATGGTGTTGTTGACCATCTGGGCGGAGTAGAGGTGCCATCCGTCTTTGGGGTCGATGGCGTATCCTTCGTTTCTCGCGATGAAGTCCCATGTGCCGTCGGCGTTTGCCCGCATGATAAAGGGTGTTCTCTCGCGCGGGTAGAATCTGCCGGATTTGGGTGTCCAGTACGAGCCTTTGGAGCCGAAGAAGCAGAAGTATCCTTGGCGTGTCCATGAGCTATTGGGTGTCTTCGAGTATGGTGCGCGTAGCACCACGCCGAACGCTTCCTCGGTCATGATAACCGGTTCCCATTTCGCGTAGCCCCAGAAAGAGAGGCGCTGGCCGTTGAGATTCCATTTGGTCGCGTTGGGTGCGGCCGTTGGATAGAGCCTGTTCCATGCGCTTGAATCGCGGAATCGAATCATCTTTTCATTCACGTTTGTTGTGCGCTTGGGGAAGCCGATACTTTCGGGCGTCGTGACAGTCGGGAAGCCCCAGTCATTCCATGTACACGTAAGTCCGGTGCTGGCTGGGATGCCATTGTTCATCTCGGATGTGGGGACGTTGTTGATATTGACATAGAGTAATGTCTCGTCCGCGAGTGCCGTGGCGCAAGTGGCCGCCGCAAGCGTGAACGCCGCTGCGGCGCTGATGATGTTGTTCCGGATATGTCTGAGTGTAGTCATTAACTGTAATATATAACACTTTGGCGGGAAAGTTAAGGGGATGTTTTGAAAAAATGCTGCTGCTATAATCAACAAACGGATTGGCTCGTTGAGTTTGAACCAATCCGTTTGCTTAATTCGCTGAGTTCAAATTCTATAAAAGAGACCAGTCGTCAACTGAGGACCAATTGTCGATTCTCTCAAATTTAATTTCTTCGATTCCCATGGTGGATTGTTTGCCGTTTGAGTCGGTTGCGTCGCAATCCCAGTATGCGACAAGCATCATGTACCCGGCGCCGGATGCACGTAAGGTGACACCGAAGTCTGTTTCTTCGTTTGTGACAAGATTCCATTTAGCATAGCCGTAGAAGCTGACGCATTGGTCTGCGGGGCAAAAATCGGGTGTGGTGTCCGCATTTGTTTGATAGATGACATTGTATGCGGACGAATCGCGCAGAGAGATTGCTTTTTCGTTTGCGTTTGAGGCAACACGTTTGGGGGAGAGTGTTCTGAATCGTTTTGCGGTGATTGTTGACAGTTCTGTGATGCATTTCAATACTCAACATCATAGCCATTATCATCGCCACGAATTTTGTAAAGTACTTTGATTTTTGTGTGGTTTTGATTAGATGGTAAAAAGAAAACTCCCTTGTGTTGAGGAAACACGAGGGAGTTTTGCATTTGATTCTCTGGAATCTGAAGGAAGAGGATGCTAAGTTTGTCGTTGATGGTGTACCGACCTAAGAATGTGATCGCGGAGT